>JAPLNR010000069.1 GCA_026401035.1 Planctomycetia bacterium | reverse complement strand
CCGATCGAGCAGATGCGTGAACCCGATCTCGGTGATCGGCATGAGGCTCTCCCGCTTGACGCTGGGGCCAAACGGATCGATATCCACGACCATGTAGGCGAAACGTCTTCCACCCTTGCGGACCAGCAGTTTGTTGTCGTTTTGGCCGGCGACATAAAGAGCTCTCCGTCCTTCGATGTGGGAGGGGCCGAGAAACTCGAGCAGCACGCTGAGTGGCTGCGTCATCTGCCCGCCCGCATAGGTTTGTTCACGGACCCGCATGTCGATGTAGTAGTAGTCCTGCAACTCGCCGTCGATGCGCTCACGCTTGGTGACCCGGCACGTGAAGTCGCGCACGGTCTGCTGCAGGTAGGCGCGCTCTTCGTGGGCGAACTTCAACACCCACGCGAGTGGATGGTCGGACACCGGCCGCGGGGCGGCAACGGCCGGCCGAAAGGCTTCGGCCGGAATGGTAGAAGCCGGTGTGGCGGTGCCAGCCTGTTGAGCATGAACGCTCTGGAGTCCCGAAACAGTTCCACTGAGCGTCAGCAGGAACGCCACACCTGTGCGAAGCCATCGTGGGAACATGACACGGTCCTTCGAGCAGCGATCCCCGAACGACCGCATCATAACATTTGGCGATCAAGGTCCCAGCCAAATCGTCAGCCCGGGGAGGCACCTGCGCGGCCGAAAAGTCTGCTTGTTCAGCCCATCCACTGCCGACCGTCGGAGGAACCCGACCACGCGTTAAAGTCGGCCGACACCTGGGGGACTGGACGGCGGCGGGCGACTCCGAGCCCCGCTAGTGAGCGCGGTTGGCTGCGTGTGGTACTCTTTCGCCCCGATAGCCCGCCCGGATAGCGGTGCTCAATCCCGACCGCAGAGAGCCAACGGCCAACATTCTATGAAAGACCCAACCGTCCGCGGCGTCGTCCACCTGATCGAGGAAACGAAGACCTTCGGACAGAAGGGCTTTCGCAAGCGCCTGGTGGTGCTCGAGCAGTCCAAGGGCACGTTCACCAACTTCATTCCCGTGGAGTTTGTGAAGGATGGTTGTGACGCGGTGGACGATCTGGCCGTGGGAAACGAGATCGAGGTGACCTACCGCCTGAGCGGCCGTCGTTGGCAGCGGGATGAGGCCAGCGAGGCCAAATACTTCCTGAGTGCCGAGGGCCTCTCTTTTAAACAGTTGTCCGGGAGCGGCCGGGCTCATGACGGCCCGAACGACGCCATCGATGCGAACGACGCCAACGACGCCTTTGCCGAGGCCGGTGACGATGATGTGCCGTTCTGAGGCGGCCTTCCCCGATCTCCCCTTCGCCTTCGGGGATCGCCAGCCGACCACGAGGACCACAGCGCGGGCAAGCAGGTCGATACGATCCGGCATTTCACGCCGATCTTCTTGACCGCCTCGGCGACGGTCTTCTATCGCCCGACCTCCACTTAGACCGCGCGAAACTGCGGAACGTCAGCGAGGACATGCGGGTCCTCGTCGCGGTCCAGGAGTGACTGCCGGCGGCCGCCCGATCAGTCTTTTATTGATTCGCCACCGGAGCGGGTGCTCAGGGCGAGGTAGGCGGTCTGATCGATCGACTCCAGCACCGGCCTGACCGATCCATCGCCCATCACAAACTGGGCCAGCCCCGAGTGCGAAGAGGATACGTCCCGGTCGTCGCTGTCCTGATCGTTGGGCGGATGCCCGCTCTGAAAGAGCACCATGTGGCCGTGGTCGTCGGTGGGATCGTCGACATCACGAACCGCTCCCGCCCAGGTCGTTTCGTACTCGAAATGATTTCCGTGGACGCCGGCCTTGCGAAAGGGACCATTCTGCCGTTCGCCCACCAGCAGCGTGTGCGACAGGCCGTCGCTGATCTCGGCCAGTTTCGTGCCGCTGTTTCTGCTGAACACCCCATCCCGCTGCTCTTGGACGTCGTCCAGATCAGGCGGCCCAAAATTGCCGACATAGCAGGCCATCGCGTACCGCTCGTCCCCCATGGTCACGAAGCCGGCGGGCGATATGGAGTCGGACGGGCACAGGAATACCGGCAGGTGCTTTTCCCTGGGAACGGTATTGGCGATGTCGTGGATCGGCAACGCGAACCGCATGAGATCGTAGACCGACTGCTCCTCGAGAAACGGCAGGACGAGGGCCCCCCATGAGAAGCCGGCCGCGTTGCCCTGCGGATTGGCCGTGTAGCGGTACCCGGGCGGCAGCCGCTTGCGGGCGGTCTCGTAGTTGTGCATCGCCACGCCGAGCTGCCGGAGGTTGTTCTTGCATCCCGTCTGCCTGGCCGATTCCCGCGCAGACTGGATGGCCGGTAACAGCAGACCGACCAGGGTGCCGATGATCGCGATCACCACCAGCAGCTCGACGAGCGTGAACGCGTTTCGGACTACTCCGCTCGTGGATCTATTGGTGCCCATCATGCTCATGCGTATGCCCTCCGCGGGGAAAGTCTTGATGCGCATGCCCGTGGTCGACATCGGGAGCATGCACGTGATAGTGCGAATGCCTGGACTCGATCATGACCCTGCCCGCGGGTGATTCCGTCGGCGCCGGCTTGCATCCCGCCAGCGTTACAGCCACCACGAGAATGCCGATAAGCCTCGTCATAAACGTCATGCACACCCTGATGCCTCACATGCCTCGGCGAACCGATCGCCGGCATTCTACCGGTATCAGGGCCGCCGTGCCGGAAACCTCTCGCGTCGTCGTGCCACGTGCCTCCGGCTGATGCGGAATGCGGTAGACTCTGCCTTTTGGACCATATCGAGCACACACGAGCACCTCATGCACATCTCTTTCACCGCCCGGCGCTGGCTCCTTCGGACGCTCTGCCTGTGGCCGGCAGGATTGCTCGCGTGGTGCCGTCTGTCTTCCGCCGCTGATGTGGTGACGTGGCTGGAGGTCACCCCTGACCATCCCATCCATCATGGAGTCAGCATCCGTGGGCCGTTCGATGGATCACGCGAGTCGCTGAAATTGATCGGTCCGGCCGCGATCCTGACCGCGGCGGTGAAGGCCGACGACAGCCTGTTCCTGACGGCCTACTCGATCGCCACCCCCGCCCCGAGCGAGCCACAGACCGTCGGCGTTGGTGGAGCCGGTGATGAGCCGCTGGTCGATGTCACGGTTGGGCAACGGGAATATCTGTTGCTCCCCGCCCAGCGTTTGACCGACGGCCAACCGCAGCCCATCGCAGAGCCGACTGTTTTCGAAGCGCGAGCGTTGCTGAATGCCCGCTTGCCCGAGTCTGTCACGGCTATCGCGCGGGCGGCAGCAAAGGATCAGACCCTCGGGCCAGCCTCACACCTCTGCCTGCCCGCCGAGTACTTCCACCATTTCGAGCGCACCACGGTGCGCGAGCCGGGCCGTGGACTGATCCTCTTTTCCATTGCAGGCGACTCGTCGAGCGCGGCCGTCTCCAGCATCGACGACTTTGGCACCAGCCGGCTGATTCCGGGGAAAATCACGCGGATCGGCGTCTGGGTCAGGGTCCAGACGCCGGCTACCCGGCCCTGACGAGGGAGTCGCACCCATGAGAAACGCCGGCCTTGCGGCCGGCGTTTCCTGCGAAACACGGGTATGCGTCTGCCCGAGGGCCGCTTACTTCTTCGGCAGAATCACGGTGTCGATCACATGGATCACACCATTGCTCGACGTGATGTCGGTTTTGACGACCTTCGCGTTGTTGACCATTACCGCGCCGTCCTTGACCGTGATGGCAATATTCGATCCCTCGACGGTTTTTGCTTCCTTGAGGTTCACGACATCCTTGGCCTTCACGGTGCCCGGGACGACGTGATAGGTCAGGATCGCGACGAGCTTGGCCTTGTTTTCCGGCTTCAGCAGATCCTCGACCGTGCCGGCGGGCAACTTCTTAAAGGCCTCGTTCGTCGGGGCAAAGACGGTGAACGGACCGGAACCTGAGAGCGTCTCGGCAAGCCCGGCCGCCTTGATGGCCGCGACGAGCGTGCTGAATGACTCATTGTTCGCGGCGTTCTCGACCACGGTCTTGTCACAGGTTCCGCATCCAGCTTCGACGGTGGCCGCCGACATGGAAACAAACAGCCCGAGACACAAGGCCGAACCAAGTATTCCAAACTTCATAAAAAAACCCTTGGAGGATGTCGCTTCATGGGCGACGAGCAGCAATTCACTGTGCGGGCAACATGCCCAATCAGGAAGCCATATCCTAGCAGCATCGAATAAGGTGACAGCCACCTAATTTGGGCAAGCTGGGCCACAGCCCGGTTTGAGTGCGTTTACCCGCCGAACCATCGCCTCCCGGTTTCCGTATAGAGTTGATCCAGGAGTCTTTCCGATGGTTGGCAGTTCGCAAAAACCCGTTTGGATGATAGTGGCGTGTGCGGCGCTGGTCGCACAAGTCGCTCCCCAGGCTTGGGGCGGGGACTGCGACCGCGGGGCCCGTGCGGACGTCTATGGCGTCTGGCGGAACTGAATCGGCCACCGAGTCGTGTCTTCCCGTCCGTGGGCGTGATGCCCGGGGGTAGGGGTGGACACAGGCGATGGCTTTCCCACGTTCACACGTCGTGACGTGGAGTGATCGATTCAGTTTTCTCGTGCAAAGGTTTTTACCATGAACAGTTTCATTCTCTTGACGGCACTGGCTTTCATGCCCTTCGTGCCCGCCACCATCAGCGGCCAGAACGCTGGCTGCGACAAGTGTGACTGCTGCGGTTGCTGCGAGACGGGGAGTTGCAAGTGCAAGGCCTGCACCTGCGACTGCTGCGTCGACGAGTGCCCGACCGCCGGCCTCAAGGCCGAGCGGGAGGGATGCTGCGGCTCAGGATGCTGCGGCAAGTAGCGACTGAAACGCGATCCGTGTGAGTGTGTGGCGGCGGGGGACGAATGTCTCCCGCCGCCCCTTTTTTTCAACAAAAGGTTTCAAAAAAAGGTTTCAAAAAGGTGACAGCCACCTTCTCCACCTTTTCGGTTCAGGTGGGTTAGGCTGTCGACCCAACAGGAGCGCTCCATGCCCATGGCTACAGATCCCATCTGCGGTATGACCGTCGACGAGCAGACCGCCCGCAGCGCAATCCGCGACGGCACGACCTACTATTTCTGCGCAGAGGGCTGCCGTCGAAGGTTCATGGGCGACGGCCTGGTTCCGGCCCCTTCCGCCCCGCAGCAGCCGGCCCCCGGCCGCGCGGGCGCCATCTACACCTGCCCGATGCACCCGGAGATCGAGCAGATCGGTCCCGGAGCCTGCCCGAAGTGCGGCATGGACTTGGAGCCGAAGACGCTGCAACTCGACGCGGGGAACGACGATCCCGAGCTGCGCGGCATGACCCGGAGGTTTTGGATCGCCGCCGCACTCACGCTGCCAGTGTTCCTCGTGTCGATGCTGCCGATGGTGGGCGTGCCGGTCGATCGCTGGCTAGGGCCGACGGCGCACTCATGGCTGCAACTAGTCCTCGCCACGCCAGTCGTGCTCTGGGCCGGCTGGCCGTTCTTCGAGCGGGGATTCAGGTCGCTCGTGACGGGCCACCTGAACATGTTCACGCTGATCGCCATCGGCACGGGTGCCGCCTACCTCTATAGCGTCGTCGCCGTCTTGTTTCCCGCGATCATCCCGCACCAGTTTCGGCACGATGGCGGCGTGCCGGTGTATTTCGAGGCGGCGGCGGTGATCATCACGCTCGTGCTGCTCGGGCAGCTGCTCGAACTGCGGGCGCGGCACCGCACGGGGGCCGCCATCCGCGAACTCCTGTCGCTCGCCCCGCCCGTGGCCCGGGTGGTGCATCACGGGGAGGAACGCGAGGTGCCGCTCGACGACGTACAGCAGGGCGACGTGCTGCGGGTACGGCCCGGCGAGAAGATCCCCGTGGACGGCCGGCTGACGGACGGCGGTAGCGCGGTCGAGGAGTCGATGATCACCGGCGAGCCGATGCCGGTGGAGAAGCGGGTCGGCGATGCGGTCATCGGCGGCACCCTCAACCAGACCGGCTCGTTCCTGATGGTCGCCGACAAGGTCGGCAAAGACACGGTGCTCGCGCGGATCATCGGCATGGTGGCCGATGCCCAGCGCAGCCGGGCGCCGATCCAGAAGGTCGCCGACGCCGTGGCGGGCTATTTCGTGCCCGCCGTGCTGGCGATCGCGGTCATCACGTTTCTGGTCTGGGCGATCGCGGCGCCGGAGCAGCCGCCGCTGGCCTGGGCCTTCGTCAACGCCGTCGCCGTGCTGATCATCGCCTGCCCTTGCGCGCTCGGGCTGGCGACGCCGATGTCGATCATGGTCGGCATCGGCCGCGGGGCACGGGAAGGCGTGCTGGTCAAAAACGCCGAGGTGCTCGAGCGGCTCGAGAAGGTCGACACCGTGGTGGTCGACAAGACGGGCACGCTGACGGCCGGCCGGCCGTCCCTGACCGAGTGCATCCCGCTCCCGTCCATGACTGAGGCGGATCTCCTGCGGTATGCCGCGAGTGTCGAGCAGAACAGCGAACACCCGCTGGCCCGGGCGATCGTGGCGGGCGCCGCGGCGCGGAACCTCGCGGTGCCGGCGGTGGCCAACTTCGATTCCGTGACGGGCGGCGGTGCCCGCGGAAGCGTGGAAGGCCGGGAAGTGCTCGTCGGCAAGCGGGGCTGGCTCGCCGAGGAGGGCGTCGCGGATCTGGCGGCCCTCGACGATCGGGCCGAGGCGCTCCAGCGGCAGGGCCGCACGGTGATGCACGTGGCCGTCGACCGGCGGCTCGCCGGGCTGATCGCGGTGTCGGATCCCATGAAGGCTTCGACGCCCGAGGCGGTGCGCAGCCTCCACGGCCTCGGGCTGCGGATCATCATGCTCACCGGCGACAGCGAAGAGACGGCCCGCACTGTCGCCGCCGAGCTCGGGATCGACGAGTTTCGTGCGGGGGTGAAGCCGGCGGGAAAGCACGCGCTCGTCCGGGCCTTACAGGCGGAGGGCCGCACGGTGGCGATGGCCGGCGACGGCATCAACGACGCGCCGGCGCTGGCCGCAGCCGACGTCGGTATCGCCATGGGCACCGGCTCCGATGCCGCGATCGAATCGGCCGGGGTCACGCTCGTGAAGGGCGATCTGCGGGGAATCGTGAAGGCGATCGCCTTGAGCCGTCACACGATGCGGAACATCCGTCAGAATCTGTTCTTCGCGCTGATTTACAACGCGCTGGGCGTTCCCATCGCGGCCGGGGTGCTCTACCCGCTCTCGAGCCATCTGCTGCTCAACCCGATGATCGCCGCGGCCGCCATGAGCCTGAGCTCCGTGTCGGTGGTCGCGAACGCACTCCGGCTGCGGTCAATGAAGATGGACTCGTAGAGTCCGACGGCCAGCCGGGGAAAAGGCGCCAGCCACCACCCTCAATTGGAGAACGTGGCATCTTGCCCAGATTTGGTGGCTGGCACCGTTTATCGTTTTCACGGGCCCATCAAGGCCAGGGGCACGACCGCGATCCCGTCCGGCCGGCGGTAGGCCCGCGGCCCCGTCGTCACGACCAGCATGTCGACGACGTCTTTGCCCAACTCCCGCTGGAGCCAGAGGAGGTGCTTGACGTCGGCGTCGTCGACGGTTCCCCCGAGTTTCACTTCGATCGCGACAACACGTCCGTCAGCGCGTTCCACGACCAGATCGATTTCCCGTTCCCCGCTGAATGTCCGGAGGTGGCCCACGCGGGCCTCGGCGGCCTGGGCATACACCCGGATGGACAGCGTCACGAGCGACTCGAACAAGTTGCCGACGAGCGGGCCCTTGCCCGGACGCTCCGCGTCGTCCCCGGCGAGCAGCGACGCGGCCGTTGCGCCGAGCAGCCGCGCCGCCAAGGCAGGATCGGCAAGATGGTGCTTGGGCGGGTGGGTCAGCCTCGACAGCGGGTTGCGGCTCGGGGCCCAGGCGGGTACGGGATCGACGATCCACAGCCGCTCGAGGACGTCGCGATACGGCATCGTTGTCCGCTTGGCTGGCTTCGTTCCCTCGCCGCCGGTAGCGGCATCGCGAATGGTCTCGTAGGAGGCAGTCGTGGACGTCGCCGCGGCGTAGGCCCGCAGCCACCGCCGAACGAGTTCCGGGCGGCGGACCCGCATGCCCATTTCCAGGAGATCGGCATCGACGATCCGGGTCACGTAGCCGTCGAGCTGCGTGCGCAGTGGCCGGCCGGAAAAGCCACGAAGGCCGGGAAAGCCTGACCGCAGGATCTCTTCGACATACTCGCGAAGGCCGATGCGGCTCGTGCCTGCGACCGCCGGACGTCCGCCGTCGAGCAGCGTCGCGAGGCTGACCGTCGCCGTCTCCAGTTGCCGCTCGAAGACCGACAGCGGCCGCATCCGCAACGTCACGATCCGGCCAGCGCCCGAATGGGTGGCCGAGTCACTGGGCGTGGCTGATCCGGTGAGCAGAAAACTGCCCGGCTCGGCGCCGTCATCGACGGCCCGTTTGACCGCGTCCCACACGGGCGGGTACCGCTGCCACTCGTCGATCAGCAGAGGGCGGCGGCCTTCGAGCGCGAGTTGCGGGTCTGCGGCGACGACGGCCCGTTGGGCCGGCACGTCGAGACGGCGGACAGTTTCTGCCAGCCGGGTGGCCGACTCCGTCTTCCCGACCCCTTTGGGCCCTTCAAGGACGACGGCGGGAATGGAACGGAGGAGTTCCCCGAGTTCGGCGTCAATCACACGCGATACATAGGGATTTTTAGCCACACCGCGACATGATAGTGAACCAATTCTCGCGTTTCAAGTGGCCCGTTTCACTGGCATGAAGGACGCTGTATCTCGCCTTTAGTTGCCCCGCGAAGCCACGGCCTGGCCGGACTGCATTCGCTCCCGTCCCCGATTTTCCCCAAAATTGGAGAACTTGGCATCTTGCCCAAATTTGGTGGCTGGCACCGTTTCCTCCCAAGGGTGACGGTTGCCCTGGAACGGGCGTGGCGTCGCGGGGCCAGGGCGCGTAGGGTTCCGGCCGAAATCGCTTCTTCCCCCCAGGTCGAAAGGCTCCAGCCATGGCACTGCATCACATCCGTCTCGCGCCAGCCCTGCTCGCGGTCATTCTCTGCCTGCTCGGCGCCGATCACGCAGCCCGTGGTGCCGACGCCGCATCACCCATCGCTCAGCAGGCCGCCAATCCGGCGGACGCGATCATCGGCGACTGGCGTCCGTCCGACACGCCCGATGTCGATATCCGCATATTCGGTGCGGACGGAAAGTATGTGGGTGGCGTGGCCAAGGCGGCGAACCCTGCACTGGTGAACACGGAAATGCTTCGCGGGATCGAGTACGTTCCCGACAGTCGCACGTGGAAGGGCGAGGTGTTCGCCCTCAAGCGCGGCATGTTCGTTCCCATGACGATCCGCATGACCGACAGTGGCTTCGAGATGGTGGCCGGCTCCGGCATCATGTCGAAAACCGTCGAGTGGGTGCGGATCTCGGGCGGCGCGAAGTAACGGGGCGGGATCAGGCCGGCCACGAATACGAAGTGCACGTGATCCTTCCTCACCCGACAGGGGTTCACGACGCGGCCGTCAACCCAAGTACGAAAGCGCCGGCACCACCATCCTGACCAGGACACTCGGCCTCGGAAGGACCTCCAGAGAAAAACCCGCCATCCCGAACCGCACGGGCACGCCGCAGCGGTTCAAAACCCGCAGTGCCGGCAGCAAAGACTGCGCGGAACCGCGCAGATTCCATGCTGTCCAAAACTTCGTGACAGACAGGGTGATTCCTGAATCGTCCGCGTCGATTACGACCGGGCGACCATCGAGAGTTCCCGAGAGTCTCCCGGCCAAAATCAGTTTGGGGACGTACCCATGTCTCGCGTGCGGATCTTCATCGTCCCGTGCAGCACCCATTCGGCATGCTCGGCTGACGGGCCCATGCCGCTTGGAATCTTGATGTGCATGTTGTCGAACTCATACGTGATCTCCGCGCGACGGCCGGTGAGATTGTCGTAGAGCCCGATCAAAAGGTCGGGCCAGGCGTTGGTTGGATTGGTGGACATGGTGGCAGCTCCTACGTAAGGATTTCCGAATTGGCACAAGTATAGGCAGTTTGTGGCTGCGGACGAATCTATCCGCAACCGGCCAAGACAATCTCCCCGCGAATCAGGCAAGAATGAGCCTGTGAAACCCGTGCTCCTGCCTCGGGGGCGGCTTTCTTGTCACTTCTCGAGAAACCGGCCGAGGATCTCGATGAACGGTCCCGGCGCCTCAGCATGCACCCAATGGCCCGCATCCTCGATGACCTCGATCGTGGCCGCAGGAAAAAGTCGTCCGATCTCAGCGCGGTGCTGCGGCAGGACATACTCCGACCGTCCTCCGGCAATGAACAGGGCCGGTCCGGCAAAGGCGTGTCCGAGCGGGATGTCGGGGAAACCGAGGATGTCGGCGAAATGCTGTTCGAGCGCATCGAGATTGACGCCCCAGGAGAGACCTCCGGGCGCCGTGATCAGGTTCTGCAGTAGGAAACTGCGGATCGCCGGATTGGAAATGGCGCCGGCAAGCGCCGTCTCGACCTCCGCCCGGCGCGTGAATACCGCCAGTGGCACCGCTTGCAGCGCGTGGAGGAAATCGAGCGAACTGCCGCCGGACCGTGCGGGCGCTATGTCGACCACCACCAGTCGTGCGACGAGTTCCGGCACGGTGAGCGCCAGCATCATCGCCGCCTTGCCTCCCATGCTGTGGCCCATGACGATTGCCGGACCGCCGATCTCCGTCCGGATCAACCGGGCGACATCGTCCGCCAGCGCCGGGTAATCGTGCCGGGCCGCCCAGGGGCTTTCGCCGTGGTTCCGCAGGTCGACGGTCAGCACCCGGTGGTGCACGCCGAGTTTTGCGGCGATCGATGACCAGTTGCGTTTGGATCCGAACAGGCCGTGGAGAATGACGAGCGGTTCACCCGCTCCGGTCTCGTTGAACGAAAGATCGACGGCCACACCCGGCTCCAGCATTCGTGCCTACCCTGGGAAAGCCGTCATCATAGCCGCATCTCTCACGCTTCGAGATGCACGACGCCCTCGCGGAGCCATGCCTCAATGAGCATGGGAATGGGTGTGCGGACCAACGCTGCCCGTGTACATCTTGCCTATGACCTCCACGTTCAGTCTTCCTTTCAGATCCTTGGCATCGATCGCCCGACACAGGTCGGCCCCTTTCGCCGTGAAGGCCGACGACATGCCTGCCGGATCCGCTGGCTGGGCCAGCGCCGCCAGCCGAAACTGTCGCGGCTTGCCCCCCACGAGAAGATTCAGCGTGACCTCTTTTGCTTGGATTGGAACCGCGGTCTTGGCGGCTCCGTCGAGAATGTAGATCGTGACAAACCCGGCACGATCGTCATGGACGAGTTCGGCATGATATTCCTCCTTGCCGAGTTCGATGAGCGCGCCGTGGTGCGGGCCCTCCGTGGGATGAACATGGGCGGCCCCGGCAGGCGGGGCCCCAACGGAGGTGCCGCAGACACCCGCCATCGACACCACGCACATCCCCGCCACGTACAATTGTTTGCCATATCCGCGCATTGCTCGGTCCTTTTTCTTTCGATGTTACGTTGCCTTTTCCGCAGCCAGTTCATCGTGCCTGGCCGATTCCATTTCCCGCTCCGCCTGCGCCCGTCCGAAGCACCAAAAGAGCGCCGGATGGACGAAGAAGTCGAGGAGTGTCGAACTCAGGAGCCCGCCGAGAATCACCGTCGCGACGGGGTAGAGAATTTCCTTGCCGGGTTCACCAGCTGCGAGCACGAGCGGGATCAGCGCGATGCCGGCCGTGAGCGCCGTCATCAGCATCGGCGCTACCCGCTCGCGACCGGCCCGTTCGACCATCTCGGGCGTGAAACCCTCGCCCTCGTGGCGGACGAGATGCAGATAGTGGGCGATCAGCAGGATGCCGTTGCGAGAAGCGATGCCAGAAAGCGAGATGAAGCCCACCATGCTGGCAACGGTAAACGACTGTCGCGTGAGCACGAGCGCCGCCACCGCCCCGATCGCCGCCATCGGCAGCGCCGCAAGCACCTGCAGCGCCAGATTGGCCGACCGAAAGAGCGTGTAGAGCGCGAAGAACATGCCGGCGAGCGACACGAGGCTCAGGAGCCCGATCATCCTCGTCGCCTGCCGCTGGCTCTCGAACTGCCCGCCATACTCCAGAAAATAGCCGGGTGGCAGAGCCGCCTGGATCATCGCGAGCCGGCCCTGGATGTCCTCGACGACCCCGTTCAGGTCGCGGCCTGCCGTATTGCATTGCAGCACGATCCGCCGGCGCACGTTCTCCCGGTTGATCGTGTTGGGCCCGCTCGCCCGGGTCACGGTCGCGACCTTTTCCAGCGGCACGCGGCCTCCGTTTCGCAAGTTGATCGGCAGCCGCTTGAGCGCCTCCACATCGCCCCGGTAGCGGTCGTCGAGCCGCACGACGAGATCAAATTTGCGCTCCCCCTGCACGATCTCGGAAACGACACGGCCGTTCATCGCCGTCTCGATAAACTCGTTGATGTCATCGGGTGTCAGGCCGTACTCCATGAGCTTGTCGCGCCTGATCGCGATCTGCAGCTGCGGAATCTCCACCTGCGGCTCGACCATGAGATCCTTCACGCCGGGCACGCCCTCGACGGCGGCCTTCATCCGCTCCGCCGTCCGCCGCAGCACGGCGAGATCGTCACCGTAGAGCTTGATGCCCACCTGAGCCTTCACGCCGGAGAGCATGTGGCTGATGAGATGCGCCAGGGGCTGCTCAACGGAGATCACGACCCCGGGCACCTCGGCCAGCGTCTCCCGCAGCTCCGCGATGATCTCCTCCCGTCCGCGGCCCGAACGAGGATCGAAGCTGACGATGATCTCCGACGCATTCACGCCCTCGGCATGTTCGTCGAACTCCGCCCGCCCGGTGCGGCGGCCGAACGTCGCGACGCCGCGGATGGCCTTGATTCGCTGATCGACCATTGAAGCGACTGCATTCGACGTGTCGAGCGACGTGCCCGGGGGCAGGATCGCATTGACCTGCACGCAGCCCTCGTTGAAGGGTGGGAGGAAGTCGCGGCCCAATTGGGTGACGACACCGACGCTGACACCGACGGCGACCACGACGGCCGAGAGAATGACCACCGGATGGCGGAGGCTCACGCGGATCGCCCAGCCCGCAAGCGCCTTGAGCACCACGAGCAGAAAGCCGTCTTTCTCGTGGGCCATGAAGCGGGCGGAAGGGAGCAGCCAGTACGACAGCACCGGCGTGACCGTCAGCGATACGAGCAGCGAGGCGAGAATCGAGACGATGTAGGCGATCCCCAGCGGAGTGAACAGTTTCCCCTCCATGCCGTCGAGCGCGAACAGCGGCACGAACACGAGCACCACGAGGATCGTGCTGAAGACGATCGAGTTGCGGACCTCGCTGCTTGCCTCGTAGACGACGCGGAGCGGTGAGCGGGGCGTCTCGCGCTGGCGATTCTCCCGCAGCCTGCGGAGGATGTTTTCCACGTCCACGATCGCGTCGTCGACCAGTTCACCGATCGCCACGGCGAGCCCGCCCAGGGTCATCGTGTTGATCGACATCCCCAGCCACTTGAAGACGAGGCCCGTGATCACGATCGAGAGCGGGATCGCCGTCAGGGTGATGAACGTCGTGCGGAAGTTCAGCAGAAACAGGAACAGGACGACGACCACGAGAATGCCCCCGTCCCGCAGGGCCTCGACGACATTGCGGATGCTCAGGTCGATGAAGGTCTTCTGCTGATAGACGTCGCTGGTCACCAGCACGTCGGCCGGGAGCGATTGACGCAGATCGTCGAGGGCCCGCGTGATCTCGTCGGTCAGGCGTCGGGTGTCGGCGCCGGGCTGCTTCGTGACGACGAGCATCACGGCCGGATGACCGTTGACGGCGGCGTCGCCCCGCTTCACCTGCGGGGCCTCGACCACGGTCGCCACCTGCCCGAGGACCACCGGCCGGTCGCCCACGGCCTTGATGACGACGCTCTTCAGGTCGTCCACCGCCTGGATTCGGCCGAGCGAGCGAACCAACAGTTCGCTGCTGCCCTGCATGATGTAGCCGCCGGTCGCATTGGAGTTGCTGCGGCGGACCGCGACCTCGACGTCCTCCAGACCGATGCCGTATCGAAGCAGCAATTCCGGGTCGACGAGCACCTGGAACTGCTTCCGGCCGCCCCCCATCGTGACGATCTGGGCCACGCCGGGAATCGTCAGCAGCCGCTGGCGAACCACCCAGTCGGCCAGCGTGCGAATCTCGATCGGCGACGTCTCGCCCGTATCGCTGTGCATGCCGACGTGCATGATCTGCCCCATGATCGACGAGATCGGCGCCAGCTGGGGCCGAACGCTTTCGGGCATCCGGTCGATCGCCAGCGCGATTTTCTCGGCGACGATCTGGCGGTCGATGAAGATGTCGGTATCCCACCCAAACTCGACGTAGATCACCGACAGCCCGACACCCGACGAACTGCGAACGGCCTCCACGCCGGTGGCGCCGTTGAGCACGGACTCCAGCGGAAACGTGACGAGCGTCTCGACCTCCTCCGGAGCCAATCCCGGAGCCTCGGTCATGATCGTCACCCGGGGCCGATTCAGGTCCGGGAAGACGTCGATCGGAAGTTTCGTGAGCGTGTAGGTGCCGTAGACCATCGCGACGATCGCCAGGACGATCGTGAACAGCCGAAAGCGCAGTGCATTCCTGATGATGGCGTCGAGCATGGAAGTTCCGTGCGAGGGTCGGGGCGCGGATCACGCCGGCGAACGGTGGCTCAATGGTTGTGGCCGGCGTGCGGATCGACTCCGCCACCAGCCTTGGTTTTGACCGCCACCTGCAGCTGCTGCGCGGCCGACAGGGCGATCCGATCACCCGGAAACAGCGCGCCATCGTTGGCGATCACGATCACCTGCGGGTCGCGGTGCTCGACGTGGACGGGCTGGCGGTCGTAGTGGTCACCGTTGACCCGGAAGACATAGTTTTCCAGGCCTTCCTGAGCCACCGCCTCGACCGGCAGCACGATCCGATCGGTCCACTTCTCCACGGGAATGTGCAGCTGCATCCGCTGGCCCGGCTTGTAGCGCCATTCCACGAATCGACGATCGCCATCCTCTTTCGTGTCGCGGACCACCGAGTTGGGCAGGAGGACGTAAAAGTGAAGCGTGCGCGACTCCGGGTCGAGCCGGCTGGCGATGGAAACGATCCGCAGGCCTTCCGTTCGCGGCTCGTCGGTCGCGTCCGCCTCGGCGATGCCGGTGACCGATCCGCCGTCGCGGGCGACCCGTGAGATGTGTGGGATGTCCTGCTCGAAGGCCGAACCCTCGATGAAGAGCGTCTCGTGGTCGGCGAGCACGGCGAGCGTGTCGCCAGCGTTGACGTGCTGCCCCCGCTCGACGAACAGTTCCTGGACGACCAGGGGGCTCGCTGGCGACGTCACCCCGACTGTGGTATCCGGTGCCCTCACCAACAGCGTGCCGAGGAGCGTTCGAGTCTGGAGGATCGTGTCGATCTGCTGGTCGGTGATGCCGTGGAGGAGCAGCGCCTGCCGCTGGGACGTGCGGACGGCCCCGAGTTTCTGGAGTTCGTACTTCCGCTCGAGGATTGTCTTGATCGGGATCAGCCCCTCCGGCCCGATGCCCTCCAGACGGGCGATCTCTCTCGTGACCACGTCCACCTCCTCGGTCGTCCTGAGGAGGTCGGCCTGCGATTGGACGAGTTCCTCGTGCGTCAGCCGGAGTTCGAAGAGCGGCTGCCCCGGCGAGACGGCTTGGCCTTCGGAAACGTTGACGCCGGTGAGATACCCGGTCATCGTCGCGATCACCGTGAACTTCGACCGCCCCTTGCGCTCGACGACCGTCGCGGGCACCGAGATCGTCCGCGCGAACGTCGTCAGGGCAATCTCCCCCTCGCGCAGTCCCAGACTCCGCCGCGCCTGTTCGCTGAGCTCGATCGAGGACTCCTCGCTGTGACCGGCATGGTCGTGCGCATGATCCGTCTCCGGAGCGTCGCGATGATCCGCATCGACCGCCTGACCTGCCTCGACCGCCGTGCCCGTTGACGGCGGGAAGACCGCAGACAGGCTGCCACCGTTGATGCGGGCGAGCGACTCGTGGATGGAACCGCGCCACTGCCAATACGCTCCCGTTGCCATGCCGCAGATGACGACGACGAACACCATCCGGGAAAGCCACCCGGATCCGGGCCTGCTGGTTGTCGAGTTGTTCATGGACCTCAATCACCTGTGAGTCTGCGGATCTGGCCCGGAGTCGCGCAGGCGATCGCCTGCGGAGGCACTCTCACGCGGAGTGCGTCGGGCTGCCAGAGAGCGGCGCGACCTCGAGGGTCGCGCGGGGCGTCAGACCAAGAACCGCTCAAAGAGCGCGCGGAGCCGCCCAGCTCCGTAGGAACTCAATTCAGTCCCACGCCGCCGGCCAGAGGCGGCATTGCCGCCGACCCGCGTGTCACTGTCCACGGATTCGACGTAACCGCAGACGGTCAGCGGCGACAGGATCCGGGGCCCGCTATCAGGCTCCGTCACGACGCACGAGCATCCGTCACACGCGTGTGTTCTCGCAATTACGGCTGCGGCTGCGAGATCGTCGCCGTGCTCGTGCCCCTCCCGCGTGCCATCACACTCATGGGAAGCGGCATCGGCGGCATGCGCCTCGACGCAGCAGGCGTCGTCGTTGCACACCGCCACCGTGCTGCCACAGCAGGCATCTTCGCTGCCACGATGGGCCGGATGCAGACAGCAGCCAAAGGAGAGGTGCATCACTGTGGCCGCGGTCACGACCAGTTTGAGCAGCGATGGCATGTCAAAACGACTCATGTCCCAAATTATCCATGAACCAGCTCGGGAAGTACAGTTCAATCCTCATGCGCAGAGCCGGGAAGCTGATTGGCGGTGATGCGGCACAAAACCACCCTGCCTGTTCGGGCCACGCCGCTGCCAGCGGCCGGGTTGCGGCCACACAATCAGCCCGACTCGCCCGGTCGTCGCAGTCTGCCAGGACTCCAGCCCGACAGCGTCGCTTTGGCGACCGCCACGGTCGGGGCAAGCCGGGCGATCGCTGCCGGTTCATCCGGAAAAGGTTCCCTCGATCGGCCCTGACCGTCGACTTCCCCTACATCTCCAGCGACATTCAAGGGCAGTCGTGCGAAGCCACGAACATCACAGCGTCTTCGGCCGCCTTGGCGTTGCCGCCGCCTTGATCCTGGCCATCTTGATCTCGGCCATCATGATCCTGGCTATCCTTCTCTGCGCCGACAACGCAGCCGCGTTCGAACTCGACGCCGACCGCGACGCGTTCACCCCCTCGACATACTGCGTCGAACCAGGCCGCAGTCTCACGGAAGGCTCCTACGTCTTCATCGACAACCCGACTGGCCTGCCCACCAACAACTACCCCGAGTTGCTCGTGCGACTGGGGGTGAATGAGTGGTGGGAGTGGCGGATCGGCACCAACTATGGCGTCGGATCGCAGGGCAACATCGTGACGAGCGTGGAGGTGGGCGAGGGCACCCTGGACGGCAGCACGCTCTACGAATCGAGCGTGCTCTATGGCTTCAAGCTGGCAACGTCGCATCAGCAGGACTGGATTCCCGACAGTTGCTTCATCATGGAGGCGTCCACGCCCACCTCTGGCGACGTCTTCGGCACCGTGCCGGTGGCGACGTACGTCGTGGGCTGGGGCCTGCCCGCCGACTGGCGACTCGACGGCGCGATCCGCTACGCCTACTCGGAGGGAGCAGCCGAATGGTTCAGCCGCTGGACCCCATCCGTCGTCCTGCGGGCACCGGTGACCGAACGCTGGGAGGTGCATGCCGAATGGTTCGGCACGTTTACGCAGGGGCTCGAACACAACACCTCTCGGCCTTTTTTCAGCCCCGGCACGCACTACAGCCTCTCGAAAAACCTCGAGATCGGCCTCCGTGTCGGCTGGGGCCTGACCGACGAGGCCGCCCCGTTCTTCTCCGACGCCGGTATCGCCATTCAATATTGAGCCGGCCCACCAATGCCACGCCGGCGACGACTTCGCACAACACCATCTCAATCGCACGGACGCGAGTCATGACAGGCAGCACATTCACCCCCGGCCCGACGCCCTCGACTGTCCGAACCGGCAACGGCGACGTCTTGCCGGCCCCGGCGGGCTGGATCCTGCTGCCGCCCGGCGACGCCGCCCTGACCCGCCGCGTCAAAGCCGCCGGCGAGCACTGGGTGGTGCAGGAGAAGAAGGGCCGAAAGGTTTTCTCCCGCGGCGTCTGGGCTCCCAAAGACACAATCAGGCAGATCAAAGCGGAATTGGCCGCTGAGCGCTCGACCGAGCAATTTGCCAAGCGCAAGGCATCGGCAGCCAACCGCCGCGAGAAGGTCCAGACTGAGTACGTCGAGGACTTTCGTGGTGCCGTGCTCACATTCCTCGGCTTCCATGAGCGGCACGCCAGCCTCGCCAACTCGCTCGCGACGGCCGTGACCACCCACGCGACTCCTGTCGGCAGCGGCACCGTGGCCCGGACGAAGAGAATCCCCATCGAGCGCCGCGCCGAGGCGGCCGTGATCGCGTGGATGAGGCACCAGACCACGGGCTACGACGGCATGCAGATCCAGCGGGTGAAGGGGAAGCGCCGGGAAGTCCGCCGGCTGCTCGCCCAGCGCTCGAAAGAACTGCTGCACAGATACCGGCGGGGAGAGCCTGCCGCCGCCGCGTGTCCACTATCAGGGGCGCTGG
Source organism: Planctomycetia bacterium (assembly GCA_026401035.1). Taxonomy (GTDB): domain Bacteria; phylum Planctomycetota; class Planctomycetia; order Pirellulales; family UBA1268; genus RGVT01. The sequence goes on along the minus strand of JAPLNR010000069.1, from coordinate 177,128 downwards.
CTGCGCCGCTTTCAGACGGCGGGATCAGGCCATGATCCCACCGACCACCTTGCCGTGGACGTCGGTGAGCCGGAAGTCGCGGCCCTGAAAGCGATACGTGAGCCGCTCGTGGTCGATGCCGAGCAGGTGGAGGAGCGTCGCCTGGAAGTCGTGCACATGCACGCCGTCCTGCGCCACGTTGAAGCCGAGATCATCGCTCGCTCCGTGGCAATGGCCCGGCTTCACGCCGCCGCCGGCCATCCAGAGCGTAAAGGCGTAGGGATGATGGTCGCGGCCCCAGCGCTTGCGGTCGTTCAGGTTGCCCTGAATGAAGGGCGTGCGGCCGAATTCACCGCCCCAGATCACGAGCGTGTCGTCGAGCAGGCCGCGGCGCTTAAGGTCCTGCACGAGGCCGGCCGACGCCTGATCGGTCTCGCGGCACTGTGCATACAGTTCCGTCGTCAGGCTGCTGTGCTGGTCCCAGCCGGCGTGCATGAGCTGCACGAACCGCACGCCCCGCTCGGCGAGCCGGCGGGCCATCAGGCAGTTGTAGGCAAACGTGCCCGGCTCCTTCACCTGCGGTCCGTAGAGCGCGAGCGTCTCCTCCGATTCGTCATGGAGGTCGGTCAATTCCGGCACGCTGGCCTGCATCTTGAAGGCCATCTCATACTGGGCGATCCGCGTCGCAATCTCCGGATCGCCGTAGTCGGCGAGCTTCATCTCGTTGAGCTTCGCGATGTCGTCGAGCCAGCGGCGGCGCATCGCGCGGCTCATGCCGGCAGGATTCTCGAGGTAGAGCACCGGGTCGCTGCTGCCGCGGAATTTCACCCCCTGATACCGTGACGGCAGGAAGCCACTGCCCCAGTAGAAGTCGTAGAAGATCTGCCCGCAGGAGGTTCCCTTCGTGACGCTCGTCATCACGCAGAACGTCGGGAGGGTTTCATTCTCGCTGCCGAGGCCGTAGCTCAGCCAGGCACCGGCCGTCGGCCGCCCGGGCAGCTCTGCCCCGCTCAGGAGAAACTGCACCGCCGGCGCGTGATTGACCGAGTCGGTGTGCATGCTCTTGATGAAGCAGAGGTCGTCGACGACCCCGGCCGTGTGCGGCATCAGGTCGCTCACCCAGGCCCCACTCTTGCCGTATTGGGCAAACGGCTCCAGCGGCGCGAGAATGAGCTTTCCATCGGCGCTGCCGGTCATCGTGCTGAACCGCTTGCCGCCGATGTAGTCCTCCGGCACCGGCTGGCCATGGAGATCGCTGAGACGGGGCTTATGGTCGAACATGTCGACGTGCGTTGGGCCGCCGTTTTGAAAGAGATAGATCACCCGCTTCGCCTTGGGGGCAAAGTGCGGCAGGCCGGGGAGTTGGCCGATGGTCGCGGTGGCGTGGCCGTCGCGGGCCAGAAGCGTGCCCAACGCGGCGGTTCCGATACCGGTCGCCGAGCGGCCGAAAAACTCGCGCCGCGTGACGTGCAGGGCGTTTGCGTCGAGGGGATGTGCCATGGGTCGGGCCACTCCGGGGGTGTTCATTCCTTGGTGACCGCCTCGTCGAGGTTCATCACGGCCAGCGCGAGGCTCGTCCAGGCGGCGTGCTCCACGGGATCGATCCCTTCGTCGCGTTTCGATTCGCCGAAGCCGAGCAATTGATCCGCCGAATCGGGATCGGCCCCAAACTCCCGTCGGCTACGGTCGAGCGCCGCGAGCAACACCTCCCGCTCGTCGGCGGCGGCCGGGCGCGCGAGCAGCCGGCGATAGACCGCGTCGATTCGGCCGGTGTCATGCATGCCATCGGTAGCAAGTGCGAGTTCGGCGAGGGCCCGCGCGGCTTCCACGAAGGTGACGTCGTTGAGCGTGAGCAGCGCCTGCAAAGGTGTATTCGTCCGCAGCACCTTCACGGAGCAGGTCTGCCGCGAGGCGTTGTCAAAGAACATCGTCGGCGCGACGATCCGCCGCCAAAACGTGTAGACGCTGCGGCGGTGGAGATCTGCGTCATGCCCCTGCTCGTAATGCTTTTTCCCGAACGTGGCCTCCTCCCAGACGCCCGCCGGCTGATAGCCGTTGACGGGCGGACCGCCGATCTTCGTCACGAGCAGCCCGCTGGCCGCGAGGGCTTGATCCCGAAGCATTGGCGCCGGCAGACGCAGCCGCGGCCCGCGGGCGAGCAGCCGGTTTTCGGGGTCGAGGTCGACCAGCGCGGGTGTCACCCGCGATGACTGACGATAGGTGTGGCTCATGACGATCTGGCGGATGAGCCGCTTGACGTCCCAGCCATGATCGCGGAAATCGGCCGCCAGCCAGTCGATGAGGTCGCCCTGCGGCGGGATCTCCCCCTGCACGCCGAAATCCTCGCTCGTCTTCACGAGGCCGATACCGAAGAGCTGCTGCCAGAAGCGGTTGACCGTGACCCGGGCCGTGAGCGGGTTGGCGTCCGACACGAGCCAGCGGGCGAGGGCCAGCCGATCAGCCGGCGCCTCGGCCGGGAGCTGCGGGAGCGCTGCCGGCACCCCGGCTGCCACCTCCTCTCCCGGGCTCGCGTAGAGGCCACGGGCGAGGACGAAGGTCTTTCGCGGTGTTGCCATCTCAGCCATCACCATCACGCCGGGGATTCCGCGGCGGAGTTTGTCGAGTGCCTCGAGCGTCTTGTCGCGATCGGCCTCCAGTTGCTCGCGTTTCGAGCCGTCGTCGGCGGCCGTGGCCGGCTCGGCGGCCAATTGTTTCAGGCTCTCTTCGATCGAACTGATGTGGAACTCAAGCGCATCGAGCTGCTGCCGCTGGTCGGGCGTCGCCGTGTCGAGCACCGGCGGCGTCCACGGGTTTCCGCCACCACCGTCGACTGGGGTCTGGTTGAAGAACGCGAAGAGTCGGTAGTAGTCGCGCTGGGCGAGCGGATCGAATTTGTGGTCATGGCAGCGGCAGCAGTTCATCGTGAGGCCGAGCCACACCGTGCCGGCCGTCTCCGCCATGTCCATCACGTATTCGACGCGGTTCTCCTCGGGGATTCGGCCCCCCTCGCCGTTGATCATGTGATTCCGGCAGAAGCCCGTCGCCAGCTTCTGTTCGAACGTCGCCTCTGGAAGCTGGTCGCCGGCAAGCTGCCAGATGGTGAATTGGTCGTACGGCAGATTGCGGTTGAAGGCCTCGATCACCCAGTCGCGCCAGGGCCACATCGTCCGTTCACTGTCCCCCTGATAGCCGTTGGAGTCGGCGTATCGCGCCGCATCGAGCCACGGCCACGCCATGCGCTCGCCGTAGGCGGGCGTCGCAAGCAGCCGGTCGACCACTTTTTCATAGGCATCGGGCGATTCGTCGGCGCTGAAGGCGTTGACTTGCTCCGGCGTCGGCGGCAGGCCGGTGAGATCGAGCGTCACGCGGCGGATGAGCGTTTCCCGTCCGGCTTCCGGCGCGGGCTCGAGCCCACGGCTTGCGAGGTTCGCCTGCACGAATGCGTCGATCGGGCTGCGGATCGGGGCGGCCGGTTTTCCAGCCACCGCGGGCGCCGCCGGAGCTTCGAGCGGCTCAAACGCCCAGTGCCTGCCCCACGCGGCGCCGCCGGCCACCCAGCGCTCGAGCAACTTGATCTGTTCCGACCGCAGCGGCTTCTTCGTCGCGGGCGGCGGCATGACGATATCGGGATCGTCGCTCGTCACCCGGGCGATCAGTTTCGCGACACCGTCCTCGAGTTCGAGCGCGGCCTGGGCACCTTCCTCGGTGTCGAGCCGCAGGTCGGCCTCCCGCGAGCCGGCGTCGGGGCCGTGGCAGTGATAGCAGTGCGTGGCGAGAATCGGCCGGATGTCACGGTCGAAGCGAACCGGCTGCTCCGCAGCGGCTGCCCGCCCGAGCCAAACGACGAGCGCAATCACGGCAGCCAGGCCGCGCAGCGACAGCCGGTTCGTCGCGTCGGATGTTCGCATGAGCCTGTCCACCAGAGGTTGTCTCTGAAGGGTACTAGACTACGCTAGCACATACAATATGACCGTAAGCAGTTGCCATCAGGGGGTCGCCCGGCCGCCGTGTTTACTCGCCGCGTGGCGGATCTGCGATACACGGTGGAGACGGTAACGCTCTACCGTGTCGTTGCGCTCGGTGTGGGGCCGTCCGCGGCAGATACCATTTGAAACACCCCCTGCCCGGTCGCCGAGGACGTGAGCACGTAGACCGCGCCCGCCTCGTCCTGGCCGAAGCCGAAGATCGGCAGGCCGTTCCAGGGAATCGACTGGTTCACGATCCGCTCGAGATTTTCATTGGGCCAGAGGGCCCAGAGCTTTCCGGAGACGTAATCGCCGTAAAGATAACCGCCTTCGAGCGCGGGCACGGCGCCGCCGCGGGCGACGAATCCGCCCGTGATCGACTTGCCGATCTGGTGGTCGTATTCCCAGATCGGATCGATCAGGGGGCCGCCGGCCGTTTTTGGTCCGAAGGAGCCGGTGCCTTCCCGCAGGCTCCAGCCGTAGTTGCCTCCCTTCTCCACGACGTCGATCTCCTCGCGGAGGTCTTGCCCGACGTCGGCCGTCCAGAGCCGGCCGGTCTGCCGATCGATGGAGATCTGCCACGGGTTACGAAAACCGTATGCGAAGATCTCGGGCCGGGCGCCTGCCCGGCCGACGAATGGGTTGTCGGGCGGCACCGCATACGCCTTACCCGGATCGCGGCGATCGACGTCGATCCGCAGGATTTTTCCGAGCCATGTGCCAAGGTTCTGTGCGGTCTGCAGCGGATCGTCGCGACCGCCACCGTCGCCGAGTCCCACATACAGATAGCCGTCGAGGCCAAACATGATCGAGCCGCCATTATGGTTTGGCAGCGGCTGTTCCAGTTCGAGCACAACCTCTTCGCTTGTGGGATCGGCCCTGCTGGGATCGGTTGACAGCACACGAAACCGCGACACCCGCTCGATCCGTGGCTCCGTCTGCGGCTCGCCCTTCAGGCAGTAGCAGATGAAAAACTCACCGTTCTCCCGAAACCGCGGATGGAAGGCGAGGCCGAGAAGCCCCTCCTCGTTGGCCTTGTCCCACGGGGCGGTCCGCGTGCGGATGTCGAGGAAGAGCCGGGCCTGCCACTCGCCCTGCGGCAAGTCCCGCGGCACGACATGGATCATCCCCGACTGGTCGAGCACGAACCGCCGCCCGGAGCCATCGCCGGCGTGCGTCACGAGCAGTGGATGCAGCGGCTCGGCCGGCCGACCGTCGTCGGTCTCGGCCGACCAGCCCTCCCAGGTCGCATTCGGAAACGCCGCAACAGCCTTCACGGGGAGTTCACCTTCCGCGACCGTCACGACGGGCTTCCCGTCTGCGGAAAGCTCACGGACCTTGATCGACCGAAAGGCCACCTCGTCGCCGTGGTCCTGCAAGCAGATATGGCCGCGGGCCGCCTTTCCAAACTCGGGGAACGCGGCGAACTTGCTTTTCGCGACCCGCTCGCGCCAGTCTTCGTCGCCTTTACGAAACTTGTAATAGCTCACGCCATTGAGGCAGACCTCGCCTGAATCGGGCGTGACGCGCAGATAGACCTGGTTCCACTCGCCGGCCGGCCGGCTCGCGTCGAGCATCTCGCGGCGCTCTCCGCCCGCCTTCACCTCGACGTCGACGAGCCACTTGGGCTTCTGGGGCGCATAGAGTCCGTAGAGCCAGCCGGCTTTCTGGCCCTCCCTGTCCACTGCGTTGTCGAGGATCTGCACCTCCGGCCCCGTCATCCACGGCGCCGGCTGCGACTCGCTCACGTGAAACATGACGCCACTGTTGCCACCCGCCGAGATCCGATATTCGAACTGCAGTTCGAAGTTGTCGAACGTGTCTTTCGTGACGATGTCCCCCGCGCCCGGCCCGCGTCGCAGGAGCGCGCCGTCTTGGACGAGCCAGCCGGGGCCGAGCGATTCCTTGCGGTAGCCGCGAAACTGGTCGGCCGAGTGGCCGTCGAAGAGGAGCCGCCAGCCGGTGCGGCGTTCCGCCTCGGTGAGCCTGCTGCGGCTGGGCTCGGTGCGGGCCGTACCACAGGCAGCCATCACCAGAGCGGCCAAGGCTGCCAAAAACACCGGGATTCCGATCGGAATGTGCCGCCACGCGCGCGTCAAAAACCGGTACATAGGGAAGCGCAACCGCTTGGTTGGCCTGAGGTTAGATCGTGGGCGTAAAGTTGTGCTAGAAATGTATAGCACGCTCAGGAATACTATTCGAACCAATGCCGACCAAACGAAACCGCCGCGTCACGATCAGTCAGGTTGCCGAAGAGTCTGGGGTGGCCCGGGCCACTGCCGCATTCGTGATCAGCGGCCGGGCTGAACAGCTCCGTATCTCCCAACAGACGATCAAACGTGTGCAGGCGGTGGCCAAACGGCTGGGCTACATACCCAACCAGCTCGCCCGTGGAATGATAACCGGCCGCACACAAGTCGTGGGCGTGATCCTCGGCGGCGTATGGGGCAAGTTCGGCCAGTATGCGATCGAGGGGATCCGCGAGGTGCTCGATGCCCATGGCTACACGCCGTTTCTCACGATCCATTCCTGGGACGAGGCCCGTGAGGCCCGCGAGATCGACACGCTCCTGCGGATGCGGGCCGATGGCGTGATCGTCATGCCGCAGATCACGAGCCGTAAGGAGTGCTACGAGCCGCTCTTCAAGCAGCATGTGCCGGTCGTCTTCTTCGGCGATGTGCCGTTCGATATCCCCGAGGCGCTCGTGGCTGCCTGGGACGTGCGGCCCGCAATGCGGCGTCTGCTCGAGCATCTGGCGGGTCGCGGCTGCAGGCGGATCGGCCTGGTGGGCGAGCGGTTCTTCAAGTTCAGCCGCCAGCGGTATCAGGTGTTCACGGAAACGATCCGCGAGTTGGGCCTCGAGCACGATCCCAAGTGGGATACCTGGGCCGAGGTCGGCGATGCGGAGCATCCGGAATGGGCGCAGGCCATCGCCGCGATGCCTGATCGTCCGGATTCAATCGTCGCCCTCAACGACAATTCGGGGCTGCAGATGCTCGACTCTCTACGGCGGCATGGGCTCCGTGTTCCCGAAGACATCCGCGTCGCCGCCCTCGGCGACACGATCGAAACGGTCGAGGCCTCGGCCCAACTGACGGCGATCCGTGAGCCGGTTCGCGAGATCGGCCGCGCAGCCGCCGCTCTCGTGCTCGAAGCGATTCGCAACCCGGAACTGCCCCCGACCGAGCGGCTCATCGACGCGGCCGATCTGGTCGTGCGGATGTCCACGGGCTGAGGTTCTGCTCCGGCACAGGAGCGGCACCACGTGGCTCGAAGCCCAGTGGCGGGGCGCGGCTACTGCCTGTGATGTGAAGACCCATGTTTCTCCGGTGCTGAAGCGCCCGGCCTCAGTGTCGGGCAAGTGATACGCATCAAGCGGTGTTGGGCCGCGAGGGAGGCCGCGATGAAAGACCTTTGGCGTCGCAGAAAGCATTGAAAGCCCCGTTCTTTATGGCTAGAATGGCGTGATCGATACGGTTTCGGCATCTGGCTCAAAGGAGTTTGCCATGCAGCGCACGAGCATCACCGAGGCGAAGAATAACCTGAGCGGTTTGATCGACCGGGTGCGACGGGGCGAGACCGTGCTGATCTGCGACCGCAACCGGCCCGTGGCGCAGCTGCAGCCGGTCGGTCTGGGCGATGCCTCCGGAGCCGAGGCGCCATGGCTGGCCAGTCTCGTCCGCGACGGAGTGGTGGCGCCGGCCGGAAAACCGCTGTCGTTGCGGAGTCTTCCCAAACCGGTCAAGCCCGCGCGGCCAGTGAGCATCGTCGATGCATTGCGGGCCGACCGTGAGGAGTAGCAGGCATGCGGTATTGGGATGCTTCTGCAATTGTTCCCCTGCTCGTTCAGGAGTCACGAACCGATGATGCTCGTGCAGCTCTGGCGGAAGACGCGGGAATCGTGACGTGGTGGGGAACGCGGATCGAATGCACATCGGCTATCTCACGGCTCGAGCGCGCCGCATCCCTCACGCCCCGTCAGGCATCCGGCGCGATCGAGGTCTTACGAACCCTTGCCGCCGGATGGAACGAAATCCTGCCCGTGGAGTCGGTGCGGGAGACGGCCTGTCGACTCCTGCGGGTGCACCCGCTGCGGGCCGCCGATGCGATACAACTTGCGGCTGCGACGGTCATGGCCGGAGGGCGCACGGCCCAGGCCGGCTTTTTGGCATTTGATGACCGACTGCGAGAAGCGGCGGGACGCGAGGGATTTCGCGTCGGGCCATAACCGAGGCCATACGTTCCGCGCCAGTGGCGGATGGTTCTCGTCACAGCGACTGCAGATAGTGGATCAAGTCGGAGAACTCGGCTGGGCTCACGGTCTTGTGCTGGCCGTCCACCGTGACGACGAGCGTGCGAGTAAACCCTATGCCGCCCAGATCGATTCGAAGGCTCGTGCTTGAACTCGAGTAATAGAAACGGCTACGCTACGCTAGCGTACGCTTGTGGTTTATTTGCAAGCCGATCCCGGTGTCTTCATCAGGAACGATCCTCGCGGACGGCTGTGATGGCACTCCATCGCGATCTTATGAACATCATTCGATTTCTCGCGACGATTATTGTCTGCTTTTCGTCCGCGTTGGCCGTCGCACAGACAGCCGGCCCACGGGAAAAGCCAAACATCCTGATCATCCTCGCGGATGATCTCGGGTATGGCGACGTGCAGTGCTACAACCCCACTCGCGGCAAAATTCCCACGCCGCACATAGACCAGCTCGCGTCCGGGGGCATGCGGTTCACCGACGGGCATTCTTCGGCCGGCGGCTGCACCCCTTCCCGCTATGCGTTGCTGACCGGTCGCCATGACGTCCGCAACCGCATGGAGGGCGTGGGCATCTTCACGAGCTTCGGCGGGCCGCCGCTGATTCCGCCGGAGCGGCTCACGATCGCCAGCTTCGCCAAGCAGCACGGCTATCGGACGGCCTGCATCGGCAAGTGGCACGTCGGCTGGAACTGGCCCATCGACAAGGCCGAACGTGGCCTGCTCGGCACCCGCACGATCTGGGACATGGGCGACGACTACGAAACTCCCTCCGTCACACCGGAGCAGTTGGCTGCCTGGAAGAATATTTTTTCCCGGCCCATCGGTGGCGGCCCGACGGCGCTCGGCTTCGACACCTTCTACGGCATCGACATGCCGGGGTGGCCCCCCTTCTGCTTCATCGACAACGACCGCCCGATCGGCATCCCATCGGCGTTTCTTGCGGCGACAGACCTAAAGGAGGACGTCTCGATGGCCGCCAGTCAGGGGCCTGCCATCGCCGGCTGGGATTTTGTCTCCGTCCTCCCCGACATGGAAAAGCGGGCGTGTGAATCGATCGGTGCAATGGCTGGATCGAACCAGCCATTTCTGATGTATCTCCCGCTCCCCTCGCCGCATCATCCGTGGGCCGTGGGGCCGGAGTGGCGTGGCAAAAGCGGGCTGGGCACGTATGCCGACTGGGTGATGCAGACCGACGCCGCCGTCGGCACGGTGCTGGCGGCGCTGGAATCGAGCGGCGCGGCCGGTAACACGCTCGTCTTCTTCTCGAGCGACAACGGTTTCTCCGGCGCGTCGGCGGCGGAGCTCACGAAGCAGGGCCATTACTCAAGCGGCCCGCTCCGCGGGTTCAAGGGCAGCCCCTACGAAGGCGGCCACCGAGTGCCGTTCATCGTGCGCTGGCCAGGCATCGTCAAGCCTGGGAGCGTCTGCGGCCAACTCGTGCAGCAGACCGACATTCTCGCCACGATGGCCGACATCCTCGGCGCGAAGCTCCCGGACAATGCCGGCGAAGACAGTGTCAGCCTGCTGCCGCTGTTCAAGGGGGCCGAAAAACCCGTCCGCGAGCATGCGATCAATTCGAGCGGCCAGGGGGCGTATGCGGTGCGGCAAGGCGGGTGGAAGCTGATCGTCGACACCGAGGGAAAGCTGAAGACCAAGGTCCAGCTCTACAACCTGGACGAAGACCTGGCTGAAAAGCACGACCTCGTCTCTCGGGAGCCCGGCCGTGTGGCCGAGATGCAGGCCCTGCTCGAGAGGATCGTCTTCGACGGCCGCAGCACCCCCGGCCCCAAACAGCCCAACGACGGAAAACTGAAACGGTTCCTGCAGGCTGATTGAGGCCTGCACGACAAGGAGAAATCGATGCGCGGAAGTTGCTGCTTGCCTTTGGCTTTGGTCCTGTTGCTGCAGGTGTTTTCTGTCGCGAGCGACGGTGCCGAAGGGCCCGAGAAGCTCAACGTGATCGTGATCCTGATGGACGATCTCGGCTGGAAGGATCTGGGCTGCACCGGCAGCACCTTCTACGAAACGCCGAACATCGACCGGCTCGCGTCCCGGGGCGTGATGTTCACGCGATCCTACGCGGCGGCGCCGATCTGCTCCCCCACGCGTGCGAGCGTGCTCACCGGTCTTTATCCAGCCCGCATCGGCCTCACGCTGCCGTCGGGGCATGATCGCGTCGAGCTTCTCGAGGCCCGCGTGCAGAAGCGTGCCTACACGAAGGAGGAGGCGAAGCAGGCCGAGGAGAAGCCGGTCCGCGGCGGGCCGGACTGTCAGCAGGCGATCCAGGTCGCAAGCGCGACGCGGCTCTCGACGAAATACCCCTCGATCGCCAAGGTCTTCAAGGCGAACGGCTACCGCACGGGCCACTTCGGCAAGTGGCATCTCGGTCCGGAGCCCTACTCGGCGCTCGATCACGGGTTTGATGTCGACGTGCCCCACGGCAACACGGCCGGGCCGCCGCATCCCGGCCATTTTGGGCCGTGGCGCGACTGGGCCGATGAAAATGGCCCGCAGGCGAAGGGACGCCAGGTCGACGACTGCCTGGGCGACCATGCGATCGCGTTCATCCAGGAAAACAAAGACCGTCCCTTTCTTGTCAACTTCTGGCCGTTCGGCGTGCACCTTCCCTTTCAGGCGGATCCGGAACTGGTCAAGCAGTTCGAGGCGAAGGCGGATCCCGAAGCAGGCCAGCGCAATCCGCTCTATGCCGCCATGATCAAGCACACCGACGATGCGATCGGGCGGCTCTGGAAGGCTGTCGAGGAGGCCGGACTCGCCGACAAGACGGTTGTCGTGTTTCTCTCCGACAATGGTGGAGTCACCGCAGGCGGTGGCAAGCCGCCCGGTCCCAAGGACAAGCGGATCACCGACAACGCACCGCTGCGGGGTGAAAAAGGCGACGTCTACGAGGGCGGCGTGCGGGTGCCTGGGTTCATCGTCGCGCCAAGCGTGACCGCCCCTGGCTCGAGGAGCGACATCACGTTCAGTTCGATCGACGTGCTGCCGACGCTTGCCGAGCTCTGCAGCCTGAAAGACCTGCCGGCTGTCGACGGTCGCAGCGTCGCCCCCGCGGTCGCGGGCAAGCCGATGGCCGACCGGCCGTTCTTCATGCATTACCCCCATTACGGCAACTGGGCCAACGGTGGCGATCCCGCCGTGACGATGGTTGCGGATGGCTGGAAACTGATCCGGTTTTTCTTCGATGGGCCGGAGCAGGCCCATCGCTACGAGCTTTACCAGCTGACGGAAGACGTCGGTGAAACGCACGACCTCAGCCAAAAGCAGCCGGAGCGAGTTGCCGAGATGGACCGGCAGATAGACGACTTCCTGCGCGAGACGGGAGCCGTGCTCCCGCAGCCGAATCCCGAGTATCGCGGCCCTTAGCCAGAAACGGTCGCTGCGCCCCGCCCGGTGGGGGCCCCGGGTATACTGCAGTCGGCGAGAGTTCGTTTCGCTTGCGTTCATGGATCGAGGTTTGCATGCCTGACTCCTCACGGGCCGCCGCTGGCAGCCTGGTTTTTCCGAACCACCGCGACGTGATCGCCGAAGACGCCCGGCGGTTCCGCTCGCTTGACGCCGCTGATCGGTGGCGGGAGATCTTCGCCCTGCGAAACTGGGGCACGCGGATCACGCAGGGATCCTCACGAGGCGACTCGATCCGCCGACTCGAGGCGGATCAAGAGTCACGGTGGCAGGCGATCCAAAAGGACCTGTTGGCTCACCATGGCGGATGAAGCCGGCAGGCCGTCCGACGCGCTCGAAGCGGCCTTGACTGATGTCATTGCCGTCCTGAGCCGCGCTGGCATCACCTACGCGCTGATCGGCGGCCTGGCAACGGGGTACCGGTCGCGCCCGCGGTATACGAAAGACATCGATCTCATTCTCGACATCCCCCAAATCGCGCTTCCCGCGGTGCTCGAGGCTCTCAGCGGCCTGGGCTTTGAGTTCGATCAACGGGAAGTCATCGAGGAGTTCACGCGGCATCACATGGCGGTGCTGTGGCGCGACGGGGTGCGTGTCGACTGGCTGAAGCCGTTGCTGCCCGCTTACCGCCAAGTGCTCGAAAGTTCCCGGATGGAATCCGGACCAGATGGACCGATTCGCGTGGCCACGGCGGAGGGCCTGATTCTCCTCAAGCTCCTCGCCTTCCGCTTGCAGGACCAGACCGACGTCGAGGCGCTCGTGGCCGCGAATCACGGGGCGCTCGACATCGACTGGATCAAGGCTGAATGGCGATCGGTATTCGAGGGAGATGATCCCCGGATGCAGTGGTTTCTCGGCCTGCTGGACGCGGGCCGGTCTTAGCGATCGCGGGCAGGCGGATCGAAATATCGTTGCGTCGGGCCGGGCCAGGCGTGCTGCGTCCGTCCGCGATGTACTTCGTCAGAAGGCCATGGAGCCTGGCGACGATGTCGGGCCGCGCCGATTCGAACGTGCGGTTCTCCTTGGGATCATCGACGACGTTGAAGAGCTTGAACGTCTCGGGCTTCTGCTCAGCAGCGGCCTTCTGCTTGGCAGCGGCCTTCTGCTTGGCAGCGGCATGGCTGCCGTCGGCCAGCGGGGTGCGCACGGTCGGCGCGATCAGCTTCCAGGGCCCGCTGCGGATGGCCAGCTCGGTGCCATGCCCCTGGAGCACGAGATCGTCGCGGGTGGGGCGGTCGCTTCCCCGGAGGAGAGGCAGGAAGCTCACGCTGTCTTCCGCGGAATCGTCGGGCAGCGTCGTACCGCAGATCTCGGCACAGGTCGCAAAGATGTCGCTCAGGCACACGAGCTGATCGTTCACCGTTCCCGGGGCGACTGTGCCCGGCCAACGCACGACAAACGGCACGCGGTGCCCGCCTTCGGTCAGGTTGTTCTTGTAGCCCTTGTAGGGTCCGGCGACCCGATGCCCCACCTTTTCAAATGGTTCGATGCCCGTGTAGTGGCAGTGGCCGTTGTCGGAGGTGACAATCAGTAGCGTGTTGTCTGCAAGACCGGCTTTCTGAAGCGCGTCTGCGACTCGGCCGACTGCCGCGTCGGTCTCCATGATGAGGTCGGCGACATCGCAGAGGCCGCTTTTGCCGCGAAACGGCTCGGACGGCGCGATCGGCTCATGGGGCGTGGTCAGCGCCAGATAGAGGAAGAACGGCTGCCCGTCGCGGCCCCACTGGGCGATCGAGTCTTCGGTGTGTTCGATGATCGTGGGGAGAATCCGGTCGAACTGCCAGCCAGGCACCATCGGTCCTTCATGGCCCCAGCGAATCCGGTCATCAACCGTCTTTTCCGCCGCAGGATCGGCGGTCATTCGGTCATTCTTGATGAATGTGTACGGGGGGTAGTTCGGCACATCGACGCCGAAGTACTGGTCGAATCCGCGTGTCGTCGGGCCCTGCCCGATGGGCTCGCTAAACACGGGCCGGCCTGACCGCTGCTGCAGGAATCTATCGGCCGGGGCATGGGCCACCGTGCCATCCTTTTGTCGCAGCGGCCAATCCCAGCCGAGATGCCACTTTCCAAAGCAGGCGGTTCGGTAGCCCTGCTCGCGCAGCATGCCGGGCAGCGTGAGGCGGTCTGAAGCGATCAGCGGCGTGCCGTAGGTGCGCACGACATGAGTCTGCAGATGAGTCCGCCAGCTGAATCGGCCAGTGAGGAGGGCATACCGGGTGGGCGAGCAGAGCGAGGCGCTCGAATGCGCATCGGTGAAACGCATCCCCTGCGTTGCAACCCGATCGATATTCGGTGTGGGCACCTTGGCGTGATCGGGGTCGTAGCAGTGGACGTCGCCGAAGCCCAGGTCATCGGCGAGGATCACGACGACATTGGGGCGCTCCTGTCGGGGCCCATCGGCGGCCTGGCCCGCCATGCCGGTAAACAGGATGCAGGCAAGGAGGCCAAAGATCCGCGACGGTCCGGACGGAAGCGAAGAGCACAGCATGTTCGAAGTTCTCCATGTCGGACGTGGACCCCAAAAACCGCCGTTTGGCGACCCATTTCCGGGGCAATTTACGGCTCAAGCACCCATCCGGAAAACGTTTTTCTAATGGTTTTCCTGATACTTGACGGCACCTGCAGAAAAGCCTACCATATGCTAGCATTGGTTCGTGTGGGGGGGTGGGAGTACCTCGGCACCTTCGATTGGCAACTATTGGCAGGCATCAGTTCGGGTGGTTCCCGGAACCACGAAACAAACTTGCTGGGGAGTTCATCTCATGCAGATGCGCAGTTCATCACAGGGACGGGTGCTTGTTCGTGCATACACGATCGTGGCGTTAGCGCTCCTCACCGCGCTCTCTTTGTCGCCCGCCCGCGCGGTCACCTACACGTGGGACACAGCTGCGGGAGCGGGCATCACGCCCGGGCCTGGCACGTGGGGAGTCAACAACTTCTGGACGCTGGACGGCACGACCCTCCAAGGATGGGTATCGGGCGAGGATGCCGTTTTAAACAACACAGGCGCTACCGGGGCCAACACGGTGACGGTGAATGCCACCCAAAACGTCAATAGCATCACCGCGATCGGCTCAAACTCAACTATTTACAAGCTCACCAGCGGCACGATCAATTTCACGGGTGCTGGTGGCGGTCTCATCACTGTCACGAATAACCTTAATCTCGCGTCGAATATCACGTCCACATCCGGAACCGTCGCCGTGAATGGAGCGAACACGGCTTATCTTCTTACTCAGGGAATGTACACGGGAGCCCTCAACGTGTCGGGGGCGACGGTGCGGCTTGATTTTCAGTCAGGTGGCGTCAGTGGCGACAACATTCTCGGCACCACTTCCACGTTGAATCTGTCGAATGGAGGAAGGCTCACGTTCGTTCCCAAGAACAATGGCGCGAGCAACCAAACTGTCGCAGGCGTCACGCTCGGTAGCGGTGCGACTGCCTCAGCCTCCGCGATCAATGGCACGAGCAACTCGGGCACCCTGACGCTGGGCACCATCACTCGCAACGCCGGTTCAACCGGCATGACGTTTGGCGTGGGAAACGCCACGCAAGCGATCAAGGTTTCCAATGTCACCTCAAACGGAATACTTGGGCCGTGGGCGATGGTTGGCAACGAATGGGCCACTAAGGACGGCAACGGAAACGTGGTCGCGTACACCGGCTACACCTCCTACACCGGCACGCAGGCTCTCGCCAGCGACTCAACCGCGAATGCAAAGTTCAACCTGTCGGCTGCCGGAACATTCACGCTCTCTTCTGCGACCACGTCGATCAATACGTTGCTTGCCAACTCAGGCTCAGCAACCACCATCACGATCGGCTCGGGTCAGGTCCTCAGGACGTCGGGCATTTACGGGCTGAACTCAGCTACTCTCGTTAACGTCTCTGGCTCCGGGGTTCTCACAGCGCTTTCCTCGGCAAACCCTGAACTGGTCGTACGACAAACTGGTCAAAATTCATCTATCGCCGCCACCATTGCCGACGTCGATCCCACGACTCCGACCACCCTCACTAAGTTGGGCCTGGGGAATTTGTTCCTGAGCGCGCCGGGCACGTTCACGGGCGCCACCTACCTCAACGAGGGCGGGATTTACACTCAAAACGCCAACGTTCTTCAGTTCAGCACGCTCGTGATGGGCGGCGGTAATTTGAACCTTACCGCAGCACCCGTGCTCGGTGGACTTTCGGCCGCATCCGCCGGCACCGGCTACGACATCGCGCTCACCAAGAACCTGACTGTTGGAAACAACAACAGCAGCACCACCTATGCGGCCGTGCTGAGTTCAACGAGCAACCTGACGAAAGTGGGCACAGGCACACTGACTCTCAGCGGCAGCAACACATATACCGGCACGACGGCCATCAGCGCGGGCGCGTTGCGGATTGGCGGGGCCGGGCAACTGGTCGGAACTACGGGCACCTATGCGGGCGACGTCTCCGTGGCCGCTGGATCGACGTTTCAATACGACAGCACCGCAGGCTCAACGCTCTCGGGCACGGTTTCCGGAGCAGGCGGTCTCACGCAGTCGGGCGCCGGCACGCTCACCTTGCTCGGTGCCAACACGTATGGCGGTGCGACGCAGGTGACAGGGGGCGTGCTCGCACTTGGCGTGTCGAATGCCCTTTCCGGTTCGACGGCCGTAACGGTAGCCGGCGGCGAGTTGCGCATGGGTGCCAATTCGAACACCGTCGGCGGCTTGACGATTACGAGCGGATCGCTGACCGGCTCGGGGGGCAAGCTCACGGCCTCCACCTATGGCCTCGGTGGCGGCATGGTGACCGCGAATCTCGGCGGCGGCACCCTTAACGTGACGGCCAACTCCGCGCTCAACGGCACGTCCGACGCGACGGTCGTCAACCTCAATGCCGGCGCGCTCACGCTCGGCAGCGGTGGCAGCCGGTTCACGCAGGCCAACGTGGCCGTCTCCGGCTCGAGCGGCGCGAGCCTCGCCCTTGGCGGCAACGAATCGTTCGGTTCGCTGAACGGTGCCGCGAACGTGGCTCTCGGCATCAACAGGCTTTCTGTTGACGGGAACGGCAACTACTCGGGCGTTCTCTCCGGCTCAGGCGGCCTTACGAAGATCGGCAGCGGCAAGTTCACGCTGTCGGGATCCAACATCTATACCGGCAGCACGATCATCTCCGCAGGAACGCTCGCACTCGGGGCAGGCGGCTCGCTGGCCGGCAGCCAGACGATCGTTGCGGGCAACGCCGGCTCGAGCGGAGCCGTGCTCGATCTATCGGTTCAGGCGGGAGTGGGCAACACGTTCACCTTCGCGGCTGGCCAGAAGGTGATGGGAAACGGAACGATCGATCTTGCGGGCGGCACCCTGCGGGTGCCCGGCATGCTGGCTCCGGGCAACAGTCCCGGTAATCTCACGATCAATGGCAATCTTGCGTGGCAGTCCTCGGATGCGGGGTACCAGTGGGAAATCAACGACGCCACCGGCATCGTGGGCACGAACTGGGACTTGCTCACGGTCACCGGGGCCCTTGACCTGACGAGCTTGAGCGGGGCGAGCACGTATTTGCTCGATTTGACCACGCTCACGTCGCTGAACGCGGCCGGGCCGATGGCGAACTACGTCGCCGGTGGCAGCTACACGTGGAGCCTCGTGAGTGCGTCGAGTGTGCTGCTCGCGTCGGGCACCGCGGCCGCGGGCACTGACATCACGAGCCTCTTCAACGTGTCGTTTGCGAACTGGGCCAATACCGCACCGTCCGCGGGCAACTACTCGGTCCGCGTGGCGAGCGATGGCCAGGGCATCAATCTCGTGATCGTCCCGGAGCCCAACACCATCATTTTCGCTGGCGTCGGCATCGCGATGGCGGGCTGGTCGCTCTGGAAGCGCCGCCAAAAGTAGGGCAGGCTTCAGCCTGTCACTGAACCGCCGTCCGCCCATTTCTACGGCTTTTTTCCCGGTGGTGCTAAACGGCACAGGAAGTGTCGTCCTGCCCCTTTCTTGATCGATCCTTGATGTGAGACTTTCGACCTTTGGCATCGCGAGAAAGGGCAGGTTTTCGCTGGGCAGAAAGCAGCACACGAAACAGCAGACTGCATTCCCGCTGAGGCAGGCCGAGTCCGGCAAGAATGGAACCCAGCAGGAAGCTGAAGGAGTTGGTGGCCGACCTGAGCCTCGACCCAAAGGAAATCTGTCCTGGTGCGCGCGTGGGACTGGAACGGGTTGGGGGATGACGTTGACGTTCAAACTGCCTGGCTATACCATGTTAGCGAGGGGGTAAGGCCCTTTCTCGGCCGGATTTACTGAGCCTGATTCATTGGGATAACGTCATGAGGCCCATGTGCCGCCAGTGGCTTTTCGCCACATTCGCTGCCGCCGTCCTTGCGGGCTGCGGGCCGCAGGTACTGCGCTACCCCGTGGAGGGCGTGGTCACGCTCGACGGCAAGCCGGTCAAGGGCGCGAGCGTCACGTTCATGCCAAAGACAACTGGACGTCCAGGCTTGGCAGAAACCGACGCTGACGGCCGATTCTCGCTCAAAGAATTGGGAATGCACCAAGGGGTAGCGCCTGGTGGGTACGGCGTCGCGGTTTTCTTGGCGGAGTTTACCAATCCTAAGGTCGTGCGAGTGCCGTCTGGGGGCGAAACAAACGGTTCGAATACAGAGACGGTCGAAGTGATCAAAAAAAATCCCTCGATCAAGAAGTACATCATCCCTGAGCGGTACTCGACTGCTGAGACGAGCGGATTGACGTATGAGATCGCCAGATCAACAAAGGGGATTACCCTTGCGCTCACGACGAACAAGTAGCGATATCCACTGCATCCACTCGACGGCTCTTGGTGAATCCCAGGCCGCTCATCGCGGGTTCACGCTCGTGGAACTCTTGGCGACGATCGCCATCCTTGGTCTCGTCGTGGCGCTTTTGCTGCCGGCTGTGCAGTCAGCCCGAGAAAGCGCCCGGCGCAACCAGTGCCAAGGCAACCTGAAACAAATCGGCACTGCTTTGCATCACTACGCCCAAGCCAACGGCGATGTTTTGCCAAATGGCCAGGTTGGCCCTTACAGCTACGGGAGCGCGACCACCTTTGGCCATGGATCCGCCACGATCTACCTGCTGCCCTTTCTTGAGCAGATGAACCTCTACGCTGGATTCGACATGTCCGAGCCACCGTTGAGCTGGATCGCAACTCCGCAGCGCAATTGTACTTACGTTAATGTCCCTGGCAGCAGTCCGGCGAAACAAATGCGCACGGTTTCCATCGCGACCTACGTCTGCCCAACTGATTACATGCCGTCGCCTGAGCCGGAACGAGTTGTGAAGGGAAGTGCTCCGCTGAATTACATCGGCTGTGCTGGTCCGGACGGCACGAATTGGATGCCGTGCAAGGGCGGTTTCGCAGGACTCTTTCAAACGAGTTACAAGAAACCGGCAACCGGGTCTGTTCGTGTGCCGGGCGTGTTCGGTGACTTCAGCGACGTGCTTGATTACGAGAATTGGGACCTCAATCCGACGAAGTCGTATTCTCTTGCCAGTGGCCGCTGCCGGCTTGCGGCTATACGCGACGGATTGTCAAACACCATTTTCTTCGGAGAAGTGAGGCAGGGCTGCAGCGTCGAAGTGTCTCGGGGATGGTGTTCGTACAACAATGCCTGCGGCAAGGGGAATACGCTCGTTCCTCTCAACTACGAGTCGTGCAACGCTGCGCCCTATGTGGATAGTTCCGACTGCACCATCCCTTTCATATTGAGTCCGGCTGGCAGCGGCTTCCGCTCGCGTCATCCGGGCGGCGTGGTGTTTCTGATGGGCGACGGCGTGGTGAATTTCTTCGCCGACACGATCGATTACGCCACGCTGCAGCAGCTCGGCGCCAAAGCCGACGGGGAACTTCTGAAAGCCTACTGAAGGGTGTTGGGTGTTCCCGCGCCAGAACGCATGAAGCCGTTCAGGGGCGGCGCGACTGGTACGACCGACTCGCAGCCCAGGAAGGAGCCGACGGAGGCGGTGCTCAAAGCGCTGGGCACGGGCTGGTGGAAGGGGATCTCGTGGCGGGACATCCCGCTCCTCCCGAGGCTCACGAGTCGCTCGTCAGCCGAAAGATCGTTGCCGAAGTGCCATTGACCGGGCTATCCTTCGCGTCGCCCCCCGGGAATCCTCGCCATGCTTCATGCCACGGGTCTGAGATATGTCTGGTGGGCCGTGGTCGTGATCGGCAGTCTGATCGCACCGTCGGCTGCAGGGTTACAGGCTGCCGACGTAGCCGCGACGCCCGATGCCGTGCGGGATCCGACATGCGGCGCAGATGCGATCCGTGCGAAGAGTTTCCTGTTCGAGGAACTGCCCACGCCCTCGTGCCACGCCAGCACGATCGTGGAGACGAAGCCAGGCGCGTTGATGACTGCCTGGTTCGGTGGCGTGAACGAGGGGCAGCCGGATGTCGGGATCTGGACGTCGCGGCTCGAGGCAGGCTCGTGGACGACACCCGTCGAAGTGGCCGACGGCGTGCAGTCCGACGGCAAGCGTTATCCGTGTTGGAATCCGGTACTCTTCCAGAAGCCGGGCGGCGAACTGCTCCTCTTCTCCAAGGTTGGCCCGAGCCCGCGGGACTGGTGGGGGCTTGTCCGTTCGAGCAGCGATGGCGGGCGCACGTGGAGTGAGCCGGTGCGGCTCTCCCGCGACGGCACCGCAATCCGTGGCGGCCCGGTGGGGCCGATCAAGAACAAGCCGGTGACGGTGGACGGCGGCGTCATCATCGCGCCCTCCAGCAGCGAAGATGCCGGGTGGCGGGTGCACTGCGAGCGGAGTGAGGATGGCGGCAAAACCTGGCAGGTGATCGGCCCGGTCAATGACGGCCAGGCGATCGGCGCGATCCAGCCGAGCATCCTGCGGCTCGGCGGCACACGGCTCTTGGCCCTCGGACGGACAAAAAACAATCGCATCTTTCGGATCGAGAGCCCCGACAACGGCCTGACGTGGGGAGCGATGACGCTCACTGACCTGCCGAACCCGAACTCGGGCACCGATGCCGCCACGCTTGCCGATGGGCGGCACCTGCTCGTCTATAACCACACCGAGAAGGGCCGGTCGCCGCTGAACGTGGCACTCAGCACAGACGGCAAGGAATGGACACCGGTCGTCACACTCGAAACCAAGCCGGGAGAGTATTCGTATCCGGCGATCATCCAGGCTGCCGACGGCATGGTGCACGTCACCTACACCTGGAATCGGAAGAAGATAGCCCATGCCGTGCTCGACCCGACGAAGCTCGTGCCGGCCGCCAAGCCGCCTGCCGCCAGAGTGCCGGGCGTCGTGATCGACCATGTGCCGGCACACACGAAGCAATTCGTCGGCAGTCCGACGATCGCGATCCTGCCTGACGGCACCTACGTCGCCGCGCATGATTTCTTTGGCCCTGGGAGCGCCGAATGGAAAGCCGCGGTCACCGACATCTTTTCGAGTGTCGATCGTGGCACGACGTGGACGAAGATCTCGCGGGTAGAGGGTGCCTTCTGGTCGAACCTGTTCGTGCACGACGGCGGCCTCTATCTGATGGGGCCAACCAAGCATCATGGTCCACTCGTCATCCGCAGGAGTCGAGACGGTGGTCGCACGTGGACGACTCCCACCGACGCGAAGACGGGATTGCTTGCCGAGGGACAGTTTCATACGGCGCCCATGCCGGTGCTGGTGCATGGCGGCAGGCTCTGGCGGGCGGTCGAGGACGCCAGCGGCGGCAAGGAGTGGGGCAATCGCTACATGGCGATGATGGCGTCGGTGCAGGTGGACGCCGACCTGCTCGACCGCACCAACTGGACGTTTTCCAATGCGATCCCCCGGAATGCCTCCTGGCTCGGTGGCAAGTTCACCGGCTGGCTTGAAGGCAACGCCGTTGCTACCGCGGATGGCCGCGTGCTTGACATTCTGCGGGTGGAGGCCGGATCGATCGAAAAGGCCGCCGTGGTCTCGGTCAGCGCTGACGGCACAACAGCCTCGTTCGACCTGGCGAGCGGGTTCATCGATCTGCCCGGGTCGGCGACGAAGTTCACGATCCGAAGGGATCCCCGCACGGAATCAGTCGGTGAGAAGCCGGTGTGGTGGATGCTGTCGAATGCGGCGCCGCCCGCCGTCGCGGTGACGAAGGACTGGACGCGGATGCGAAACACCCTCTCGCTCCTGAGATCGGAGGATCTTCGCACGTGGGAACTGAGGTCGGTCATCCTGCACCATCCCGAGCGGCAGCGGCACGGCTTCCAATATGTCGACTGGCTCTTCGACCGCGACGACTTGGTCGCGGTGAGCCGCACGGCGTGTGATGACGTCGAAGGCGGTGCCCGCAATTATCACGATGCGAACTTCCTCACCTTTCATCGCGTGAAGGATTTTCGCTCACGATCGATGGCCGAGTCGTGCGTCGATCCGAAGAGCCTGGGCTGGTGAGCTGGGCAGGCATTGTCGGCAAGCCGGGGTGTGCCTCACTCCGCAAACACGTTCGGGCAGGGCGGCGGCGTGTAGGTGCGCCGGCCGTCGGTGGCCTTCGTGAACGACACGTAGTCACGGGCCTTCACCACCTGCCCGTCCGGCAGCGTGTGGGGCTCGTCGCTGAAGTTCACGACCACGCCCCGGCCGCTCGAAAACTCGGTCTCCTGCACCTCGCGGTCGACCGTCACAAACCGGTGGTCGATCATCTCGTCAAACGCGATCTGCCGGACCCACTCGTTGACGTACTGCTGCGTGCGGCGAATCTCCTCGGCGTGATGCTTCACGCGATCGCCGCTGATCCGATACATCGGCGCCCCGCCGTAGAGCACCGACCACAGGTTCTTCAAGGGCCAGTAGACCGGTGGATGATTCATGCCGTCTTCCCACCGCCACGTCTGGACAACCTCGTCGTGGTGGCAAAGCGAATAGAACGGGATGCGGAACCGGGTGTCGATGCTCACGGTGCGGTCGGCCTTGGCCGTGGGCGGCAGCTTCTCCAGCGCCGCCAGCGGCGATGCCTCGTTCTTCCCCTGCTCCGACGATGAGTTGATGTCGGCGTGTTCCACGCCCTCCTGGTTATGAAACGCCTCGCTCCAGCGGACAAGCGTGGTGCCTCCCTCGGCCCAATGGATGTAGGGCAGAAGATAGTCGATGCCGCACTCCGTGGCCGCCAGCTTGCCGCGACGGTTCACCTCGGCGAGCAGCGCCTCCCGCTCGCGGCGGCACTCGTAGCGGTCGGTCGGGTGCGACGGATTGTGGCACTCCCCTTCACCGAATCCGCACGAGCCGAGGCAGTCGAGAAACCAGCCGGAGTAGGCGAACTCCGCAAACTCCTGGTCGAGCCTGGCCTTGGCCAGCGGCATGAAAAACTTCGGGCAGACGACCCCGCTGCCCGGTCCGAATGCGGCGATGACCGAGCCGTCCTTGCGGCGCGCGAGTTTGTCGGGCCAGGCCTCGGTGTTGATCTGGTGGCTGTGCGGCTTCTTCGGATCGGGCTCGAAGGCGTCGCGATACTGGTCGTAGCGGTAGACCTCGAATCCAAGCGAGCGGATGTGCGTGATGGCCTCGCCCATCTCCTCCTGGTAGGCCGGTTCGTCGGGCTTGCGCCATGGGATGTTGCACATCGCCAGCAGGCAGCGATCGATGCCATACGACTTGAGCAGGTCGGCCGTGTCGCGGGCGTCGCGCGGCCGCCGGCCCACCGCCCAAAACACGGTGGTGCCGGCGAGATTGCTGACGGCCGGGTTCTCCGCCGCCTTTTGCCGCAGCGTCTTGTGCAGCCCCATCTCGGCGAAGAACTGGCGATACCGCTTGGCCATCGCCACGTAGCCTCCGGCGTCGTGGAAGCAGAACGTCATTCGCCAGGGCCGCGTAAACGTGCCGAGGCTCGCCTTGCAGATGAGTTGCGGGGCGACCACCGTCTGCCCGTCGAGCGGGACATCGGCCCAGCGGAGGTCGGTGTCGCCAATGTCTGGCAGCAGCGTGAGCAGGCCCTCGCCGCTGGCCTCGTCGACGATGCCCAGGCACATGCAATAGGCGTGCGTGCCGCCGTAGTAGCCGGGGGCTGGCAACGCGAGCCAATCGGGATCGGTCTTGCGAACCGGCACGAGCATCCCCTCGCCGTGCGGAAACAGGTTTGCCACCCGCTCGCCATCCCTCGCAAACACATAGGGATAGGCAGCCTGCCGCCAGCCCTCGGGCTTCGAGAATGTGAACGTCGCCTCTACCTCCGGCCGCGTCTCGTGGAGCCGCAGGACGATCCGGGCGGGCGCGGCTGCGGGCCGGCCATCGGTTCCCGCGCCGGCCAGGTCGCAGTCGAGCACGATCTCGCGCCGGGCGGCATCAACCGTCGCCAGCTTCTGCCGAAACGCCGGTTTCTTTTCCACGACCGCCTGCCGCCATTCCCGCTTCGTCCGCAGGTCGGTCACCACGAGGGCGCCGTCTGCCTCTGCAACCTCGACGCGCAGCGACGCATTGGAAATCGCGTCGGCCGCCGCCGCAGGGGCGACGCACGAAATGCCCACCGCGCACAGCGCAGCGGTGATGAAAGGGTGTCTCACAGAGGTGTTCCTCGATGGTGGAAATCTTGCAGTGGTTGGCAAACTCATGCGAAAACCCACTCGCCGGGCCGCGGCTGCCCATGCAACGGTATACCGCGCCCGTGCCTGGCTGCCGCGATGTGTCTCGTCATGTCTCGTCATATGTCGTCATGGGCTCCTGTGTTGTTGCGAGGCGGATTGCGCCTGCTCGAAGAGCCAGTCCGGGACGACCGGCCGGTGTGCGTTCCCCACCCGAACCACCGGATGCCGCCACAGATTGTCGAGCTGCATCTGCCCGTCGGCCGCACATTCAGTAGAGCGGGCTACCGTCGAACCGGCCGCCTCGAGCGCGGCGGCCATGGCGCGCGAGCCGGCGGCGCTTGGGCTATCCGCGCAGTCAAACACCCACACCGGCAGGTCCTTGATGAGCTCCGCATGCTTGGGCGACCCGCCACCGCCCACGGGTACCGCTGCCGCAAACACCCCCGGATGCCGCAGGATCAGATCCCACACGCCATTCGCCCCAGTCCCCTGGCCGGTCAGGTAGACACGCCGTGGTTCGATGTGCTGCTCCTGAAGAAGCTTCGCGACCATCGCGAGCACTTTCTGCGACTGGGGGCTTTCAGCCACCGCGTCGAGATCGTACGAAGCCTCGCCCGCAGGACCGTTCACCCACTGGGCGCCCTTGGGACAGCGCAACGCCAGCAGAAACGCCGGATGGAGGAACTGCCGCGCGGTCATCTGGAGCTCGGCAAAGCCCCGGTTGTCCCGTTCGAGATTCTCCGGGCCGTCGTCCAGCGCGCCACTCAAACAGACGACCAACGGATACCTCCCTTCTCGGCGAATCGACGGGGCGAAGAGCTGATACTCGAGCCCCTCGAACGTATCCGTTCGCGCTTCCTGATACGCCGGGTTCGGGACCGGCAATACGGCGCCCGTCTCCCGGGCGTATGCCGTGATCAGCTGGTCCAGATTGGCCACCAACTCCGGCTGCCGCAGGCTGTGATCGAGCGTTTCGCCGGGGTCTTCGGCCAGGTGATACAACTCATGGCGGGTTTTCTGGTTCGGCCCGTCACTGTAGAAGCGGATCAGCTTCCAGCCCTCCAAAACCACGCTGGTGGCGGGCGCCCCGCCCCCGATGGACCAGTTCCAATAATACGGCAAGTGCGTGAAGATCGGTCGTTCCGGCATGGCTTGGCCCGCCACGGCCGGGGCAACACTGCGGCCATCCATTGGCGGCAGGTCGTGAATACCGCACATTTCGGCAAGGGTGGGCAACACGTCGCGGCAATTGACGGGCAGATCGCAGCGGGCGCCAGCCCGGGAGACGCCCGGCCAGATCATGAAACCTGGAATCCGCACGCCCCCTTCGTAGATGTCGCCCTTGCCGCCGCGCAGCGGCGCATTGTCCGTAATGGGCACACCACGTTCCGGCAGCATGGGGTGCCGCATGGAGTTGATGCCGGCGCCATTGTCCGAGAGAAACACAACGATGGTTTTTTTCGCCACTCCTGCGGCTTCGACGGCCTGCCAGACTTGGCCGATCGCGTCATCGGTGTGCTTGATCATCGCGGCGTGAACCGCGTTGCCCGGGATGCCTGAGGCGGCCTTGGCACGGAAGTGCTCGATGGTCTTCTTCTCCGCCTGCCACGGGATATGCACCCCGTAGGTCCAAAAGTTGAGAAAGAACGGGCGGTCTTTGTTCTCGTGGATGAACGTGACGGCATACTTGGCCAAGACGGCGTCAATCTGCGCCGCGTCGTTGGCTGGACCATCTTCCCCCGGCCAGTCGGGCCAGGGGCCAAAATGGCCCGGCTTGAGCGGCCCCGGACTGTTAACCCGCGGCTCATTGACATCGAACCCATGCTCGAGCGGAGAGTATGGCGTCGGTCCGACATGCCACTTGCCGAAGTGGGCGGTCCGGTAGCCGTGGGCCCCGAAGAGCCGGGCAATGGAGCGGTAGTTGGTGGACAGCCGGGAGACGCTCACCACCTGGAGCGTCCGCTGGTTGGGCGGAGCCTGCATGCCCCCAGGCAGCTTGCGCCTGTCTTTTTTGAGTTCCTGTTCGGTGTAAATCCGGGGTTGGACGTGAGCCTGGAGCACTTCCAGCGGATCGTCACCGCGCGGCGAGACCATCCCTGTACGGGCCGGATCCAGGCCGGTTAATAAACTGGCACGCGACGGCGAACAGATCGGCGCCGCATACATGCGGGTGAAAACCACCCCGCGTCGGGCAAGTCGGTCAATGTTTGGCGACTCGTAGAATGTGCCGCCCGTGTACCCCAGATCGTTCCACCCCAGATCATCTATGAGAAAGAAGATCACGTTGGGCGGGGCGGACGAGGCAGGCGCCGCCACCGCGGCGCGTCCCGGTGCGGCCGCACAGATCGCTAGCAAAAACACCAGGCGCCAACCGAGCCGCTGGATATCGGTCATGGGGAAATCTTGCGGTGGTTCGCGAACTCCTACTAGCCTATACTAGTGTTCTGGAGTTTACCCTGCGAATCAGGATATCGCGATCGATGCTTCGGGTCACCCTCTCGATTCTCTTCGGGACATCCTTCGCCCTGGTGGCCGGCGCGGCCACCGTGGAGCCCGTGCGGGCCAGGATGCAGCCTGTCCATGCGGATTTTCTAAAATCCAATTGCGTCGATTGCCACAACGCCGATGACGCCAACGGCGGAGTGCGACTCGACGATATTCCGCTTGAAATTGGTGAGATTGCTGCCGCTGAGCGCTGGCAGAAGGTGCTCGGTGTGCTCAATTCCGGCGAGATGCCGCCGGACGACGCGCCGCAGCCGCCGGATGACGACAAGGCTTCGTTTCTGGAAGTGCTTTCGAAGCAGATGGTGGTGGCCCGAAAGGCCCTCGCGGATGCCGGCGGGGCGATCACCATGCGGCGGCTCAATCGCCGTGAATACGTGAATACGATCCGCGAACTGCTCGACGTGGAGGTGAACCCCCGCGACCTGCCGGCCGATGACGACGGCGGAACGTTCGACACGATCGGGTCGGCCCTATTCTTCTCCAGCGACCAGTTTGAGCAATATCGGAAGCTCGCCCGGGCCGCCCTCAACGAGGCGATCGTCGCGGATAAGGCGAAAGCCAAGCCCAAGGACGCCGCCAAGCGGCCGGAGAGAAAAATAGTCCGTCGCGAGGTCGAGGAGGACGTTAACAAGCGGACGGAGAAGGAACTTGAAGAGGCCCGCGCAGCCATTGCCAAGGCTGAGGAGTGGCACGCCTCAGGCAAGCCCCCGAAGGAGTTCGGGTTCAACGACGAATCGCATGGCAACACCATTGAGCGGGTCGCCCGCGGCAAGGAGGTGTCGCTGCTGGCTTACAAAGAGGATCCTGCGACGGCCACGGGCGTGTTTACGAAAACTGGACAGGAAGTGATCCAGATTCCGGGAAACACGCCACCGGGCAAGTATCTCGTGAGGGTCCGCGTGGGATTTCCGCCCGACGCGATTCACTGCTCAACGGTCGCCATGACGCCGCTGTTGCCACCCAAGCCCGAGAGCGCGCGATTTATCGAACTGGGGACGCAGGGCGACAACGGGTGGCCGAGCGAGATGAAGCTCCTGGGCTGCCGCCGCGTCACCGGCACGATCGAGCAGCCGGAGGTGATCGAGTTTCCGGTCACCATCACAAAAGAGGGCAGCCACATTCTTGGAGTGCGCGAGCGGCGGTGCAACGGCGACGCAGAGGTCG
Source organism: Planctomycetia bacterium (assembly GCA_026401035.1). Taxonomy (GTDB): domain Bacteria; phylum Planctomycetota; class Planctomycetia; order Pirellulales; family UBA1268; genus RGVT01. The sequence continues at coordinate 149,299 of JAPLNR010000069.1, read as the reverse complement.
CGGGCCTCGTCAACTTCTACTGGCACAAGCAGCAGGGGCTCAACAAGCACGTCGGCTTTTATCGCAGCCTGTGGGTTGACTGGGTCGAGTGGGAGGGGCCGCTGGTCGAGCAGTGGCCGCCGCGGTCCCACGAACTGGTGCTTGGCGGGATCGACATGGGGGCGAAGCCTGACGAGTCCGAGGCCCGCGGCGTCATTGAGCGGTTTGCGGAACGCGCGTTTCGGGGCCGGCCAGCCAAGCCCGCCTATGTCGATCGGCTCGTGGGTCACTACGCAGAGCGGCGGGCGGCCGGCGAGCCGTTTGTCGAGGCGATCAAGACGCCGCTTTCGCTCATGCTCGCCTCGCCGAGTTTCCTTTACATTGCCGAGCCGGTGCGCCGTGGCGGGCCCGCGGTCAGCAAGCCGCCAGCGGAAGGTATGGCTGGCGCCGAGGGCAACGAGCGCGTGCCGCTCACCGACGTGGAGTTGGCAAACCGCCTTTCCTACTTCCTCTGGAGCAGCCCTCCCGACGATCGGCTCATGGCGCTCGCCCGCTCCGGGTCCCTTCGAGAACCGAAGGTGCTGGCTGCAGAGGTCGATCGCATGCTCGCCGACGAGAAGGTGGAACGGTTCATTTCGGGCTTCACGCACCAGTGGCTGCACATGGTGCGGCTCGACTTTTTCCAGTTCAACCATCGGCTCTACCCCACGTTCGACGGGAGCGTGAAGGCCGCGGCCCGCCGCGAGGTCTACGAGACGATCCGCACCGTTCTCGACGAGAACCTGCCGCTCGGGACGCTCCTCAAAAGCGATTTCGTGGTGATCAACGACCTGCTCGCCGACTACTACGACATACCAGGCGTTGAAGGCGTGGAGTTTCGGCGTGTGGCGGTGCCTCAGGGCCTGCCGCGGGGCGGCCTGCTCGGCATGGCGGCGATCCTGGCGATGGGTTCTGACGGCGAACGGAGCTCACCGGTGGAACGCGGGGTGTGGGTCTTGCAAAAACTGCTCCATGATCCGCCGCCGCCGGCTCCGGCGAACGTGCCGCAGCTGTCGCGGTTCGCCGGCACGCTGATGCCAGCCCGGAAGCTGATGACTTCCCACCAAGAGCAGCCACAGTGCGCCCAGTGCCACCGGCGGATCGACCCGATCGGCTACGGCCTCGAGCATTTCGACGCCGCCGGTCGGTGGCGGGAGCAGGAATACACCGATATTTCAGGGCACCCCAAGGCGGTGAAAAAGAAGGAGTTCTTCCCGATCGACGCCACGGGCCAACTGCCAGACGGCACCGCATTCGACGGATTCGAGGGTCTGCGCGACGCCGTAGCCGGCCACGAGGCCGATTTCGCCCGCGGGATGGTCGAGCACCTCGTCGAATACGCACTCGGCCGGCCATGTGGCTTTTCCGACGAGGAACTGGTTGAGACGATCCTCGATGCTGCGAAGCCGTCTCGGTACACGCCGCGGGCGTTGATCCAAGCCATCGTGGCCAGCAAGGAATTCGAGTCGAAATAAGCCCCCTGTGAAGCCCCCTGTGAAGCACCATCAAGGAGCGTCAGCCATGTCGATCCACCGTCGCACTTTTCTCAAGGGAGCAGGCTCGCTGATCGCGCTGCCCGGCCTCGCCTCGCTAGGCTTCCGCCGGTTTGCTTCCGCCGCGTCTGCCGCCGCCGCGCCTCCCACGCGGATGATTTTCATCGGCTTTGGCTGGGGCGTGACTGAGGAGACGTGGTATCCCGACAGGCAGCAGGTCGGTAGCGAATGGACGTTGCCCGATGGCCTCAAGCCGCTCGAACGGCATAAGCACGACATCACGATCGTCCAGAATTGCTACCACAAGCACTTCATCGATCCGCACTCGTGCAGCACCTTCTGGCTGACGGGCGCGAACAAATACGGGGTGCCGGGCAAGAGCTTTTCCAACACGATTTCCGTCGACCAAGTGGCCGCGGAGCAGTTCGGGGCACAGACGCGGTTCACGTCGCTGGCGTTGAGCGGCGATGGAGGCAGCCATGGGCCGGGGCTGTCGCTGGCATGGAACCGTCAGGGCAAGCCCGTTGCGGGGCTGGAAAATCCGGTCGTTGCCTACCACAAGCTTTTTGCCGACGACAAGACACCGCTGGCCGTTCGACAGGAACAGCTCAAGAACGAGCAGAGCGTGCTCGATACGGTGCTCGAGGACGCCCGCGACCTCTCGCGGGGCCTGAGCCGCGACGACATCGACAAGCTCGATGAATACTTCGAGTCGATCCGCGACATCGAGACGCGGCTCGCCAAGGAGGAGCAGTGGCTGACGGTGCCGAAGGTGAAGCCCACCGATCCGATGCCCGAGCCGGCCAAGGGGATGAGTGGCGACAAAGAAGTCAGGCTGATGTATGACATCATGGCGGCAGCACTGCAGACCAACGCCACGCGGGTGGCAACCTATCGCCAGCCAGCGCAGCCCTTGATCGACGGCCTCGGCATTGGCTTCAACGGTCACAACATCAGCCATTACTCGCCGGGAGCGCGGATGGAGGCCAGCCAGGCCCGCGACCGCGGCATGGCACAACTGCTCTCGCACCTCGTCGACAAGCTCAAGGCGACCAAGGAGCCCGACGGATCGAGCCTCTTCGACCACACGAGCGTGGTCTTCGGCACGAACGTCCGCAGCCAGCACTACACCGACAATGTTCCCACGCTGCTCACCGGCCGCGGCGCCGGCATCAAACTCGGGCAGAACATCGTGATGGCCGACTCGAAAACGCCGCTGTGCAACGTGTGGCTCACGCTCCTCAACGGCGTGGGAGCCAAGGCCGACTCCTTCGGCGATTCGACCGGCGTCATCGAGGAACTTGTGGCGTAGCGGCCTTCGCCCGCTTCGCAACCATTTCGTCCCACTTCCCGCGGTACTCGGCGCTCATGGGCGTGTGCCGAATCTCCACGTTCGGCAGCGACTTTCGCAGCTTCTCCAGGTCTTCGGAGGACACGTCCACCTCGGTGAGGTCAAGGTTCTTCAGCTGCGGCAGCCGGCACAGGTGCTCGAGCGCGCCCTCGTAGGGGAGGATCGTTTTGGTGATCCGCAGCGTCTCCAGGCTCCGAATGTCGGCGACCTTCGCCAGGAGCGGGGCGTCGATTGTGATCTGGTTGTGGCCGAACAGGTGCAGGAACGTGATCGTCGACCGCTTCGCCAGCGTCTCGATGTTCTCGACGTTGATCCCCAACTCGGCGAATTCAACCGATTTGAGCTTGGGAGCCTTGAGCGCGTCGATGCAGAACGGCCCGGCCGTGCGGTACCTTTCGAGAGCCGGATGGTTTTCCAACGCTTCGCGGGCCTCCGGCGTCGGCTGCTTCATGTGGTGCGTTTCGAGCGTTGTGAGCTGCTTCATGTCGCCAAACCGCTTCGCCCCCTCGCCCGTCAGCGGGATGATCCGCAGGTGGATCTCCTCGGGGTCGATCCCCACCAGTCGGTCCATGTCGGCATCGGTGAGGCTCTTGTCGTTAAAGTGAAGCCACCTGGGCTTGAGGGCCGCGACGGCGTCCCATTGGGCCGCAGTGAGTGGCTTTTCGGCGCTGATGCGGATTCCGAGCCGGCCGTCCCGCACGGCGAGGACCACGCCCTGCCCTTCACCGTGTCCCCGCCGCGAGGCGACGACGTCGGCCAGCACCGGCGGCAGTTCGGGAACGGCAGTTGCCGCTTTGCCACCGCGGTTCTGTTCCGCGACACCCGTGGCCGTGATGACAACGCAGAACAAGGCGGTGAGAAAGGTGAAAAGCGGCTGAGAACGCACTGGAATGGCTCCTTGGTGTGGCTGGTGGCCGATGTCGCGAAACAGTGCTGCCTAGCATAGCGTAGCCCGGGCCACGGGCGCAAAAAGGGGACGCAGCTCATTTGGACGAATGAAATGAGCTGCGTCCCCTTTTTCCTGCCTTGTGCAACGTCTGGCTCACGCTCCTCAAGGGCGTCGGCGTAAAGACCGACTCATTCGGCGATTCGACGGGGACCATCGAGGAACTCGTGGCATGAGTCGGCCGGGGAGTGGAACTCGATGAAGGTCGACGTGAAGGAGGAGCGGCCGACGGTCCCCTTTTTGCGACCCCTTTTTCGCTCAGCGCTGCTAGCGATCGAGCAGTCCCAACAGATTCTCCCGGGTGATCAGGGCCGCATCCCGCGGACGCTCGAGGAATGGCCCGACATCCTCGAGGAGAGCCTTCACGTCCATCGCGAGCAACCGGTCCCTCACCTCCTCCATCCATCGTCGGGCATCGACTTGATCGGCCCCCTGGGTCTGATCAAGAGCGTTCTGCAGGAGCGTAAGGTTCGGCGCGACAGGAGGCCGCTGCGATAGATACCACACGAGGTCGTACCAATCCCGGCCCTTGGCATAGCGGCGGGCCAACAGGGCATGCACCTTGCCGGCCATCAACGAGGCGGGGTCGTGGTATTGCAGGAGGAAGGAAAGATGACGGGTTACGATTCGTCGCTCGCAACGGCCGCCTCCCGGCGGACGGGTATCCACCTCCACCTTGATCGCGAGCTTCTCGTCTGCCATGGGAGAAAGACCTGCATCATGCAGGAGGCCGCGCAGGCGAACCCACCCGGTGTGCACGGTCTTTCGGTCGTTCCACGTCACTTCCGGCGTGAATCCGGCCAGCGCGAGATCCCGCTTCAGCTTAGCCATCCAGACCTGGCCGGCGTACCCATCGGGCGACACGAGCGAAAAATCGAGGTCTTCGGAAAACCGGGGCAGTCCGTGGAGAAACCGCAGGGCCGTGCCGCCGACAAAGGCCAGGCACCGAAAGGCCTCCGATTCATGAAACGAGCGCAGCACCAGGGCCTGCAGGTATTCCCGCAGGGTGTTCAGGGCCTGTCCGCGATCCGCGGCATCGCGAACGAGGCTGAGGGCTTGTTCCTTCACAGGATCACGTCTCCATCGTCGCATTCCTCCGCAAGCTGCATCCAACGCTCGACGGTTCGAGTGAGCCGAGGCCGTTCGAACCGGGCTGCGTATTCCTGCAGGCGCCGGTGATCGACGATCTTCATGTTCTGATAGCGCATCTCGGCAAGGCGATCCTTGGTCCACTCGCCGGCCGAAAGATGCCAATGATCGAGCAGGGCCTTTTCGGGACGGGCCACCAGAATGGTGCTGCCACCGTAGGCCACCTGCTCGTACCCGAAAAAGCAGGGCTGCTTGATATGCCGGTACTCGAAAGCCCCGCAGGCATTGTCGAAACGCGTCGGTAGGCGGGGCGTGACGCTGGTGTGAACCACCACGCGTTCGGGGATCATGTCATGGAAGCCCAGGGCCCAGAGTCCGCTCAGATAGGAAGGCCTGCGCAGATGCTGGGCGAGCAGCGCCGGATCGAGCCGGATTTTGCGGGCGCGATCCGCCAGCGTGTACACGCCGCGGCGGAGAGGAATCACCTTTCCCTGCGTCGCCCAGCGGGAAAGCTGGAGGAGAACGGCTGGGCGCCGATCAGGAAATGCCTGCACCAAGAGCGGAAGGTCGAAACAGACCAGGCCGCCAGCGAGATCGGTCAGTTCTTCATATTTCATATGAGTTAATTATCATATCCGATAATCAACGCGAATGCAAATGCCGTAGGGACGAAAAAGGGGACGCAGCTCATTTTCCATGGCCGAAGCGTTCGAACCGCATGTCGCCGAGCCGTGCGGACTGAAGCACATTTCCGACCTTGGCGATGTGGACCATTTTATTAAGGATGACGAACCGTAAGTCGTGCACCCCGTAACGCCCTCGCCCTCAGGAGCGATGCTGTGAGAATATGGACCCGATACCGCAGCGCACTGGTCTCGCTGCTGGCATGTTCCGTGGCTGTTGGGAGTGCATCTGCTGAGGCCACGGCTGCCGATGCGGCGGTTGCTGCGGCCGCCCCTTGCAACGTGGTGCTCATCGTATCCGACGACCAGCACTATCGTGACTACGCCTTCATGGGGCACGCCCATCTGCGCACGCCCCATCTCGACCGGCTCGCCGGGGAGAGCCTCGTCTACCGCCGTGGCTACGTAACGAGCAGCCTCTGCTGCCCGAGCCTCGCATCGATCATCACCGGCCGATACCCGCACGAGCACCGGATCGCGGGCAACGACCCCCCCTATCCACCGCATGCCGGTAGGAACACCCCCGAGGCGAAGGCGGCCTACGAGGCGGGCCGCGAGCGGATGAACCAGCATCTGGCGGAGTGGCCGACACTGCCCGCATTGCTCGGGGCACATGGATATCGAAGCCTGCAGACCGGCAAATGGTGGCAGGGGGATTTTTCCCGGGGGGGCTTCACCGAGGGGATGACGAAGGGCAAGCGGCACGGCGATGCGGGGCTCGAGATCGGCCGCAAGTCGATGGCGCCGATCTACGACTTCATCCGCCGCTGCCGCAACGACGCCAAGCCGTTCTTCGTCTGGTATGCCCCGATGCTGCCCCACAACCCTCACGATCCGCCCAAAGATCTGGTCGAGCACTACTCTGCGAAGAGCGACAGCATCCACGTGGCCAGGTACTGGGGCAACGTGGAACGATTCGACCGTAGCGTGGGCGAATTGCTCGATCATTTGGATCGTGAACAGCTTTCACGAGACACGCTCGTCATCTACGTCACCGACAACGGCTGGATCCAAGACCCAGCAGCAGCGAGCTTCGGCCCGCGCTCGAAACTGTCGCCTTACGAGGGCGGATTGCGAAGCCCGATCATGCTGCGGCAGCCGGGCGCGATCGAGCCGAAGGCGAGCGATCAGCTCGCCAGCGCAATCGACATCCTGCCCACCGTGCTCGCCGCCTGTGGCGTGAAGCCGCCAGAGAATCTGCCCGGGGTAAACCTGCTCGACGAGGCGGCCGTTGCAGCTCGGAATCAGGTGTTTGGCGAATGCTTCACGCATACGCTCGTCGATCTCGACGATCCGGCCAGAAGCCTGCTCTGGCGGTGGACGGTGCGGGACAACTGGAAACTGATCGTGCCGGCCACCGCTGGCACGGGCGGCCCCTTTCCGGCCGGGGAAAGCCAGCTCCTCGATCCCGCGACGCAGGAGAAGTATCGGCAAGGCGAAGTCGAGCTCTTTGACCTCGCCGCCGACCCGGACGAAAAAAAGAACCTGGCGTCTGCACAGCCCGAGGTCGTGCGTGAACTGCGGGCGAGTCTCGACGCCTGGTGGAAGCCGTAGACGGCTGCCGCATCCTCAGTCGGAACGGCGGCATTCCCCCGCGATCCGATTCCAGGCCGCCTCCAATTCGGCCACGCGGGCCGGCGCTTCGGCCGCGAGGTTCACGGTTTCACAGCGGTCCTTGGCGAGATCGTAAAGTTCCCATGGCTTGCCGTTGGCCGCGACGAGTTTCCAGTCGCCAACGCGGACGGCTCGGTTGCCCTCGTGGCACCACCAGATTTCCTCGTGAGCCGGCGGCGCCGACGCGTCGGCGAGAGCCGCCGCGAAGCTCCTGCCGTGCATGGGCGGCACCGGCTTGCCATCGTGCTCTTTCGGGGCTGCGATTCCCGCGAGGTCGAGCACCGTGGGCACGACATCGATCACGTGCACCGGCTGGCGGCGGAGCTCGCCTCGTGCGGCGATGCCCCGCGGCCAGTGGACGATCCACGGCGTGGCGATGCCCCCCTCGCGGAGCGACTTCTTGGCGCCACGAAACGGCGCGTTCGCGCAGGCCGCCCCGCCCGGCCCCAGGCAGAGGTAGGTAAACTGCGAGCCGGGCGGCCGCGCCGGGTCGTGCCCCTTGCCGCGGACGATCATCTCCGCAGATGCCCCGTTGTCGCTGGCGAAGATGATGAGCGTGTTGTCGAATGCGTCCATCGCTTTCAGTTGGCCAATGATCCGCCCGATGGCCTGATCCATGGCGTCGACCATCGCCGCATGGATCGCCAGTTTGTTGGCCTGAAACTCCTGCTGTTCGGCCGAGAGTCGCTCCCAGGCAAATGGCTGGTTTACCTCACCGGGGCCGACGATTGCGAGCCCCTTTGGGAGGGACGCCGGCGAGCTTTGATCCCATGGCACGGCGGCGAGCGGCGTCGTGACGAGACCCGCCTCGACGATTCGGCGATACCGCGCCCTCCGGATCGCATCCCAGCCCGCGCGGTAGCGTGCCCGATATTTCTCGACCAGATTCTGCGGCGCATGCAAAGGAAAATGCGGGCTCGTGAAGGCCACATACTGGAAGAAGGGAGCGGTTACGTGTTCCTTCGAGTGACGCTTGAGGCAGTCGACCGCGTGGTCTCCCACGGCGGTCGTCACGTAAAAGCCGTCTGTCTTCGGAATCGGGCCGCCGTCGATCGTGACACCCGCGACGTCGAAGTAATCGTTCTGCCCGCCCTCGATCTGCAGTGAGCTTTCACAACCCTGCTTGAGCGGATCGCCGTCGATGTGCCACTTGCCAGAGTGGTAGGAGTGATAGCCGGCCGACGCGAGCAACTCCGGGAGAAGGCGGGCCCAAGCGGGCCGGCTGTTACCGAGGCTGAACTCCCCTCCGGGCAGAGCATCACGGCGGATCGCCTGGGCGTAGTAGCCGGTGAGGAGCGCCCCGCGGGTTGGCCAGCAGCGAGCCGTGTTGTAGCCCTGCGTGAATCGCAGCCCGCCAGCCGCCAGCCGATCGAGGTTCGGCGTGTCGATCTCCCCTCCGTAACAGCCCAAGTCGGAGAAGCCCAGATCGTCGGCCAGGATCACGACCACGTTCGGAGCCGCCGCCTGCATCTCGGTCATGAAAAACGCCGGATACAGAAGGGCCGTAGCCACGGCTAGCAAGGCGACGCCCAACCTGTTGATCCGCGAATCCATTGGCGATCTCCCTTTGGCGGTGTCAGAATTCAGTTCACCGACGAATGACTATACCGAGACGGCGTATACAAGAAAAAGGCTGGTGGCACCTAAACTTTTCTTTTTGGAGGGAATCAATGAATCGGAAGTGCCGTCGTGTGTCTCAAAGAATATTGGTCCAGGTGTTCTCATTTCTCGCCTCCGGGTCGGCCCTGTGCGCCGCGCTGACCTGCATCGTTCCCGTCGCATTCGGTGATGAGCCGCGCCGGCCGAACATCATTTTCCTGCTGACCGACGATCAGCGCGACAACACCTTCGCGGCGATGGGGCACCCCTACGTAAAAACGCCACACCTCGACCGCCTGATGCACGAATCGGTCCGGTTTCGCAACGCCTATACGGCTTCGCCCGTATGCGCGCCGAGCCGCGTTTCGTGTTTCACCGGCATGCTGGAACGCGTCCATGGCGTCGGCTTCACGTCGGACTATCAGCTCACGCAGGCACAGTGGGATCGCACCTACCCTGCCCTGCTCCGTAAGGCCGGCTATCACACCGGCTTCATTGGCAAATTCGGCGTCGAGCACTACGAGTCTCGGGGTCGGGCGAAAGAGTGGTTTGACTTTTGGTGGGCCCACGACGGCTGGACCAAGTTCTTCCCCAAGGACCACGACGACCCGGCCTGCACCCCCTACCACACGGCGAAGAACAACATCATCACGTTCATCATGGGGGAGGCGGCCTCGAAATTTCTCGAGACCGCGCCGGCTGACAAGCCGTTCTGCCTGTCGGTGAGTTTCAACGTGCCTCACGGCTCGCAGGTGACGAGCATGCACGACGGGTATCCCGACTGGCATCGGATGACTCGTCATGCAAACGAAAACCCGAAACTCACCGGCAGTCCGTTCTACGACCGGCTCTACCGTGACATCGAGATCGCGCCGCCGGCTGACACGGCCACCGACCCCTACCGTTTCATTCCGAAATTCATCCTCGATCAGGACAAGGGCCGCCGCGACAAGACCTATGTCTATGACTACGACCGCGACACCTGCCGCGAGCACCACGTCCGCTACCACCAACAGATCACCGGCCTCGACCACGTGATCGGCCAGTTGCGTGCCGAGCTCGAACGCCGTGGCTTGGCCGACGACACGCTGATTCTCTACGGCAGCGACCACGGCCTGTTGCTCGGGGAATACGGCATGGGCGGTAAGGAACTTCTCTACGACCTCTCGGCCAAGATCCCCTGCATCGTCCACGACCCGCGACTGCCGACGAAACTCCGCGGCCGGCAGCTCGACCATCTCGTGTCGGGCATCGACTACACGAAGACGATCCTCGACTACGCCGGCGTGGAAGCCCCGGACTTCATGGACGGCCGCAGCCTGCGGCCCCTTGTCGAGGGCCGCGAGACGCCCTGGCGCGAGGAACTCTTCCTCGAAAGCCTCTTCACCAATCGCGACACGCCGTTCCAGGAGGGCATCCGGACGCCCCGTTGGAAATACATCCGAATGTACGACGGCGTCATGCCGTGGCGGGAAGAACATGTCGACTTCCGCGGGCGGGCCCCGGAGTTCGAGATGCTCTTCGACCTGGCCGCCGATCCCGGAGAGCGGGAGAACCTCGCCACAGAACCTGCCCATGCGGCCGTGCTCGCCGAACTGCGGGCCAAGGTGGCGGCCGAATCGGTGGCTCTCAACAACCGCCGCGAGGCTTTCAAGAAGGCCGTTGAAACGAGCCGCCGGACCGGGCCTTCCAAGTAGGTCTTCATTCCCTCCGACCGGGTTCCCAAGTGGCTGAAGAGCGCCCACGCCAATGAGGAGAGTCGCAATCAAAGTCCTCGCGAACCTCATAAGCCACCTGTGTTCGCAGGATTTTTGCGGCTTTTGAGCAGCCGTGCTAGCATTATCTAGCACGGGTGCCTCGCCGGCCGAAAGACTATAGTGAATTCTATGCGTTTTGAACGTTCTTGGCTAAACCCGGTCTGGGCCGCGCTCCTCGCGTGTGCGGCCTGCGGTTTTGAACTAGCGCAGGCCGAAACCGTGTCGGTCCGGGCCCGGATGGAGCCCCAACACCTCGAGTTTCTGAAAACCCACTGCGACGACTGCCACAACGCCGACGAGGCCAACGGGCAGGTGCGGCTTGACGACATCCCGCTCGAAATTGGCGATATTCCTTCGGCGGAGCGGTGGCAGAAGGTGCTCGGCGTGCTGAACTCGGGCGAAATGCCACCGGACGACTCCGCCCAGCCGCCGGATGCCGACAAGGCATCATTTCTGGAGGTGCTTTCCAAGCAGATTGTGATCGCCCGCAAGGCGTTGGCCGATACGGGTGGCGCGATCACGATGCGGCGGCTGAACCGCCGCGAATACGTCAACACGATCCGCGAACTGCTCGACGTCGAGGTCAATGCCCGCGACCTGCCCGCCGACGATGACGGCGGCACCTTCGACACGATCGGCTCGGGGCTCTTCTTCTCGAGCGATCAGTTCGAGCAGTACCGCAAGCTCGGCCGAGCCGCTCTCGACGAGGCGATCGTGAAAGACACGAAGCGTCCCGAGAAAAAGATCGACCGCCGCGAACCCGAAGACGCCGTCAACAAGCAGACCGAGAAAGAGCTCGAAAAGGCACGCGAAACGATTGCCAAGGCGGCTGAGTGGCATGCGTCGGGGAAGCCGCCCTCCGACTTTGGATTCAATGACGAGACCGATGCCAACACGGCGGAGAGGGTCGCCAAGGGGAGGGAACGCTCGCTTCTGGTCTACCAGCAGGATCCCGCAACTGCGATCGGAGCGTTCACAAAACTCGGGCAGGAGACCATCCACATTCCCGGAAACGCTCCGCCCGGCAGGTACATCGTGCGGGTGCGGGTCGGGTTTCCGCCGGATGCTCCGCACTGTTCCACGATCGACATGACAGCCCTCCTGCCGCGCACGCCCGACATCGCCCGGTTCATCGAACTGGGCACACAGGGCGATGATGGTTGGCCGAGCGAGATGAAACTCCTGGGGTGCCGTCGCGTCACCGGAACGATCGATCAGCCGCAGGTGATCGAGTTTCCCGTGACGGTGACGACGTCAGGCAGCCGGCTCTTCGGCCTGCGCGAGCGGCGGTGCAACGGCGATGCGGAAGTCTCCGGACTCCTGAATTTCTATTGGCACAAGCAGCAGGGCTTGGAAAGCCTCGTCGGCTTCTGGCGCGGGCTGTGGGTCGACTGGATGGAGTGGGAGGGGCCGTTCGTGGACCAATGGCCGCCGCGGTCGCAGGAACTTGTGTTCGGTGGGCTCGACGTGGCGGCCAAGCCAGGCGATGAGCAGGTGCGGCCGGTCATCGAGCAATTCGCGGAGCGGGCATTCCGTGGCCGGCCCGTGAATCCGGCTTACATCGATCGGCTGATGGGCCACTTTGCCGAGCAGCGGGCCGCCGGGGAGCCGTTCGTCGAGGCAATCAAGACGCCGCTGTCGCTCGTGCTCGCTTCGCCGAGCTTTCTCTACGTTGCCGAGCCCGTCGAGCGGGAGGCCGCAACGAAGGTCGATAACGTGCCCAAGCGGGTGTCGCTTACGGATGCGGAGTTGGCCAATCGGCTTTCGTATTTCTTGGAGAGTGGTCCTCCCGATGACCGACTCATGAGCCTCGTGAATAGCGGCAGACTAAAGGATCCACAAGTCCTGGCTGGCGAAGTCGATCGCATGCTCGCCGATGAGAAGGTGATGCGGTTCATCTCTGGTTTTACGCACCAGTGGCTCCATATGGTGCGGCTCGACTTCTTTCAGTTCAATTACCGGCTCTACCCGACGTTCGACGGCAGCGTGAAAGCAGCCGCCCGCCGGGAGGTGTACGAGACGATTCGCACGGTTCTCAACGAGGACATGCCGCTTGGGACGCTCTTGAAGAGCGATTTCGTCGTCATCAACGACGTGCTTGCCGACTACTACGACATCCCCGGAGTCGAAGGGCCCGAATTTCGCCGCGTGGCCGTGCCGGCGGGTGTGCCGCGTGGTGGGCTTTTGGGCACGGCCGCGATCCTGGCGATGGGTTCCGACGGCGAGCGGAGTTCACCGGTAGAGCGCGGCGCCTGGGTGCTGCGAAAGCTCCTGCACGATCCGCCCCCCCCTGCCCCGGCCAACGTGCCACAGCTTTCCCGGTTCTCGGGCAAACTCATGCCGGCCCGCGAACTGATGACGGCCCATCAGGAGCAGCCACAGTGCGCCCAGTGCCACCGCCGGATCGATCCCATCGGCTATGCCCTCGAACACTTCGACGCCGCGGGCCGCTGGCGGGAACGTGAATACACCGAGATCGCGCCGCATCCGAAGGCCGTCAAGCAAAAGGAGTTTTTCCCGATCGATGCCCACGGCCAGCTGCCCGACGGCACCCAGTTCGACGGCTTCGAGGGGCTCCGCGACGCCGTGGCCAAGCACGAGGAAGACTTCGCCCGCGGGTTCACGGAGCACCTCATCGAATACGCGCTCGGCCGGCCCTGCGGCTTTTCCGACGAGGAACTTGTGGTGACGATCCTCAACAAGACCAAGTCCCAGCACTACACGCCCCGGGCCATCATCCAGGCGATCGTGGCCAGCCAGGAATTCCAGTCCAAGTAGCCGACCGACAAAGGAGAAAGCCCCCATGCAAGTCCCCCGCCGCCGATTCCTGAAAGGTACCGGCTCCCTGATCGCCTTGCCGTCTCTCGCGTCGCTGGGCTTCCGGCGATTCGCAGCGGCCGCCTCGACGGGCACTGCGGCCGCTCGGCCGAAACGCATGATCTTCATCGGCATCGGCTGGGGCGTGACGGAAGAGACCTGGTATCCCGACAAGAACCAGCCGGGAGCCGAATGGACCCTGCCCGACGGTCTCAAGCCGCTTGAACGGCACCGGAAAGACATCACGATCGTTCAAAACACGTTTCACAAGCATTCGCTTGATGCCCACTCGTGCAGCACGTTCTGGCTGACGGGGGCCAACAAGTTCGGCGTCCCCGGCAAGAGCTTCAACAACACGATCTCCGTCGACCAGGTGGCGGCCGAGCAGTTCGGCGAGGAGACGCGGCTCACGTCGCTGGCATTGAGCGGCGCCGGGGACAGCCATGGCCCGGGCCTGTCGCTCGCCTGGAACCGTCAGGGCAAGCCCGTCGCTGGCGTCGACAACCCCGTCGTCGCCTTCCACAAGCTCTTCTCAGATGAGTCGACGCCGCTCGAGGTTCGGCAATCCCAGCTCAAAAAGGAGCGAAGCGTTCTCGACACCGTGCTCGTGGATGCGAAGGATCTCGCCCGGGGATTGAGCCGCGACGACACGGACAAACTTGACGAATACCTCGAATCGATCCGCGACATCGAGATCCGCCTTGCCAAGGAGGAGCAATGGCTCACCGTGCCAAAGGCGAAGCCGGCTGGCCAGATGGCTGAACCGCCGAAGGGTATGAGTGGCGACAAAGAGGTGCGTGTGATGTACGACCTGATGGTGGCGGCGCTGCAGACCGACGCCACGCGAGTGGCCAGTTATCGGCAGCCGGCGCAGAGCCTGATCGACGGCCTCGGCATCTCTTTCAACGGCCACAACATCAGCCACTATTCGCCCGGTCCGCGGATGGAGGCGAGTCAGAAACGCGACCGGGGGATGTCCGATCTGCTCGCGCATCTCATCGACGATCTCAAGGCCACGAAGGAGCCGGACGGATCGAGCCTGTTCGACCACACGATCGTCGTCTTCGGCACGAACGTCCGCAGCCAGCACTACATGGACAACTGCCCGACGCTGCTCACGGGCGGTGGCGCAGGCATCAGACTCGGCCACAACATCGTGATGCCCGACCCGAAGACGCCCTTGTGCAACGTCTGGCTCACGCTGCTCAAAGGCGTGGGCGTGAAGACCGACGCCTTCGGCGACTCGACCGGGGTCATCGAGGAACTCGTGGCCTGAGCCGGGCGGCTGTATAACACTGCCTTGGCTGGTCTCAAGGAAATACGAAGGAGTCCACAATGTTCGTCCGCTATGCCGCCCTGTTCGTCGCCATCGCCTTCGCCGCTGCTGCGCGTGCCGAAGCCCCCAATCTGCTTGCCGGTGGCGATCTCGCCGCCCACTGGACGACGACCGGGAACTGGAAGCTCGGCAGCGACGGCGTCGTCGCGCTCGAGCCCCGCGCGGGCGAGAGCGGCTGGACCCGCTACGGCATGTACCTCTGGCTCAACGGCCCCGACTGCGGTGACTTTTCGGCGGAGTTCGACTACCAGTTTCAGAAGAACGGCAACAGCGGCTTCTATTTCCACGTGGGCGACCGCAAGGAGCCGGTGAAGACGGGCGTCGAGGTGCAGCTCTACGAATCGGGCTCGAAGCCCAAGGACGCGAAGCTCACCGACCATGACGCCGGCGGCGTGATCCCCGGGATCGCCCCACAGAAAAACACGGCCAAGCCCGCGGGCGAATGGAACGCGATGAAGGTTGACGTGAAGGGCGATCAGCTGACGGTCACCCTGAACGGCGAGATCGTCAACGAAGTGGACCTGTCGAAGGGTGCCCTCGCCGGCCGGCCCAAGACCGGCGCGATCGGATTCCAAGACCACGCCCTGCCCGTGAAGATCCGAAACTTCCGCATCACCCGCTGATGGCGGCGGCTGGTCCGAAAAAGGGGACGCAGCTCATTTTGGATCCGTTTCTCTTGCCACAGGCTAGCTGGATAGCCCCGTTGTTCAATTCATGCTCGCATGAATCACCGCGGCGGACACGCTGAGACTACAATGGCACCATGCCCGCCCTCTCGCCCCCCACAGCAGACCGTCCCCGTCGTGTAACGATCACCCAGGTCGCCGAGGCGGCCGGCGTGGCACGGGCCACCGCCGCGTTTGTGATCAGTGGCCGGGCCCCCGAGTTGCGAATCTCCCCAAAGACGATCGAGCGGGTGCAGGCAGTTGCCAAGCGGCTGGGCTATGTGCCCAACAACCTCGCCCGCGGCATGATCACGGGCCGCTCGCACGTGGTCGGGGTGATCCTCGGCGGCGTGTGGGGCAAGTTCGGCCAGTATGCGATCGAGGGCATCCGCGGCGTGCTCGACGCCCACGGGTATCTGCCGTTTCTCACGATCCATTCCTGGAGCGAAGATCGTGAGCAGCGCGAGCTCGACATGCTCATGCGGATGCGGGTCGACGGCGTGATCGCCATGCCCCAGCTCATGAGCCGCAAGGACTGCTACACGTCGCTCACGAAGCAGCGGGTGCCGATTGTGTTTTTTGGGGACGTGCCCTTCGACATGCCCAAGGCTCACGTGGCCGCCTGGGACTCCGGGCCGGCGATGCAGCGGCTGGTCGCGCACCTGGCCGACATTGGCTGTCGACGGATCGGCTTCGTTGGCGAGCGGTTTTTCAAGCACACGTCACTGCGGCATGTCGCCTTCCGTAAGGCCGTGAAGAAGCTCGGGCTCGAGCACGATCCGAAGTGGGACACATGGGCCGAGGTGGGCGATCCCGAGGACGTCGACTGGGGCCGGCGGTTTGCCGCGCTACGGAGCAAGCCCGATGCCCTCGTGGCCCTCAACGACAATTGCGGATTGAAGATGCTCCACTCGCTGCGGGCTGCCGGCGTGCGGGTGCCGGAAGACATCCGAATCGCCTGCATGGGCGACACGATCGAAACCGTCGAGCAGTCGGCCCAGCTCACCGCCATCCGCGAGCCCGTTCGCGAGATCGGCCGGGTGGCCGCCGAACTCGTGATCGAGGCGATCAAGAATCCGAAACTGCGACCGCAGGAGCGGCTGGTCGACTCGGCGGAACTCGTCGTCCGGCCGTCGACGGTTGGCATGGCGGACGAGCACCGCCAGCGTTAGCGGCTTTTCGGCCACGTGACTCGGCCAGCCGTGGTCGTGCGGATCCGGTAGAGCGTGCCGCCGCCCGTGACGTAGAGATCGCGGCCGTCCGCACCACCGAAGGCGCAGTTGGTGACCTCGTCGGTGGGCACGGGGAGGAAGGCGAGGAGCGTGCCCTCAGCGGGATCGATCACGTAAACGCCGCCCGGGCGGCTGTTGTCGGGCTCGAACGGCGGCTTCGACTCGTTCGTGCCGCCAGCGACGTAGAGCCGGCCCTCGATGTCCTGCTTGATGCCGTCGGGCCCACGGCCAGCGCCCCAGTCGTAGAGCATTTTTCGCGAGCCGGGCTCGACGGTGCCGTCGTCACGGAGTGCAAACCGCCAGAGCTTTCTCGCGCCGCCGAGACGGTCGTTGCAGTTGTCGGCGACGAAGAGGAAGCGGTCGTCGGCTGAGACGAGCACGCCGTTGGCCCGCTCGACGTCGTCGTTACCGAGCACCCTCACGACCTTCCCCGGCGCGTCGATCCGGTAGACGCCTTCGATCGACCGACCGTCGGGCGACCGCTGGCGGATGTTCTGCGGGCCGCCGTAGCAGGCGTCGGAAAAATAGATCCGACCCTTCGAATCGACCGTGAGGTCGTTGGGCTGGTTGTAGGGCTGGCCGTCATAGGATTCGGTGAGGACTTCGACCGTGCCGTCGCGGAGCATGCGGGTGACCCGCCGCTGCCTTGGTTCGCAGGCGAGGAGCCGGCCCTCGCGGTCAAAGAGGAGGCCGTTGGCACCGGCCTGCTCGCGGAGCACGCTGTGATTTCCATCGATCGCGTGGCGGTTGATGGAGCCCTTGCCGGTCGAGAGGATGCCCCACTCCGGGTCCCAGGCCGGGCCCTCGCTCGCCGCACCGGTTGCCGACACCACTTCCAGCCGGGCGTTTTTCGGGAAGGCGACGCCGTTGTCGAGCACCCCCTCCAGGTCGCCCGCGATCAGAAAGGCCAGCGCCCCGGCAACGAACATCGCCACGTCGCAAAAATACGTCATGCCTCACTCCTCTCGATGGTGGTGGAATGATCGATAGCGGCAGATAGCCTCTGGCACTGAGGCTAGCAGCCAGTAGCATGGTGACCTTATGGCGAATTCAGGTCAACCAGCACTGATCGGTCTCGACTGGGGCACGTCGTCACTGCGGGGGTATCTCGTTGCCGCCGATGGCTCCGTGATCGAGACGATTCGCCAGCCGTGGGGCATCCAGCACCTTCCTTCCGGAGGGTATGCCGAAGCCTACCGCGGGGTCACCGGCGCGTGGCTTTCCAGTCGGCCCGACCTGCCCGTGCTGGCCAGCGGCATGGTGGGCAGCCGTCAAGGCTGGCGGGAGGCGGCCTATGTCGATTGCCCCGCCGATGCCGCGAGCTTCGCCGCTGGACTCCTGCGGTTCGACACGGGCACCGGCCCGCTCGCGATCGTGCCCGGCTTGATGCAGCGGGGCCGCCTGCCCGAAGTGATGCGCGGCGAGGAGACGCAGATCATCGGGGCGCTCGCAGCGGACCCAACGCTTGCCGCTCGGTCGCTTTTCATCCTGCCGGGCACGCACAGCAAGTGGGCGGTCGTTCGCGCCGGGCGAATCGAACGATTGCAGACGTTCATGACCGGTGAACTCTTTGCCTTGCTTCGCGACCATTCACTCCTGGGGAGACCGGCCCGCGAGGCCGATCCAACCGGCACGTCCGCTGCCCCTCATACCATCGACGCGGCGGCGTTTCGGCAGGGAGTGACCGTGGCTCAGGAGAGCGGCCCGAGCGGAATCGCCGGACGGCTCTTCACAACGCGGAGCCTCTGGCTTGCCGGCGATCTTCCGGCCGCGGCCAGCCTCGATTATCTCTCGGGCCTGCTCGTCGGCGAGGAGATCCGCAGCGGGCTTGCGGCCCGTGGGGGCGAACCGCTCCCGCCACTCGTGCTCAGCGGCGAAGCGGCGCTCTGCGACCGCTACCGCGAGGCGCTCGGCATCTTCGGCGTGACGGACGTGCGGGTGCTCGGCGATACTGCCGCGGCTGGACTCTGGACCATTGCCGCCGCAGCCGGGCTCGTGTCTGCCGCGGCCACATCACCGGGGAGTTTTGCCGATGCCTGACCATCGCCCGATCGATCCGCATTTTGTTGCTCTGCCCCTGATCGCAATCCTGCGGGGCATTTTGCCCGACAGCGCGGTGCCCATCGGCCAGTCGCTCCTCGACGCGGGCTTCCACGTGATCGAGATCCCGCTCAATTCGCCGGAGCCGCTCGAAAGCATCCGACGGCTCGCCGCGGCGTTTGGCGATCGGGCCCGGATTGGTGCGGGCACCGTGCTCACGGTCGCTCAGGTGCACGACGTGGCCGCTGCCGGTGGTACGCTGATCGTGTCGCCCAACGCCAATCCCGACGTGATCCGGGCCGCGAAGGCCGCGGGCCTCTGGAGCGCCCCCGGAGTCGCCACGCCCACCGAGGGCTTCGCCGCACTCGAGGCGGGCGCCGACGTGCTCAAACTCTTTCCCGCCGAGCAGATGCCGCCGAGCGTCGTCAAAGCCTGGCGGGCCGTGTTGCCACGCGACGTGCCGCTCGTGCCCGTGGGGGGCATCGCACCCGAAACCATGGCCGCGTTTGTCGCTGTGGGTGCCGACGGGTTTGGGCTCGGCTCGGCGCTCTATAAGCCCGGCATGACGGCCGCCGACGTCCGAAAAACCGCCAACGCATTCGTTGCCGCCTGGCGATCCATCCCGCGAGGACCAACCGCATGAAGATCACAAAGCTCACCACGTTTATCGTGCCGCCCCGCTGGTGTTTCCTGAAGGTGGAGACCGACGAGGGCGTCGTCGGCTGGGGCGAGCCCGTGGTCGAGGGGCGGGCCCATAGCGTGGCCGCCGCCGTCGATGAACTCGCCGACTATCTGATCGGCAAGGATCCGCGGAACATCGAAGACCACTGGACGGTGCTCTACCGGGGCGGCTTTTATCGCGGCGGCGCGATCCACATGAGTGCGATTGCCGGCATCGACCAGGCCCTCTGGGACATCAAGGGCAAGGCCCTCGGCGTGCCGGTGTATGACCTGCTGGGTGGAAAAGTCCGCGACAAGATCCGGGTCTATTCCTGGATCGGCGGCGACCGGCCGGGGGAGACGGCGACCCAGGCCAAGGAGCGGGCTGCACGGGGATTCACCGCGATCAAGATGAACGCCTCCGAGGAACTCCAATACGTCGACTCGTTCGAGAAGGTCGACCGGGTGCTTGCCAACGTTGCCGCCATCCGCGAGGCCGTGGGCCCGCACTTCGGGATCGGCGTCGATTTCCACGGCCGCGTGCACAAGCCGATGGCCAAGGTGCTCTTCAAGGAGCTCGAGCCCTACCGGCTGATGTTTATCGAGGAGCCGGTCCTGAGCGAGCATGCCGACTCGCTCAAGGAGTTTGCCGGCCTTGCCAACATCCCGATCGCCCTCGGCGAGCGGCTCTATTCGCGGTGGGACTTCAAGCAGATTCTGCAGGACGGCTACGTCGACATCCTCCAGCCCGACCCATCGCACGCCGGCGGTATCACCGAGACGAAGAAGATCGCGACGATGGCCGAGGCCTACGACGTGGCGATCGCCCTACACTGCCCGCTCGGGCCGATCGCGCTGGCGGTGAACCTCCAGCTCGATGCCAACTGCTACAACGCCTTCATCCAGGAGCAGAGCCTCGGCATCCACTACAACCAGGGCAACGACCTGCTCGACTACGTCAAGAATCCCGAAGTCTTCGACTACGCTGACGGCTACGTGAAGATCCCCTCCGGCCCCGGCCTCGGCATCGAGGTCAACGAGGACTACGTCAAGGAGCGGGCCGCCGTCGGCCACCGCTGGCGGAATCCGATCTGGCGGCACGCCGACGGGAGCTTTGCCGAATGGTGAGCGATCGCAACACGGCCCAGCCCACGCGGGCCCGCTATCTCATCGCGGGGATGCTCTTCGTGTCGGTGGTGATCAACTACCTCGACCGGGCCAATCTCTCCGTCGCCGCGCCGCAGCTCGCCAGGGATCTCGGGTTCGACGACGCCCAGAAGGGCTATATCCTCGCGGCCTTCGGCTGGACCTACGCGGCCCTGCAGGTGCCCGGCGGCTGGCTCGTCGACAAGATTCCACCGCGAATCCTCTACCCCGTCGCGATCGCGCTCTGGTCGCTCGCCACCATCGGGCTGGGGTTCGTGGGCAGCGTGGCGGGCCTCATCGGTCTGCGACTCTTGGTCGGGGCGCTCGAGGCGCCGTCGTATCCGATCAACAGCCGCGTGGTCACGACCTGGTTTCCCGAGCGGGAGCGGGCGACCGCCGTCGGGTTTTATACGTCGGGCCAGTTCGTCGGCCTCGCCTTCCTGTCGCCCGTGCTCTATGCCCTGCAACAGGCCTTCGGCTGGCAGATGGTGTTTCTCGTGACCGGCGGCGTGGGCGTGCTCTGGGCGGCGGTGTGGTATGCCTGCTACCGGGAGCCGACCGAGTGCCGCGCCGCGAATGCCGCCGAGATCGCCCTCATCCGCGAGGGTGGCGGCTTCGTCGATCTCGCGGCGACCCAGAAAACCCGTCCCGGTTTCCGTTGGTCGGATCTCGCGACCGTGGTCTCGCATCGCAAGCTCTGGGGGCTCTACCTCGGCCAGTTTTGCCTGACCTCGACGCTCTGGTTTTTCCTCACCTGGTTTCCCACGTATCTCGTCGACTTCCGCGGCATGGATTTCATCAAGGCGGGGATCCTCGGCTCCGTGCCGTTCCTGGCGGCGTTTGCCGGCGTGAACTGCTCGGGAATCCTGTCCGACCGGCTCGTCCGCGCGGGCTGGTCGCTCGGCATGGCCCGCAAACTGCCGATCATCACGGGCCTGCTCATCTCTTCGTCGATCATCGGGGCCAATTACGTCGAGAGCCCCGCGCTCGTGATCCTCTTCCTGTCGCTCGCTTTCTTCGGCAACGGCCTGGCGTCGATCACCTGGTCGCTCGTGTCGGCGATCGCGCCCGAACGGCTGCTGGGGCTCACCGGCGGCATGTTCAACTTCGTCGGCAACCTCGCGAGCGTGAGCGTTCCGATCGTGATCGGCTACCTCGTGAAGGGCGGCGACTTCGCGCCGGCGATCACCTACATCGCCGTGACGGCGATCGCCGGGGCGGTCTGCTACGGCCTGGTCGTCGGCAAGGTCGAGCGGATTGCCGCATAGCGGGCCGCCGCAGGCCCTGAGCGATGGCCGCCCGGCTGTCCAGAAACACCCCTTGTTCGTGGAGTGAACGCCCGTATATATTCTTGCCGATGCGCCGCCCAGCCGGGCGGGCGTTGCTACAATCCAGGGAGGTACGGCACATGGTGGCCCTCATGAATACATTTGCGATCTACGAGCAGTTCCGATCGATCCTCGGCGAGGAGCGAGCGAAGGGGTTCGCTGAGGCGCTCGGCAAGATGTTTGAAGAAGCCAAAAACGCCGCGACGAAGGAGGATATGCGGATCCTCCGCGAATCGGTCGATACCGATAGCTCCCGCCTCGAAGCAGCGATGACGAACCTCGCCGAGGCACAGGCCCGTACCGAATCTCGGGTCGAGGAACTTGCCCAGGCACAGGCCCGCACCGAGGCTCGGGTCGAGGAACTTGCCCAGGCACAGGCCCGCACCGAGGCTCGGGTCGAGGAACTTGCCGAGGCACAGGCCCGTACCGAATCTCGGGTCGAGGAACTTGCCGTCAATATGACATCTTTCTCGACGATCCTGAATCAGCTTGTGATCCGATCCGATCGGCACGAGGGCACGCTTTTGGAACTGAAGTTCCGCGACCGGTTGCCCTCGTACCTTGGTCGGTTCCTGCGGAGGGGGCAGGTCATTCAGGCATCCGACCTGATCGACCAGCTCGAGCCGAAGCTGGCAGAGGCAGCAGTCGATGACTTTCTCCGCGCCGATGTCGTTGCCTCGGGCACGGTCGAAGGCCAGCCCACCTATGTTGTCGGCGAGGTGTCATACAAGGCCGACGCTGATGACGTGATGCGGGCTGCCCGGCGGGCCGCGTGCCTCGTCAAGGCCGGGCTCCCCGCCATCCCGCTCGTCGCCTGCGAATCGATCTCCCCGCAGACCACGGACTACGCCCGACAGGAGGGCGTCCGCGTGTGGGTCGATGGCAGCCTGCTGGATGCCTAGGCCACGAAGTCGCCGCGCGAGTTGTTTCGGAACCTGGTCGCTCGTTCATCCATATCGCTTCGCCCACAGATCCTGAAATC
The DNA here is from genome assembly GCA_026401035.1 of Planctomycetia bacterium. Taxonomy (GTDB): domain Bacteria; phylum Planctomycetota; class Planctomycetia; order Pirellulales; family UBA1268; genus RGVT01. The sequence goes on along the minus strand of JAPLNR010000069.1, from coordinate 126,543 downwards.
GCCGTGTAGTCTGCGGCTTGAACTCCTTGGCTCGAGCGCAACCACGCAGTGATATTTGATGCTGGCCACCTTGTCGGGATCGGCAAGAAGCATGTGCGGTGGAACGGCAGCGACGGAGCCGTTGAGCATGCCCAGCAGCCTCAGTCAATCGCGGTATTCGAACTTGAAGCGGCCTGCCGATGGCACGGGATAGGTGCCGTCGGCGTTGGCGAGCAGGATCGCCGGGGACGAGTCGGTGAGTGAATCGACTCCCGCCGTCAGGTCGTCGGGGCAGTTGAGCATCTCGTCGTAGGTGACGAGCCGGCCGGTGTGGGCTGCGAAACGCCCCATCGCGGTCACGAGGCTTGCCTGGGCCCCGCGGACGGCTTCGTTAAAGGGCGTGTTGTTCACGATCGCCGCGACGAGATCGACCCACTCTTGTCGGTAGGGATTGGTCTCCGGCTCCTTGGGCGACCAAACCTTGTTCTTGTCGTCGATTTCCTGCCCCTTGAAGATGGCCGATCGAGCGGGATTGTGGCCGTTCCCCGAGATGCGGAAGGCATGCTTCGAGCCGTTTCCGAAGACGCCGAACTTCGACTCGAGCTTGGGCACCGTCCGCCCGGCATAGAAGAAATTCGTGCCGTCGGGAAACGTGTATTCGACGGCGTAGGTGTCGAAGTTTTGGTCGTCGATCTTGCCGCGGAATTGGCGGCCGCCGACGGCCTCGGCCTTCACCGGCCAGGCATCCTTCATCCAGCACGCCTCGTCGATGTGGTGGATGTAGTAGTCGCTGTAGATGCCACCGCTGGCCCAGAGGAAGCAGTGGAACCGCTTCACCTGGAACTGAAGTTCCGTCATGCCCTTGGGCGGACCGGGGAAGAGGTCCCAGCCCTGCACTGCCGGGTGCATGCGGTAGCCGCGGAGCGTGATGATGTCGCCCGCCGCACCCTCGCGGAGTTGCTGAAAAAGCTCCTGGCGGGCGCTGTTGTGGCGGGCCATCAGGCCGACGCCCACCTTGAGGTTTTTCGCATCGGCGAGCGTCGAGAGCTCGATGATTCGCCGCGTGCTCGGCCCGTCGACCGAGATCGGCTTCTCCATGAAGACATGGAGACCCTTTTCGATCGCGTAGCGGAACATCGGGGCCCGGAAGCCCGGCGGCGTGGTGAGGATCGCGATGTCGCCGGGGCGCAAGGCATCCATCGCCTGCTTGTAGGCCTCGAATCCCAGAAACCGGCGGTCTTCGGGGACGTCGACCTTTTCCTTGAATTGCTCCTGGAGCGCTTTGACACGGGTCTCGATCGCCTGCGGGAAAACGTCCGCCATGGCGTAGAGCTTGAGCGGAGCCGCACTCACGGAGAGGCAGTCGACGGCAGCGCCGCCGCCACGGCCACCGCAGCCAATCAGAGCAACGCGGATCTCGTCGCTGCCGCCCGGCTGCACGGCGGGCGGCGCCGCTGGTTTGGCCTCGTCGGCGCCGCGGGCCGTCCCGACGAATCCGCCGGCGACTGCGGCCATCTGGCCGGCCCGTCCCAGAAAGGTGCGGCGGTTGGTGGAGGATGTCGGCGAACGATCGGATGGTTGGGCTGACGGCGTCACTGGGCAGGTCTCCGCTGGTGTGGGGATCGATTCACCTGAGTAAAGGCTACCCACTCCGCGACATCCCGTCCGCGAATGATACAACTTGCGGGATGTTTCATAATTGGCCGCGCGCGTTTACTAACTTCCCGCTGGATTTCAGTTGGTGGCGGCGTCATAGTTTTAGGAAAAAGTACGGGACTTGCTGCTTTGAAGCAGGGCGGGCTCGACAAAACGTAAGACTTTTCCGGCGGATGCAGTAGGGCTCACGGGATAGCGGGACGATAAAATCGGTGCAGGTCGGAGCAGGCGCGAACCGCAGGAGTCCACATGGCACGCAAGCAACATGTTCCAAGCGCTGTCGTGACGGTCGTGGCTGTTCTCTCAGCGAGTTGCCTGACCGGTTCTGCGTCCGCAGTCGCCCGTGCAGAGCCGAGCCAAGTTGAGGCAGCCAACGAGGCAGCTCTCCATTTTCGGTCCGCCATCGCGCCGCTGCTCGCGGCGAAGTGCGCCGCCTGCCACGGGCCGGAGTCCGCCGAAAGCGGATTTCGGATCGACCAGCGCGGGCAGGCGATCAAGGGGGGCGATTCCGGCACGGCAGGCATCGTTTTCGGGAAGCCGGCGGAGAGCGAACTCTTCGTGCGGATCAGCACCGACGACAAGGAGTCGCGGATGCCGGCCGACGGCGATCCGCTTTCCCCCGACGAGCAAAACCTCGTGCGGGCGTGGATCGAGGCGGGCGCGATCTGGCCCGACGAACTCGAGTCGCTGCCGGCATCGATGCTGCCCGCAGGTGAAGCGAAGCCCGAGAAGGGTGCCGACCACTGGGCGTTTCAGCCGATCAAGCGGCCGGACGTGCCGCAGGCTCCCGCTGCTGGAGATCCCGGGCAGTCTCCCAATCCCATCGATGCGTTCATCGCCGCAAAGCTCGCGGCGGCAAAACTCGTGTTCAATCCCGAGGCCGATCCGCGCGCGCTCATCCGGCGGGTGTCGTTCGACCTCGTCGGCCTGCCGCCCACGCCGGAGGAGATCGCGGCCTTCGAGAATGCCTGCCGTTCGGCCGGCGGCGTCGAAGGCCCCTACCAGGCTTTGGTCAATCGATTGCTCGCGTCTCCCCATTACGGCGAGCGCTGGGCGCGGCATTGGCTCGACGTCGTGCGGTTCGCCGAGAGCCATGGCTTCGAGACGAACACGGCCCGCCCCAATGCCTGGCCGTACCGCGACTATTGCATTGCCGCGTTCAACGACGATAAGCCGTTCGATCAGTTCGTACGTGAGCAGATCGCCGGCGATGCCTTCGGCGTCCACCCCGCCACTGGCTTCCTCGTGGGCGGGCCGTACGACCAGGTCAAGTCGCCAGACATCGTGCTCACGTCGAACCAGCGGGCCGACGAACTGCACGACATGGTGAGCACCACCGCATCGGCGTTCCTGGGCCTTACGGTCGGCTGCGCCCGCTGCCATGATCACAAGTTCGACCCGGTGCCTCAGACCGATTACTACCGAATCAAGGCGGTGTTCGAGGGCGTGAAGCACGGCGAACGGCCGATCCCCAATCCGAAGGAAGACGCCGAGCGACAGCAGCAGATCGCAGCCGTGGAGCGCGAGATCGCGACGGCCAACGAGCGGCTCGGCGAGCTCCGCGCGGCAGCCCAGGCCGCTGGCGCACCCGCCCCGCAGCGGACACAGGTGTCGCCGCAGGAGAACGTCGACGTGTTTCCGGCCACGCGAGCGGCGTTCCTGCGGCTCACCGTGCTTGCGACCACAGGCAATTCGCAGCCCTGCATCGACGAACTGGAGGTGTTCGCCACCGACGGCACGAATGTCGCGCGGACAGCAACGGCTACTGCGTCGAGCACGCTGCCCGGCCACGAGATCCACAAGCTCGAGCACGTCAACGACGGGCAGTACGGCAACGCTCGGTCGTGGATCTCGAACGAGGCAGGCAAAGGCTGGGTGCAGCTGGCGTTCAAGGAGCCGGCCGAGATTCACCGTGTTGTCTGGAGCCGTGACCGCAGCCCGACCCCGCAGTTCTCTGACCGCGTCGCTACTCGCTATGAAGTGGCCGTCTCGAACGACGGGACGAAGTGGCAGACGGTGGCGAGCGACAAGGACCGCATTCCGTATGGCGGCAACGCGGCCGCTGCCCCCGACTTTGCATCGCTCTCTCCCAACGAACGGGCGGAGGCGGAGTCTCTCACCGCGCAGGTGGCCGAGGCGGAGAAGAGCATCAAGCAGCTGAAGGACGTGCCGAAGGCCTACATCGGCCAATTCGTCCAGCCCGGCACGACGCATCGCTTCTTCCGTGGTGATCCGATGGCCCCACGCGAGGAGATCGCGCCCGGGAGTCTCACGAAGCTCGGCAACTCCTGGGATCTCCCGGCCAACGCGCCCGAGCAGGAACGGCGGAAGCGGCTCGCCGAGTGGATCGCTTCGCCCGACAATCCGCTCACGCCCCGCGTGATCGCCAACCGGCTTTGGCACTATCATTTCGGCACGGGGATCGTCGATACGCCGAGCGACCTCGGCGTCAACGGCGGCAGACCCAGCCATCCGGAACTGCTCGATTGGCTGGCGAGCGAACTCATCGACGGCGGCTGGAGGCTCAAGTCGCTGCACCGACTGATCGTTACGAGCCGCACCTACCGACAGCGGAGCACTGCCCGGCCCGACGGCCTGGCCAGCGACTCCGACAGCCGCCTGCTCTGGCGGTATCCACCCCGCCGGCTCGAAGCCGAGCCGCTCCGTGACTCGATCCTGGCCGTGAGCGGTAGCCTCGACCCGAAGCTGGGCGGGCCGGGCTTCGACCTCTTCGAGCCCAACACCAACTACGTGAAGGTCTACACGACGAAGACCAGCTTCACGGCAAACGATTTCCGTCGCATGGTCTACCAGAGCAAGCCGCGGGCCGAACTGGATTCGTTCTTCGGCGCCTTCGACTGCCCCGACGCGGGGCAGGTGCAGCCCAAGCGCACGGTCAGCACCACGCCGCTGCAGGCGCTCAACATGCTCAACGGTGACTTCCTCCTCGACCAGGCGAAGCGGTTCGCGGATCGGGTACAGCGGGAGGCCGGAGAGGATTCCGGGAAGCAGGTGGGCCGGGCGGTGGTCCTCGCCTTCGGCCGCGAGCCGTCGCCCGCCGAACTGGCCGCCGGTCGGCAACTCGTCGAAGAGCACGGCCTAAAGATGCTGTGCCGCAGCCTCTATAACGCAAGTGAATTCATCACGGTCTACTAGTCCGGAGGAGCGAATCCATGCAACATGACCTCTCCAATGCCGGCCGCAGGATGCTCGACCGCCGCGGATTCCTCCAGCTTGGCGGCACGGGCCTCGGCAGCATCGCGCTGGCTACGCTCCTTCACGAACAGAGGCTGCTCGGCGCCGAGCCACCGATCCGCCCGCTCATCGATCCATCGCAGCCCTACGCGGCGCGAAAGCCGCACTTCACGCCCAAGGCAAAAAATGTGCTGCTCATCTTCTGCTCGGGCGCGCTCTCCCACGTCGATTCATTCGACTACAAGCCGGAGCTCATCAAGCGGCACGACACGCCCATGCCGATCGAGGGTGGCGAAAAGCTGATCACGTTTCAGGGCGAGCAGGGCAACCTGATCAAGCCGCAGTGGGATTTTAAGCCGCGCGGCGAGAGCGGCAAGATGACGAGCGACCTCCTGCCGCTGCTCGGCGAGATGGCCGACGACATGTGCTTCATCCACTCGATGACGGCCAAGAGCAACACACACGGTCCGGCCGAGAACCAGATGGCGACGGGGTTTACGCTCGACGGCTTTCCGAGCGTGGGGGCCTGGGCGACCTATGCGCTCGGCAGCGAGTGCAGCGACCTGCCCGCCTTCGTAGCGATCCCCGATCCGCGCGGCGGTCCGCAGATCGGCCCGCGGCAGTGGCAGTCGGCCTTCCTGCCGGCCGTTTTCCAGGGCACGCCGTTCAATGCCGACAGGCCGATTCCCAACCTCTTTCGGCCGGGCAGCATTTCCGAAGACGCCGACCTCGCCACCCGCGACTTCATCAAGATGCTCAACGACGATCATCTCGCCCGCCACCCGGGCGACTCCGATCTCGCCGCACGGATCAGCGCCTATGAACTGGCGGCCAAGATGCAGCTCTCGGCCGCGAAGATCTCCGACCTGGGCGACGAGTCGGCCGAAACGCTCAAGCTCTACGGCGCCGACGACACCCAGAATTCGACCAAGGCGCGATTCGCCCGCAACTGCATCCTCGCCCGGCGGCTGATCGAGAAGGGCGTGCGGTTCGTGCAGCTCTTTAACGGCGCCTATGCGATGGGCGAGGGCGTGGGCAACTGGGACGGCCACAAGACGCTCGTGAAGCAGTATGGCGTGCACGGGCCGATTCTCGATCAGCCGGTGGCAGGCCTGCTCCGCGATTTGAAGGACCGAGGCCTGCTCGCGGACACGCTCGTGGCGTTGGTCACGGAGTTTGGTCGGATGCCGACCTTTCAGAAGGGGGCCAGCGGCCGCGACCACAATCCCTCAGGCTTCACCGTCTGGCTGGCCGGAGCCGGCGTGAAGCGGGCATTCTCATATGGCGCGACCGACGACTTCGGCTACAAGGCCGTGGAGAACGTGGCGACGATCTACGATCTCCACGCCACGATCCTGCATCTGCTCGGACTCGATCACACCCGGCTCTCGTTCTACAACAACGGCATCGAACGCCGCCTGACCGACGTGCACGGCCACGTCATCCAGCCGGTGCTCGCCTGAGCAGACGGCACCGTTGCCAAGGCGGCGGGCCCACGCCGTCGCCTGGGTCCCGCTACCGGCCAGGCAGCGACTTATCGGTTGGGAGGATGTCGAGCGGCCCCCGACCCGGCTATCCTTCTCTCCATGACACCCGCTTCCGAGACAGCGACGCCAGGAGAATTCGACCGCATCGACGTCGCCGGCTTCTGCGCGGCCATCGACCGGCTGAAGGCCGAGGCCCATGCGAGCATCGGACCGGCCGACTTCGCCCACCTGCGGCGGATCGAACGGTATGGCCGCGCCGCCACCCTTCTGGGCTATGCCACGGCCTGGGTGATTCCCAATCCACTCAGCGCGTTTCTGCTCAGCCTCGGGCAGTTCACGCGCTGGCTGCTCGCGCATCACATCCTGCACCGCGGATACGACCGCGTTCCCGGCATTCCCCGCCGCTACACGAGTCAGGTCTTCGCCCGCGGCTGGCGGCGGTATGTCGACTGGTTCGACTGGCTCCTGCCAGAAGCCTGGGACTACGAGCACAACATTCTTCATCACTACCACACCGGCGAGGACGGTGATCCCGACGTCGCGGAGCGGCATCTCGAGTTCCTCCGCCGCATGCGGATTCCAGTATTTTTTAAATACGCTCTCGTCGCGATCGTGGCCTGCACCTGGAAGATCGTTTATTACGCCCCCAACTCGCTCAGCGTCATGCATCCCGGTGGCGGCCGGCGACCACGGCAGGAGTCGGCGGCCGTGCTGACGGTGGGCAGCGTGCTCGACTTCCGGCGGCCGGCTGTGCGGCGGCTCTGGCTGCATTGCTACGCCCCCTATGCCACATGGCATTTCGGGGTCGTGCCGCTGCTGTTCCTGCCGCTCGGCCTGGGCGCGGCCGTGGCGGTCTTGATCAATAAACTGCTCGCCGAGGCGATCACCAACGCCCATGCCTTCCTCGTGATCGGCCCCAATCACACGGCCGACGATCTCTATCGGTTCCGCTTCCACTACGGTCGCAAGGAGGAGTTTTACGTCACCTCGGTGCTGGGCTCGGCAAACTACCGGTGCGGCCCGGAACTCGTCGATTACCTGAGCATCTGGCTCAACTACCAGATCGAGCACCATCTCTTCCCCGACCTCCCCATGCGGCAATATTGCCTGATCCAGCCGCGGGTAAAGGCGCTGTGCCTCGAGCATCACCTCCCCTATCGGCAGGAGGGCGTGTTTCGGCGGTTCGGCAGAATGCTCGACATCTGCGTCGGAAAGACCACCATGCGGCAACTCCAGGCCTTTCCCACGGCGGCTGCAGCATTCCCCGTGCGCCACGGAATACCGGCCGAGCCGGCGGGCGTTCCGGGCTGACAGGCGGCAATTCCCCGCTGGTAAACCATCGCGACCTCCTGAGCGGCGGCGGAATCGTTTATCCTTTGGAGTGTCGGCTTATTGTTCAGTCCGGGCGTGCCACGCGGCGCGGCCGGCCGGTGTCCTGCGGCGGCAGATGGCCGCGCGTTGCTGGATAGCCGGGTCAGTGAAGGAGCACTTGATGATTTCGTTTCGGTTCGAGCATGTCTGCGTTGAGTCGTTCGGCCTGCACTTCCCCACCACGCTCTTGTCTTCTGCGGAGATCGAGGAACGGATCGCGCCGGCCTATCAGCGGCTGAAGATTCCGGCGGGCACCCTGGAACGCGTCAGCGGCGTGACCACCCGGGGCATGTGGCCCACGGACGTGACTCCCAGCTCCGTCGCCACTCTGGCCGCCCGCGAGGCCCTCGACCGCTCGGGCTTCCGCCCCGACCAGATCGGCGCCCTGATCAACTGCTCCGTGTCGCGGGATTTTTTCGAGCCGGCCACCGCCTGTCTCGTGCACCACAATCTCGGCATCCCCGAGGAGTCGCTGGTGCTCGACATCACCAACGCCTGCATCGGGTTCAGCGACGGCATGATCATGCTCGCTCATCTCATCGAGGCGGGCACCGTGCAGGCGGGAATCATCTGTTCCGGCGAGAACATCTCGAAGGTGGTGCACACCACCTGCGAGCAACTGCTCGGCGATCGCGGCATCACCCGCGACAAACTCCTGCAGATGCTCCCCACCCTGACCCTCGGCTGCGGCGCCGTGGCGGCCGTGCTCTGCCACGAGAGCATCGCGACCAGCGGCCACAAGTTTGTCGGCGGCGTGGCCCGTTCGGCATCGCAGCACCACCAGCTCTGTATCGGCAATGGCGATTTCAGCGTCGGCCAGGGGGAGGAGATCGCGCCGATCATGACCTCCGACGCTGCCCAGCTGATGATCGCGGCCGCGAAGCTCGGCGGCCGTGCCTTCCCCGATGTCACCGCGTCGCTCGGCTGGTCGAAGGACCAGGTCGATCACGTCTTCTGCCATCAGGTCGGCCGGCAGGTGAACGAGGCCTTCTATCGGGAGATGGGTCTCGACTTCGACAAGGATTTTGCGATCTACAAGCGTTACGGCAACATGGTCTCGGCTGCGCTGCCCGCGGCCTTGGCGATCGGCGCGGATGAGAAAAATATCCAGCCCGAACAGAAGGTGCTGCTCACTGCGTTTGGCAGCGGGCTCAATACGCGGTTTCTCGGGTTTCAGTGGTAGCCGCTGGGAGCAGGCCAATCACCAACGCCTGAACGCCCCACGAACGCTATGAACGCCACGAACGCCACGAGCGGAGCCCCTGCCATCGAGCCCGTCCTGCCAAGCCGCGACCACGAGCCGGCCCCGTTCCCGTTCGGGCCGCTCTATCCGTTTCCATCGCGGTTCGCCACGGTCGGACGCGGCGCTGCCGCGGGCGCCGGTGCATCGCCGGGCCACCGCATGCACTACATCGACGAGGGCAGCGGCCCCGTCATCGTCTGCCTGCACGGCAACCCCACCTGGGGTTTTCTATTCCGCAATCTGATCGCCAGCCTGCGGCAAGACTTCCGGGTGATCGTGCCCGATCATGTCGGCTGCGGTCTTTCCGACCAGCCCGCGGACGTCTTCTTCCGCGCGGCCAACCGCATCGGCCATCTGGAGGAGCTCCTTGACCAGCTGGGCGTCGACCGCTTTTCGCTGGTGATGCACGACTGGGGCGGCCCGATCGGCACGGGTCTCGCGGTGCGCCGCCCCGCCGCTGTCGAGCGGCTGATCTATTTCAACACCACCCTCGCGGAGACGGCCCTGCTCCCCGGGATGATCAGGCGGGCTGCATCACCCTTGATCGGCAGGCTGCTCACGCAGCACACGATGCGGTTCGTGAAACTGCTGACGTCGTTCGGCGTCGTCCACGCCCTGCCGGAGGAGATCAGGCAGGGCTACCATCGCCCCTACCGCACCCATGCCGGCCGCCAGGCCATCTGGGGCTTCGTCCGTGACATCCCGTTTTCCCGTTTCCATCCCACGGCTGCCGTGATGGACGACATGATGGCCCGGCTGCCGGCACTCGCAGGCAAGCCGGTGAAGATCCTCTGGGGAATGAAAGATCCCTGCTTTCATCCGGAGATCCTCCGCCACGTCGCCGCCCGCTTCCCGCAGGCCGACGTGGTGCAGATTCCGGAGGCCTCGCATCTCGTGCTCGAAGACGCGGCCGAGCAGTCGGTCGCTGCGGTGCATGATTTCCTGCGGCCGCTCATGTCGGCCTCCGACGGTGCGCCGGCCCCAGCTTCACTTGCTTCAGGCAGCAATTTGGGCAGCGGCTCAGACCACGAATCGAGCGCCGTGCGGCACGACGCGGCCACGGAACCACGGCCACCGGCGAACGGTCTCTATGCGGCGCTGCAGACGGCGGCCGCGGCGGCGCCCTGGGTGTCGGCGGTGACGAAGGTCTCGTTTCCCCGCTGGAGTGACCGGCCGCGGTATGACGCGATCGATTTTGCGGCGCTCACTTCCCGCATCAACGCCTACGAGCACGGCCTCGCAGCGGCCGGCCTGCGGGCTGCCGAGCGGGTGATCATGCTCGTGACCCCGGGCGCCGACTTTCTCGCGCTGAGCTACGCCGTGATGGGCCGCGGTGCGGTGCCCGTGTTCATCGATCCGGGCATGGGCGTCGATGCGGTGGTGGCCTGCATGCAGGAGGCCCAGCCGAGCGGATTCATCGGCGTGCCCAAGGCCCATCTGCTCCGCCTCAAGGCCGCGGAATTGTTTGGCTCGCTCCGATTCTGCGTCGTCGCCGGGAGGTTACCGCTGTTTGGCGCGACGCGGCTGCGCAACCTGCTCAAGCCCGCGGGCGGGCCGCCGGCGCCGATTCTGCGGCAGGCCGACGACGCGGCCCTCGTCGCCTTCACGTCGGGCGCCACCGGCCGGCCGAAGGGCGTGATCTTCACCAACCGCATGCTCACGGAGCAGCTCGCCGTGTTTCGCGGCCAGTTCGGCTTCCGCGGCGGCGAGCAGGATCTGCCGCTGCTACCCGTCTTCAGCCTCTTCACCGCGGCCCTCGGCGTGGGGAGCATCTTCCCGCCGCTCGACCCGAGCCGCCCGCTTGCGCTCGTGCCCAAGCAGATCATCCGCGTGATGCGCGACCTCGGCAACCAGACGTCATTCGGTTCGCCGACGCTCTGGACGAAGCTCGCCGAATACTGCCGGCAGACGGGCACGTCATTGCCGCAACTGCGGCGGGTGTTTATGGCGGGCGCGCCGGTCTCGCAGAACACGCTCGATCTCGTGAAGGCCGCCTGCCCGCAGGCGGAGAGCTTCACGCCGTACGGCGCCACGGAAGCGCTGCCCGTGACGCTCGCGGCCGCGACGGACCTGCGCGAGTATCCGCCCGTGCTGGCGTTGTCCGGCGAGCAGGGCACTCCCGTTGGTCGGGCCATCGACGGCGTGTCGCTCCGCGTCGTCCATGCCGTGGCCGGACCGGCGGACGCACCGCTCGCCGACTGCCCGGAGCGGGTGATCGGCGAAATCGTCGTCAGCGGCGGCACGGTGAGCCGCGAGTATCTCTCGAGACCAGAGGCGACCGCGGCCAGCAAGGTGAGTGAGGGCGGCCTCGTGTGGCACCGCATGGGCGACATGGGCTATCTCGACGGCAGCGGCCAGCTCTACTTCTGCGGCCGCCGCGCCCACGTGGTGGCCACGCCAGACCGCGTGTTGCACAGCGTGCCCGTGGAAAACGTCTTCAACCGCCATCCGCAGGTGAGCCGCACGGCCCTGATCGGCGTCGATGGCGCGGCGGCGCTCGTCGTCGAGCCGCGGTCGCGGTCGCTCGACATGGCTGCCCGCCACCGGCTTGCCGGTGAACTCCGGGCGATCGGTGCCGCCGATCCCGTCACGGCGTCGATCGAGCGATTTTATTTTCACCACTCCTTCCCGGTCGATGCCCGGCACAACGCCAAGATCTTTCGCGACCGGCTCGCGGTCTGGGCGGCCACCCAGGCGGCCATCGAGGTCGACGATCCGCAGCCGGCCGCAGCGGGCCACGCATGAAAACGCTCGTCACCGGCGGGGGCGGTTTCGTCGGCAGTGCGCTCTGCCGGCGACTGCGGGATCGTGGCCACGACGTGACAGCCCTCGGCCGCCGGCCCAATCCGGGCCTGGCCGCCGAAGGCATCCGCATCGTGATCCATGATCTTTCCCTGCCGGAGGCGGCGGTTGATCTGGCCAGACTCTTTACCGGCGTTGACTGCGTCTTTCACACGGCGGCGCACGTGAAAATGTGGGGACCGCGTGAGGCGTTCGTCCGCGGCAACATCACGGCCACGGACAACGTGATCGCGGCCTGCCGTGCGGCGGGTGTGGCGAAACTCGTATTCACCAGTTCGCCGAGCGTCGTCGCCACGGATCACGACCTGCGGGGCGTCGACGAATCAGTGCCCTATCCGTCGCGGTATCGGGCGCTCTACCCGGAAACGAAGGCGGCCGCGGAACGGGCGGTGCTCGCGGCCCACGGCGGCGCACTGCGGACGATCGCCCTGCGACCGCACCTCATCTTCGGTCCCGGCGACACCAATCTCGTGCCGACGATCCTGAAGCGGGCCCGCGCCGGCCGGCTCGTGCAGGTGGGCGATGGCACAAACCTCGTCGACCTGACGTACATCGACGACTGTGTCTCGGCCCACGTGCTGGCGGCCACCGCCCTCGACGAGCGTCCAACGGCCGGTGGCCGGGCCTTTTTCATCAGCCAGGGCACGCCCGTTCCACTCTGGGAATGGATCGGCAGGATATTGGCCCTCCACGATGCGCCGCCGGTGCGGCGGCGAATTTCGGCGTCCACTGCGCAGTTGCTGGCGACGATTGCCGAGACGGCGTGGAAAACCTTCCGCCTCGCCTCGGATCCCCCGCTGACCAGGTTCTTGGCCGAAGAAATGTCGACCGACCACTATTTCGACATCAGCGCCGCACGGCGGGAACTCGGCTACATCCCCACCTGCACCGTCTGGGAAGCAACCGAAAAAAAGGTGACAGCCACCTAATGTGGGCCGGACTGCCCAAAAAGCCAACCTCCGAATGATGCTCTTTCCACCGCTTCACGTGGAGGTTGGTGAGGTGCTGAAGAAATGATGACACCTCACCATCATGCTCGGGCCACAGCAACATGTGCCAGTGATTGGGCATCAGACAATAACCGCACACACGCATGGGCCGCGTGCGGAGGGTCTCAGCCAGCATGCTCACGAAGGCATCGAAGTCGGATCAGCATGACGGGCGGCGGAGTTGTCGCTGGCCGGCCGGGGCGGCAGGCAGGGCGGCGTTCCAGTTGGCACCGTACATCGCGAAGGCTGCGGCGGTCGCCTGGGCCGCTGCCGTCGCCCCCGTGTCGCGGAACCCGGCGACGCGGGTGACGCCGGCAGCGGCCGCGAGCGACGAGAAGGCGAAGTTGACCTGATAGGAGCCGGTCGAGCCGCGATTTCCGGAGGCCGCCCGGTTCGGGTTGTATGACGAGTTGCCGTAACCTGAGACACCCACGTAGTAGGTTCCCGCGACCGTGGCCCGCACCGAGAGATAGCTGTCGAGCGAGCCCGCCGCATCGTCGTTCGCCGCCAGTTGCTTTCCTGCGGAGTTGAAGATCCGCAGATAACTGTCGAGCGTCGACGAGCCGGCGAGCGACTGGGCGTCGATGTCGATCACGAGCGACTGGCCCGCGGCCAGGGTCACCCGGTAGAGGTCGACATCCCGCAAACCATTTGAGCCGTCGCCGATCTGGCCCGAGAAACGCAGTGCCCCGGTCGTAATCCCCACCAGCGCGGCGGTGGCGATCGTGTCGCCGGCATCTACGAGGCTCGCGGCCTGCACGCTCCACGAGTCCGACGCCGACGCCGCAAGCGCCACGCCGCCATCCCTCGAGACGATGCCGCTGCCGGTGGCGTTCAGGGTGAACGAGTAGGTTCCTGCTGTCGCCGTCAGCCGATCGAGGCCGCCGACTGTCCAGGTCACGTTGTCGACGGTGGTGACGGTCGCGCCGGCAAGCGGCACGGCGACGCCGCTCCGCACGAGCGACAGATCGGCCACATCAAACCCGGTGACGGCCTGGCCGAATCGCACGAGGACGGCACCCACTGACGTGGTCCGTGGATCGGGAGTGACGTCCACGATGTCCGCGGCGAGGGGCGCCGGGGTCGTGCCGCGGATTGCCTGCACGGCGGCCGCGGCATTGATGACGCCGCCGGTGGAGCACTTGCCGGCGAGGCCTGAGACGGGCGTCACGGTCGAGAGGATCGTCGAACGGATTTGCGTGGCGGTGGCCTGCGGGTTGGCAGCCGCCATGAGCGCCACGAGGCCGGCAACGTGCGGCGTGGCCATCGACGTGCCACTGTAGCTGGCGTAGGTGTTGTTGGGGGTGGTCGAGTAGATGCCGACCCCCGGGGCGGCCACCTGCACGGTCGTCGCGCCGTAGTTCGAGAACGACGCGAGCCGGTTCGAGGAGTCGGTGGCGGCCACGGAGAGGCCGAATGTGCCGACGGAATTGGCGGGGTAGGAGCCGACGGAGTCGTTGTTGGAGCTTTCGTTGCCCGCCGCGGCAATACAGAGGATGCCCGCGTTGCCACCGGCCGTGATCGCGTCGCGGAGAGCCGTCGAGGCGCCACCACCGCCCCAGCTGTTGTTCGTGGCGACGATGTTCACGCCGTAGGTCCGCCGCATCATGGTGGCGTAGTTCAGCGCCGCGATCGCGGCGCTCGTGGTGCCGCTGCCGCTGGAGTCGAGGAACTTCAGCCCCATGATCGAGACCTGCCAGTTCACTCCCGTGATTCCGGAGCCATTGTTGCCGACCGCGCCGATGGTGCCGGCCACGTGCGTGCCGTGCGAGTTGTCGTCGAACACGTTGGCAGTGTTGTTGGCGAAGTTCCAACCGTAGACGTCGTCGATATAGCCGTTGCCGTCGTTGTCGACGCCGTCGCCCGACGTCTCGCGGGGGTTACGCCAGACGTTCGCGGCCAGGTCGGGGTGGTTGTAGTCGATGCCGGTATCGATCACGGCGACGACCACCGACCGCGATCCGGTGGTGACATCCCACGCGGCCGGGGCATCGATGTCGGCGTTGGCAAGCCCGCCTGTCTGGGCCGTATTATTGAGCCCCCACAGGCGGCTGAAGGAAGGATCGTTGGGAAGCGCCGACGCGGTGACCACCCGGTCGGGCTCGATGGAGCGGATGCCTGCGGTGGTCCGCGACCAGCCGAGGATATCGGTCGGCGACGCCCCAGGCGCGATCAGCGAGACGAATCCCTCGCCGAGCGACGACGTCTGCCAGCCCGTGCGGATGCCCATGGACCCCGCCGCGGTGTTGGTGCCGACAATCCAGGCGTCGGCACGGGCGGTGACGGTCTCCCCGTTCCAAACGAACCGATTCGCCGCGAGCGCCGCGCTGACGTCGGCGGCCATGAGCATGCGGGACTCGAGCCGCTCCGTGGCGAGAGGGCGAGAGCGGCGGCGGCCTGCCGTACGGGCCTTGATGCGGGCGGTCCAACCGGTCGAAAACATGGCGTCCATGGCTGCCTCCTGGTGAGAGTTGTTCCGACCCACGCTGATCATAACCAAACTGTCTGGCAAATCGTATGCCAGACGGGATTGCCGCAGTTTTCACACAACTGGCCGTGCCGCAGCGCCGCATTTTTAAACGCAGCGCCGCATTTTCACACTGCAAACCAGGCAGTTGCCACGACGCAGCGGAGCTCGTGCGCCGGCGGATTCCATCGGGGCGGGGTCCCAACGGACTGCCGTCAGCCGTTCAATCGCCCGTTCAATCGGCTGGCTGATCCGTCCGCAATTCCGCCAGCGCATTCGAGGCCGCGCGTTGTTCGGCCTCCTTCTTATTGCGGCCCCAGGCCGGCGCATACCGCCGGGGGCCGATCTGGGCCGACACGTGAAAACTCTTGCTGTGGTCGGGCCCCGCCTCCTCCACAACCTCATACGTGGGGGTCACGCCGAAATCCCGCTGGGCGAGCTGCTGCAACAGCGACTTATGGTTCGAGCCCGATTCCCCCGAGGCGACCTTGATGATCTCCGGCTCGAGCATCCGCTCCACGAGTCCGCGAACGCATTCAAGCCCGCCGTCGAGATACATCGCCGCCACGACCGACTCGAAGAGATCCGAGAGCACCGACGTTGGCACCGGCTTGTTGACCGACAGCCCCTTGCCGACGATCAGAAAATCGATGAGCTGCAGTTGCTCGCTGATCCGTCCACAGGTCTCGCGGCTCACCACCACCGACTTGATCCGTGTCAGATCCCCCTCGAGGGATTCCGGAAAGAGTCGATAGAGATTGTCGCAGACGATGAAGCCGAGGATCGAATCGCCGAGAAATTCCAGCCGCTCGTTCGAGGCGAGCCGATGCTGGGCCCCGGAGGCGTGCGTCAGGGCCGCGATCAGCAGCGCCGGATCCCGAAATACATGCCCGAGCCGTCGTTGGCACTCGGCGACGTCGATCGCGGCGTCGGTCCGATCGCGTGGTTCGGGTGCTGGCATGAGGTCTTGGCGGGGGCTGTGGGGCATCTCTATCTCCAGAAAATACGGCTTTTTTCGGGCCGATGTCAAACCGCCTCCTGCCCGGGGGTGAAGGTTTTCCGGCGGCCGCGAACCATCCGCGGCCGGCGGACGTACCAGAAAACGTCGTCCATCCGCCCAGGCCACCGATCCGTCGGTTCCGTCTCGGCGCGGGATGCCTAGAATCCGTCAAACCCGTCTCGACCGGCCAGAAGGAAACCATTCATGCCCACAGCATCGCCCGTGAGTCTTGCCGTTCGCTCCGCCGCGGGCGGATTGATCCTGTTTGCCGTCGCCCTGGCGCTGCCTGCCGCCCTCGTGGGCCCCGTTGCCCGGGGTGAGGAAACCACGGCTGACGCCGAAGCGATGGCGCACGCCACCGGGCTTTCAAAGGCCTTCCGCCATGCCGCCGAGCACGCCTCGCCGAGCGTGGTGGTCGTCCGCAGCGAGACAAAGGCCCGCAAGGCTCCCGCCAGAGGCCCCGATCGCCGCGGTGGCGGTGGCGAGAATCCGTTCAAGGGCACACCCTTCGAAGACTTCTTCCGCGACGGCGTGCCGGAAGGGTTTGACTTCCACGGCGGTGGCGGTGGTGCTGGTATGCCGCCCCGGTCGGGCGTGGGCTCGGGCGTGATCGTCGATGCGACGGGCATCGTGCTCACCAACAACCATGTGGTCGAGGGGGCCGATGAAGTCACGGTCGAACTGCCGGACGGCCGCGAATTCAAGGCCACGGAGATCAAAACCGACCCCGAAAGCGACCTGGCCGTTGTCAGGCTCGAAAACGCCAAGGATCTCCCGACCGCGAAGCTCGGTGATTCGGACAAACTCGACATCGGCGACTGGGTGATCGCGATCGGCAATCCGTTCGAACTCGAGACGACGGTCAGCGCCGGCATCATCAGCGGCAAGGGCCGTGAACTCGGCAGCATCCGCCGCGCGAAGTTTCTGCAGACCGACGCCGCGATCAATCCCGGCAACTCGGGGGGGCCACTCGTGAACCTCGCCGGCGAGGTGATCGGCATCAACACCGCCATCGCCTCCAACAGCGGCGGCTACCAGGGCATCGGCTTCGCGATCCCGATCAACCTCGCCAAGTGGGTGAGCGAGCAGCTCATCGCCAAGGGTGCAGTGGAGCGCGGCTACCTCGGCGTGTCGATCAGCCCGCTCGACAAGGAGACGGCCGGCGAGCTCGGTATCGGAGACAAGAAGGGGGCCCTCGTCACGGAGGTGATGCCGGGCACGCCGGCCGCCGATGCGGGCGTGCAGGAACTCGACGTGATCACGGGCTTCGACGACCAGGCCGTGGACGGCCCGCGGTCGCTGCAGGAAGTGGTCGAGCGGTCGGGCATCGGCAAGCAGCACAAGCTCGCCGTCCTCCGCGACGGCAAGCCCCTCACGCTGACCGTGTCGGTGAAGCCGCTGCCGGACAAGGTTTCGCAGCGTGGCGGTCGCGGCCCCCGCAAGCTTCCCAGCGGTGATGAAACCTACTACTCCGAGAGCTTCGGCATCGAAGTGCGGGCGAAGGATTCCGTCGCCGAGGACGCCTACGAGGGCTTCGACGGCGTGCTCGTCGATCGCGTCGATCCCGAGGGCGTGGCGGCGGAGGCCGGCATCGGGCCGGGCGTGCTGATCCGTAAGGTGGGCCGCACGCCGGTGACGAGCGTCGGTGATTTTACCGCGGCGCTCGAAAAGGAATCCTCCGACGAGGGCGTGCTGCTGCAGGTGCGCACGCCCCGCGGCAATGCCGTGATCCTCTTGAAAAAGAACGGTTAACTGCCACGCTACCTGGCAGCCATGGCCACTCTCGGCGTCAATATCGACCACGTTGCCACGATCCGTCAGGCCCGCCGCACGGTGGAACCTGATCCGGTATGGGCGGCAGCGTTGGCCGAACTTGGCGGGGCTGATGCGATCACGGTGCATCTCCGCGAGGATCGGCGTCACATTCAGGACCGTGATCTCGAGGTGCTGCGGCAGACCGTCCAGGTAAAGCTCAACCTCGAGGCGGCGATCGCGCCGGCGATGATCGAGATCGCCTGCCGCGTGAAGCCGGATCAGGTGACGCTCGTACCCGAGAAGCGGGAGGAGATCACGACCGAGGGCGGCCTCGACGTGGTCACCCACAGGGTCGCCACGGCGGAGGCCGTCCGGCGGCTGCATGCTGCTGGCATCTCCGTCTCGCTCTTCATCGATGCCTGTCCCGCACAGATCGACGCGGCGATCGACCTCGGTGTCGCGGCCGTCGAACTCCACACCGGCGAGTATGCCAACGCCACGACCGACAAGGACCGCCACGAGCGGCTCGTGGAACTCTCCCGCGGAGCCGTGATGGTGCGGCAGGCAAAGCTCGCGCTCAACGCCGGCCACGGCCTCACCTATCGCAACGTCGTGCCCGTGGCGCGGCTCGAGGGGATGGGCGAGCTCAACATCGGCCACTCGATCGTGGCCCGGGCCGTACTCGTCGGCTTCGCGGAGGCCGTCCGCGAAATGAAGGGCCTCATCGCGACGCCCTGAGCATGATCGCGATGCTCTGGCCCTCATCGCGATGCTCTGCCCTCATCGCGAAGCTCCGGGATTCTGCCCCGGTGCCCGGATAGGAGCGGGGCGGTCGGGCAAGAGGGGTGGTCAGTGAGACCCGTTTCTGGTCTGATTGCGTGTTGGTTTTTCTCGGGATTGAGTGAAAGGATTCGCACGTGCCGCAGGTTGCAGACCCGCCCGATATGGAAACGCGTATCGCGCGGAGTGCTGCCGACGACCCCGCCAACGACCTCCACACGCCCGGCTGGGTGCGGGAGGCGCGGCAGACGATGCAGACGGCACCGGTCGACTATTTCCGGGTTCATCCGCTCCGCTATTGGGCCGATTTCCTGCTCGCCCTATCGCTCGCCTACACGGCGGCCACGGTCTATTTGCTGGCGCCGCTCGGCTCCTGGCCGCAGATCGTCGCCTTCCCGTTCGCCGTTTTCTGGCTCTACCGCCTCGGATCGCTCGTGCACGAGGTCTGCCACCTCGGCCACCATGAGATGCGCACCTTCAAGGTGGCCTGGAACCTGCTCGTGGGCGTGATGACACTGACGCCCTCGCCATTCTTCACGCGGCACCATCGCGACCACCACAGCCAGCGGATGTACGGCACACCCGAGGATCCCGAATATGTCGCCAACGTGCTCGAAGGAGGCAACTGGCGGAGCGCCCTCGGATACAGCCTCTACATGCTCGTCTTTCCGCTGCTGGTCTTTCTACGGTTTCTACTCGCACCACTCTCCTCTGCTTCGTGCGGGCGGCGTTCATCCCGCTCAGCATCTACGCGGGCATTGCTCCGCCGAGCCGGATTCCCCTGCTCTACCTGCTCGGCCTCACTACCTTCGTGATGAACCAGATGCGGCAACTGGCCGACCACCACTTCGCCGGCGACGGAGCGCCGGTGGACGTCGAGTCGCACATTCTTGATTCCTGCAACTTCACCGGCAGCGACCCGCTCACCTGGCTCTTCTTCCCATTCTCGATCCGCTACCACGCCCTGCACCATCTTTTCCCGTCGATGCCGTACCACAATCTCGAGGCCGCGCACGGGCATCTCGTGAAGTCGTTGCCGTCCGACTCGCCCTACCTCGGCCTCGACCAGCCGGGCTGGTGGGCCGTCGCGCGGCGAACTGTGATGGGTTGACAAACGCTCTCCCCCTGGGAGAGGCACGTTGGAAAGGCTCACGCTGTCGATGTCATCGACAGGCTGAAGCCTGTCCTACGGGCGTTTGCCGCGCGGGCCAAACTTCCGCGGTTTGCCCGGCGGGCGGTCGTCGCGGCGGCGTTCGAAATGCCCCGGCTTGCCGCCGTGCTTCACGAACGGCTTCCGCCCCTCGGGCGGCTTGTCGATCGCCTCGGCTGCGGGCTGGGCCGAGGGCTTCGGCGTGAAGTGGTGCAGGATCGCCGCCGCCACCTCGGTGGGCGTGTAGCCCTGTTCGAGCAGCCGTTCGACGAGCAGCGTCTGCTTGGGGAATTCGCCCGCCTCGAGCTTGCCGCGAAGCTTTTCAAACAGGGCGTCGGACCGCCGGCTCTCCACCGCCTCCGCCGTCGGCACGTGCTCGCGGCGAATGCGTGTCTTCGTGAACCGCTCGATCGACTGCATTTTGTAGATGCCGGCCCCGGACACGAGCGTGATCGCCCGCCCCTTACGGCCGGCTCGTCCGGTGCGGCCGATGCGGTGGACGTAGTCCTCGGCGTCGTACGGCAGGTCGTAGTTGACGACGAGTTCGAGATCGTTGACGTCGATGCCGCGGGCGGCCACGTCGGTGGCGACCAGAAACTCGAACGCCTTCTTCTTGAAACTGTTCATCACGCGGGTCCGCTGCGGCTGCGCCATGCCGCCGTGGAGCCGCTCGGCGGAGCAGCCGCGGGCCACGAGGGCGTCGGCCAGTTCTTCCACCATGTGCTGCGTGTTGCAGAAGATCACGCCGCTTTTCACGTCGTAAAAATCGATCAGCCGCGAGAGAGCGTCGAACTTCGCATGGTGGCGGACCTCGTAATAGATCTGGTCGACCAGCGGCGGGCCCGCGACCACCCGCTGCTCGATCTTGACGGTCTTCGCATCGCGGGAGTGCCGGCGCACCAGCGCCTGGATTGGCGGCGAGATCGTGGCCGAGAAGAAGACGGTCTGCCGCTCGGCGGGCGCGGCGGCGAGGATCTTTTCGATGTCGTCACGGAAGCCCATGTCGAGCATCCGGTCGGCCTCGTCGAGAATGAGCGTCGTCACCGCGGAGAGATCGAGCGTGTTGCGGCCCATGTGGTCGGTGAGCCGGCCCGGCGTGCCCACCACGATGTGGGCGCCCCGTTTGAGCTCCGCGAACTGCCGCTCATACGACGCGCCACCGTAGATCGGCACCGAACGGACGCCCTTCTTGAAAGAGGCGAGTTTGTGGACCTCGTCGGCCACCTGCGTGGCGAGTTCCCGGGTCGGCACGAGGATCAGGACCTGCGCCGTTCGTCCGGCAGGATCGACCCGCTCGATCGCCGGAATGCAGAAGGCGGCGGTCTTGCCCGATCCGGTCTGCGACTGGCCGACGACGTCGTGGCCCTCCATGAGCAGCGGAATCGTGGCGGCCTGGATCGGCGAGGTCTCCTCGAAGCCGAGCTTTTCAACGGCCTTGAGCAGTTCGGGAGAAAGTCCGAGCGAGGCGAA
The DNA here is from genome assembly GCA_026401035.1 of Planctomycetia bacterium. Classification (GTDB taxonomy): domain Bacteria; phylum Planctomycetota; class Planctomycetia; order Pirellulales; family UBA1268; genus RGVT01. Next base: position 105,199 of record JAPLNR010000069.1, on the reverse strand, counting down.
GGGAACGTGGCCGGGGCGGGATTGCGGTTCGGCGGGCGGGGGAGCCTTGGGCTCGGCCATCAAAACAACTGCTTTCGTGGTGGGCGTCGTCAGAAGGGAAACGGGGGCAGACCCGACAGTCTACATTGGATTGGTTGCGATGACTTGTGGCCGCGATCAGCCCGCCGCCAAACGGCGTGCCCTCTCCGACGGCACGGCCTGCCCACCGGTTGAACAGCCGCCACGAGCAGCACCGCCGCCCCGGCCCCCATCGCCCCTCAAAAACAGGCTGTTCATCCCCGGGCCGCGGTTTCTACCGCGCTTGGCGCGTTTTTTGCCTCTTCTATGCTGGATGCTCTGCAGCCCCGCCATCCCGCCGCCCCACCGCATCGAGGAAAAAATCCCTTGGCCAATGACGAACTCCTGCGGCGGGATGTCCGACTGCTCGATGGCAAGCTCGACTCCGTGATCGTCGAAGAAGCGGGGCCCGCGGCGTCGGCCCTCGTGGCCGAGATCCGCCGGCTGGCCCGCGACCGCCGCGAGGGGCTGCCGGATGCCGAGCGGGCGCTCGCCGCCCGGATCGAGGGGCTCACCGTCGCCGAGGCGCGGATCGTCGCCCGGGCCCTTTCGATCTTCTTCGACCTCGCGAACATCGCGGAAGACCGCCAGCGGGTGCGCGTGCTGCGGGAACGGGAGCGGCAGCGGCATCCGCAGCCGCTCGGGGAATCGCTCATGGCCGGGGTCGCCGCGCTCGCAGCCGCCGGCACGTCGGCCGACGAGGTGCAGCGGCTGGTCGACCGGCTCACGGTGGAGCTGGTGTTCACGGCCCATCCGAGCGAGGCGAAGCGGCGGTCGATCCGCGCGAAGCTCCGCCGCATGCGGCAGAGCCTGCAGGCGCTCGACCGCGACGATCTGCTGCCGCGGGAGCGGGCGACCCATGAGACCAGCCTGCGAACGGAGCTGGCGATCCTCTGGGAAACCGAGTTTCTCAAGGGCTCGCGGCCCACGGTGCTCGACGAAGTCGACCGCGGTCTCTCGATCATGCCACGGCTCTGGGAGGCCGTGCCGCAGGTGCATGCGTCGCTGCGGCGCGGGCTGGCCGCGGCGTTTCCGGGACGGGCGTTTCACATCCCGGCGTTTCTCACGTTTGGCTCGTGGATGGGGGGCGACCGCGACGGCAATCCGTTTGTGACCGCCGGGATCACCGAGGAAACACTCCTGCGATTGCGGTCCGCCGCGATCGACGCGCACCTGGCATGGTGCACGCGGCTGCACGAGATGCTCACAATCTCCCTGCACGAGGCGCACGGTGCGGCGCCGCTGGAAAACCGGCTGGGGTCGCTGGCGGCCGAGTGGACCGACCTCGCCGCCGTGCTCGACGGTGTGCCGCCGCACGAGGCCTACCGCCGCTGGCTGCGGATGATCCACTTTCGGCTCGAATGCTCCGCCGCCGCGAGCCTGGCGGAGCCTGTGCTGCCGGGGGCCTATCACTCGGCCGCGGAGTTTGCGGCCGACGTGGCCACGCTCGTCGACTGCCTCGACCGCGACCATGGCGTGACCGACGACTCGCCCGTGCGGCAGTGGCTCGATCTCGCGCGAACATTCGGCCTCCACATGACGCGGCTCGACGTGCGTCAGGATGCGCGGGCCTACCAGGAGATCATGGCCGAGATTCTCGCGGCCGCGGGGATTGCCGAAGCCGCCGCGCTCCGGTCAGACGACGAGGCCACGAAGGTCCGGCTGCTCACCGACACCCTCGGCACCGTCGGCGTGATTCCGACAGAGACGCTCCAGCCTCTGGCCCGCGACACGCTCGCCCTCTTCGAACTGCTGCAGCGGGCCAGTGTGCGGTTTGGCCCAGACTGCCTCGGTGGAGCGATCGTGAGCCTGACCCGGTCACCCGCCGACGTGCTCTGCGTGCTCTGGCTCTGGCGGTGGGCGCAGAAGCAGGCCGCCGACCGCGGCGAGCCCGTCGCGACCCACGACATCGCGATCGTGCCGCTCTTCGAGAAGATCCACGACCTGCAGCACGCCCACACCACGCTGGCCGCGATCCTCGATCAGCCGGCCTACGCCGCGCATCTGGCCGGCCGTGGCAACCGGCAGATCGTGATGGTCGGCTACTCCGACAGCACGAAGGATGGTGGCTACCTTGCCGCCTGCTGGGGCCTGCAGGTTGCTCAGAGCCGCCTCCACGCGGCCGCCGCGGCCCGCGGCGTGAGCCTCACCTTTTTCCACGGCCGCGGCGGATCGCTCGGCCGCGGTGGCGGCCCCGCCGCCCGGGGCATCCTCTCGCTGCCCGCCGAAACGCTCGACGGCAGCCTGCGGCTCACCGAGCAGGGCGAGGTGCTCGCCGAGCGCTACGACGACACCGAGATCGCCTGCCGCCATCTCGACCAGGTCTCATGGGCCACGCTCATGGCCACGAGCGACCGCCGCCCCGAACCCCATCCCGATTGGATCGCGCTCATGGAGCGGATGGCCGCCCGGTCGCACGCCGCCTATCGCGAACTCGTCGACGAGCCCGGCTTCATCCAATACTTCTCGCAGACCACGCCGATCGACGACATCGAAACCCTGCCGATCGCCTCACGGCCCTCCCGCCGCCGCGGTGAACGGTCGCTCGACGACCTGCGGGCGATCCCCTGGGTGTTTGCCTGGACGCAGAGCCGCTGCATGATCCCCGCCTGGTACGGCCTCGGCGTGGCCCTCGTGGAAGTGAAATACGACGACCGCCATGCCTGGCAGACCGTCTGCGAGATGTACCGCCAGTGGCCGTTCTTTCAGGCCACGATCGACAATGCAACGCTGGCGCTCGCCAAGGCCGACATGTACATCGCCCAGCGATACGCGGAACTGGCCACCGCTGCCGATGTCCGCCGCCGCATCTGGCAGCGGATTGCCGCCGAACGCGACCGCACGCGACAGGCGATCCTCGACATCGTCGGCGGCGGCGAACTGCTCGCCACCACGCCCTGGTTTCAGCGGTCGATCGAGGCCCGCAACCCGTCGATCGATCCGCTGAACCTCATCCAGATCGAGTTCATGCACCGCCGCGCCACGATGACCGGCCCGCAGGAGCCGGATGATTCGCTGCGCGACCTGCTCCGGCTCTGCGTCCAGGGAATCGCCTCGGGCATGCGAACGACAGGATAACCCACACCGATGATCACCGCCGCTGATCTCGACGTGAAGGCGCTCGGCCCCTGCCGGATCGACTCACCCCTCAAGCCGCTGCTCGAATCCCGCGCGACGACCGCCCATTACGTGGCGGAGGACGACCGCGTGTTTTTCCACGACACCGCCCGGCTCGCCGCCGAGAGCGGATGCACGCTCGAGACGCTCCCCGGGTTCGAGCCGGCCGGCCCCCGGCGCTCCATCTTCTTCGACCCGGCGAAGATGCGGGCGGGCATCGTCACCTGCGGCGGGCTGTGCCCCGGCCTCAACGACGTGATCCGCGGAATCGTGATGGAACTGACCCATCACTACGGCGTGCAGCGGATCTACGGCTTTCGCAACGGCTACCAGGGTTTTATCCCGCGCTACGGACACGACGTGCTCGATCTCACGCCCGACCGCGTCAGCACCATCGACGAGGAAGGCGGCACGATCCTCGGCACCTCCCGCGGCAGCCAGGATCCGAACGAGATCGTCGACTGTCTGGAGCGGATGAACATCAACGCCCTCTTCGTGATCGGCGGCGATGGCAGCATTCGCGGCGCGATGCAGATCGCGGCGGCGATCGCCGAGCGGGGGCAGAAGATTGCCGTGGTCGGCATTCCCAAGACGATCGACAACGACATCCCCTACATCGACCAGAGTTTCGGATTCCAGACGGCGTTCGGCGAGGCCACGCACTCGATCAAGGCGGCGCATGTCGAGGCGAAGGCCTCGCCCAACGGTGTCGGCCTCGTAAAGCTGATGGGCCGCCACTCCGGCTTCATCGCCTGCTATGCGTCGCTGGCGGAGCCTGATGCGAATTACGTGCTCATTCCGGAGGTGCCCTTCGTGCTCGACGGCCCCTGCGGGCTCCTCGAGGGCCTGCTCAAGCGGGTAAAGCACCGCGGCCACGCCGTGATCGTCGCGGCCGAGGGGGCCGGCCAAGACCTGCTGGCCGGCGAGGGCAACGGCGTCGATGCCTCCGGCAACCAGCGGCTGCAAGACATTGGCCTCTACCTGAAGAGCCGGATCACTGACCATTTCGCGGCCGCGGACGTGGAGCTCAATCTCAAATACATCGATCCGAGTTACGTCATCCGCAGCGTGCCGGCCAATCCCTACGACAGCGTCTACTGCCTGCGGCTCGCGCAAAACGCGGTCCATGCGGCGCTCGCCGGCCGCACGGAAATGGTGGTGGGCCGCTGGCACGGCCGGTATGTGCATATCCCGATGCCGCTGGCCGTAAGCCACCGCAACCAGGTGGCCCCCAACGGCGACCTCTGGCTGGCGGTGCTCGAAGCGACCGGCCAGCCGCGGTCGTTTTGCTAGTTACACGGCAACACAGCCATCCATGGCCTGTGCTGCCTTGCCCGCCTCCGGCGGGAAGCAACCCGAGCGCGCCGTCCGGAAGGAGCACCTGAAACGTGCGAAACTCCGGAGGGATGTAGCCCGTGACCGCCTCGAACGTGGCCTTCGTATGCCGCTCGTCGGCCGGGAGCGTGAACGTCAATTCGTAGCGGATCGCATGGTCGCAGGCCGAGGCCGCGAGGCCAGGCGCCCCGATCCGCCCCCGCTTCTGTAGAATGTGGTTTGAGAGGGCGGTCGTGTTATTCGCGGGGTGGCCCCCGCTCTGCTGCCCGGGACGCAGCCAAAAGGCCACCTGTGAGATCGTCTCGAGTTCCGGGCCCGTCGCCGAAAGCCAGAGCAGCCGGCTCGTGCTCGTGGGCCCGGCCATGTCGCGTTCGCAGCCGGCTTCGGTCGGATTGAAAGTCTCGTTGAAGATCGTGCCATCGACCTCGAGGTTCGAGGCACTTTGCAGTTGCCGCCCGTGGTCGTGGGAGTCGATGAACTCCTTGCCGTTCCACGTGAGCGAGTGGATCGCACCTGCGACCCGCAACGTCGTCGTAATCACGATCTCCGAGCCACCCGCCGGGCTCCGGATCACCGCGTCGCTGGGGGGCGGCTGTGGGAGAGAGGCGTCCTCGGCGACGGCGAAACAGACGGGTACGGCAGCCCACAAAACCGTCGCAGTAACTGAGAGATGCCGAAGAACTGTCACGCATGCCATTCACAAAGTCTGGCATGAACGGAGGCGGCGTTCTCGTCGCAGTTTATGCGACAGGCGCTGTGATCATCGCCCGGGCGAAATACCTGTTTCGCCAACCGCGGTCGCGGGCCTGAGCAGTCCGGAAGGGAGCAGTGGGCTACCCGGCTTGTAAGATGCGGCTCGCCTCAGCAATAGACCTTCGTGCGGACGTAGTGGAGCACGCGATGCGTTGCCTCGATGAGTTCCGGGGCGGATGCCAGGGTGTCCAGCAGCACGCGGTCGGCACTCTCGATCAAATAATCGTGAGCAATGGCGTTGCGAAGCATCCGCAGCTCACGCCAGCGATCCGCCGAGGGAATGAGTTGCCGGGCTTCTGCCCGCTGCAGCCGATCCAGCGGCGTGCCTTCGTCGAGCAGCTCGATCTGGTCGAGCGTGCGAAACACCCGCTGCACCAGGAAATCGTTGAGCCGGGCGAACCGCGACGTGAGCGCCTCGCATGATTCCCGCTCGCCGACGGTCAACTCGCCACCGAGCCGCTGCTCGAATGCAGCAACGCGGCTGCGCGACTCGTCCAGCACCTTGGCTGCGGCCTGCATCAGCGCGAGCTGCGTTCGCAACATCTGCTTTAGTTGTTCGACCACAGCTCGACTCCCTTCTCCCGTGCGAGCGAAGGGAATATGCCGTCACCGTGCCCGTCGTCCACGACGACATCGATCCGCTGCTCACCAAGCCGGTCTTCGAGAGCAAGCCGGAGCCGCTGCGTGAAGCGATACACGTCCACCGGCTGCAACGGGTCGAGCATCACGAGCAGATCGATATCCCCGCCAAGTCGGCGGGGATCCGCCCGTGATCCAAACAAGACGATACTCTGCCAGACAGCCCTGCTTTCAGCGCACGCCCGCTCAACCGCGTCTCGAATACCTTCGCGGTCGTGTTGTGTGAGTCGCGGGCCGGTCGCAGCGGTGCTCATGGTGGATAATGTATATACGGCCGTACACATTTGCAACCGCTGGCGGTCCGGCTGAGCGGTTGCCATGCGGCAGGTTGACTCCCGTCGGATTGTACGCGACATCGCCGAGGCTCAGGCCAGCGGGGCATCCCACGGGGCGCGCCGTTTCCGGTCAAGCCACGTGGTGGCATCGGCGTCGCCGACGATCTGCTCGGTCGCCGGATCCCATCGGATCGAGCGTGTCGGCGTGAAGACGCTCTCCATCGAGCCTGGATCGCCGTGGGAGAACGACTACGTGGAGAGCTTCAAGGGCAAGCTACGGGACGAGCTGCTTGACTGCGAAGTCTTCGACACCCTCCTGGAAGCGAAGGTGCTCATCGGTCGTTGGCGAGAGGCGTACAACACCGTCCGCCCGCACAGCTCGCTGGGGTATCGACCCCCGGCCCCGGAGTCGCGCCGCCCCTGTCTGCGCCATCCGGCGGCCGTTGCAGGAGGGAAAAACGCCGCGGCCCTTGCACGAGAAGGCCACGACAAAACCCTGCCCGCACGACGTACAGCGTGCCCTGCCGAATCCGAAGCAGAGGATGCCGCAGGTGAGGTATGACCGCAGCTCCCGTTCGACGTGCGCCGAAACGGGCTGCTCAGCGACCGCCCGATTCTCGAGCCGGCCTTCGAGGTGCTCTGCGAGATCACTGACCATTTCGCGGCCGCGAACGTGGAGCTCAATCTCAAATACATCGATCCGAGTTACGTCATCCGCAGCGTGCCGGCCAATCCCTACGACAGCGTCTACTGCCTGCGGCTCGCGCAAAATGCGGTCCATGCGGCGCTCGCCGGCCGCACGGAAATGGTGGTGGGCCGCTGGCACGGCCGGTATGTGCATATCCCGATGCCGCTGGCCGTAAGCCACCGCAACCAGGTGGCCCCCAGTGGCGACCTCTGGCTCGCGGTGCTCGAAGCGACCGGCCAGCCGCGGTCGTTTTGCTAGTGACACGGCAGCACAGCCATCCATGGCCTGTGCTGCCTTGCCCGCCTCCGGCGGGAAGCAACCCGGGCCTCCAGCCCGGGACGATCACGGCAGCACAGCCATCCATGGCTTGTGCGACCGAGTCCCAACGGCACAGCCGTCGGCTGTGGAAAGAATTACCGGACGAGGCTACGCACCGGGACCGGCGAAGATCGCCAGACCGTCTTCCCCTCCTTGATCGTCTCCTCGACGCCGATCTTCTCGATCGTGGTCGGCGGCACCGTGAGCGGGTTCGCCGAAAGAACGACGAGGTCAGCCAGCTTGCCGACCTCGATCGAGCCCTTCTTCGCCTCCTCGCCGTAGACCCTGGCGCCATCGATCGTGATCGCCTCGAGGGCCTCCAGCGGTGCAATCCGCTCGTCGGCCCCGATCGTCTGCCCCGACCGCGAGACACGATTGACTGCCGTGTGAATCGTGAACAACTGGTCGAGCGGCGCGACGTTGAAGTCGGTGTGGTTGGTCGGCCGCAGACCGAACCCGCGAGCCGACTTCATCGGGCTGATGAAATCAGCCTGAGCCCGGCCGCGATTGGCCACGTGGGTGTCGCCGAAATAAAAGCAGTGGATCGTGAAGAAGGAAGGCGTAATGCCCCACGCCTTGTACTTCTCCAGTTGGTCACGGCGGATGAACTGCGAGTGGATGCCGACGGTGCCGCGGGGCTGCGCGGGCTCGTTGCCCGAGGCGAAGCGATGGGCCTCCAGCAGAGCGTCGATCGCCGCATCGCCATTGCAGTGAACAAAGAGCGTGGCCCCGCCGTCGTAGACCTTCTTCACCCACTCGTTGAGCACCGGCTGCGGAAACGACAGTTCCCCGCGCCAATCCTTCTGGCCCGCCGGCCCGTCAGTGAGATACGGAGTGGTGAAACAGGCGGTGCGGCCCTGCGGCGAGCCGTCCATCAGGACCTTCACGCCACCGATCCGCAGGCGATTTCTGTATTCGGGCTCGTTCTTCGGCAGCTGGCCGTTAAAAATCGCTTCAATCTCCGCGATAAAAGGGAGCAGCACCAGGTCAAGCTTGAGGTCGCCACGGTCGGCGAGGATCCGGAGCAGGTCGACCTGATGCTTCATCGTGGCCCCATCCTGGGCCGTCGTAATGCCCGCCCGCAGGTAGAGGTCCTGCCCGGTCTTCAGGAGCTCGAGGGCCGCATCACCGTCCGGCCCCGGCAAGTTGGAGAAGATTGGCAGAAAGGCCGTCTCGAAGAGGAGTCCGTTTGGCTCGTTCGACCCCGGCTCGCGGCCGATGACGCCGCCCGTCGGCGTGGACGTGGCGGCGGTGATGCAAAAGTTGGCGAGAGCCTTCGAGTTGAGCATCGCGCCGTGGCCCGAGACATGCACGAGGATCACGGGGTTATCGGGGAAGGCGGCGTCTAGCTCCTGCTTCGTCGGGGCGCGCTTCTCCGCCAGCAGCTCGGGGTCGTAGCCAAAGCCCATCACGAACTTGCCCGGCCCGATCTTCCGCCGTTCCTGCGACTGTTTCAGCGCTGCGATCACGTCGGCCACGGTGCGGCAGGGGCCCGCGGGCGGCGACGCGCACAGTGCCTGCGTCAGCACGTCGATCAGCGAACAGAAGTGGCTGTGGCCGTCGATGAATCCCGGCACGAGCGTCCGGCCCGCCAGTTCGGTGACTTCGGTCGCCTCGCCCTTATGCTGCATCACATCGGCCTCATCGCCGACCGCCACGATCTTCCCGCCGGCGATCGCGACCGCCTCCGCCGCCGGTTGGCCGGGATTCACCGTGACGATCGGGCCGCCGCGGATAATCCGATCAGCTGGTGCGGACCACGTTCGGTCGGCGGCCGTGAGGATCGTGACGACGGCCGCGAGCGTGGCGGCGGCAAGGCGGGCTGGCATAACTGGCTCCGTGCGTACAAAGTGCGGGCTGGGGCCGACAACTTGGCGAAATCGTAGCAGAACCCACGGCAGCCAGGCTTGTTCGATCGCAGCGCGGAGTTCAGATTTCACGAACGGCACACTCTCGCCGAGCGTTCCCCGGCGTAACTCACTCGACCTTCATCCAGAAGGGCGCAGCGCCGAACCAGACGACCGCCGCGACGAGCATGATCGCCTGCATGGTGTCGAGCGGCAGCATCTGGAGCATGAACATCGCCGGCGGGAGGATCGTGCCGACGAGCGCCCCGAGACCGAGGACCTTCGCAGTCGTGTGGATGGCGGTGTTTTGCATGGAGACTCCAGTTGTTCGTTGCTACTGGCTCAAGACTGGACGGCGGCAGGCCGCCCCGACCACTTCGAGAGCAGGATGTAGAGCAGGCCGCAGGCGATCGCGCAGGGCAGCGGCAGATACGACGCAAACACGCCGTGAAACCGGTAGGCATACAGCGCCACCGCGACCGGCACGAGCCAGGCGATGAGCACGTTCCAGTTGAAGTTCCAGCCGTTATGCGCGGCCGGATCGCGCTCGATGCCGACGCGGTCGGCCAGAAAATGATCCACGACGATGATCGCGCCCACCGGCGCGAGCACCGTGCCGTAGAGCCCCACGAACGAGAGTAGGTTCATCGCGAAGGCCGGGAAGATGCCGGCCGCGATACAGAGGGCTCCGGCCAGTAGCGTGGCCGCCGTCCGCGGGAGCCCCGGGATCATTCCCTGGAAGGCCAGACCGGCCCGGTAGATCGTCGGGTTGGCCGTCGTCCAGCCGGCGATGATCACGCAGATGAGGCCCGCCCAGCCGACGGCATCGTTGACCATCGTGCCGGGATCCTTGCCGACCGTCGGATCGACGCCGTGGGCCCGCACCCAGTAAATGAGGAGCAGGGCCGCGCAGATCCAGGCGACATAGTGGCCGAGGAACATTCCTGCTGCGCTCGCCCAGCCGGCGCTCGGCTTCTTGGCGAACCGGAGCACGGAGAGATCGGCCATGCCGATGTGCATCGCCGCGTTGCAGAACCAGGAGAAGAACACGATGCCCAGGAAGCTGATCTTCTGCTCGGTACCGGGCGGAGGCGTGAGCAGGCTCCAGACATCCAGCGTGCCGAGCCTGCCAAGCGTGACCAGCGCACAGGCCAGGAACACGAGGAACATCCACGGGGCGGCATAGTGCCCCACCTGCGCCACCACGCCGTAGCCCTTGAGCGCCACGAGCGTCATCGCCGCGCCGATCACGACGCAGGACAGAATCCACGCGCTCCCCGTCGGCATGGTCGATTCGAACGTGGGCATCTCGATCGTGCCCGCGGGAAAGAACGGCCCCACCGCGGTCGCAGAGACCGTGATCATCGAGCCGGCGAGGAAGCAGAACAACAGGCCGTTGGCGAGGTTGTAGAGCGTGACGAGCCAGCGGCCGGCGATCTTCTCCATCTTGTAGTAGAGCGTGAGCCGCTCCTGGCAGGCGATCACCGCGGTGAGATACCGCCAGGTGAGCACGGCGAGCAGGTTGCCAATCAGGAGACCGAAGACGAGGCTCGCGGCATCGGCGCCCCAGGCCACGAAAAGCGGGCCGATCATGAACTCGGTGCCCGCCGTGTGCTCGCCGGCATACATGCCCCAGAAGCCACTTGGCCCCTTGAGCGCGGCCTCGGGCACCCGCTCGCGCTCGTATTCCGAGGCCGCCCGGGAGGTCGACGTGTCGACCTCGTCCAATGCCGTTTCCAGCTGCGTTGCTGTCGTCATGTGCGTTTCCCCGTGACTGCTTTCTCGTATGTCCGCACCTCGTCGAGCCAGGCCGCGCCGACGGCCACCCCCTGCGACTCACAGTAATAATCCCAGACCGCGCCGAAGGGGAGGCTCTTGGCTTCTTCCTGGAGCGACAGCCGGGCCGTCGTGTCGCCAGCGACCTCGGCCCTGCGGATGGCCGCGGGTTCCAGCAGCCCTATGAGAAGCGCCTTGAGCATGCTCCGGGTGCCAATCGCCCAGGCGGCGATCCGATTGATGCTTGCGTCGAAGTAGTCGAGGCCGACGTGCACCCGCGCCGGATTGCCGGTCGCAATGATCTCCCGCCCGATCGAGAGCAGGTCGTCGGAGAGCGTGACCACGTGGTCGGAGTCCCAGCGGACGCCCCGGCTCACGTGCAGGAGGATCTCCGGCAGGTAGATCAACACCGAGGAGATCTTGTCGCTGATCGATTCGGTGGGATGAAAATGCCCGGCGTCGAGGCAGAGCAGCTTCTTCCGGGTGATGCAGTAGCCGAGATAAAACTCGGCTGACCCGACCGTGCAGGATTCGGTGCCGATGCCGAAGAGTTTTGGCTCAACGGCATCGAGGGTGTGCTTCGGCGGCAGCGGCTTTTTAAAAACCTCGTCGAGCGATTCGGCCAGCCGCTCCCGGGGGGCCATCCGGTCGGCCGGCGTGTCCTTGAAGCCGTCCGGCACCCAGACATTCGTCACGCACGGCGTGCCGAGCGCCTTGCCAAACGCTGCGCCGATCTCCCGCGACCGCCGGCAGTGCTCGATCCAGAATTTCCTGATACCCTTGTCGGCGTGCGAAAGGGTAAAACCGTCGGCCGCCTGCGGATGGGCAAAACAGGTTGGGTTGAAGTCGAGCCCGATCTTCTGCTGCTTCGCCCAGTCGATCCAGTTCTTGAAGTGGCTCGCGTCGATCTCGTCACGGTCGACCTTCTTGCCGCCGAACTCGCCGTAGAAGGCGTGGAGGTTGAGCCGCTGCCGCCCCGGGATGAGCGACAAGGCCTTGTCGAGGTCGGCCCGCAGTTCGTCGGGGGTGCGGGCCTTGCCCGGATAGTTGCCCGTGACGGCCAGGCCTCCGCCCAGCCCGCCGCCGAGGTTCTCGAACCCGCCGACGTCGTCCCCCTGCCAGCAATGGAGCGAGACCGGAATTTTCGCGAGGGCGGCGATGGCCCGTTCCACGTTGACGCCGACTGCCGCGTAGCGCTCGCTCGCCAGCCGGAATGCCGATTCAATGTGCTTTTTGGAGGGTACCATCAACAGTTCCTGTTTCCTGCCTGGCGTGAAGCGACATGAGCGATTCAGATTTCCGCTACCTCCCCGTGCGGCCGCGTGACGTGCAGTGGGGAATCCACGTATGCGGCGCCGGGCATGCCGTGATCCGACGGGGCGGCGCCTACCCGCCCCCGGGCCATCCCGAGCTCTATGCCTTTACGTGGAAGAAGGGCCGCAGCCTGCCCGAGTATCAGGTGCTCTACGTCGCGGCCGGCGAGGGCGTTTTCGAATCGGCCGTCACCGGCCCCGAGCGGGTGGTCGCCGGCACCATCCTGTTTTTGTTTCCGGGAGTCTGGCACCGCTACCGGCCCGACAAGGCACTCGGCTGGGAGGAATACTGGGTGAGCTTCGGCGGCGAGCAGATGGACCGGCTGGTGCTGAATCGCTTCTTCTCGCCCGAGCAGCCGGTCCTGCGGACGGGCCTGAAAGACTCGATCCTTTCGCCGTTCACGATCCTGCTCGAACGGCTGCAGGACACGCCCCCGGGCTTCCCCCACCTGATCGCCGCAAACGTGATGGAGATTCTGGCCGCGATCCTTGCCGCGACGAGCGCGGAGACGCACCAATTGATCCTGCAGGGCCCGCGGGATGTCTTCGCGCTGAAGGACCGCCTGGTGAGCGAGGCCCTGCGAATGATCTGGAGTGGAAGCCATCTGCAACTTTCCGTCGCCGGCCTTGCCCAGCGACTCCATGTCACATCACGCTCGCTGGAACGCCGGTTTCAACAGGCGCTCGGCCGTACGGCCCGTGAGGAGATCCTGCGGTGCCGGCTCGACCGGGTGCGGCGTTTGCTTGCCGACACCGATCTCACCGTGTCCGAAATCGTCTCCGCGTCGGGTTTCTCGAGCTCCGACGCGCTCTCCCGTGCCGTGCAACGCGCCGAGGGAACCACGCCCCTGCAACTGCGACGGCATCTTCGGTCCCGGCGAGCAAAGGATCAACGCGATCCCGCGACATAAAAGCCGAACTTTGCGACAGCATGAAACCGGCCGCACCCGCGAAAGTAGGACAGGCTTCAGCCTGTCGCGGGCTGGCGACGGATTTGACAGGCTGAAGCCTGTCGTACTTTCACAGTTCGCCCTTCAGGGCCAGTTCGTGGAAGTAGTGGCCGACCTTCTTCTGGTTCTTCAGCAGCCAGTCGATAGAGGGCTCATTGTTCATCGCCTTGCGGATGGCGTTCAGCGTCGCCTCGCGGTGGGTCTTGAAGAGCACCTCGTGGTCGATCTTCGTCTTGGCCTCGGCCGCCGACGGGTCGAGCCACACCGCCACGATGATCCCGATGTCGTTGACCTTGTTCTTCGGAATGTGCCCCTCACGCACGCTGTCGAGCACGGCGTTGGCGACGGCCGCCTGCACGGTGCCCATCAGGATGTTCGTGTAGCGGGCGTTGGGCGCCGTGTACTTGCTCACCATCAGCGTGGCGGGGCGAACCTGCACGTCGCTGTTCAGGATTGCCCAGACGCGGGTGTGCCCCTTCACCTGATCACCGATCAGATTGGCGATCGCGTAGCCGACCGGGCCATCGAGTTCGCCGATGACGACCTCGGGCTCCGCCGCGCTCCAGGCCTCGTCGGCCTCCGCGAGTGCCTCGCCCGTCCGCATGATGATTTTTTTGCCGGCCATGGATGATTGCTCCGCCGTTTGGAAGTGGTCAGGGTGAGATTGTTCAAGGATCGGAATTGTGGCCGATTCCGCGGCCGGTTGCCAACGCTCCGGCTCCGGGCGGTGATCCCGGGAATCCCGGCTGCGGTTGCCCGTCTCGGCGGACATTCGCCACAGTAACGCGGTCGTTTGTCCACCTTCCCGCGGATTCGGCGTCTCATGGCCTGCATCGGACTTGCTCTCTCAGGCGGCGGCTTTCGCGCCACGCTCTACCACCTCGGCGTGATCCGCTATCTCCGCGACAACGGCACGCTGCCGTTCATCGATGACATCGCCGCCGTGTCCGGCGGGAGCATTCTGGCCGCGCACCTCGTGCTTAACTGGGACCGTTACACCGGCAGCGACGCGGAGTTTGCCGAGGCGGCCGGCGAGATCGTGCGGTTCGTGCAGCACGACGTGCGAAACCGGATCGTCCGCCGGCTCCCGCTGCTCTTTCCGCTGCGGGCAGCGGCGCGGCTCACCGGCTGGCACGCCCCGCAGCTCTCCCCGAACGCCCTGCTCGAAGGCATCTACCGGCAGTTTCTCTATGGTGACCGGCGGCTCTTCGAATTCCCCGAGAAGCCGGCCCTCCACATCCTCGCCACCAACGTCAGCGACGGCGTCATGGCGGTGTTCAACCGCGAGGGGCTGCATCTCCAGAAGCGGGAGAGGGGCGAAGCCGATCCGTTCCGGCATGTGGCGGGCCAGACGGCCAGCGTCGCGAAGGTCGTGAGCGCCTCATCGGCGTTCCCCGGATTCTTTCCACCGGTCGAGATTTCGGCACACGATCTCGGCGTCCATGAGGGGCAGTTTCCCACCGAATCGTTCACCGACGGTGGCGTGTACGACAATCTCGGCACACGGGCCTTCGCCTGGCTCGCCCGGCACCGGAGCGAGCCCTACGACCGCGTCCTGGTGAGCGACGCCGGCAAGCCGTTTCAGATCCTCGGCAACGCGCCCCTCGGCTTCATCGCGCAGTCGATCCGGGCCACCGACATCCTCTGGGACCGGGTCTGGCAGCTGGAACGGGAGAATTTCGGCGACCAGAACGGCTTTTATTTCCTGCCGGTGACGCATGTCGTCGACCCGCACGAAGATCCCCGGGCCATCCACCCCGTCGTGCAGGCGGAGGTGTCGAGCGTCCGCACCGACCTCGACCGCTTCAGCGACCTTGAGGTCAACGCCCTCGTGGCCCACGGCTACGAGGTGACCCGCAGCATGCACCGCCAGATCGCCGACAAGTCTCTGCGGCCCGTTCACGAAGGCCCCCCCTGGGAGCCTTTGCCGGGTCGTTATTCCGTGGTTCCGGCCACCGCGGCGGTGGACGGCCAAGGGCAAGGCGGCCCGCACGGCACCGCGCGAACAGCCACCACGAGCTCGCCCGCGCGGCTCTCCGCACAGCTTCGCGGCTCGAGCCACCGAAAGGTTTGGTCGACGCTCCTCGACTGGAAGGACTGGCCCACCTACATCTATCTGGCGCTTGGCTTCCTGCTGCTCGTCTATTTCCCGGTGCGGTTCTACAACCTCCATCGCCATGCCGCGATGCTCACGAGCGTAATTGACTCGATTGCCAAGGGCGATCCCGACATCCGCCTCGTGCTCGACCTCGTGGAAAGCGATCCGCTGAACGACTGGCGGAAGCTCGAAATCACGGACGCAGCCCTGCCGACGCCGGAGGATTATGCGGGCCTCGAAATCCTCTCCTACAGCCGCATCAACGACCTGCGTGGCGCCTGGGCCGGAAGCCTGCGGCCCGACAGCGGCGGCCGCGTGCATTTTCGCGATCGGATGACGCTCCGGGTCACCGACGAGGCACGCCGGAAGCAGGGCGTCGTGTTCCGCACGGCACTCGCCGTCGAAGACGTCGAATACCGCCAGCCGAAAGGCCGCTTTCCCACGCAGGTGCGGCGGGTGACGCAGCGCGATGCCGCCGGCACCCCCACGAACCAGTACGAGTTTCACTGCGACCTGTCGCAGGCGACGCTCAACGAGACGATCGCGCTGGAAATGACCGCCGTGGCCCGGTTCTCGTCGCTCCCCCCGGGCCAGATGCCGGTCGTGATGCAGTTCCCAGCGGAGCTTCTGACCGTCTGGCTCCTCTTCCCCGAGGACCATCCTGACCATCCTTACCGCCGCTATGAACTCGTGCGGTATCCCCGGGGCGAGCCTGACGCGGCAGAGCCCCTCACGGCCCGATACACGATCGACCACCCCTACGGCCAGCTCATCGGCTGGTCGGTGATCGCGCCGCGGCAGGGCGCGGTCTACGAGTCACGCTGGACCTCGGACTAGAAGCAAAACATGCCCGCCACCTGACAGACGCCCTTCGGCATCAGCGAACGCGGGCCACGATCCGCAGCGGGCCGCCGCTGCCGCCGGCAATCTTCATTGGCAGCGCTGCCACGAACGCCCCCTGCTCCGGGAGCTGGTCGAGGGCGGCGACATTCTCGAAGATTGGCACATTTCCACCGCACAGGGCGACGTGCGCGCCGAACTCGACTGACGGACCGTGATCGATGCTCGCCGTGTCGATGCCGATCGCCTTGATCCGCCGGTGCTCGACGAGCCACTTGGCAGCCAGCGGCGCGAGCCCCGGGAATCGCAGCTTGGCCACGGCCTCCGGCCCCATGGCAGAGGTGCCCAGATAGGCCGTACGATCGGCCCACTTCGCGGCCCAGCCGGTTCGCAGGAGCACGATCACGTCGACGAGCTGCCGGCCGTGGGACTGCTCCCAGGCGACCAGATCGTCGGCCGAAACCTCGTACGCCTGATCGGCCGCGCACTGCTTCGCAACGTCGATCACGACCGCTTCACCGACGAGCCGATCGACCGGGATCGCGTCGCTCGTCTGCCCGTTGGCGGCAAAATGCCGCGGCGCGTCGAGGTGCGTGCCGCCGTGCTCGGCCGTCGTAAACCGGTTCGCGGCGTAGTAGTAGCCCTTCGCCGTCGGGCCATTGTTTCCGACGTCAAACTGAAACCCCTTCTCGGTGGGCCAATAGATCGTCCGCGCATCGAACGGATGCGTGAGATCGACCCAGTGGCCGGCGGAAAAAGCTGCTTCAGGCGCTGCGGTCGGCGGCAGCGCGGAATCAGCGCATCCAGGTGCAAGAGCCAGCAGCAGCAGCAGAGCGTGCGCTCTCATGCCCCGCATCACTGGCTGCCGGTGCGATCGCTGACGTCGGCATCGACCTCATCCTTGTCGACGTCATTCTTGTCGACCTCGTCACGGTCAACCCCGTCGGCATCCGGCCCGCTGCGGGGCCGCGGCGCTGCACCAGCTCCTGGAGCGGCTTGTGACCCCGCGGTCTTATCGTCCGGCAGGTTGGAAAGGCCGGCCTCGTAGATCGGCGTCTTCTTGTCGCCGATCGTCCAGGCAGCCCGCTGGGTCTTCTTGTCGACCTTGCCGACGATGTTTTGCGTCGAGTCGGAGACAGCGTCGTAATAGGTGCCACGGAGCAGGCCGGCCTTGTCGATCGCCAGGCTCAGAAACGTGCTGGGGTTTGTCTCCTCCGACCGGGCGAGCGCAAACACACCGAGCGGCCGCCACTGGTCGGCGCTGTCGATCTTCACGTCGGCCCCACCCTGCCCGGCGATCGTCGCCGCCTGCTGGGCATACTCCTCTGGCGAGCCAACACGGCTGCCCTGCACGTAGACGCCGTCGTCCTGATAGCAGACATTCGTGCCGTAGTTGTAGGAGACAGGCGCAGCCCCATAGCCACCCCAGCCGACGAGATCACTCCACGCGAGGCCCGCAAGCATTCCCGCACCCATGCCCCAGCCGAAGCCGCCCCACCAGGCACCGGGCCACCACGCGCCAAAGTGGGCGCCATACCAGCCGCGGCCGCCGTACCAGCCGCCGTGGTAGAAGTTGTTGCGGATGATGTTGCCCCGATTTGAAAGGCTGTTGATCGAATAGGGTCGCACGGCACCGCGGCCGAGGCCGTCCCGCAGGCCATCGCGGCCGAGGCCCTGATCAGCGATCCGCTGGAAGTCGGCTTTTGACAGATTGTGCTCTCCGGCGAAGTGCCCGGCGGCACCGTCGAGGCCGCCGTATTCCCGTGCACCGTCGAGCGAGCGGCCGCCGTCCAGTCCACGGGCCCCATCCAGGCCACGGCCGCCGTCGAGATCTCGGCCCGCATCGGCGGGCCGAGCCGCAGCTCCGGGCCGTCCCGCGTCGAGCCCCCGGCCGCCCCCCATGTCGGGATCTCTATCGAAAGAACGGCCGCCGTCGAAGCCGCCGCCCCCCATGTGCGGGCCGCCATAGCCACCCATGTGGCCGCCGCCTCCCATGCCACCCATGTGGCCGCCGCCACCGCCATGCGCATGCAGCGCGGTGCCGGCCATGTTGGCGACGAGCGCCGCGAACGCCGCGAGCGTGGTGGTGAGCTTTCGGAGGGAGGTGTTGTGTGACATCGGGGACTCCTGAGTGTTTTTTGGCGGGCTGCGGCCCGTTACCACTTTTTGACAGGCTGAAGCCTGTCCTACTTTATTTTTCGGAAATACATCGGCTCGCCGTCGGGGAGCGGTCGGCCATCGAGCGACCGTTCGAGCGATTGCATCGTGAACCGGCCGTCGCCACCGGGCACGATCGCCTGCACCCACTGCACCCGCCGCCCGGCGACGGTCGCGGCAGGCACGCCCACGAGGCTACGGTTGAGCGTGGTGCCGTCCGACTCGATCACGCCCTCCGCCGAGGCACCGGTCGAATCGAGAATCGACGTCCGGACAACCCGGTCGGCACGGTCGGCACGGATGACTTCGAGCGATTCGACGGGCTTTCCGCCCTTCGGTGTCACCTTCGTGCGGCCGACGAGTGCATGGCCGCCGAGCGCCCGCTCGAACGTCGCCTCCACCAGCGTGCCGGTCTTGGCGTCGGTTGCCTGCCAGGTGCCGACGAGCCAGCCGAGATCCTCGAGTGCCGCAGCGTGGCTGGGCGCCACGTATGATTCAGCCAGCCGCCAGGTGCCGTCCTCCAGCACCCGCAGGCTCTCGAATCGGGTTTCCTGCGGCGGGGCTCCGGGTTTGCCGGTGAATCGCATGCTGCCCCGCACGCGGGCCAAAGGCGCGGCCACGAGATCGACGGCTGTCACCCTGATTTCGAGCGTGGCCTGCGGATGCCGCTCGAGCCAGCTGCGGATCGAGGCGACGATCGCGTCGCGGCCCACCACCCGCGTGCCCCCCTCGATGAGTTCGGCATTGCCGGCCCATTGGTCGGCGACCACCTTGAAGTCCCGCTTGTTGTAGGCCTCGGCGTACGCAGCCGAAGCCTTGCGGATTGCGTCCTCCGCCGCGGCATCCGGTTCAGCCGCGCCGGCACCGCGGCCGGCGGCTACGAGGATCATTCCCACCAAACACAACGCAGAAAAACGCATCGGCACCTCTCTCAAGCGAAAAGCCTGCTCTCACGACCGCGCAGTCAACGATTGCAGCATAGGAAAAATCACCGCAGCATGCACGCATCCGGTTTCCGCGGTGACCCTACCGGCCATGCCGACAAAGATCACCCGCGCGAGGGGGGCGCGTGTCGCGCGGCGGTTCCGGAGGTGCGGGATATGACAATCCGTCGATCGCGCGGCGCCGCATGAAACATTCTTGTCCGGCGTTCCGATCAGAAAAATAGTCGGGTCAAAAACACCTGGATCACGAACAGATGAGAGCCATCAAGTTTCTGCCGCTACTCGCCACGCTCCTCGCCGCGGCCACCGACAGTCTGTCCTCGACGGCCATAGCCCGCGAGCCCGGCGTGATCGCAGTGGGCGAAGCCCGCGACCAGATCAAGCAGACGCCGATCGAGAAGCGGCCCTATCGGCCACTCCACATCTACGGCAACGCCGTGCGGCGGCGGCAGTCGCGGGGCGGTTCTTCAGCCCAGCGCTGACTTGCGCCTGCGTTTGAGTGCCGACGCCGGCAGCGGCTCCACACGGCAGAGCGAGTGCACCCGGTATTCCCGGCCCGTCGTCACCTCGAAGCACTGGTAGCGGCTGCGGAGCCGGCGGCTGACACGAAACACCTGTCCGCTGTCGATGCGAAACACGGCGCCCACGGCCAGCTCCTCCACTCGCGACCGTCCCGGTTCCTCGTGGTCGTAGCGAGCGAGCGTGAGCATGAGCCGCCGGTCGCTGCACGACGCCGCCGCGGGATTCCGCATGAAGGCCCCGAGAGCATCGCTGATGTCTCCCGGCAGCATGCCGCCCGTGACGACCGGCGCGAGAATCTGTTCAAACTCCCGCTTCCATTCCCGGCCGTGCGGCCGGTACCGCCGGATCCGCAGCCGGAGTTTTTCCCACGTGTTCACATGGGCGATCTCGTGCAGGAGCGTGGTCAGGAAGGCGTAGGGATTGAGGTTGTCGTTGACTGTGATCCGGTGCTGGCCCTGTCCGCGGACCGGCGGGCGGTGGTCGCCCAGTTTGCTGCGGCGCGGCCGGCTCAGCCGCACGGTCACCGCATGGCTCGCCAGCAGCTGCTCGACGTGCGGCAGCGTGCCGGCCGGCAGCAGCCCTGCCCATCCATGTGCAGTCGGCTGGTCGATCATCGCGGTCTTCCTACCCCCGCTTTCGCGAGAGCATGAATTCATTCCCTTCCGGGTCGACGCACATCGCCAAGTGGGGCGGTTCGCCATTCTCGGGCTCCGGCTCGCGGACGAGCTGGCCACCCGCCGCGACCACCTCACGGGCCCCGGCGATCACGTCGGGCACCTGGAAGCTCAAGCCCGTCCAGGTGCGCTTTCCCTCACCGCCAGAGTGGATGCCGATCACCGACCCGAGGATTTCCACCTCGGCGATGACACTGTTTTGCTTGAGCAGCCGGCCGCCGCAGGTGTCGCGGTAGAACCGGATCGCCCGGTCCATGTCGGCCGCCCAGATTACATACTTCACGCGTTCGATATTCATGGCCGCAGTATAGGCAGCCGGCTCGGTTTTGCGGGAATCGGCCGCGGCGCGTCTCCCGCGGGCGGCCCTATTGCGGCTGAGCCGTGACGGCTTCCATCACCCGATCCAGATTGAAGCTGCCCGGCTTCTGCCGCGGCGGAAACTCGCGGAAGCTTTGCAGCCACTGCCCCACGTAGGCACCGGCCGGGGCGATCATGAACATGTGCTCAAGATACCAGCGTTGGTAGTCCATGCCGATGTCCTGAGCGAGCTCGAACGGGTCCATCCGCAGGTTGACGAGCGTGGGGGCCCGCAGCACCTCAAACGGCTGCTGCCAGACGTGCATGCCGTGGGCATTCTGCTTGAGGAACGTGGCTTTCCAGTTGCCGTAGCGGAGCGCTGCCACGCTGCCGTCGTCGGTCCAGTAGATGAACTCCTTCCGTGGCCACTCGGCCTCCCCCTTGAGTGCCGGGATGAGGTTGTAGCCGTCGAGATGCACCTTGTAGCTGCGGCCGCCGATCTGCCGCCCCTTCTTCAGGTCTTCCTTGGCGGTCGTGTCGCCGGCGGCGGCCACGAGCGTGGTCAGCATGTCTTCGTGCGCGCCGATCTCGTTGACCACGGTGCCGGGCTTGATCACGCCGGGCCACTTGATCGCACAGGGCACTCGGTAGCCCCCTTCCCACTGCGTGTTTTTCTCACCGCGAAACATGGTCGTGCCGCCGTCGGGCCAGGTGAAGGCCTCGGCGCCGTTGTCGGTGGAGTACATCACGATCGTGTTCTCGTCGATCCCCAGTTCCTTGAGCTTTGCGAGCACCTCGCCGATCTGCCGGTCGTGCTCGACCATGCCGTCGGCGTAAATACCCAGGCCCGTCTTCCCGGCGACGCCGTCCTTGAGATGCGTGAAGATGTGCATCTTGGTGGAGTTCCACCAGATGAAGAACGGCTTGTTGGCCTGCTTGGCCCGGGCCATGAAGTCGAACGTCTTGGCGTTCACCTCCTCGTCGATCGTCTCCATCCGCTTCTTGGTGAGCGGACCGGTGTCGGTAATGCGGCCGTCGGCAAAACTGTGGATCACCCCGCGCGGGCCAAACTTCTTCTTGAACTCCGGGTTCTTCGGGTAGTCGGGATGCTCCGGCTCCTCCTCGGCGTTGAGGTGATAGAGGTTGCCGTAAAACTCGTCGAAGCCGTGTGCCGTCGGCAGCATGTCGTCGCGGTCGCCGAGGTGGTTCTTGCCGAACTGCCCCGTCACGTAGCCACGGGCCCGCAGGAGCGTGGCGATCGTCGGGTCTTCCTTCTTCATCCCCTCGGGAGCGCCCGGCAGGCCTACCTTCGTGAGCCCCGTGCGGATCGGCGACTGGCCGGTGATGAATGCCGCTCGGCCGGCGGTGCAACTCTGCTGGCCATACCAATCGGTGAAGAGGCCGCCCTCGCGGGCGATCGAGTCGATGTTGGGAGTTTTGTAGCCCATCATGCCGAGGTTGTAGGCCCCGACGTTGAACTGGCCGATGTCGTCACCCCAGATGACGAGGATGTTGGGCTGTCGGGCAGACTGGGCTGCCGCTGTCGGGCTGCCCAGGACCAACACCACCGCCATGCCAGTCGCGACGGCCGCGAGCCTCGCCAATCGAATGCATCCGAAGGTCATCATCTTTCTCCGCTGGGAAGGGACCACGAGTTTGGAACGAATTAAGCCATAAAGCCACGTCCCATGCCTATCCATTTTCGGACAAAAATCAGCCCGTCACTCGATAACAAGCGATGGAATCTCGTCCGCCGCGACATCATGCTCTTGAAACCACCGGTCCACGGCCGCTGCCTGTTGTGGGCTGGGCGGGGGCGGCGTCTCATCACGGAGTTGCCGGCCCGTGCCGCTCCAACGCGGCCCGAAGTGAAACACGGCGTAGTACATCATCTTCGCCTTCACGACGGCAACCCCGCCGCACCGCGAGGCCTCGTAAAACATCCGGTGCACCTGCTGCCAGGGCCGCCCGCGGTCGACGCAGGCCACATCGTGCACGACCGACGCCTTGCGAAAGCGGCCCGCAAACGGTCCGCCGATCAGCGACCAAAACGCCTGCGGAATGCTGGCCCCATTCACGACAGCGCCCGTCGCGGCCTGCCAACGCACATCCGCGCGGTCCAGGTAGGCAAACGGCTCGACGAGCGTCATGTCACGGCCGTCGTCGTTCCAGCTCGCAACGACGGCGCCCTCGAACCTTCCCCAGTCCGACATGCATCTCTCCGGCGGAAGGCTCTCGGCCGGCCGCAATTTCCTGGCCAGCCGCAGCCGGACCTACTCGGGTTTCTGGTCTGGTTTCTGGACCACGGCGTGATCCTGCAAAAAGGCCACCAAGGGGCGGGCGACGGGCGGCAGGCAGGAGTCGTCGCAGACGACGTGCACGCAGACCGCGTCGCGGTCGATCGTGATCTCGAACTGCCAGCGGTCGCGGCCCTCGGAAAACCGTTCCCATGACTCGGTCCAGCCGGCCGCCGCGACAAGCGTTTCCACCTTTGCACGTTCGTCGGCCGCGAGCACCAGCGTGTCGATCCGGCAGCCCTTGACGAGGCCGGCAAACCCACCCGATTGAGTGAACGTGATCCGCATGCGGGAAAAGAATACGCTCGCCACGCCGCCGCGGGAAATACCGCCCGGCGGCCGCGACTTTCACAAGGGGTCATCCGTGTGAGAGACTTCCCCGGTCAGACACGCTCTCAACGGATGTTTGCCATGCGTTCACACCCCTTCGGCTGCAGCTTGCTTCTTCTGGTTGCCGTGGCGGCGGGCCTGCCACAAAACGCGGCCGCGGCCGACGGCCGGCCAAACGTGCTCTTCATCGTCTCGGACGACCTCAACTGCTTCCTCGGCTGCTACGGCGAACCCCGCGCACAAACGCCCCACATCGACAGGCTCGCGGCCCGCGGCGTGCGGTTCGATCGGGCCTACTGCGGGTTTCCCCTCTGTGGCCCCAGCCGCAATTCGTTTCTCACCGGCCTCTACCCCAATGCGACCGGCATCCTCGCCAACGGGCAGATCTTCCGCCAGACAATCCCGTCGCAGGTGAGCATGCCACAGGCCTTCCGACTCGAAGGCTACTTTGCCGCCCGCGTCGGCAAGCTCTTCCACTACAACGTTCCCGCATCCATCGGCACCAACGGCCACGACGATCCCGGCTCATGGGAACTGGAGATCAATCCCGCCGGCGTCGATCGGCTCGAGGAGGAGCCACGGATCTTCTCGCTCGAGCCCGGAAAATTTGGCGGCACGCTCAGCTGGTATGCCTCGCCGCAGCCCGACCGCCTACACACCGACGGCCTGCTGGCCGACGACGCCGCCTGGGTGCTCGAGCGGTGCGGCCGCGACAAGAGCCGGCCCTTCTTCCTCGCAGTGGGCTTCTATCGGCCGCACACCCCCTACGTGGCGCCGAAGGATCCCTACTTCGGCATGTATCCGGAGAGCGAGATGCCGCTGGTGACGGATGTCGCGGCCGACCAGCAGGATCTGCCCCCGGCGGCGATTGGCAGCCGCAAGCCGGAACAAGACATAATGACGGACGACCAGCGGCGGCAGTGCCTGCAGGCCTACTACGCAAGCATCAGCTTCATGGACGCCCAGGTGGGCCGCGTGATCGACGCGCTCGACAAGCAGGGCCTCGCCGACAGCACGATCATCGTGTTTACCAGTGACCACGGCTATCACATGGGTGAGCATGGCCTCTATCAGAAGATGAGCCTCTTCGAGGAGAGCGCCCGCGTGCCGCTGCTCATCGTCGCGCCGGGCCGGGCGCAGCCGGGGAGCGTGGCGGCAGCGCCCGTTTCCCAGGTCGACCTCTTTCCCACGCTCGCGGCGCTCTGCGGGATCAAGGCTCCCGACAATCTGCCGGGGCAAAACCTCGCCGGCCTGCTTGCCGATCCGTCTCTGCCCGGCCGTGGCTGGGCGGTAACGCAGGTAACCCGCGGCGGCATTCCCGGCCAGAGGCCGCGGCCCGAGCAGCCAGACAAAAAAGGGGGGCCGTTCTTCGGCTACTCGTTGAGGACGCCCCGCTGGCGGTACACGGAGTGGGACGAGGGCCGCGCCGGCCGCGAACTCTACGACCACGATGCCGATCCCAGGGAACTCACGAACCTCGCCACCGCCCCGGCCCACGCCGCCACCGTGGCCAGCCTGTCGCAGCAACTCAGCGAAGCGGTCAAGCAGACGCTGCCCGCCTCCGGCATGACCCCCGGGATCAAACCCGGGGTCTGGTCGCCCGACCTCACGAATCCCTAGACCATAGAGAGAGATCGGTCGGAACTCGCGGCCCATGGCCCATGGCCAGATCGGTCGACCGGCCCTCGCGGCGAGTCGCCTCTTCCGCATCTCGCGCACCTCGCGCATCTCGCGCATCCGGGCGATCGAGCGCCCCGTGCATCCCGGCAGGTTACCCTTGGACGACAGGGTCTAGGTATGATTGCGGGCTGCTCAGTCAGATGACCGCGGAGCAATCTCATGGACACGACCAGTCTTTCGAAAGCGACGACCGTGCAGCCGTCTGCCGAGATCGTCGAACAGGCTCGGCTGGCATGCGAGGTGGTGTTCCCAGGCACTCGCGTATTTCTGGCATACGCCCATGGAAGCCGTGTACAGGGCGTCGCACGATCCGATAGCGACCTCGACATCGGCTACTACCTCGACTCCGGTCGTTCTCCCCCGCTGTCCATCGCTGAAGAAATGAGGCTGGCCGACCGCCTGTCGTGCCGTTTGGGAGTGGAGGTGGATTTACGAAATCTCGGCGCGGCGCCGCTGGAGTGGCGGGCGCGGGTGCTCGAGCAGGGATTCCGTCTCTACTGTGCCGACGAGACGGCTCGCGTCACTGTCGAGCGTGAGCTCATGGTCCGCTGGTTCGATGAACGCCCCCGGCTGGAGCGAATCCACGCCGAACGGCTCAGGAGTTTTGCCACCACCGGCCTCGCTCCGGGACAGTGCCCATGATGGTCGACCACACGAAGTTCGACACGCTGCTCAGCGTGCTCAACGACTACGTCGCCGAACTGCGACGGCTCGCCGCCATTGCACCGCACGTGCTGCTCGGCGACCCAGACAAGGTGGCCAGCGCCAAATATCACTTCGTGGTGGCGATCGAGTGCTGTCTCGATCTGGCAGGGCACGTGATTGCATCGGAAAAATACCGTACGCCGGCCGACAGTGCAGACGCGTTTACCGTGCTCGTCGAGCGGGGCGTTTGTCCGGCTGACTTGGAGGAATCGCTTCGTGCCATGGCCCGATTTCGCAACCGGCTCGTGCACGTCTACTGGCAGGTGGACGACAGCCTCGTGGTTGAGTATCTCCGCGGGCACCTGGCCGACTTCGACCGGTACGCAACCGCGCTCGCCCGGCTGCTGTGATGGCCCCCCTCGATCTCGCGGTCGAACTCGCCAACTCGGCCCGCGAGGAAAGCCCGGCCTTTCAAACCGTGCGTTGCCGACCCAATCCGGACATTTCGCCGGCGCGTCGCCAAGTAAGCGGAGTCTCACGGGCACCGCGGGGCCGCGACGAGCAGGCTGCGGCCGGTTCCGGATCGAGCTGCTGCCGGATCACGGATTCGATGCCAGCGGCATGATGACCACCGGCCGCAGCCAGGTCATCGAGGCGGGCAGCGACGCGAGCGGCATCGATGTTCAGCCGCCGACATTTCTCTGCAAGCCGGAGGTGAGCCCATGCCCTGGATCTGCTCGATCACAGCGGCCCGGTCATCAGTCACTCGCCACCTCTTGTTGCGTAACAAAGTGAATCATTTTTGTTATAACTTGCTACGAAGTATAGCCATTTCAATGGCACTTCCGCAACCATTTCCCGGCAGACGAGCGGCTTGTGCGCCACGTGACCCTACCCTCTCTGAAAGTGGCGACGTTTAAGGTGGGCAGGCCAGTCATATTTTTCAGCACCTGCGACTTCCGATGCTGAGGATGGGGGTCGGCTGAAGCTCGACGAGAGTATGCAATTTCGACCTTCTGAGGTCAGCAGCTCCGTAGGTGGTCAGCGGAGAAAATGCATCGTGAAGGAGACTTCTGCCGCCGGCGAACAATGCGGCATGTCAGCGCGGGCGAGGGCATGTGTAGATAAACGTACGACACGGTTGAAAAGGGCCGCAGACGCCCGGGCGATAGAATGGGGGGCGAAGTCAACACGCGTCACAAGTAGTGTCGGATGAAATCCTTGCACCCTGCTGATTCGAGCTTGGCGATCGCTGCACAGCCTCGCGGCCGGTTGCCACGGCGGGAGTTGCTACGGGCCGCCGGGGCCGGCATCGGCCTGCCGCTCCTCGACGCGATGTTGCCGGGTGGCCTGCGGAGAGTCCGAGCGAGTGATCCGGCCGCTGCTCCACCCCGACGCCTGGTGGCGATCCACGTGCCGCTCGGCATGATGCCGCAGTTTTTCTTTCCGGCGAAAGATGCGGCCGACCAGTCGAGTCCCTATCTCGACCTGCTCGCCGAGCACCGCGGCTCGTTCACTGTGTGCTCAGGCCTTTCGCACCCCGAGGTCGGCGGCAACCACCACGCGGGCCAGTGCTTTCTCACCGGCGCGCCCCATCCCGGCCAGCCAACGTTCAAAAACTCGCAGTCACTCGACCAGCTTGCCGCCGAAACGATCGGCCTCAACACGCGTTTTCCATTTTTAGCGCTGGCGGTCGCCAAGAGCGATCCCTATGGCAGCGCAAGCGCTGTGTCGCGTGCCGGCGTCGCAATCCCCCCGGAGCCAAGCCCGAAGAAGCTCTACCGGGCGCTTTTCGTTGGGGGCACCCCCGACGAGAGGGCGGCCACGCTGCGGCGGATCGAGGCCGGCGGCAGCGTGCTCGACCTCGTGCTCGACAAGAAGGCGCGGCTGGAGAAGGCGGTCGCGCCCGAGGACCGCGCCCGACTCGACCAGTATTTTTCGAGCGTCCGCGACCTGGAGCAGCGGCTCGCGCGGTCGATCGAATGGGAGCACCGACCGAAGCCTGCCGTCGAATACCCAGAGCCCAATGACATCGCTGATGCGACGAAGGTGATCGAAAAGTCGAAGCTCATGTTCGACCTCGTCCGGCTGGCGCTGGAAACCGACTCGACGCGGGTGATCACGCTCTCGTTGAGCACGTTCTCGGTCGTACCGCACGTGCCGGGCGTGAAAACGGAAACCCACAGTCTCACGCACCACGGCAACGAGCCGGAGAAGATCGCAGAGCTGAAGAAGATCGAAGAGGCGCAGATCCATGCCTTCGCCGGCTTTCTCCGGCAGCTACGGTCCGCAAGCGAGGCCGGTGGCACGCTGCTCGACCACACGCAGGTGCTCTACGGCAGTTGTCTGGGCAACGCGAATTCCCACTCCAATGAAAACCTACCCATCATCCTCGCCGGCGGCGGCTACCGGCACCCGGGCCGACTCGCCTTTGACGAGAAGCGCAACGAGCCGCTGGCGAACCTCTTCGTCACGATGCTCCAGCGGCTCGGCATCGACGTCGACCGTTTCGCGTCGAGCACCGGCTCCCTGCGAGGCCTCGACGCATGAGGCATTGGCATCTCGTCTGCCGCGGATTGGTCGGCCTGTGGGCTGCCGCGCTGGCCACGACCAGCCGGGCCGGCCCCGCGACAATCGAAGCGTTCTTTGAGCAGCGCTGCTATGAATGCCATTCCGGGGCGAAGCCCGAGGCCGGGCTCGACCTCGCCGTCCTGCCGCGAGAATTTTCCGACCCGGCCACGCTGAAGCGCTTCGCGCAGATTCACGACCGGATCGTGCGGGGCGAGATGCCGCCTGCCGGCTCGGAGCGGCCGCCGCACGACGAGGTCGCTACCGTCACTCGTTGGCTCGATAAGGAACTTCATGCGGCCGACGCAGCCCGGATCGCGAAGACCGGCCGTGCCCGAATGCGGCGGATGACCCGCAGCGAGTTCGAGAACACGCTTCGCGACCTGCTCGCGCTCGATCGGCTCGATATTCAAGGCATGCTACCCGAAGACGGCCACGTAGCAGGCTACACCAAGATCGCCGAAGGCCTCGACCTCTCGCCCGTCCATCTCGCGGCCTATGCGGCTGCCGTGGAAAAAGCCCTCGATGCGGCGATCGCCACGCGCAGCACGCCGCCGCCCGTCTTCAAGCAGCGGATTCACCCGGCGGGCCTCGCGAAGTTCAGCGGCAACCTCATGAACGGCAACTTCGTGCTGCTGAAAGATCTGCGGCCCGACCCCGCGCTGCCGCTCCGCGCTGGCTATGACGACGTCGAGTGGTACATCAGCGCCGCCGATGCGGATGCCGACATGGCCGAGCGAGCACGGCTCTTTCGTGACCACGCGATCGGCACGAGCCCGAGCAGCGTGGGGCTTCTTGTGCCGAATCTGGCCGGCTACGAAGCCGCGATGAACGTGTCCCCGATCTATCCGGGCCGCTATCGGCTCCGGCTGTCACTGTGGGGTTTTCAGTGGAACAAAGGCTCCGTCGATCCGACGATTGCATCGCAGGCCGCCGTGCTCCGCGCCCATGCCGAAGGGCAGCAACAGGAAGGGGGGCGGTTGCTCGGCACGTTTACCGCCGCCTCGCTCGCGCCGCGGGAGCACGAGATCGCCTGCTGGCTCGATGCCCATGAGTCGGTCGTCTTCGATCCCGTGTCGATCCCGTGGCGGGGCTTGCAGGTTCGCCAGATCGGCGGCCGCACGGCGAGGCATATCGGTCCCGGTGTGGCGCTCGACTGGTTCGAGGTGGAGGGTCCGATCCACGACTCGTGGCCGCCGGAGAGCCACACCCGGCTGTTCGGCGACCTGCCGATCGTGGAGTGGCCGAAGTCCGAAACGGCAACGCCTCCGGCACGAGACGCCATCCGCCAGACGCCGCTCTACCTTCCCGCCCACCAGTGGCTCTCGCCTCGCGACCGTGCCCCACCGGTCGAGAGCGTGCAGTCGAGCGATCCTGCGGCCGACGCGCGGCGGCTGATTGCCGAATTCCTGCCGCAGGCGTTCCGCCGTCCGGTGCAGCCTGACGAAATCATGCCCTACGTCGCACTCGTTGAAGCCCGCCTCGCCGCGGGCGACTGCTTCGAAGAGGCAATGCGTCGCGGCTACATGGCGACCCTGACATCGCCGGAGTTTTTATTTCACGCGGCTGACAAACCGCATGCCGCGCCGGCCGATCTTTTTGTGCTCGCCTCCCGGCTCTCTTATTGGCTCTGGAATTCACCTCCCGACGCGTTGCTCTTGGCCGCCGCCCGCGATGGCTCCCTGGCAACTCCCGCCGTGCTCCACGCACAGGTCGATCGCCTCCTCGATGATCCGCGGGCCGTGCGGTTCATCGACGACTTCACAGACCAGTGGCTGGAGCTTCGCCGCATCGACGAGACCAGCCCCGACAGGCAGCTTTACCCCGAGTATTCGTTCCTACTCCGCGAGGGCATGGTCGCCGAGTCGCGGGCTTTTCTGCGGGACATGATCGCCGACGATCTGCCGGCGCGGTCCCTCGTCGATCCCGAATTCACGATGCTCACGCAGCGGCTGGCCGAGCACTACGGGATCTCAGGCGTTGATGGCGTAGACGTTCGGCGGGTCAGCCTGCCGCCGGGTAGCCATCGCGGCGGCCTGCTTGCCCAGGCGGCGATTCACAAACTCACGGCGAATGGCACGACCACATCACCAGTGAAGCGGGGCGTGTGGGTGATGGACCGGCTGTTCGATGATCCGCCTCCGCCGCCGCCGCCCGGTGTGGCCGGCGTCGATCCCGACACCCGCGGGGCGACCACGATTCGCGGGCAGCTCGCCAAGCACCGCAGCGACACGAGCTGTGCCGCATGCCACGCGAAGATCGATCCCCCTGGCTTTGCGCTCGAATGCTTTGATCCGGTCGGTGGCTACCGCGATCGCTATCGCTCGACAGGCAAGGGCGATCCGGCGCCGAACCCGCCGCAGGGACTCTGGTTTGCCCATTACCGGCTCGGGCCGGCGGTCGATGCGTCGAGCACGCTCCCTGACGGGCGGGCGTTCACGGGGGTGGACGACGTGAAACGGCTTATCGCCGACGATCCGCGGTCGCTGGCCCGCGCGTTCACGGCCCACATGATCCGCTACGCGACCGGCGCCGATATCAGCTATGCCGACCGCCGCACGATCGAGCAGATTCTCGACGCGGCGGCCCCCACGCAATTCGGCCTGCGGTCGCTCATCCACGCGATCGCCGCCCGGCTTGCCGCAGGGTAAGATTCCAGGATGCTCAGCCAAGAAACCCTCGAACGCTAGCGACGGATGACGCCCGGGGCGTGGCTTGCGCTCACGTTCGAGATCATTCCTGAAACAACCCGCAGTGCAACGAGCCGATAACAGATCTCACCGCCGTCATCCACGACCTGATCGCCGTCTTCGATCGACTTGGTTTGCCTGTTGCCATCATGGGCGGCATCGCCGCTCGTCAAGGTGCGCCTCTATCTCGACGGCCGCTCGGTGCCGAGTCGAAGCTCGACGAGGTCTTGGCCTCCCGCGACCGATGGTCGATCGCACAAAGTGCAACACGCTGCTGCGAGTGCTCAACGGCTGGGGCGCTGCCGCGCCGCGACGAGAACGCTGCGGCCTAGTGCGGTCGGCTGACGGGCGATGATGCCGAAGCCGAGGTCGGCCAGCCAGCCGGCGATCTCGGCTGCCGAATAGAGCCGTCCCTGCGTGATGGTCGAGAGGAGCACCGAATATTCCGCGGCCCACAGCGGCCCCGTCTTGTCGTCTGCGAGCAGCATGTCATGGACGACGATGCGGCCGCCGGCAGGGAGTGCGGCAGCGCTCTTTGCGAGCAGTCTCCGGCATTCGGGCTCGTCCCAATCGTGAAGGACGTTCGAGAAGAGATGGAGATCGTGGTCCGTGGGCCAGGCCTGCGTGAACATGTCGATACCGGCCACTTCGACCCGGGCGTCGAGTCCCGCGGCGGCGATCCTCCGCCGGGCGATGGCATCGACGGGTGGGGCTTCCAGCACCGTCGCCGTGAGATCGGCGAATCGCTCGGCCAAGGCGACGGTGTAGACGCCCGATCCGCCGCCGATGTCGAGCAGCCGCCGCGACGAGTGGCAATCGACGGCCGCGGCCAGCGCCGGCGCGAGCACCCGACCACGGCAGTCCATGGCCGCCGTGAATGCTTCCGCGAAGGCCGGGTCGAGCATCGATGCGTGCCAGTCGGCCGTGGAGTCTTCGCCGGGCCAATGAGCCGGCCGGCCTGTCCGCAGCACCTTCAGGAAGTCGGCCACGCCGGGCTTGTCGCCCATCGCCGCATAGTACGCCCGCGCATCGAAGGGCGAGCCAGCCACCAAAAACTCCTGGGCTGTTGCGGTCAGGGTCAACCGTCCAGCGACGTCGCGGGTGAGCAGTCCTTGGGCGACCAGCAGCGTGCAGAGCACATCCGTCGGCCGGGGGTGCACGCCGAACCGGCCGCACACGCCCGCCACGTCCGCGGGATCGTGGGCCAGCGCCGTGAACAGATCGAGGTGCACGATCGCAACGGCGAGGGCATCGGCGGCCGCGATCGCATCGCGTGTGCGGTAGATGAACGATGGGTCAGTGTGGGGGGAGTGCATTATGAGAAGGGATGAGTCACGGACGGCAGGAAGAAAGGTAGCGTGCTTTCACGTGCGACTTGAAGGGCGGTTCGCGCTGCCATGTGGACAAGTTTATGACGGGAGAATGCTGCTCGCTCGCAGGTCTCCAGACGATACGCTTTTCAATTGGAGGCCACAGCATGCTTCGCAGCGGAACCGGTCGGTATTTTAGTCAGACGGCGATCACAAGCCCCGCCCCGGGCCGCCTTTCGCGGCGGTCGATCCTGAGGGCTGTCGGCGCAGGCGTCGCGCTGCCGTTCTTGGATGCGATGGTGCCGGTGTTCGGCCGAGCAGCCCGAGCGGCAGCCCAGGCACCTCCGCGGCGGATGGTGGCGATCCACCTGCCGCTCAGCATGATGCCGATGTACTTCTTTCCGGCGAAGCCATCGACGCCGGATGCTGCCGCGACGACGCCATCCAGCCCCTATCTCGACCTGCTTGCAAACCTCCGCGGCCAATTCACCGCGTTCTCAGGTCTGTCGCATCCCGGCGTCGGCGGCGGACATGCTGCGAACGCTTCGTTTCTCACGGCCGCTCCGGGCACCGGCCAGCCTTCGTTCCGCAATACCCAATCGCTCGACCAGTTCGCGGTCGAGCGGCTCGGCGCCGCGACGCGGTTTCCGTCGCTCGCGCTCGGCGTGCAGAAACGGCCGACTGCCGACGGGGGCCTCGCGGTCTCGATATCCCGGTCGGGCGTGCCGATCCCGACCGAGCAGAGTCCGAAGCGGCTCTACCGGGCCATGTTCGTCGCTGGCACGCCGGACGAGCAGGCCGAGACCATGCGGCGGATCGAAGCCGGCGGCAGCGTGCTCGACGCAGTCGAGGGCCGCGCCAAGGCCCTTGCCCGTGAGATCGATGCCGCCGATCGGGAGCGGCTTGACCAATACTTCACGAGCGTTCGGGAACTGGAGCAGAAGATCACCCGTGCCGTCGAGTGGGAGCAGGCCCCGAAGCCGAAGGTCGACTATCCGGAGCCGAACGACATTGCCGATGCGAACTTCGTGATTGAGAAGTCGCAGCTGATGTTCGACCTGATGCGACTCTCGCTGCAAACAGACTCCACGCGGGTGATCACGCTGCACATCAGCACGTTCAACACGATCGCCCACGTCCCCGGCGTGAAGGAAGACACCCACAGTCTCAGCCACCACAGCAACGAGGAGCACAAAATCGTGGAGCTGCGGAAGGTGGAGGAGGCGCAGATCAGGACGCTCGGCCGGTTTCTCGAATCGCTCCGCGGGGTGGCCGAAGCTGAAGGCACCCTGCTCGACCATACACAGGTGCTCTACGGCAGCTGTCTCGGCAACGCCAGCAACCATGCCAACAATAACCTCCCGATCATCCTGGCCGGCGGCGGCTACCGGCACCCGGGCCACCTAGCCTTCGACGAAAAGGCCAACGCGCCATTCGCCAACCTGTTTGTGACGATGCTGCAGAGGCTGGGGCTGGAGGCCGATTCATTCGCGTCGAGCACGGGCACGCTCCGGGGGCTCGAGGCATGAGTCGGCGTCATGCATGGCCGAAGGCACTGGCGCTGGTGGCGATTGGCCTCGTGATCACGGCATCGCCAGCCTTCGCGGCCCCGGATGCGATCGACGGGTTTTTCCAGCAGCACTGCCTCGACTGCCACTCGGGGCCGAAGCCCGAGGGCGGGCTCGACCTGACGATCCTGCCGCACGATCTCACCGATCCAAAGGCGATGCGGACAATGGTTCGCATCCACGACCGTATTGCCCGCGGCGAGATGCCACCGGCCGATGCGGAACGGCCGCCGGCCGAGGATATCGCCGCCGTCACCGGCCTCCTCGACGACCGTCTCCTGACCGCCGATTCGGCGCGGATCGAGAAGACAGGCCGGGCCCGCATGCGCCGGATGACGGTGCGGGAGTTCGAGAACACGCTCCGCGATCTGCTCGCCCTGGAGCGGCTCGAGATCCACGAGATGTTTCCCGACGACGCCCGTGTGGCGGGATTCACCAAGATCGCCGACGGCCTCGACCTCTCGCCCGTTCTCCTCGAGACGTTCGCCGCGGCCGCGGAAAAAGCACTGACGGACGCAATCGCCACCCGCAGCGAGCCGCCCCCCGTGTTCAAGCGACGGTTTCACCCGACGAGCACGACCTTCGTCATCGGCAACCTCCTCGACGAGCAGGCCGTGCTCATCAAAGACGGGCAGTGGGATGCGATCCAGCCGCTGACGACGGAAAACGAGGAGTACCCCCCAGAGACGAAAAAGGACGTGATCCGTGCCGCGGCCGGAGCCCGCCGCGAAGCCCGAAAGACCCAGTTCAAGGAACTCGGCATCTGGGAGCGGCCGAGTTCCTTGGGCATGCTCGGCCATCCGAACGGCGGCGTCGGTGGTGGCGTGAGCTGGGCCGTGAACACGATTTTTCCCGGTCGCTACCGGCTGCGGTGCTCAATCTGGGGCTTCACGTGGAACAAGGGCAAAATCGAGCCGGTGGCGGCGCCGCAGGCGGCGGCCCTCTGGACTACCGACCGAATGGGACAGCTCGAACGCCAGCTCCTGCAAATGACGGCGCTTTCGCTCGCTCCACGGGAACATGAGATCACGACCTGGCTCGACGCGCAGGAGTCGTTGGTGATCGATCCCGTGTCGGTGCATTCGCGCCGCCTCCATGGCCACCGTCAGCGGGGCAATTTCCTGACCGACTATGTCGGCCCCGGCGTGGCCATCGACTGGTACGAGGTCGAGGGGCCGATCTTCGAGTCGTGGCCCCCGGAGAGCCACCGCCGGCTGTTCGGCGACCTGCCGATCGCAGCCCTGCCGGCGGATTCCCAGGCGATTCCTCCGCGCCGCACGTTCCTTTACGAACAGGTTCCTCGGAACCTGCCGGTTCAGGGGAGGGATTTGCCGGCCCAGGACATGAAGCGGCCGCTGGAGACGGTCCAATCCTCCGCCCCGCTCGCCGACGCGCGGCGGCTGCTCGGCGGCTTCCTGCCGCGGGCCCTGCGGCGGCCCGTTGCCTCCGCGGCCGTGGAGCCCTACGTGGCGATCGTGCAGAGCCGGCTCGACGCCGGCGAATGCTTCGAAGATGCAATGAAGCGGGCGTATGTGGCGATCCTTACGTCGCCCGATTTCCTGTTTCATCCCGCCGACACGAAGTGCGACGAGCATGGCCTCGCCTCGCGACTGTCGTATTGGCTTTGGAATTCATCCCCCGACGCGGAGCTGCTGGCAGCCGCCGAGGCCGGCTCGCTCACCGATACCAACGTGCTCCATGCCCACGTGGATCGGCTCCTTGACGATCCGAAGAGCGATCGCTTCATCGAAGACTTCACCAACCAGTGGCTCGAACTCTGGCGGATCAACGAGACGACGCCCGACCGTGAGCTCTATCCGGAGTTCACGCTGCCGCTGGAGGGTGACATGCTGGCGGAGTCCCGCGGCTTCGTCCGCGAGCTGATCGCGCGGGACCTGCCGGCCCGGAACCTCATCGAGAGCGATTTCACGCTGCTCAACCAGCGGCTGGCCGACGTCTACGGCGTGCCCGGCATCGACGGCGTGGAGGTGCGACGCGTGACGCTGCCTGCGGAAAGCGTGCGTGGCGGCCTGCTCACGCAGGCCTCGATCCTGAAGCTCACCGCCAACGGCACGGTCACGTCGCCCGTCAAGCGGGGCGTGTGGGTGATGGACCGGCTGCTCGACGATCCGGTGCCGCCGCCCCCGGCCAACGTGCCGGCGATCGATCCCGACACCCGCGGGGCGACGACGATCCGCGAGCAGTTGGCCTTGCATAGTAGCCATGCGACCTGTGCCGTGTGCCACGTGAAGATCGACCCGGCCGGCTTCGCGCTCGAGGCCTTCGACGTGATGGGAGGCCACCGCGATCGCTACCGTTCGACTGACAAGGGTGATCCCGTGTCCGAGGCCGTGCGCGAACGCTGGCGGGCCCGGTATCGGCTGGGGCCGGCCGTCGATTCCTCGGGGCGGCTCCCGGATGGCCGGTCGTTCGCCGACATCCGCGGAATGAAAGCGCTCCTCGCCGAGGATTCCCGGGCACTGGCCCGCGCCTTCACGGCCCAGATGGTGAGATACGCGACGGGCGCTGATATCGGCTACGGAGACCGCCGCGCGATCGAGGGCATCCTCGATGCTGCGGCACCCAGCCAATACGGCATCCGTTCGCTGATCCACGCGATCGCCGCCAGCCGCCTATTGCCGAAACCCTCCCAGGAAATCCCATGAAGATCACTCGCCGCAGCATCCTCCGAGCGGCCGGGGCAGGCATCGCGCTCCCGTGGCTCGACGCGATGGTGCCGGTCTTCGGTCGCGCCGCTCGTGCGGCGGCCGCCGCGCCGCCGCAGCGGATGGTCGCGATCCATCTGCCGCTCGGCATGCTGCCGAGGTTTTTCTTTCCCGGACAATCCGACGAAGCCGAGAAACCGGGCCGGTCGCCGCAGCCCGCCACGGCGGGCACGACGCCAGCTGCTTCGAGCCCCTACCTCGACCTGCTCGGTGATCTCACCGGGCGATACACAGCATTCGCCGGTCTGTCGCATCCCGGTGTTGGCGGCGGACACGCCGCGGTCTCCAGCTTCTTGAGCGCGGCGGCTGGTACGGGTCGAGGAACGTTTCGGAATGCGGAGTCGCTCGACCAGTTTGCCGCCAGCAAGATCGGCCTCGAGACGAGGTTTCCGTCCCTCGTGCTCGGCGTACAGAAAAACACGATCGCCGACAGCGGCCTGGCCATCTCCATTTCGCGTTCGGGCGTCGGGATTCCCGCGACGTTGAGCCCGAAGCTGCTCTACAGGAGCCTGTTCGTCGACGGCACACCCGAAGAGCAGGCGGCATCGCTCCGGCGGATTGAGGCGGGCGACAGCGTGCTCGACCTCGTGGGCGACCGGGCGAAGGCGCTCGACCGCTCGATAACCGCCGCCGACCGGGCCCGGCTCGACCAGTATTTCACGAGCGTTCGCGAGGTGGAGCGGCGGCTCGCGCGGTCGCTTGCCTGGGAGAAAACGCCGAAGCCGAAGGTCGACTACTCCGAACCGAACGACGTGCCCGACTACAACCATGTGATCGAGAAGTCGAAGCTCATGTTCGCACTCATGCGGCTGGCGCTCCAGACCGATTCCACCCGCGTGATCACGCTCTACGTGAGCACGTTCAGCACGATCGCCCACGTGCCGGGCGTGAAGTACGACACGCACCACCTGAGCCATCACGGCAACGAGCCGGAGAAGATCGCCCAATTGAAGAACGTCGAGGAGGCCCAAATGCGTGCCTTCGCCGGCTTCCTTCAGGCGCTCGGCGAGGCCCGGGAGGCAGACGGCACGCTGCTCGATCACACGCAGGTGCTGTATGGCAGCTGCCTGGGCAATGCCAACAGCCACTTGAACACCAATCTTCCTATCGTGCTCGCCGGCGGCGGGCACCGGCACCCCGGCTACCTCGCGTTCGACGAGAAGAAGAACGAGCCGCTCGCGAACCTCTTCGTATCGATGCTCCAGCGGCTCGGGATCGAGACCGACTCGTTCGCCACGAGCACGGGCTCGCTACGGGGGCTCGACGCATGATCCGCCCCTGTCTTTGCGCAGCGGTGTCGGCACTCGCACTCGCCGGTGCCGCCGCACATGTGGCCCATGCCGAGCCGACCCAGCTTGAAACCTTCTTCGAGCGCCACTGCTACGACTGCCACTCTGGAACCAAGCCGGAGGCGGGGCTCGACCTCGCAGTGCTGTCGCGGGATTTTTCGGATTCGGCCAGCCTGCAGACGTTCGTGAGGATCCACGACCGGATCGCCGCGGGAGAGATGCCGCCGGCCGAAGCGGAGCGGCCCGATCGCAAAGAGATCGATGCGATCACGGGATGGCTCAACGAGAACCTCCTCCGTGCCGACGCCAAGCGGATCGCCGCTGCCGGCCGCACCCGTATGCGGCGGATGACGACGGCGGAATATGAAAACACGCTCCGGGATCTTCTGGCCCTCGATCGGCTCGAGATTCGCAGCCTGCTTCCGGAGGATGGCAAGGTGGCCGGATTCAACAAGATCGCCGACGGCCTCGATCTGTCGCCCGTGCATCTCGAGGCCTACGCCAAGTCCGTGGAGATCGCGCTCGATGCCGCGATCGCCACACGCAGCGAGCCGCCCCCCGTCTTCAAGAAGCGGTTTTACCCGGCGAGCGTGCGGGTGTTTTTCGGCCACATCATCGACGAGAACGCCGTGCTGCTGAAGGACGGCCGCTTCGACGACCTCCAGCCGCTCGACACGGCGGCGCCACAGGAGCCGCCCGGGCTCGATCGCGACGGCAAGTACAACTGGAAAGGATCCGTTCGGGGCGCCAAGAAGGCCCTCTGCCAAGAGCGACGCATTTGCGAAACGCAAGACGCCGTCGGCCTCCTGGGCCATCTCAGCCAGGGAGTGGGCGGCGCCGTCGATATGGGCGTGGCACCGATCTATTCGGGCCCCTACCGGCTGCGGTTTTCCCTCTGGGGATTCCACTGGAACAAGACCGCGGTCGAGCCGGTCTCGAGTCTGCAATACGCGCTTGTGTGGGCGGCGTCCGACATGTTCACCTCGCTCGGCCGTCCGATCGGCGTGATGACAGCGCCGTCGCTGAAACCACGGGAGCAGGAATTCACGACGTGGCTCGACGGCCGCGAGCTTCTCGTCTTCGATCCGATCTCCGTCCACTCCCGGTTCCTCGGTGACTTCAGAGGCGGCGGCGGCGTCACCCGCGACTACGCCGGCGACGGCGTGGCGATCGACTGGTTCGAGGTGGAAGGGCCGGTATTCGAGTCGTGGCCCCCCGCGAGTCACCGTCGGCTCTTCGGCGAGCTCCCCATTGCGGCCCTGCCGGAGGGGAGCGCCGTGGTGCCACCGCGGCGCAACCCGCCTGTGCCCCAATATTCGACCTGTGTCCCCGTGCCCGGCCGCGATCTGCCCAAGGAAGAATCGAAGCGGCCGCTCGAGACCGTGCAGTCGTCCGATCCGGAGGCCGACGCACGACGATTGCTCGCCGACTTTCTGCCCCGCGCGCTGTGGCGGCCCGTGCCGGCGGTGACTGTCGAGAAGTACGTCGCCCTCGTGAAGGGGCGGCTCGCCGCCAACGAATGTTTCGAGGACGCGATGCGGCGGGCCTATGTCGCGGTGCTCACGTCGCCCGATTTTCTGTTTCATCCGGGCGATGGCAGCGTCGACGACTTCGCACTCGCCTCACGGCTCTCCTACTGGCTCTGGAACTCGCCCCCCGACGAGTCGCTCCTCTCCGACGCTGCGTCGGGCGCGATTGCCGACCCGAAGGTGCTGCACGCCCAGATCGATAGGCTCTTGAATGATCCGCGAAGCGACCGTTTTCTCGCCGATTTCACCGACCAGTGGCTCGAACTTGCCCGGATCGAAGAGACGCAGCCCGACGGCGATCTCTATCCCGAATTCTCGCCGCCGCTGCAGTGGGACATGGTGGCTGAGACCCGGGCCTTCATCCGCGAGCTGATCGCGAAGGACCTGCCCGCCCGCTCGCTCGTCGACGCCGATTTCGCGATGCTCACCCAGCGGCTTGCGACGCACTACGGGATCCCGGGTGTCGAGGGCGTGGAGGTGCGTCGCGTCGAGCTTCCTCCAGGCACGCACCGCGGCGGCCTGCTCACGCAGGCGGCGATCCTCAAGCTCACCGCCAACGGCACGGTTACGTCGCCAGTGAAGCGCGGGGTGTGGGTGATGGACCGGGTGCTCGGGAGCCCGGCGCCGCCGCCGCCGTCGAGCGTGCCGGCGGTCGAGCCCGACACCCGCGGGGCCACGACGATCCGCGAGCAGCTCGCCAAGCATCGCAGCGACCAGTCCTGCGCCGTCTGTCATGTGAAGATCGATCCTGCCGGGTTCGCGCTCGAATCGTTCGATCCCATCGGCGGCTACCGCGACCGCTATCGCTCGACAGGCAAGGGCAACATGCCGCCGGATGAGATCGTCAAGAGGTGGCGGGCGAGGTATCGGATCGGCCCTCCGGTCGACGCGTCGGGCGAGCTGGCCGACGGCCGGTCATACGCGGGCATCGACGACCTGAAAAAGCTGCTTGCGGCGGATGAACGCGGACTGGCCCGGGCGTTCACCGGCCACATGGTGCGGTATGCGACCGGCACCGACCTCACGTATGCCGACCGTCGCACCATCGAGGGCATCCTCGATGCCACGCAGCCGAAGCAATACGGTCTGCGGTCGCTCATCCACGGGATCGTCGATGCCGGCCTGATGACGGATGCGAAGGCCCGCTGGGCCTCTCCTCCGGGCGGCCGGCCGGCGGCCGCCAGCCAGCCTTCGCCGTAACGAAACTCGAGCAGGCCGGACTCGTCCTGCCACAGCACGCCGACAAAATCGCCGTCAAGAAATACGTTCAATAGCTTGACATTCTGCGCTCCTTCAAACCCTCCCCGGCGAGAAGCTTGATCTGAATGGAAAGCCCGAGCGCATGACGCACCAGGATCATTTTGCCGAGCTGGCAGGTGGGCTTGTCATTCCCGAGATCCACGATGAACCGAAGGCCCGTGCCGCAGGTCATCGCGAGCTCCTTCTGCGTAAGCCCCAGCTGCTTTCTCCGCTTGCGGATCGCCGTTTCGAACTCGTTCGCGTTGCCCACAGCCGACACTCCCGCTCGAGAACCTTCAGCCGAAATCTAAGTCTTCAAAACCATGCTTTACCGCTCGGGAACTTTTCGGGGAAACACGACGGTCTATCGGGGTGAGGGGTTTCGGGACGTCACGTCCGTCTGTCAGCCGTTGTCTCGGAGCCACGCCCACTCCGGCAACGAAGTGCGCGAGACATCCCTCTACCGGGGCATGGCAGCCTGGATGCCGGCACCCCTGCGGGCCGAAAAATACATCTAATTTTCTCGGAAAAACCACTGCTGCCGTGTGGATAAATCTGCGACATGCGGTGTTTCTCGCTGAGCCATACGATTCATTCATCTGGGTGAAACCAAGAGGGGCGTGCTTCCTTGGCCCCGGAGGCTCCGATTGCGGGGAACATCCGATGCATTCTGAACAATCGCTGATAACCGGCCGGCTGACCGCATCACTGCGACGGTTCCTCGGCAGCCTGCTTGCGACGGCCGCGGTCTCCGTGTCGCCCGCCGCGGCGGCGACGTACACGTGGACGGGCACGACGAGCGCCCTGTGGACGAACACCACCAACTGGAACCCGACAAGCGGCACGCCCGGCGTGGCTGACGGCGCCGTCTTCAACGCCGCGGGCAACGGAAATACGACCATCGACCTGAGCGGCACGTCGACGGTGCTCTCGGTACTCTTCGACACTGCCACCGCGGCGGGCTACACGATCGGCTCCGGCGGCGCGGCCAACCAGACGCTGCGATTGGCGAGTTCGGGAACCGTGGCGATGACCTCGACGGTCGCGAACGACCAGTTGATCAACGCCCTGCTCGTGCTCGGCACGAACGCCGCGGCCGGAAGTTTCACGCTCTCCAACAACAGCCTCACCAACAATCTCACGTTCGCAGGCGGCATCACGGGCGGGAGCGGTGGCACCGCGGGGGCAAAGACGCTCACCGTCGGCGGGGCTGGCGCGACCGCGATCAGCGGCACGATTTCCAACGGCGGCGCCACCTCGCTCTCGCTTGTCAAGTCCGGACTGGGCACGCTCACGCTCACGAATGCCAACACCTACACCGGCTCGACGAGCATCACCTCCGGCATG
The DNA here is from genome assembly GCA_026401035.1 of Planctomycetia bacterium. Taxonomy (GTDB): domain Bacteria; phylum Planctomycetota; class Planctomycetia; order Pirellulales; family UBA1268; genus RGVT01. The sequence continues at coordinate 63,381 of JAPLNR010000069.1, read as the reverse complement.
CTCCAGATCGGCAACGGCGGCACAGCCGGGTCGATCAGCAGTTCGAGCGCCCTGACGCTCGGCAATGCCGGCCTGGTCATGAGCCGCAGCGACTCCGCCACTCAATCGTTCGCAAGCACCACGCTCAACGCCGGCCGGTCCACCGTAGCCGCGGGCGCCTCGAACACGATCAACTTCGGGGCAATCACCCGAAACCTGGGCTCGGCGCTCGACATTCCCACGACCGGATCGTTCATCACGTCCACGGGCAACACCAACAGCATCCTCGGCAGCGGCATCACCTATGGCGGCACGACGTGGGCGGTCGCCAACGGGAGCAGCGCGATCACCGGCCTTTCGAGCTACACGCTCGCTTCTACTGCCGGATCGACGGCCGCGAGCTACACGAACGCCAATATCGACATCGACAACTCCCAGAGCCCCGCGGCGGCGATCACGCCAAACAGCCTGCGGTTCAACACGGCCGGTGCCACCACGTTCACGCTGCCCGCCGCCCTGAGCACGGTCTCCAACGGCATCCTGGTGACCGCCAACGTGGGCAACAACGGCTCGACGATCACCGGCGGCACGATCGCCGGCTCAAGCGGCGGCGATCTCGTGGTGATCCAGAACAACACCGCCAACACGCTCACGCTCAATTCTGCGATTGCCAATAATTCTACGGCCACTGGCCTGACGAAGTCGGGACTCGGCACGCTCGTGCTCGGCACGGGCAACACCTATACCGGCACAACGGCGATCCTGCAGGGCACGGTCCGGGTGACGAGCGCCACCAACTCGCTGGGCAACGGCACGGGCGGCGTGGTCCTTCTCAACGGCGGCACCATCGACCTCGCGTGGAGCAACGCGCAGTCGTCCAACTGGGCGATCCAGGTCGGGGCAAACGGTGGTACGCTGCTTTTGTCCAATTCCAACACCCAGATCTGGCAAGCTAATACCAATTTTGGCGGCGGTACACTGACGGTCCTTGGTGGATCATCGGGCAACGGATTTCGGACGGCTTCGGGGCTCGGTGGGACCGGCAAGACCGTAATCAATAATGCGAAGTGGGATTATGCCGCGTTCAGAACTACAGGCGATGACGCCCTCACTGTGACCAATAACGCGGCCCTGGCAGCCTTTGGCGCCACATTCGGCAGCGCTACACAAGGGATCACTGTCGGGACTGGGACGAACTATCTCACCCCAACCGGCGGCGGTTCGTCGACTATTGCTGCAAAGCTGTCGGGAACGAACAGTGCCTCCGCTTTGCAGATCGGACCAAACCTAGCTGCTAATGGTCAGACTGCCTACGTGACGATCTCGAACACCGCGAATTCGTACGTCGGTGACTTTCAGTTTGTTGTACGGGGTCCTTCCACTCCATCGGCAACTGGTGCCGGCGTTCGCCTCGGCGCCTCGGAGGTGATTCCCGATGGTGAAGGCAAAGGAACCGTGCTCGTCTATAGCGGCACGCTTTCTACATCTGCAATGGGTTCCGCCGTCACGTTCGACCTGAACGGTTTCAGTGAGACAATCAACGGCCTCTCTAGCCTGAACCCCACCTCGGGCACGTACTCGACCAACAGCGTCGTCGATAACATGCTCGCCAGTTCGACGTCCACGCTCACACTCGGTGGCAACAACGCTACGAGCACCTTCGCCGGCAGGATCCAAAACAGCGGCTCGAGCGCGATCCTCAACCTCACGAAGATCGGGACCGGCACGCAGACGCTCTCCGGCTCCAACTCGTATTCCGGCAGCACAACCGTCAGCGCCGGCGAATTGGCCCTCGGGCGGGCGAGTGCCATCGGCACGGGAACATCCACCGTGAACGGCGGCGTGCTCAACATTTCCACCTACGCCCCGTCAGTCGCCGGATTCACGATCACGAGCGGCTCGCTCGTCGGCACCGGCACCCTTACGGCAACCAACGGGTACGCCCTGCAGGGCGGAGCGGTCAATGCGGGCCTCGGCTCGGGTGCGATCACGGTCTCGAACGGTACGACTTCGCTCGGTTCTGCCGGGCGGTTCAACTCGAATTCGGTCCTGACGATCTCCAGCGGCCAGCTCACGCTCGGCGGCAACGAGTCGGTCTCTGGCTTCACGCTCACCGGCGGCATCCTCGGCGGCAGCGGCGGGGCGCTGACGAGTGCCGCCGCCTTTGATGTCCGGTCGGGCAGTGTGCTCGCCAACCTGGCAGGCTCGGCCAGCCTCACGAAGTCTACCGCGGGCACCGTCACGCTCTCCGGCAGCAACGGCTATACGGGCGCCACCGCGATTTCCGGTGGCCGGCTCACGGTCGAATCCGCCGGCTCGCTCAACGGCACGAGCGGCATCACTCTGAACGGCGGTGATTTCAAGTACAACTCGGCAACGGCACTTGCGCCCGCGATCACGTTCGCAGGCGCCGGTGGCACGCTCTCCGGCACCGGCACGATCGGCTCGGCCGTGACCGTCGGCACGAATGCGGTTCTCTCCCCGGGCAACTCGCCGGGCACGCAGGCCTTTACCAGCGGCCTCGCGTGGAACCCTGGCGGCACCTATGTGTGGGAGCTGAATTCGCTTTCCGGCACGGCTGGCACCAACTGGGATCTGCTCGCCGTTTCGGGCGGCGCGTTGGACATCTCGGGCCTTTCGACGGGCGGCAAGTTCAATCTCAACCTCGTCACGCTGAATGGCAGCAATGCGGCTGGCCCGCTGGACAGTGGCTACGTGGCGGGCTCGAGCTATGAGTTCCTGATCACGAGCTTCGCAACGCTCGGGTCCGGCACCAACAACTTTGGCGCCAACAGCAATCTCACGAGCCTCTTCAACATCAGCCTCACGGGCTGGCAGGGCCCGCAGCCGAGCCTGAGCGACATCTCGGTGAAGGTGAATGCCGCTGGCAATGGAATTCAGCTCGTGATCGTGCCCGAGCCGGGTACGGTCGTGTTCGCTGGCTTCGGCATCGTCATGGCCGGCTGGTCGCTCTGGAAGCGGCGCCGCGGGGCCCACACGCCATGAAACGACAGAAACGACACCGCGGTTTTACGCTCATCGAACTTTTGGCAACCGTGGCCATCGTCGGTCTGCTCGTCGGGTTGCTGCTGCCGGCCGTCCAGACGGCACGCGAAGCGGCGCGACGGAACACGTGCGCCGGCAATCTGAAGCAGGTGGCCCTGGCACTGCACACATACCACGACACGAATGGCGCAATGCCGTTGATCAGCATGAACAACCGGTCCAGCGCCTGGAGACAGCTCGCCTACAGCGGCACCGGCATCAGCATCAATTTCAAGAACATCTATCAGTGGGGCACGCCAGATACGTGGTCGGCGGCGATCCTCCCGCAATTGGAACAGATGCCGCTCTTCAGCTCGATCGATTTCACGAAAAAGGCGGGGGACACGACGACGTCAACCTCCTATCCCGTGGCGAACGCCACAATCCTCACCACGAAGCGAATCGACTCCTACATCTGCCCGTCCGACCCCAATGCCGCCCAACCGCTCCTGACCGATCGCGGCAGCGGTTACTGGTCCTCGTCGGGCACGGGAACCATGCAGGGGCTCTGGTATTGCGGCTCGATGGGGCCCGCTTCGCTTCGTCAACCGTGGAGCTGTACCTTCTGCAAGCCTTCGTCGGCAGCTTCTCTGACGAGTTCCTGCTGCAATTGCGACTCAAATGGAATCAATGGTCTTTCTGCCGTCGGTTTTTTCAGCGGAACGATCACCCGGATCACGTTTGATAGCGTGCTTGACGGCCTGTCCAACACGATCATGGTCGGTGAATTCCTGCCTGGCGACTTCCAAAGCAACGGCGTATTCATGCTGACCAGGCACCTCGTGTCGAACATTCCGCTCAATTGGATCGCCCCGGCAGGGGCAATCGGCACCACGTGCACGAACCTCTGCCAAGAGGCCTCATATTCTGGAATCAAGAGCCGCCATGCCGGGGGCGCGCAGGTCGCCATGGGGGACGGGTCCGTCCGTTTTTTAAGCGAAACAATTACCTACGACCTCCTTCAGGCATTGGGCACGCGACGACTCTCGGCCATCGACAAAGTAATCGCGATCGTCGAATGACAGCCTCTCGCATGCACACCGGTCTTCTCGTGTTTCTGGTGCTCGTTGGAGCCGTTGGCTGCGGCGAGTCTCGGAACCTGGTTCCCGTGCACGGACGCGTGAGCTTCGGAGGCGGCAAGCCCCCGGCCTCCGGCCTCCTGGCGTTCGTGCCAAATGACATGCCCGCAAGGCGAGTCGACACAGGCCACGATCCGCGGCCCGGCCGGGCGATATTCGACGCCGACGGAAAGTACAAGGCGGCCACGTTTCGCGACGCGGACGGCCTGCGTCCGGGAACGTACGACGTGCGGGTGATCTGCGAGACCCTGCCGCCGGGCGGCGACCCCGAGACGGCCGCCGCGATCAGTTACGTTCCGGCCAGCTTCAACGCGCCGCCGCTTGAAGTGCCCAAGGACGCCCGCTCCGCCGTCGAGTACAACATCGATGTGCCCGCACCGCGGAAGTGATCTGGCCGTCGGCAGTCCTTCACTCCAAGGCGGGATCAATCTGGGCGCTCACGCCCTTTCGCGATGGACCGACAGCGGTTCCAAAGACCGATGCGGTCGCGCCGCCCAAGTGTTAGAATGACAGAAGTGTGCGGAGCATTTTCCATCTGGCCGGTCGCGACCATGGCAAGGCTTTTCGCGGTTGTGGGCATGGTGGCGACCGTCGTCGCGACGACAGTCGCGCAGGCCGGCTTGTCGATCAACGCCGTAATCGTCGACGGCAAGGCCATCCCGATCCCCACTGGATCAGGAACAGGCTCCGGCACTCCAGAGCCGCTGCGAATCCCGTCGACGGCCGGCAAAATCTTGTTCGAGTTCGGGGGCACGGCGGAGCCGACCTCACCCCAGGGTGAGCCCTCGGAAGCCGACCCGCCGCGGCCCGTCGGCGCACGGCTGCGATACCGCCTCGATGGCGTCGAACCCGCCTGGCACGACACCGCCGCCTCGGGCCGAGCCGTGTTGGCTTTCGAGGACAATGAGGGGGGCATCATCGGTGGCGCTGAAGCCGCGTTCGTTGGTGAATCACCAGGCTGGACGGGCGTCGCCGAGGAATCCACCTTCGTCCGCCAGTCGGTCACGGCGGTCGTGCCGCCGCTCACGAAAACGCTCCGGATCAACTTCGTATCACACTATCCGGGGCCGGCCGTCGGCGTCATCGGCATCGACGCCGTGAACGTTGTGGTGAAACGGCCCTCGGACGGCAGCACCTCGGAGCATCCCGTGTCGATCGATATCGGCCCCGAGCCATTTTCCGCAATGTCCGTGCCGAAGCCGTGGGTGCGATCCGGAACGAGAATGTCGATGAGCCAGCTTCGGATTCGCCGCAACCCGGAGCCGCATCCGATGCTCCTCGTCGTCGACGAAGACCCGATGCGCTACGGGGGCTGGTACCAATCGCCCGAGATCGATGTCGAACCGGGCGACCGTGTGACCGTGTCGTGGGCCGCCGCCTGGAGCCTCGGCGTCGGCGGGGAGTCTGAAGCCGAGTATCGAGATCTCAAGCCAGGAACTTATTTCTTCCGGATCGCCGCTTTTTATCCCAACGGTGACCCGACCGGTGTCGAGACGGTCGTGCCCGTCGAGGTCTACGTGCCCTTCCACCTGCGGCGGGACGTGTGGGCGGGGGCCGCGGCGATCGTTCTTGTTGGGGCCCTCACAGCTGCGCGCGCGGCGAACCTGCGCCGCATCAAGCGGCGACTCGCCGAGATCGAGCGGGAGCATGCCCTCGAGCAGGAGCGGGCCCGCATCGCCCGCGACCTGCACGACGACGTCGGTGCCGGCCTCACGGAAATTGCCGTGCAGACCGACTGGATCCGCCGCGACATGGAGCGGCTCACGGGGGTGTCGCCACGTGGCAATCGGGAGGCCGAGATGCTCTCGCGGTCGGAGCGTGTCTGCCAGTCGGCCGTCGAACTGATCCGCTCGGTCGATGCGATCGTCTGGGCCGTGAACCCGAAGAATGACACGCTCGACCGTTTCGTGGGCTATCTCACGATTTCGGCCGAACAGCTCGCCGGGGCCGCCAGCATCCGCGCAAGATTCGAAGTGCCCGAGGAGATTCCCCCGCTGCCGCTGGCGGGCCGGACGCGGCACGACCTCTACCTGATCGTTCGTGAGGCGATCAACAACGCCGTGAAGCACGCCCATGCCTCGGTGATCGCGCTGCGAGTGACCATCGACCGCGATACCTTGCGGATCACGGTCGAGGACGACGGCCGGGGCTTCGATCCAAATGAGCCCGCCGACGACGGCCGCCATTCGGGCCTCGACAACATGCGCCGCCGCGCCGACGACATCGGCGGCACGCTCACGCTCACGAGCCGCCCCGGCAACGGCACCCGCGTGGAAATCACCGCCCCGCTGGCGTGATGAGACGGACGATCGCGACGTCTTTCAAGCCTCGCCCGACGAACTGCCCGGGATCGACATCCACAGCCTCTGACCCCAGCCGGGCGCAAGGCATCCACGAAGCCGACCAGCGGCCGGACTCAAAAAGACGCTACGCCGACGGCAGAAAAAACGCCACTGCAGGAGGGGACGGCAGCCGTGAGCGGAGCAGCCACGGCATCCGCGACGTGGTTTCGTCGGCACAGGCCGGGGTCAACGAGCCAAGCATGCTCATCGCGTATGCCAAAAGCATCAAGGCCCGCAGGTTTTCGTCGTACCGCCGGGGCGGCGCCCAGTTCACGTTCGCACACGGCCGCTCCCGCACCGTTGAGTGAATGCTCGGCAGCCGCCACCGGCGGGCCGCGCGAACTGATCAACCAGCGGCTTTCAGCTTGGGCAGGTCGAACTCATTCATGAGCATCAATTCGACGACGCTCGAGCCCGCGTCCGGCTCGAAGAGATGGCCGTCCGCCCGTGGCCGAACTCCGTCCCCGGCGGTATTCCAGTGGGGTTTGGCCGGTGTGCTGCTTGAAGGCCCGCGCAAAGTGGGCTTGGTCGTAGAAGCCGCAGCCGGTGGCGATCCGGCCAACTGGGTCGGTCGTCGCCCGAAGTCGGCGCTGGGCCATGAGGAGCCGAAGCCGCAGGATGTAGTCTCCCACCGTCAGGTTAAAGAGTCGGCGAAACTCGCGCTGCAGTTGGCTCGGCGACAGGCCGGCCCGCCGGGCCAGATCGTTCACGGCCAGTCGCCGCCCGTAGCTGTTGACCACATGCTCGAGCACCGGCATGAGCCGTTTGTATTCCTCGGGCGCATTGCCGGCGTGATCGAAGGGCCGCAGGATCCCGGCGATTCCGGAGATGCGACCGTGCTCGTCGTGGAGCGGCAGTTTCGTGCTCAGATACCACTGTGGCATTCCGGTGTAATCGCCCACGAGCCAGGCCTGATCACGGAGCGGCTTGCCGGACCGCATCACCTGCTTGTCTTCTGCCACGTATTGCGCGGCGAGCGCGGGCGGATGGTAGTCGTAGTCGCTCTTGCCGACCGGATCCTGCGGCGATGAGCACCCATGGAGCGTGAGCCACGCCTCGTTGGCCTTCACGAACCGGCTGTCACGATCCTTGACGTAGAAGTAGACGTCGGGCAGGGCGTCGAAGAGGCCGAGCGCCTGCGTTGCCGCAAAATCTGAAAGCTGCAGCGGCGAATCCTGAACAGCCATGCTTCGTTAATACAAAGAAACGCGGTCCCTGTCAAATGACGCGAGGTTCCGCAAAAGCTACGATTCACCGGTATCCATTGCGTTGTGGAAGGGAGTGCAGGCCATGTTTGAATTTCACGCCGCCCGGCCCGGTGAGCGGGCGCTCCTCTGCGGGGCAGGGCCAAGCCGCCGGGATTTTCTCCACGTGGGCGCCCTCGCCGCCGTCGGCCTCTCGCTGCCGCAGTATGTGCGGGCGGCGAGCGAGGGGAAGGTGCGGCCCGGCTGCGAGAAGCGGTCGTGCATCATGATCTTCAACCTTGGCGGCCCGTCGAACATGGACCTCTGGGACATGAAGCCCGACGCCCCGGCCGAGATCCGCGGCCCCTTCAAGCCGATTCGCACGAAGAGCGACGCCTTCGAGGTGTCGGAACTGCTGCCGAAGCACGCCGAGGTGGCCGACAAGTTTTCGCTCGTGCGTTCCTGCCATCACGGTGGCGCCGCGGTGCACGACGCGGGCTGGCAGATCATGCAGACCGGCCGGCGGTTCACCGGCGGCATCCAGACGCCCCACGCCGGCAGCGTGGCCTCGTATCTGCTGGGGCGGCGCACCGACCTGCCCCCGTTCGTGGTGTTGCCGCAGCTCATGGGCCGTGGCGGCGGGAATCTTCCCAACGGCCAGGCGGGAGGTTTTCTTGGCAAGGCGCACGATCCGTTCGCGCTCATGGCCGACCCGTCGAAGCCCAACTTCCGCGTGCCCGATCTCCTGCCCCCCGACCAGATCTCGGTGGCCCGGCTCGACCGGCGCCGCAAGATGCGCGAGATCGTGGAAGGGGCGGCCAAGCAATTCGAGGCCAGCGAAGACGCGCGGCTGCTCGATGACAACTTCCACGCCGCCTACCGGCTGATGACGAGCCCGCAGGCCCGTGAGGCCTTCGATCTTTCCAAGGAGCCGCAGGCCGTGCGTGAGCGGTATGGCATGAACCGCTTCGGCCAGTGCTGCCTGCTCGCCCGGCGGCTCGTGGAAAACGGCGTGCGGTTCGTGACGATCAACACGTTCCTAACAGTGTTCGACGAGACGTCGTGGGACATCCACGGTTCGAAGCCGTTCACGTCGATCGAGGGCATGAAAAACGTGGTCTGCCCGATGTACGACCAGGGCTACTCCGCGCTGATCGAAGACCTCCACCGGCGCGGCCTGCTCGACGACACGCTCGTCGCCGGGCTCTCCGAATTCGGCCGCACCCCGAAGGTGAACCCGGCCGGCGGCCGCGACCATTGGCCGCAGTGCTTCACCTGCTCGTTCGCCGGTGGCGGCGTGAAGGGGGGCCGCGTGGTGGGAGCGAGCGACCCGATCGGTGCGTTCCCCGCCGAGCGGCCCGTCAACCCGGGCGACATGGTCGCCACGATCTTCCATTCGCTCGGCCTCGACCACGAGATGCACCTTCCTGGCCCAGCCGGCCGGCCGTTCGCCCTCACCGACTTCGGCACCGACCCGATCAAGGAACTGTTCGCATGAGGCGATTGATCTGCGCGATGATGCTGATCTGCTGCGCGGTCGGGCGGGCCGATGAGCCGAGCTTCGAGCTCGACGTGATGCCGATCCTTTCGAAGGCCGGCTGCAACGGCGGCGGCTGCCACGGCGCGATCGCCGGCAAGGCCGGCTTCCGGCTCTCACTTTTCGGTTACGATCCAGAGAGCGACTACCGCACGATCACCCGCGATGCCCGGGGCCGGCGCATCGACTTCGCCGACCCCGGCACGAGTCTCCTGCTCACGAAGCCTACGATGGCCCTGCCCCACAAGGGCGGCAAGCGGCTCGACGTGGGCGGCGACGACTACAAGCTCCTTGCCGCCTGGATCGAGGCCGGCTGCCCCGGCCCCAAGGCCGACGAGAAAAAACTCGCGGGGGTCGACCTCGCGCCGGTGGAGACCGCCGCGGCGCCCGGGCAGAAGGTGACATTCACGGTCACGGCCCGCTACTCCGACGGCTCCACACGCGACGTCACCCGCTGGGCCCGGTTCACGTCGGCCGACGAGACTGTGGCCACGGTCGATACGAACGGAAACGCCACGGTCGTTGGCCACGGCGCGGGGGCCGTAACGGCCTGGTTTTCCTCGAAGATCGCCGTTGCGAACCTGATCGCGCCGTTTCCGCATTCCGTCTCGCCCGCCGACTACGCCGCCGCCCCGCGGGCCAACGTGATCGACGAGCTCAACCTCGCCCAGCTCGAGCAATTGCACCTCAAGCCGTCGCCGCCGTGCGACGAGGCCACGTTCCTGCGGCGTGCATTCCTCGACACGATCGGCCGCCTGCCCACGCCCGAGGAGGTGCGCGAGTATCTGGCCGATCGTTCGCCCGCGAAGAAAGAGCGGCTCGTGAGCCTGCTGCTCGCCCGGCCGGAGTTCGTCGACTACTGGGCCTATAAATGGTCCGACGTCCTGCTCGTGACGGGGGCGAAGCTGCGGCCTGCGGCGGTCGATGCCTACTCGCGATGGATCCGCGACCGTGTGGCCGAAAACGTGCCGTGGGACCGGTTTGTCCGCGAGGTGGTGGCGGCGCGGGGGTCGAGCATCGAAAACGGGGCCACCAATTTCTTCGCCGTGCACCAGGATCCGGAGACGGTGGCGGAAAACGTGGCCCAAGCCTTCCTCGCGCTCTCGATCAACTGCGCGAAGTGCCACAACCATCCGCTGGAAAAGTGGACCAACGACCAATACTACGCCTTCGCCAACCTCTTTGCCCGGGTGCGGGCCAAGGGCTGGGGGGGCGAGGCGCGGTCCGGCGACGGCCAGCGAACGCTGTTCGTTGAGGCCAAGGGAGACCTGCTCCAGCCGAAGACCGGCAAGCCGCAGCCGCCGGCGCCGCTCGACGGCGAGCCGCTGCCGATGGACGACGCCGGCGACCGCCGTGAGCCGCTCGCCACCTGGCTGACCTCGCCCGACAATCCCTACTTCACGCGGGCGATCGTCAACCGCGTGTGGGCCAATTTCTTCGGCATCGGCCTCGTGGAGCCGGTGGATGACCTGCGCTCGACCAATCCGGCAAGCAACGAGAAGCTGCTCGCGGCGCTCAGCGGCTTCACGATCGAGCACGGCTACGATCTCAAGGCCCTGATGCGGCTGATTCTGCTCTCCGAAACCTACGCCCGCTCGAGCGTGCCTCTCCCGGAGAATCGCGACGACCGCCGCTGGTTTGCCCGGGCCTATCCGAAGCGGCTGATGGCAGAGGTGCTCTCCGACGCGATCTCTGACGTGACGGGCGTCCGCGATCGCTACACGGAGACGATGCTGGCCGACGGCTCGACTGAGAAGATCGTTGCATACGACGCCGGCACGCGGGCGCTGGAGCTGCGCGACTCGACGGTGAAGAACTACTTCCTCAAGACGTTTGGCCGCAACGCCCGCGAGATCACCTGCGAGTGCGAGCGGTCGAGCCAGCCGAGCCTGGTGCAGGTGCTGCATCTCTCGAACGGCTCCACGCTCAACGACAAGCTCGCGGCGAAGGAGGGGCGGGTGACGCAGATCCTCGCCACCGACCCCGCGCCCGCGCAGCTGGTGGAAGACGCATGGCTCGTCGCCCTCTCGCGGAAGCCCACCGACGCCGAGCGGAAGCCGATCGAGGAAATGCTCACGAAGGCGCCTGCCGAGGAGAAGCGGCAAATCGTGGAAGACATGTATTGGTCGCTGCTCACGAGCCGCGAATTCCTCTTCAGGCATTGAGCGATGAACCGCACGTTGGCTTGGATGGTGTGTCTCGTTCCGGCGGCTGCACTGGCGGCGCCGGCGTATGATCGTGACATCGCGCCGATCTTGCGCACCTACTGCTCCGGTTGCCACAACGACCGCGAGGCGGAGTCGGGTTTCTCAGTGGAACGATTCGCGTCGCTCCGCAAGGGTGGCGACGGTGCGGGCGATCCCGTGGCGGCCGGCGATGCCGCGGCCTCGATCCTCATCAAACGCATCAAGAGCCACGATGCCGATCACATGCCGCCGGCCGATGAGCCACAGGTGCCCCCCGCCGATCTCGCCACGCTCGAGGCCTGGATCGCCGCGGGCGCGCCGGGGCCGGCGCACGACGCCTCGATTCTCGAAACGCTCGCCGTGCCGTCGCTCGCGCCCTTCGCCGGCACGAAGCCCGTCACCGCCGCGGCCCTCTCCCCCGACGGTGGCCGGATGGCGGTGGCCCGCGGGCGCACCGTCGAGATGGTGGCCATCGAAAACGGCTGCCCGGCCGGACAACCGCTGATCACATGCGCCGATCTGCCGGGCACGGTGGCGGCCGTGCACTTCAGCCGCGACGGCTCACGGCTCGTGATCGCAGCGGGCATCGTGGGGCTCCGCGGCGTGGCCGAAATCCGCGACGCGGCCACGGGCAAGGTCGTGCAGTCGTTCGCCGGCCACCGCGATCTGCTCTACGACGCCGAACTCTCGCCCGATGAAAAAACGCTCGCCACCGCGGGCTACGACCGATCGATCAAGCTCTGGAACGTGTCCGATGGGGCGATTCTGCGGTCGATCGACGTCCACAACGGCGCTGTCTACGACCTGGCATGGCATCCCTCAGGAAAGGTGTTCGGCTCCGCGAGCGCCGACGAGACGATCAAGCTCTGGCGGGCAAGCGATGGCGTGCGGCTCGATACGCTCAGCCAGCCGCAGGGGGAGATGACGGGCGTGGCCTTCACGCCGGACGGCGGCCATGTGATCGGCGTGGGCCGCGACAAGCGAATCCATCTCTGGAAGTTCGTGTCGCTCGACGCTCCGGCGATCAATCCGGCCGTGCTCGCCCGGTTTGCCCACGAGACACCGATCGTGGCATTGGGGCTCGCGGCCGATGGCCGCCGGATCGCCACGACGGCCGAAGACCGGTCGCTCAAGTTCTGGAGCGTGCCCGACCTCGTGCTCGAGCACGACCTGCCGCGACAGCCGGATCTCGTGTCGGCCCTCGTGCCTGTGGCTGGCGGCCAGTTTTTCGTCGGTCGCATGAACGGGTCGCTTGACCTTGTCGAGGCCTCCGGGCCGGCCGGGTTCGCCGGTGGCGCGGCGGCGGCAGCCCTGCCGACCGCCGTCCCGCAGCCAGAGGCGGCTCTCGCGGCCGAGGCCGTCGCGCTTGCCGAAGCAGAGCCTGACGACGCGGCCGCGCAGGCGCAGGCGGTGCCTGTGCCCGCTGCAGTCTCTGGCGCGATCCAGGCTGCCGGAGATGCCGACTGCTTCCGGTTCACCGCGCGGGCTGGCGTGCCGCTCGTCGTGGAGGTGATCGCTGCCTCGGGCAAGCCAAAGTCGAAGCTCGATTCGCGGCTCGAGATTCTGGACGCCGAGGGGCGGGCGGTGGAGCAGGTGGTGTTGCAGGCCGTCCGCGACTCGTGGTTCACGTTCCGCGGCAAGGATTCGATGCAGTCGAATGACTTTCGCGTGCACAACTGGGAGGAGATGGAGCTCGACGAATATTTCTATGCGGGGGGCGAGGTGGTGAAGCTCTGGCTCTATCCGCGCGGCCCCGACTCGGGATTCCTCGTCTATCCGGGGCGCGGCAATCGCCATGCGTTCTTCCACACCTCGTCGATCGTGCATGCCCTCAACGAGCCCGCCTGGATCGTGGAGCCGCTGCCGCCGGGCGCGACGCCCGTGCCCAACGGCCTGCCCGTGTTTCGCATCGCCTATGAAAATGACGACGAATCGACCCGCCGGCTCGGCACCGACTCCCACATCCTGTTCACGCCTCCGTCCGACGGCGCGTATGTGGCCCGGGTCACCGACGTCCGCGGCTTCGGCGGCCCGGCTGACTTCCACTACACACTCGGCATCCGCAGGCCGCGGCCGTCGTTCACCGTGCGGGTGGAAGGCAAGAACCCGAGCGTCAGCCCCGGCAGCGGCCGCGAGCTGTCATTTGGCGTCACCCGGAGGGAGGGGTTCGACGGGCCGGTGCGGATCGAGGTAGAGAACCTGCCAGCGGGGTTCACGTTTCACGGGCCCATCGAGATCGAGGCGGGCCAGGAGTGGGCCCGGGGTGTGCTCTCCGCTTCCGCCGACGCCGCTGCGCCCGACGAGGCGCCCGACAAGGCGGTGCGTGTGCGGGCCGTGGCCATGATCGGCGGCCGCGAGGTGGCTCAGGATCTGGGCACGCTTGGCGACGTCAAACTCGGCGAAGTGCCAAAGTACACCGTGGCGATCATGCCCGCGGCGAATTCGTCGGTGGCGGTCCGCGAGGGGGAGCCGCTCCTGTTCACGATCCGGCCGGGGGAGACGATCACGGCCAAGGTGCGGGCCGAGCGGCACGACTTCAAGGACCGGATCGAGTTCGGCCGCGACGGTGAGGCCGACCGCAATTTTCCGCATGGCGTGTTTATCGACAACACGGGCTTGAACGGGTTGTTGATCGTGGAGGGGGAGAGCGAGCGCGAGTTCTTCATCACCGCGGCCCCGAAGGCCCGGCCCGGCCGCCGGCTCTTTCATCTCCGTGCGGTCCCAGACGGCGGCCAGGCCTCGTCGCCGGCCATGATCGAGGTCTTGCCAGCCCGGTAACCGCGGGCGACCAGTGAGCGGCCATCGAGCTCAAGGCAACGCGTTTACGGCAACTCTTCAATCTCAAATTCCTTGAAGCAGACTTCCGACACGGCGTTACCGTGGATTTGCAGGGCGATCACGCCTGTGGTCGGCAGGCTCGGCTCGGTCTCGGTGTAGTCCACCGCGGCCGCGATGGGCAGGCGGCAGGATCGCCCAATGCGGCGCTCGCGATCGGGAACGTCGGCAAGCAACGGGAGGCCACGAACGGCGGGCATGGGAACGACGGTCGCGCCACGGAAGATTCTCACACACCTCGGCGAACCACTCGAGCCGCCTCCGGTGTCTCCCGCTCGTGGTCCGCCCACCGACTGGGGCGAGTTCGTGCAGATCCATGACGATCGCGACGTCTTTCAAGCGACGGATAGACGAACTGCCCGTGATCGACATCCACAGCCTCTGCCCCCAGCCGGGCGCGAGGCATCCACGAAGCCGACCAGCGGCCGGACTCAAAAAGTCTCTACGCCGACGGCAGAAAAAACGCCACTGCAGGGGGGACGGCAGCCGTTCCGGGACCCGCTGTTTCAGGCCCGAAAACGGGGCACCAGGCTCACGAGCCGCTCATCGGCTTGAACATCGTTGCGGAAGTGCCATTGGCCGGGCTCTCCTTTCCTTATCCTTACAAGATTGCCGCGATCCATTTTTCACCGGTAGTGATATCGCAACTGCGCGATGAGCAGCGAATCACCATCGACCTTGTAGACGAAGCGGTGCTCGTCGGTGATCCGGCGCGACCAATATCCAGCCAGCGCGTGTTTCAGGGCTTCTGGCTTGCCGGTGCCTTCGAAAGGGCTCCGCGCGGTTTCCTTGATCAGCGCATTGATGCGTTTGAGCAATTTTCGGTCCACTCTTTGCCAGTGGAGGTAGTCCTCCCACGCCTGCTCCGCGAAGACCAGCTTCATTCCGCAAGTCTCCGCTCCTTCCCGCGGCCGCCCTCCAGACTGGAAATGGCTTCGAGGAGACGCTTGGCATTTTTTGGAGCGCGGAGCAAATACGCAGTTTCCTCGAGGGACTTAAAGTCCTCCAGCGACATCATCACCACGGACTGCTCCCCGTTTCGGGTGATGATCAACGGCTCATGGTCTTCGCACACGCGGTCCATCGTGCGGGCCAGGTTTGCGCGGGCGGCCGTGTAGGTAATGGCGTCCATGGAGCCTCCTTCGACATGTACATTTTACTGTACGTTTCTCGCGCATGCTGGTCAAGCGTCCCGCCGGTACTCGGGCGGGGTTTGGACCGTGTGCTTCTTGAAGAAAAGCATGTGCCCTCTATGCCGGCCGGAAGGCGACGCTCGCGTACGCGGAAGAGGTGAGCGATGGGCACAAGCAAGAAGATGATGACGACTAAGCGACAGCCACCTTCTTCCGCCACCGCGATCCTCCGCCGTGTGGCTGGCCGGAGCGCGAAGATGCGGGCCCTTCTCGATCGCGAAAGGGCCGCCCGAGATCGACGTCGAGCCGGGCGACCGTGTGACCGTGTCGTGGGCCGCCGCCTGGGGCCGCGGCGATCGTTCTTGTTGGGGCCCTCACAGCTGCGCGAGCGGCCAACGTGCGCCGCATCAAGCGGAGACTCGCCGAGATCGAGCGGGAGCATGCCCTCGAGCAGGAGCGGGCCCGCATCGCCCGCGACCTCCACGATGACGTCGGTGCCGGCCTCACGGAAATTGCCGTGCAGACCGACTGGATCCGCCGCGACATGGAGCGGCTCACGGAGGTGTCGCCACGTGACGGTCGGGAGGCCGAGATGCTCTCGAGGTCGGAGCGCGTCTGCCAGTCGGCCGTCGAGCTGATCCGCTCGGTCGATGCGATCGTCTGGGCCGTGAACCCGAAGAACGACACGCTCGACCGCTTCGTCGGCTATCTCACGATTTCGGCCGAACAGCTCGCCGGGGCCGCCGGCATCCGCGCAAGATTCGAAGTGCCCGAGGAGATTCCCCCGCTGCCGCTGGCGGGCCGCACGCGGCACGACCTCTACCTGATCGTTCGTGAGGCGATCAACAACGCGGTGAAACATGCCCACGCCACGGCGATCGCGCTGCACGTGAGCATCGACCGCGATACCTTGCGGATCACGGTGGAGGACGACGGCCGCGGCTTCGATCCAAACGAGCCCGCCGACGACGGCCGCCATTCAGGCCTCGCCAACATGCGCCGCCGCGCCGACGACATCGGCGGCCGCCTCTCCATCACGAGCCGCTCTGCCATAACGAGCCACCTCGGCAGCGGCACCCGCGTGGAAATCACCGCCCCGCTGGCGTGATGAGACGGACTAGCCGCATCCGCCATCACGGGCGAATCACAACGCCGAGCGCCTCGCTGAGCCGTAGCCATGCCTTCCTCGGCGCTTTAACCGGGTGCCTCAAAAGCTTCCTGCGATTTGACAACAATACGGAACGCATGTACACCTTCTTTCGGCCGAAAGGCCCGGCCCTGGCGGCAATCGCAAAAATGCTATAATCGGGGTGTTGTTGTGCCGAAGACACTCGTGGTGTTTTTCAAGGATTCGGACGGCTATGTCCCGGTTTTGGAGTGGCTCGCGATCCTTCGCCAAACGAACGATAAGGCGTTCGCAAAGTGCGTGGTCCGTGTGGAACGACTCGAAGAAGCAGGCCACGAACTGCGGAGGCCCGAGGCGGATATGCTCCGGGCTGGGATCTATGAACTTCGGGCAAAGCACGGACGGGTGCAGTACCGCATCCTTTACTTCTTTCATGGAAAGAATGTGGCGATTCTCACCCACGCCCTGACGAAGGAGGGCAAGGTTCCCGACGTGGACATCGATCGGGCATCGAGCCGCAAGAAGCTTTATGAGATGAATCCCACTGAGCATAGGTACGCAGAAGAGGTGAACGATGGGCACAAGCAAGAAGAAGATGATGACGACTAAACGGCAGGTAACTTCTTCCGCCACCGCGATCCTCCGCCGTGTGACTGGTCGGAGCGAGAAGATGCGCGTACTTCTTGATCGCGAAAGGCTCAGCGCCGCTGTTGCTCGCCAGATTTGCGAGGCCAGAAAGGACCGCGGTCTTTCTCAGGCCAAACTCGCGGCCATGGTGGGGACAACACAATCGGTCATCGCGAGGCTCGAGGACGCTGACTACGACGGCCATTCGCTGACGATGCTGCGCCGCATCGCAGAGGCGCTCGGTTATGATGTTGAAGTTCGCTTCGTCGTCCACCGCACTGAGGCGGTGGGAGCTGGGTAAGTGGTGCGATTGTTTCTGCCGATGAAAAGCCGGTTGTCGAGGCGACCGAAGCGTATGCAGCGAGCCACTCGCTTCCAAATAGGAGCGCTGTGATCCGTGAAGCCCTCGCTCACAATCCGACGGCGTGAAGAACATTCATTTCCAAGCCGAGCTCGCGGAAACGCGGGTGCCCTTGTATGTCGCCGCGTAGCGTCGCCGGGTTGCTGGCAGATGTCGAGTCGGCGGACGGCTTGAGCCGCCACGGCGCGGAACGGCCCCACGCGGGTCGGCATATTTCTGGATAATGCGGAGGGGCCGCGTGGCACACGCCCAAGGCCGTCGTAGTTTTGTCCACAGCGGGTGGTGTATGCCAAAACCGGGTAAAGAAGTGCGACATGGGGATCGAGCCCGACAGGCCTCCGCACCAACATCCAGCATGAATAAGCAGATCATCCGCGTCGCCGTGGTCGAGGACGACTCCCGTCTACGCCGCACGTTCACCGATATTCTCGACGACGCCGACGACTGCGAGTGCGTGGGCGTATTTGCCACCGGACAGCAGGCCATTCGCGGCATCCCGCCCCTCGCGCCCGACGTGCTGATCATGGATGTCAACCTGCCGGATTCCAGCGGCGTCGAATGCGTGGCCGCCCTGTCGCCGCAGCTGCCCGACACGCAGATCCTGATGGTGACGGTCTACCAGGATCCCGAGACGACGTTCGAGGCGCTCGCCGCCGGAGCCCACGGCTATCTCGTGAAGCCGGTCATGCGGGACCAGCTGCTCGCGGCGATCCGCGAGCTTCGCAGTGGCGGCGTGCCGATGAGCCCCACGATCGCGCGGAAGGTGATCCAGACATTCCGCCGCCAGGAGCCGAGGCTGCCCCCGAACGGAGCCGCAGCACCAGCCGGCCGGCTGACCTTCGCGGCAGAAAAGGCTCCTGCCGAACCCGACGCCGAAACGCTCGCTCCGCGGGAGCAGCAGGTGCTCGAACTGCTCGTGAAGGGCTACAGCTACAAGGACGTGTCCAAGGAGCTGGGCATCTCCACGAGCACCGTCGGCACCTACGTGCAGCGGATCTACGAGAAGCTCCATGTCTCGAGCCGCCGCGAGATCGTTGATCGCCTCGGCAAGCCGATGGCGTAGGTGAGGGGCCGCGAGCGTCAGAGCCCGACCTTTTTCCACGCCGCCTTCACAGCCTTCTTCGTCGCGGCGTCGAACTGGTCGCCCGCGATCTGGGCGGTGAGCTTTGCCATGTCGCCAAACTGGCTCGTCCGCGAGAGCTGCAGCAACGTCTCGTACCAGATCTTCCCGGCCGTCTCCCAGGCCCTGCCGCCGAGCGACTTGGCGAAGATCACGAAGGCCCGGTTGGGGATCCCTGAATTAATGTGCACGCCACCGGCATCCGACGGGCCCGTATAGATCTGCTTCATGTGATCCGGCTGCGGGTCGGTGCCGAGCGCCGGATCGTTTTCGTAGGCCGTGCCCGGATGCTCCATGTCGCGGATGCCCCGGCGGGTCTGCGCGGGCACGAGCACCTCCGTGCCGATGAGCCAGTCGGCCTTGTCCGCGGTCTCCCCCCGCTGCCACTGCTGCACGAGCGCGCCAAACACGTCGGAAAAATGCTCGTTGAGGGCGCCCGACTGCCCGCGGTAGACAAGGTTGCTCGCATAGGCCTGCACGCCATGCGTGAGTTCGTGGGCGACGACGTCGAGCGACCGCGTGAACCGCTGGAAGATCTCCCCGTCGCCATCGCCATAGGCCATCTGCCCGCCATCCCAGAAGGCGTTGCTCATCGGCTGAAACCCGCCCAGGCCGTCGGTTTCGCCGACATGCACGCTCGAAATCAGCGACATCCCGGCATCGTCGAGCGAATTGCGGCCGAAGATCTCGTGAAAGAAGTCGTACGTGGCGCCCGAGAAGTCGTAGGCCTCGTTGACGGCCGGATCGAGGGTTTTTCCATCCCCCTCGCTGCGGGCGAGCTTCCCTGGAAGCCGGTCCTTCTTCCGCGCATCGTACACGAGCCGATGCCTCCGCCCGGACGGTGACGCGGTGGCCATCATCGTGGGCATCCGCTGGGAAAACGCCCGCACCGCGCGGACGGCGGCGGCGTGCGTGAGCCCGACGATTGCCCGCTCGCGAATCCGCGGATTCTCCGACCGGGCCAGATGCTCGACCATGTAGGGCGGAACGATGCACTGAATGGGTTGACGGCTCATCCTGATCCCTTCTCTATAAAAACTGCGTGACGGGCACTCCACCGACGCCTCCGTCGCAGGCGATAATAAGCCGGGTAATCTGGGCCCGACCGCCCGCAGGCCGCCGCTGCCCGTGGATTTAGTCGCTTTTCCGGCCGATCTCCCGTAGGGGGGAGAGTTTCCCCTGACGGTGGTGCTGCCGCAAGGCCCCCGCTTCCGACCTCAGAAAGGCACACCCCCGATCCGCAGCCTGTGACCGCGTCCAGGCGCGAGGCTCACGAGCCGCGCAGCCGGTCGTAGAACGTGCGCGGGGTGATGATATCGATTCCGCGAAAGTGGCCCAGGGTCAGAAGATCCTGGTCACCAGTCACGATACACGTGGCTTCGCCTGCGATAGCCGTTCCCAGTACGGGCAGATCGTCTTTGTCGCGGACTGTCCTCGGTGGCACTGCCGCGGGCTCCACGATCTCGCTGGCCGAACGGAGGATAGCAACGGCTGCATCTGCCTGACTCTTGGTGGCCTTGAACTTGCCACGGTAGTGCCTCGCCACCTCACCGAGAATGTGCTCCGACAGGATGACGACGTGATCCCGGTAGATCAGCGTCACCAAGGCGTCGCAAAGACCATGGGTGGCGAGACCGGCCAGGAGGACATTCGTGTCGAGGACAACCCTCACGAAACCGCCTTGAAGATGTCGTCGTCCGTGATGAACCCTTGCGCCTCCGCCAGTGGCACCGTCATTTTGCGAAGCCTGGCAATCTGCTCGGCTGCGATGTAGCGCCGGAGGGATTCGCGGACGAGCTCACTTGATGGCCTGTGTTGCCGGCGGCTCAGGGCGTCGAGCTGTTTTTTGAGGGCAGCGGGAATCCGAACATTGAGCGTGGTATCCATGTACCACATTGTAACGCATGTCCCCGGCAGGCTGCAATCCGAACGGCCTGGAGACGGACACGAAACCAGCATGGCCACTGCTTCCAGCCATGCCGAAAGCACGAGGCCCCGCGATCGCCCGCTCGCGCCCCCGCGGGTCGTCCGACCGGACCATGTGCTCGACCCCATAGCCATGGCTGTCATCTGCTTGCTAGGAACCGGGGGGGGTGATTGTGAAATCAGGCAACCTGGCCCGACCTCCACGGTCGTGCCGCTCCTCCTCACAATGCCTGCTGTTCCGACCGATCCTCATACGGGGGATGGCCTCCCCTGTATGAGCGATCGCTGCCAGGACGGCCCGCACGGAAGACGGCAGCGTTTTCACCACCCACCAAAAAAAGAACCGTGATCTCGAGCCAGCGAACCATTTCACGCGTCACGATTGTCTGCACTCTCCTGATCGGGGGCGCTGCCACGGCCCGGCCCGCAGACGCGGGTGACTTGAGCCGAGTATTCCAAGGCCTTGCCGCTCCTTTCAAGGCGGCCCACCGCGAGCCACCCGTGGCCCGCCGCACCCCTCGGGGCTGCGACGATCCCATGGTCGGGCTCGCCAACGAGATCGACTGGCTCAACAAACACATCAATGCCTACGGCTCGATCGTCGCCAAACAGCCCGATGTCTGGGGACAGAACCGGCTCATGCGGCATCGTCACGAATACGAGGAGCAGATGCGGCAGCAACTACCGCTCTTCACACCGACCAACCAGGCCGCCCTCCGGCGGAGCGACCAGGCGTTTCTCGGAATGGCGCTGGCCCTGCAAGCCGCCTCGGGCCGCCGCCGTGGCCCGGAGTATGTGCCGGTGCCCGACGCCACCGGCGGCAACAGCGTCATCAACTCGATTCAAGCGCTCCTGCCCACCACAAACGAACAGCTCGGCCGCACCGACCCCGTGGTGATCTCTCGCACTGCGCCCTTCGGTGCACCGCCGCTGTCGGGCGAATTCCAGTTTGCCGACGCCCCTCTCGCGCTCGAGCCCACGATCCAGCTCGATCACCTCTCCCGCTATCTCAACCATCTCAACGAACTCCGCCGCGTGAACGAGGGGGATGATTCGGCCGACTCGCCGGGCTACGCGCTCAACCTCGTCCGCATCCCGGTCTCCATCCAGACGGGCGCCCACACGCAAAAGGGGTACGGCGCCGAGATCTCGATCACGGCCGAGCCGCTGCTCGGCGACGACCTTCTGCCGACGACGTTCCGCAGCCTCGTGAGCAACGATCTCGTCGATCTCATCGCCCCGGCCCTCACCCACTGCGTGAACGATCCCGAGTGCCTTGCCTGGGCGGCCACGATCGTCACCGCGCCCCACTTGGGAGCTTCGGAAGCCTTGGGCGCCATGGCTGCCCCGCAGCATGCCGGGGAGCCGCGGCAGGGCGTGCTCGCGGCAATGCAGTCGCTCTCCGCGCGGCTGCCGACGATTTCCCCGTCGGCGGCGCCAAGCGTCAAAACCCGCCGCGCCCGGATGCCGATCCCGATCTCGCAACTGGCCGACGTTGCAGGGATCAGCCAGATCGCGATCCTGATCCGCGACACCCACGCGGCGCTGGCCGGCCATCCGACGAACCAGCCCTGCATCCAGCACGTCGCGGTTCGCGGCTATCTCGCCGAAGAGCTCGACGCGGCCGCCGACTTTCTCGCGCTGGACCGCCAGCAGCCGCTCTGGGAGCAGATGCCCGGCTGGGGCATTGCCCCGCTCGTCCGCGGCCGTCGGATCGACGAGCTCGCGCGGATCCGCTGCCACGTGTTGTCGACGCTGGGCACCGGCAGCGACCCGGAGCCGCTGACCGCCGAGGGCGGGCCCCCGCTCCCCGCCGCAGGCGGTTTCTCGCTCCCCGCCGAGACCGCCGGCATCTGCTGCGCCGAGCGGCTGTCGGGGCCGCCCCTCTGCCGGACGACGACCGCCGTGCTCGCCTGGGGAATCCTCGTTGAATCGGCGCTGCTCAACGACCGGCTCGTCGAGGACATCCGCGAATCGGCCAGTGCCCGCGGCCGCAGCGGCGCCAGTGTCTGTGCGGGCCCGTTTTACGGCCCCTGCCCATCGCCCGAGGCACGGCACGCCTTCAACGACTACGTTCGCTGCCGCTGGCCGATCCGCATCTTCGCCCTCGACCCCGTCGCCGAGGAGCAGAACGTCGCCGATGCCTTCGCGCGGCGCCGGGAACAACAGATCGCGTTGGCGATGGCCTTCGCCAGCGGCCGGATGAGCGCTCAGGGGCTCACCCGCTACACCCGTCGGCTCGAGACCGACATGGCGACGATCGCACTCAATAAAACTGCGGTCGGTTTCGCGCACGGCGACGACACGTTTGGTTGGCGGTTTATGCCCCGCGTGCAGTCGCCCCCGACCCGCGGCCACCTTGCCGCCTTTACCGAAACCCTCTGCGGCGGGCCGACGACCGATGCCGACCTCATGCAGCGGCAGCTCGAGCCGGGCATCCGCGAGTGCACGGCGATCGTCGTGATGCCGTCGTTCGTGCCGCTGGTGACGCTCGACGTCTCCACCAGCTGGTTCTCGCTGGTGCATCCACTCGCGACCGACACGAGCATGCGGCAGACCCTGCACCTCTCGCGGGCGGTCAAGGCGATGCAGCAGAGCGTGGACAACTGCCAGCGCTGCAGCCATCTCTATCGGGAGGGCGAACTGGCCCGGCTCATGCGCGAGGTCGACAAACTCGACGGCAAGCTGCCGCTGCAGACGCTCGAAGCGCTGATCCCCTATGAAAACAACTGCGGCGGCTTCGAGCTCTTCAATACCGGCGTGACCGATCTCGCGCCGGAACTCATCGGCTGGTATGGAGCGCCGGGCATCGACCCGCAGGGCACGACGACGCTCTTCCTGATCGGCAAGGGATTCAGCGTTCACGACACGCGGATCATCGCCGGCGGGAAGCCGGCGAAGTTTTCGCTCCTCTCCCGTGAAGTGCTCCGCGTGGAGATTCCGCCCGGTGCACAGCCGCTCGAGCAGTCGCCCTGCGCCGGCGTGGATGCGCGGGCCGTGACCCTCGCCAGCAACGTCGAACCCCTGCCCGCCCCCGCCGCGGCGCTCGTCATCGACCCCGTGGCCCCACCCACCGAAGGCTGCGGGCTCCCCTCCTGCAACGACCGCGCATGTGTCGACATCCATCTCGCCACGCCCTACGGCGTGAGCAGCCACCTGCTCGTGCCCGTCGCCCGACGTGCCGATGCCGGCACGGGCTCATGCGCAGCCGTCTTCGCGGAAGACACCGGCCTGAGCCTCACCTTCACGGCCACAAAGACGGCCGGCACGCGGACGGAGGCCGCGCGGGTGGACGAATTCTTCGCCGCCACGAGCGACAGCCTCGTGATCCGCGTGCCGCCGGTTTTCATCCCGCCGCCGAAGGCCGTGCTGCAACTGCTCATGCGGGACGACGCGACCGGCGCGACCGCGGCGACGTTTTCCTTCGATGGACTCGCCTTCGACGCCCGCAACTCCCGCTACATGATCGCGGGGGGCGACCTGCGGAATTTCATCGGCGATACCTCCCGCCCCGCCACCGACAAGACGCTCCGCGGCGCGGTCAAGCCCTATCTCGACCACCTGCTCGCCCAGGGGCAACTCGCCGCCGACGGCGACGCTGTTCCGCTCACGCTCACCGCCGCGCTCGTGGCGGAAGGCCAGGAGGTGCCCATCGGCGGCGCGATCGCCGTGCAGGCCACCCGCCGCGGCAAGACAATCGTGGAACCCAAGCCGGAAGAGTAGGACAGGCTTCAGCCTGTCAGCCGGCCCATCCGTCAGTCTGCCATAGGGAGCGCCGACTGGAATCGACAGGCTGAAGCCTGTCCTACTTCGTCACGCAATTCTGCGGCGTGCCAGCCAGAAACGCCCGGACATTCGCCGCCGTGACGTCGAGCAGCCGCCGCCGCGCGTTGCGGGTGGCCCAGGCGATGTGCGGCGTGATGATGCAGTTTTTCGCCGTCAGCAGGGGATTCGTCGCCGCTGGCGGCTCGACCGACAGCACGTCGAGGCCGGCACCGGCGATCGTGCCGGCATTGAGCGCGGCCGCCAGGTCGGCCTCGTTGACGAGCCCGCCGCGGGCCGTGTTGATCAGCAACGCCGTCGGCTTCATCTGCCTCAGCCGCGGCGCATTCACCATCTCCTTCGTCTCGGGCGTGAGCGGGCAGTGCAGACTCACAACATCGCTCTCGCGAAAAAGCGTGTCGAGATCGGTGTATGCGCCGCCCCCCTCGATGCTGCCGAAGCCACTGCGGCGGTGGGCGAGGATCTGCATGTCGAATGCCTGGCCGACGCGGGCCACCGCCGCGCCGATCCGGCCGTAGCCGACGAGCCCGAGCGTGAGTCCGGCCAGCTCCACGAGCTCCCCATCCCAGTAGCAGAAGTCTGCACAGCGGCTCCAGCGGCCCTCGTGCACGGTGCGGTCGTGATGGCCGGTATGGTTCGTCAGTTCGAGCACAAGCGCAAAGACGGCCTGGGCCACATTGGGCGTGCTGTATTCCGGCACGTTGCAGACGGGAATGCCGCGGGCCTTGGCAGCCTCGAGATCGACCACGTTCACCCCCGTCGCGAGCACGCCGATGAACTTGAGCTGCGGCAGGCTCTCGATCACCGCCCGGGAGAGCGTGGTCTTGTTGGTGAGCAGGATCTCGGCACCCTGGGCGCGGGCGACGATGTCGGCATCATCGGTGCGGTCGTAGACGGTCAGCTGGGCAAGCGACTCGATCGCAGACCAGTCGAGGTCGCCGGGGTTGGCCGTGTAGCCGTCAAGAACAACAATGCGCATGCCGCACGTTGTATCACCCGAGCCACTCGGGCCGCAAAAGCATCACGAGCCCGAGCAGCAGGATCACCGCCCCGCTGACAAGCTTCAGCCAGCGGCCCGCCGTCTCCTGGAGCTTGAACCGGCTGAGCGACGCCACGACGCCCGCGACCATCAGCGCGTCGTCAAACATGTAGGCCAAAATGTAGAGCAGCAGATAGCCGTAGCGGCCCGCCGGGCCGTAGCCCTGCTGCGAGAGAATGTTTGTGTAGAGCGCCGGCAGACCCGCCGTGCAGAGCAGCTCGACAACGTTCACGAGCACGGCCAGAACAAAAGCCCCCGCGATGGCGGCGGGCAGGTTCTCCGCGTTCACGATCCGGCGGATGCGATCGTAGATGCCGGGCTTGGCCGCCTCGGGAATCGAGAGCGACGGGCCCTGCTTGAACGCGAAGAAATCCTTGACGTGGATCAGCCCGATCGTGACCGCCAGCAGCCCAAGCGCCACCTGCACAGGGCGAAGATAGCCGATCCATTCGAAGACGTTGAGCCAAGCCGCCATGAACGCAAAGTAGGCCACCCCACTCACGAACACAAACGTGCCGGCGATCGCGACGATCTTCAGGCGGTCCTTGAGGTTCACGAGGATCGAGAGCAGGAGCAGCAGCACCCACATCGCACAGGGGTTGAATCCGTCGACGAGGCCCACGGCGATCGTGAACAGCGGCATGCCCAGTTTGGAGGGATCGAGCCGGCCGTTGAGCCACCGCAGCATCGGCACGTCGATGACCGTCGGCTCGACGATCACTCCCCCTTCGAAGCCGTCGCCTGCGCTCGTTTCCCCGACCGCTCCCGGGCACTCGCTCGTCCAGCGGGCCAGCAGCGCCTCGACACGCTTGCCGGTCGTGTCGGCCTGATCGAACCCCACGACGACGGAGTTGCAGACGTGGATCACCGGCACGCTCGCGGCCCCGACGCCGTGCCGCTTCACGATCTCACTCAAGACCGCACGGCCGCCGGCATCCTGTGCAAGGTCGACATACTCCACCTCGAAGCCCGGGTGCCGCGCTGCGACGGCCGGAATCCAGGCCTTCGCTGCGGCACACCGCGGACAGCCGGGCCGGCCGTGGCAATCAGCAGAAACGCCAAGGCGATCGCTGCAGCGACTTGTTTCACACTCTGTGCCATCGGCCCAGCCAGGAATGCCCGCCGGAAACCCGACAGTGTACGCCGTGCGGTGGAAAAAAGGCAGCGGCACATCGTTCTTTCGTATGATCTCTGGGCTCTGCGATCCCGCCCCCATCAGACACATCGTGCCGCTGCGCCACTGGCAGCCGCATGCCGGAGGCCATTCGATGGCAGACGGTCCCTCCTTTGCCCCACAACCCTGGCACGCCCTTCCCGCTGCCGCAGTGGCCGCCGCCCTGCAGGTCGATCCCGCCAGAGGGCTCTCCGCCACGGAGGCCGCGGAACGGCGGCGGATCCTCGGCGACAATGCACTGGTCGAAGCAGCACCGGAACCGCTGTGGCGGAAAGTGGCCCGCCAATTCGCCGAACTGGTGATCTGGATCCTGATCGCGGCCGCCGTGATCTCGGCCGTGCTGGGGGAATGGGCCGACACCGCCGCGATCTGCGCCATCGTCGGCGTCAACGCGATCATCGGCTTTCTGCAGGAGGAGCGGGCGCTGCGGGCGCTGGCCGCCCTCGAGCGGCTCGCCGCGCCGCTGGCCCGCGTGATCCGCGACGGCACGATCACGGCCATACCCGCCCGGGAAATCGTTCCCGGCGATCGAGTCGAACTGGCGGCGGGGGATTACGTGCCGGCCGATGCGCGGCTGATCACCGCCTATGCGCTCCACGTGCAGGAGGCCGCACTGACAGGCGAATCCGTGCCATTGGAAAAGCACGTCGACCACACGCTCGCGGCCGACACGCCGCTGGGCGACCGTCGCACGATGGTCTATGCAGGAACGGTCGTCGCGGCGGGCCGTGGCGAGGCGCTCGTCGTGGCCACCGGGATGCAGACCGAACTCGGCCACATCGCCGGCCTGCTCGAACGCGCCGAGCCGGAGACGACACCGCTGCAGCGGCGCCTGGCCGAACTGGGCCGGCTGCTGATCGTCATCTGCCTCGCCCTGGTCGGCCTGATCTTTGTGCTGGAGATTCGCCGCGGTGGCGATCTCTGGGAAGTGATGCTGTCATCCGTGAGCCTTGCCGTGGCGGCCGTACCCGAAGGCCTGCCGGCCGTGGTCACGCTCGTGCTCGCCATCGGCCTGCAGCGGATGGCGGCCCGCAACGCGCTGGTCCGCCGGCTGCCCAGCGTCGAAACGCTCGGGTCGGTGACCGTCGTGTGCTCCGACAAGACTGGCACGCTCACCCGCAACGAGATGACGGTCCGCGAAATCCATGCCGGTGGCCGGTCCTACCAGGTGACCGGCACGGGCTACGCGCCGCGTGGCGACTTTCTCGCGGTGGACGACTCCCAGGCCGCGGTCAACGCCCGCGCCGACCCCGACCTCGAGCGGCTGCTGACGATCGCGGCCCGGTGCAACAACGCAGCCGTGCAGCCGCGCGGCGACGGCGGTGAATCGTGGCAGGTGATCGGCGACCCGACGGAAGGGGCGCTGGTCGTCGCGGCCCTCAAGGCGGGCATCGAGCGGGATGAGCCAGGCACGCGGATTCTCCTCGAGATCCCCTTTGATTCCGAGCGGAAGACGATGTCGGTCGTGGCCGGCCAGCGCGATGGTACGCGGCTCATGTATTCCAAGGGGGCGCCGGAGATGCTTCTCCTCAAGTGCGCGGCCGAGCAGGTGGCCGGGGAGGTGATCCCTCTCACCGACGTCCGCCGCCAGGCAATCCTTGCCGCTGCGGCCGGGATGGCGGAGCGGGCGATGCGGGTCCTGGCAATGGCCTGGCGCGAGCACGGCTCGCGGCCGGACGACGGCGGTGATTCGGCATCCCAAGAACGCGATCTCGTCTTCAGCGGACTGGCGGGCATGATCGATCCGCCGCGTGACGAGGCCCGCGAGGCGGTGGCCCGCTGCCGGACGGCGGGCATCCGCCCCGTGATGATCACCGGCGACCATCCGGCCACGGCCTTGGCGATCGCGCGGGAGCTCGGCATGGCAGATGGTGCGGGGCGCGCGGTGAGCGGCCTCGAGCTCGACCAACTGTCGGACGAGGCGTTGGCCCGCGAGGTGCCCAACATCCACGTCTATGCCCGCGTATCGGCGGCACACAAACTGCGGGTCATCCGCGGCTGGAAGTCGCGTGGCGAGGTCGTGGCGATGACCGGCGACGGCGTCAATGATGCGCCCGCCGTGAAGGCCGCCGACATCGGTATCGCCATGGGCATCACCGGCACCGA
This sequence comes from Planctomycetia bacterium, assembly GCA_026401035.1. Classification (GTDB taxonomy): domain Bacteria; phylum Planctomycetota; class Planctomycetia; order Pirellulales; family UBA1268; genus RGVT01. The sequence goes on along the minus strand of JAPLNR010000069.1, from coordinate 34,799 downwards.
CGTCACGAAGGAGGCGTCGGACATGGTGCTCACCGACGACAACTTCGCGTCGATCGTGAATGCCATCGAGGAGGGCCGCGGCATCTACGACAACATCCAGAAGTTCATTCACTATCTGCTGTCGTGCAACGCCGGCGAAGTGCTCCTGATGCTCGCGGCCGCGGTGCTCGGCTGGCCGCCGCCGCTGGCGCCGATCCAGATCCTCTGGCTCAATCTCGTCACCGACGGCATGCCAGCGTTGGCGTTGGGGCTTGAGCCGCCGGAACCAGACATCATGAACCGGCCGCCGCGGCCCCCCAGGGAGGCCGTCATCAACTGGTCGCGCGGGCTGCTGATTCTCTTTCACGGCGCGCTCGTCGCCGCCGTCTGCATCGGCGCCTTCTGGATGAGTTATCGGGGCGACCCGGCGAACATGCCGCATGCGCGGACGTTCACCTTCTGCGTGGCGGCGTTCGCACAGCTGTTTTTTGCCCTCGGCTGCCGCAGCGACCGGCTGACGTTTTGGGAGCGCGGCTGGCTGACCAACCCCTCCTTGCTCGGCGCGATCCTGATCTCGTCCCTGCTGCAGGTGTCGGTGGTGATGCTGCCCTTTGCCCAGCCGGTCTTCGAGATCGGCAGCCAATTGGGACAGGAATGGGGCACTGTCCTGCTGCTGGCCCTGATTCCCGTCAGTGTGATCGAACTCGGCAAGCTCGGGCCTTTTCGCCGCCAAGCCGCTATATTCTGACGAGCGGTGGTGAACTGCGTGGACAGACGGTCCACGCAACCTGCGGGAGCGATTGGGCATGATCATACGAACCACGATGCCCCGCTGGTCAGTGGCGGCAGCCTCCGTCTTTGCGCTGCATGCCGCCGCAGCGATGATCGCACCGGCTGCCGAAACTCCCGGATCGAGTGACGCCGCCCGGGCGGCTTATGCGTCGGCCGCGGCGCTGCAGAATCGCGAGGCCTGGGATTTGGCCGGCGAGGAGTGGGCCGCCCTCGTCACCGATCACCCCGCCGACCCGCTTGCCCTCAAAGGCCGCTACTACCTCGGGATCTGCCAGTTGAAGAACGGCGATTGGCCCGCCGCCGCACAGACGTTTCGTGCGGTCGTCGATAGCAAGTCCGACGCCGCCACTATCGCGCTGGCCAGATGGGAACTCGGCCGCGGCGCCTTCCAGGCGGCCCAGAATCAGCCGGCGCCGGCCGCCTACGAGGCGGCGGCAGACAGCCTCCGCGAATTCCTGGAGAAGAGCCCCGGTCAGCCGCAGACGGCCGACGCGCTCTTCTTCCTCGGCGAATCGCTGTGGCAGGCGGGCAAGCGCGAGCCCGCCATCGAGGCCTGGCAGCGGTTTGTCCGTGACCACGCCTCCTCACCGCGGCTACCGGAAGTGCTCTACGCGTTAGGCGTCGGGCAGGCGGAGCTCAAGCAGCCCGCCGCAGCCGCAGTCACGCTCAGGCGATTTGCCGAATCGTTTCCCAATCACAAACTCACCGACGACGTGGCGGTCTGGCGGGCCGACGCGGCGCTCGCCGCCGGTGCTCCGGCCGACGCCGAACGGATCCTCGTGCCGCTGGCGGCGGGCAAGGGACCGCGCGCCGTGGACGCGCTGGAGCGGCTCGGCTCCGCCCGCTGGTCTCAGAAAAACTGGGTGGGCGCAGCCGAGGCCTTCGGTACGCTCGCCACGCGGCATCCAGCCGCACCGCAGGCAGGCCGGGCCGCTGCATCCGCCGGCCGCGCCTACGTGGAGGCAGGAAACCTCGACAAGGCACGGCCACTGCTCGAACAGGCCGCCGCGGCAGGCGGTGCCGTGGCCGCCGATGCCGCCCACAGCCTCGCCCTCCTCGAACTCGACGCCAAACAGCCGGCACGGGCGGTCGATATCACGACCCGGGCGATCGCCGCGCTCACTGGCAAGCCCGACCGCGACGACACCCGACTCGCGAGACTGGAACTCGACCGCGCCGATGCGCTGTGGGAAATCCCGGCCCGCAAGGGAGAGGCGGCGGCCGCCTACGCGGCGATCATCGAACGCTACCCGAATGAAAAGCAAACCGTGCTCGCGGCCCGCTCGATGACGGCGCTTGCCCTCCTCGAGCAGGGCAAGCCCGCCGAAGCGTTCGCCACGGCCGAGGCGTTTTTGCAGACCTGCGGCGATGCGGAAGTGGGCCAGCGGCTTCTCGATGTCAAGGCGATCCGCGCCGAAGCCCTGCTCGCGCAGGGCAAGCCTGCCGCCGCGGCGGAGGCCTATCGCGAGTTGATCGCAGGCCATGCCACCGCACCGCAGCGGGCCACGTGGCAACTGCGCGAGGGAGTGGCGCTCGCCGCCGCCAGGCAGTGGCAGAAAACGCACGACGTGCTCTCCGCCTCGGCCCCCTTGCTCAAGGGTGATGCTGCGGCCGAGGCCCTGCTCCTCGACGCCACCGCGCTCGTGGAGCTCAACCAACAGCCAGCGGCGGTCAAGGTGCTCGCGGTCCTGGAGCAACAGCATGCCGCGTGGCCGCGTCGCAACGAGGCGCTGCTGCTGGGCGTGCGTGCCCGCCGCGAGGCGGGCGACAAAGCGGCCGCGCTCGAGCTGGCGGAGAAACTGGTCAAGGAGTTTCCGGAGTGGCCGCTGGCCGACGTGGCCTGGTATCGGCTCGGCCAACTCCGTCAGGATGCCGGCCGCTTCGACGAGGCGATCACGGCCTATGCCAAGGCCCGCGTTACGAAACCGAAGGGCACGCGCGCGCCGTGGGCGGTTCTGGCAACGGGCTGGTGCCATGAGGCCAAAGGACGACTGCCGGAGGCGATTGCGGCCTGGACCGATCTCATCGACTCCTACCCCGACTCGACCGCTGCCTCCTCGGCGCTCTTGGCCCGCGGCGACGCCCGGCAACGGCGTGGGGATTTTTCCGGGGGGCTGGCCGACGCGGAGCAGTTTCTGAAAGTCGCGAAGCCCGCCGCAGCCAAAGGCAACGAGACGGCAGCCGGCGAGGCCCGCATGTTGGCGGGACTCTGCCTCGTCGGTGCGCAGCGCTATCCCGACGCCGTGCGGACGTTTCAGACGCTGCTCGATGAGCAGCCGTCGTTTCCAGCGGCCGACCGCGCAGTGTTCGAAATGGCGCTGGCCCAGTCGCTCGCCGGCACGCGGGACGATGCCGAAAAAACATTTCGCCGGCTGGTGGAGAAATTCCCCGGAAGCAGCCGCGTGGGCGCGGCCTGGCTGGAAATCGGCGAAGCCCGGTTCGATGCCAAGGCCTGGGATGAGGCCGCGCAGGCTTATGCTGCGGCGGTCGCAGCTGCGACCAGCCGGAAGGATTCGCGGGAACTTCTCGAACAGGCCCGTCACAAGCTCGGCTGGTCCCACTCGATGCGGAAGGATCATGCCGCAGCAGCCAAGGCCTTTGCCGAACAGGTGGCTGCGGATCCGACAGGCGCCCTCGCCGCCGACGCGCGGGCGATGCTCGGCGAATCGCTGTTCCAGACCGGACAGCATGCCGAGGCAGCCAAGGCGCTGGCTGCCGCCCTCGCCACGCCCGCTGCCCTGTCATCGGACGATCTGCGCGGGCTCGCTCTGATCCGGGCCAGCGAGTGCGCGGCCAAGACAAAGCAGTGGCAGGAGAGCCTGACGTTTGCCGAACAACTGGCAACGACACAGCCGCAGTCGCCCTACGCCGGCCAGGCGCGTTATGCGGCCGCCTGGGCGCAGCAGAACCTCGGGCAACTCGACCGGGCGCTGGCGGCATACCGGGCGTTGGCCGACAGCGGCCGCTCGGAACTGGCGGCCCGCAGCCGCCTCATGGAGGGCGAGGTGCTCTTCGAGCAGGGCAATCACAAGGATGCGATCAAAGCCTTCTTCAAGGTGGCCTACGGTTTCGGCGAGCAGCAGGCCCCAATCGCATTCCATCCCTGGCAGGCGCAGGCCACGTTTGAGGCGGCACGGTGCTTCGAGGTGCTCGGCAAGCCGGAGCAGGCGGCGAAACTCTACGCCGAGATGGTGGACCGCTATCCCGATTCCCAGCAGACCCCCGCGGCGCGGAAACGACTCGAAGCCCTCGAGCCAGCCGACGCACCTTCACGAAAACAGGCCTCATGAACAATATCCAATCGCTGTGGGAACTTTTCCTCGCCGGCGGTTTCCTGATGTGGCCGATCGTGGCCATGTCGGTGGTGGTGGTTGCGTTCGGCATCGAGCGGCTCTGGGCGCTGCGGCGCAGCCGGTTCGTGCCCCGTCCGCTTCTCGATGCCCTGGGCAAACTTCCCCCGGAGGGACCGTTCGACCCGCGCAAGGTCTATCGCCTTGCCCAGGAGCATCCGTCGGTCCTGTCCGACGTGATCAAGGCGATGCTGGAAAAACTTGGCCGACCGCTGCCGGAGGTGGAGCATGCCGTCGACGCCGCCAAAGAGCGGGAGGCCTCGAAGCTCTACGCCAACATCCGGCCAATCAGCCTCGCCGTCTCGGTGACGCCGCTGTTGGGGCTGCTCGGCACGGTGCAGGGCATGATTCTCGCTTTCTACACCACGGCCAATCTCCAGGCCGGAGCCAACCGCGCCGCCGAACTCGCACAGGGGATTTACGTGGCCCTGATCACGACCTTCGCCGGGCTGTGCGTCGCGATCCCGGCATCGATGATCGCCCACTTCCTCGAGGGCCGCATCCTCGCCGGCTTTCGCCGCGTCGATGAGGTCGTCGGTGGACTGCTGCCGCAGTTGGAGCGATACGAAAACAAGGGCCGGGTCACGCCCGCGCAGCTAGCCGCCGAGCCACCGGTCACGCCCGCGCACCCGGCCCAGGGACGAAAGCCATGAGCGTGCGGATCGACAAGGGACGGCTCGGCAGCGGGCTCGAGCTGACGCCCATGATCGACATCGTCTTTTTACTGATGATCTTCTTTCTCGTGGCCAGCAAGCTCGAGGAAGCCGACCGCTCCATCGACGTGGTCCTTCCCAAGGCGAGCGCCGCCAAGCCGCTCACGAGCCAGCCCGCCGAGTTCATCATCAGCATCGACCGCCAGGGGTCCTACTTCGCCGGCGCCAAGCCGATCACCCTGGTAGACCTGACGTCCCGGCTCAAGCAGGCGGCAGCCGACAATCCACAGGGACAGAAGGTGATCGTGCGGGCCGATGAGAACGTGCAGCACAAGTTCGTCGTCGGCGCAATGAATGCCTGTGTTCAGGCGGGCATCGACGACTACCAGGTTCAATCCGCCAGCGATGACTAGGCTCCCGACACCCGCCGCCTCTTCTTCCGACGGGCTCGAGGTGCGCCGTAAACAGCGGGTGAGCCTGCAGGTCGCCACGCTCCTGAGCCTGCTGCTGCATGCGCTGCTCGCGGGCGGCCTCGCCACGACGAGCCTCGGCATCCTTCCCGCGCCGTCCCCCGGCAACCCCTCCGGCATGAAGAACATCTTCAAGCCGAAGCTGGCCGCCGACTTTCCTCTGGAAGTGTCAAAGTCCGGGGACGACGCGCCGGCGCACGAAAAACCGCTCGCGCTCGAGATTCCCGTCAGGCGGCCGCCGGCCGACAGCCGAAAACCGGACACAGCCAAGGCCTCGCGGACTGTCTCGCCGGCACAGGGGGCGGAAGCGACGGAGCAGGCAAAGCCCGTAGCACAGTTGCCCAAACGATCCTCCGCTCCCCGCGACAAAAGCCTCGCTGCCGCAGAGCAGCTCGATCGCCGAGAGCTCGACACGCAGCCCGCCCTCAAAGTGGATCAGCAGGCGAAGGCAGATCTGCTGGCCGCCAAGCCGATAGCGGACCCGGCGGCCAAATCGCCACGGCCGGCGGCGTCGAAGGGCAAGCCGCCCCGGGCCGGCGCGGGCGAACGTGTCACGAGGTCAGCAAGCGCGGGCGTGCCCAGGGAGGTGGCCATGCTGGAGACAGCACCGCCGCGGACGATCGGACCAGGCACCACGCCCACGCCCCGCCGTGAACCGTCCCGGCCCATCTCGGCTCCACGAGTCACGAATCTCGCCCGACGGCAGACAACGCTCGATGCCGGAGCCACGCCGACCGTGCTGGCCGAGATGATCACCACAGCGCCAACGCAGGCGGCCAACGCCCCGACGCAGCCGCAGGTGCGGCCCACGCGACAGCCAAGCGAACGGCGGCTCGCTTCCGCCAAAGCTTCAGCGCAGGCTGCAACATCCGCCCGCCCCGCCGATGCCGTGGCTGACAATGATAATGATGCGGATGCACCTCCGTTGGCTCCCACGCCGCAGGCCGTCGCAGCGGTCAGCCGCGTTCCGAAGGTCGCACCGTTGTCCGGCGCATCGGCCCTGTTCGGCGGCTCTCCCACAGCGCTGGCCAGATCGAGCGTGGCATCCGCGGGCATGGCGGCCGGCGCAACCGACGCTGTTCCGCTGCCTGCCGGGCCAGGGGGTACAGGCGGCTTTGTGCCAGGAGAGACGGCCGCTGACGGCGCCGGACTCACGAACCTGCGGCCCGGCCCGCGTGGTGGCCGCCCAGCCCGCGGTCGTGCGGCTGGTTCAGCCTCCGTGGGCAGCCGCCCGTCGACCGACAGCGGCCACGATGCCGAGGCCATGGAAGGAGCGGTGGAGAGTGCTGGCAGCATGATTGCGGCTGGTCGGCCGGCCGGTGCAGCGATCGGACTCGAGCGGGGAACGCGGCCTCAGCGGGATGACTCCGCTTCCCTGAACGCAAGCGAGGAAGAAGACGGAGCAGGAAGCGAGGCGGATGCGGGAGTCGGTGGTGCACCCGCCGCGCCGATCCGGGCCGCGATCACCACCGCCGACGGCGGCACCGAAAACGGTCGAGCCGAGCTCCTCGCCGACACTGCGGGTGCCAACGATGGCGGGGGATCGGCAGCCGATGGACGCGGTCCGGAGAACGGCGATGCCGCTGACACGACCGCCCGCGTGAGCCCGCAACCGCGGTCGCTCGCCTCGCGTGGTGCCCGCGGGCTGGCCGATGCGCGGGGCGGTGCAGAAGCTGCCGCGACGAATGCCCAGAGCGAAGCGGACGACACCCTTTCCACCGACGGCATGATCGCCGTCGCCCCGGCGGTCGCCATGACCTCGGCGGGATCGCGCCGCGGCCTGTCCCCCTCCACGGACGACGTTCCCCTCGCGCCAGCCGCCACCTTGCCCCGCGCGACGGCGTTCGTGCTGCCCGTCGAGGGCCGTGTGCGGGAGATTGCCGAGCCATTCGTCAAACGTTCGAAGGAGCGCCGCACCGCGGAGACGGAGAAGACCGATGGCATGGTCGACCGCGGCCTCGATTTCCTCCGGCGGGCCCAGCAGCCGGACGGACGCTGGAGCCTCGCCGCCTATCCCGGCGCCGCCGGCGAGGCCGCCCCCAAACTGGCCTCCGACACGGCCGCGACGGGCCTCGCCCTCTTGAGCTTTCTCGGCGCGGGCCACGACCATTTTGCCGGCAAACACCGCGACACCGTCCGCCGCGGACTTGAATTCCTGCTGGCGGTGCAGAAAGCCGATGGCGATCTCTATGCTCCCGCCGACCAACTTTCCAACAGTTGCGCCTGGCTCTACAGCCACGGGATCGCGACGATGGCGCTGTGCGAGGCCGTCGGCATGACGGGCGACGACCTCATCCGCCCGGCTGCCGCCCGCGCCTGCGGCTTCATCTCCGACAGCCAGCACCCGGAACGTGGCGGCTGGCGGTACACGCCGCGCAGCGATGCCGATCTCTCGGTGAGCGGCTGGATGCTCGTGGCGCTGCGGTCGGGGCAACTGGCCAGGGTGCCGGTCGAACAGCGCACGCTCGACGGCGTGCGGTCGCTGCTCGATGCGTCGCTGATCGCGCCGCCGTCCGCCGCCGTGAAAAACAAACTGGCCCGGTTTCATTACAACGCCCGCAAGCCCGAGCAGCGTCCGTCTGAAATGTCGACGGCCTGCATGACCGCGCTCGGCACCCTGATGCGGCTGCACACCGGCTGGAAGAGCACCGATGACCGCGTCGTCGAGAATGGACATGCCCTGGCCGCCATGCGGCCGACCTACGGCAGCCCGAATGAAAAAATCCGCGACTGCTATCTTTGGTACTACATGTCCCAGGTGCTCGTGCACACCGGCGGAGAGGAATGGGACAGCTGGTACGACAGCCTGGGCAAGACCCTCGCCACCCACCAGGAAACGGCGGGACCGCGGGCTGGCAGCTGGGATCCACTGGGACCGACGCCCGATCGCTGGGGCCCCTACGGCGGGCGACTCTACGTGACCGCGCTCCATCTGCTCACGTTGGAAGTGCCCTACCGGCACCTGCCGACGTACAGTTTTGGCGATGCCCCTCCCTGACACGTCACCGTCGGATCAGCAGCCACACCTCGAGCTCGTAATCAGGCATGTTGGGAGCGACGACCGACCCAGCGGCGGCGACACGCATGACAGGCATGGCACGCATGGACAGCATCCCGAAAGGCAGGCCGGGCGGGCCGTCAATCACGCGACTTCCTGGGCTCCTTCTTCGCCGCCAGTTGCAGGTCGAATTGGCCAGGGGGAAGGCGGTGCCCGCCACAAGCTGTGGGTACTGTGACGGATCGACCTACGCAGGGTGCCTGTTTTTGGTGGCGGTCACCTTTTTGGCTGACGTTTCTTCACGGGGTGGGTGCCATCAGAGTATCCTTGAGGGAACCCGTGACCTGTGGAACATGCGTGGATCCATGAGCGAGCCGGCGATTGCGGAAAACGTGTTGTCAGCCGTTGCGGCGCATCTGCGCAGCCGGCCCTTCGTGTCTGCCGCTTACCTTCTCGGTTCTGCGGTCGAAGGCCGCTTGCGTTTGGACAGTGACGTGGACATCGCTGTGCTGCCCCATCCTGGCCGGCCTCTTGCAGCCCAGGAAAGGTTGGCCTTGGCTGCGGAACTCGCCTCGATCGTGGGGCGTCATGTGGATCTTGGCAGCTTGTCCTTGGCCAACCTCGTGTATGCCAAGGAGGCAGTGGCTGGCGGCAGGCTCGTCTTTGAACGGGACCATCTCGTCACGGCGCAGTTTGAGATGTACACCCTCTCCATGTATGCGTCGCTCCAGGAAGCGCGGCGAGAGGTGCTTCACGCGTATGCCGCCTGACGACATCCTGCTCAATAAGGCAGCGATCATCGAGAGGTGCGTGCGACGGATTGCCGAAGAGGTGCGATCCTGCCCGGGTCTCGACAACTTCACGCACGTCGACGCTCTCACGCTCAACATTGAACGGGGCTGTCAGGCCGCGATCGACATGGCGATGCACGTCGTTGCGGAACGACACCTCGGCGTTCCGCAGAGCAAGTCTGACGCCTTCTCTCTTTTGCAGCGGGCAGGTCTTATCGACGAATCGCTGGCGAAATCGCTCCACGGGATGGTGGGTTTCCGCAACGTTGCCATCCACCAGTACGATCGGCTCGACATGAGCGTGCTGCGATGGGTCGTCGATTCTGGGCACCGGGATTGGATTCGCCTGGGGGAGGCCCTTGGAGTGGCGATCCGCCCCTGATGGAAAGAGGAAAGGTGACTGTCAACGACCTCACCGGCCAGCTCGAGGAACGGCGGGGCGATATCGATGTTGGCGACGAACTGGCTGGGCGTGATGCCCGCCTTGATGACGGGGCATGACAGGCTGAAGCCTGTCCTACTTTCTGCGCGGATTGAAGGGGAGGCTTCGCCTGCCTCGGGGGGCGGGCCTACGCCAGTTCGAACATTGCCTCGATCTCGACTGGTACACCGCTCGGCAGCGAAGTCACGCCGATGGCGCTCCGCACACCGACGCCGTGATCGGCCCCCCAGATCTCCGCGAAGAGTTCGCTGCAGCCGTTGATCACATGCGGGTGCTTCTCGAAGTCGGGCGTGCAACTCACCACGCCGAGCACCTTGAGCACCCGGCCGACACGGTCGAGGCTGTCGAGATTCGTCAGCAGCGTCGCGAGGATCGTGAGCGCCACCTGCCGGGCCGCGGCCTTGCCTGCATCTGCGTCGAGATCGCCCCCCACCCGGCCACGCAGCAACGCCCCATCGGCGAGCATCGGCAGGTGCCCCGACACATAGACATGGGAGCCAACCTGCAGGAACGGCTTGTAGGCCCCGATCGGCTTCGGAGCCGGCGGCAGCGTGAGACCAAGAGCTTCGAAGCGTGTCTGGGCCGAGGGAGCGGGCGTCATGATGCTGAATGCCTTTTTGTGGATACGGACGAATCACAATGAATCAAACAGGCGCAGGCAATCACGGCTTCACGGGCACGAGCCGGATCTGTCTGACATCGCAGGCGGCGGTCTTGGCGATCTTTCGCGGCACGATCCGCACTTCATGCGCTCCGGCGGCCGTGAGCACGACGCGGCCGACCACCCGCGGGCGAAACTGCTGGAATCCGCCGGTGTCCTCCACCACGAACTCGACCGGCGCGACCGCGGGCAGTCGCCCGGCGTCAAACTCCACGGCCATCGTGCTGCCCCCCTGCCCCGCACCGCAGCCCTGCAGCACCTCCACGTCGAATTCCCCCGGCGTGTGGACGGTAAACTCCCACCGGGCGGCATCCGTGGCACGGGTCCAAAAGCCGAGCGTCTGTTTTTTCTCGGCGGGCTCGTAGCGGAGCGCGGTGCCGAGCACCGTCGCATCCCGGCCGTGCAGCGTGACGACGCCGTCATCCGCCTGCACCGGGTTCGTACCTTCGCAGGCCGGCAGGAGCGTGATGCTCTTGAGATTCATCACGGCCCCGCCTGTCTTTTTTGTGCACCGCACCGTGAGCACCTGCTCGCCGGCCGCGGACAGATACACGCCGCCGAGCGGTAGCACGGCATAGCGGTACCAGCTGCCGGTCGCAGCCAGCCGCCCGGTCAGTTTCGCATCGCCAATCTCGACTTCGATTTCCGTGCCGTCCGGTCCGCCTGTCGAGTACGTCAGCACGACGTCATACCTGCCCCAACGCGACGCCTGGTACGCCCAGCTCACGGCCTCGTCGGGATTCGTCCAGAAGCCGATTCGGGAGTTGCCTGGCTGCTGTTCCAGCTTCGCGGTCGCTTTCGCATCGGCCGTCCGGCTGCCCGGGAGGATTTTCGCATTGCGGGCCGTCAACACGATGCGACCATCGTCAAACTGCCGCGTCTCCTCGGCGGTCTCGACGGCGACCGTGCCCGACGTCACGCCCGCGGGAAGCGCCGGCACGAGGAGAACAACCTCCGTCGCCGCGGCATTGAGCTCGATGCGAGTGCCTGTCCCGTCTATCCCGACGCCGTCTGACCGGCCAACAAGACCCGCTCGCACGATCTGCGGAAAGCCGGCCGGCACCGGCAGCCGTCCATCCGCAGGCCAGCGGTCGATCTCGAATCGGAACCGGCCCAGCCCCGCAGCCTGCTCGGTGATCCTCCCCCACGCCGCCACGCTCACTCCGCTCACCTGGGCCGCAGCCGCACCACTTTCCGCGGCCCAGACACCGTCCCCCGCGAGATACGCAAGCACTATCGCGAGGGCAGCACGCATCACAAAGGCCGCACAAGGTCGGTTCATTCGCGGGCCCCGGCGACGCGGTGCATGTAGTCGATGCTCTCCTTCGCGAGCCGCTCGACGCCGGGAGCGTAGTCGAATACCTCCACGCTCACCCAGCCGCCGTAACGGATCTCCTCCAGGGCGTTGAAGATCGGCACGAAGTCGACGGCGCCGAATCCCGGTCCCTGGAGGTTCGCATCGTTGGCATGGAAATGCTCGATGTGTTTGGCACTCGCCCGGATGATCTCGGGAATCGGCTTCGGCTCGCTCGACATCGCCTTCACGTCGAGGAGCAGCCGCACGTGCGGCGAACCGATCCGCTCGATCAGGCCGCAGGTTTCCGCGGCCGTGTTGAGCACATTCGTCTCGGCCGGTGCGAGCGGCTCGAGCGCCACGACCATGTTCGTCTGCTCGAGCACCGGCACCAGTTTTCCAAACACCTCATCGAGATGGTCGAGGGCCTCGGCCGGCGACACGCCGGGCATCAGGCTCCGCTGCAGGGGCGACCCGAAGACGAGCACACGACCGCCGAGATCGGCGCCGAGCCGCGCCAGGTCGCCGAGGTAGTCGACCGTTCGCTGCCTGACGGCCGGATCGGGATGCGTGACGTGAAATCCCGTCGTCTTGGCGAGGAGCCAATGCAGGCCGACGCACGCAAGCCCCGCCTCCTCGATCGTGCGGGCGAGGGTCCGCCGCTGCTGCGGCGAGACATCGGTGGCGAGTGGTCCGAGCGTGAAGGGCGCGATCTCGAGACCCGTGTAGCCGCAGGCGGCCGCATGGTCGCAGGCCTTGGCGAACGGCCAGTCGACATAGGTCTCGTTACAAATTGCGTAGCGCATCGTCATGAATGGCGTCCTCTCCTTGGGGGCGATCATGGTAATCCACCGGAGGCACACCATGAATGCCATCGATTCCAGGAGCCTGCAGCCGCTTCTGGCCGGGATCGCCTACACCGGCTTGCCACCGCTGCCCGGGCCCAGCGCAGGCAGCGCTGCCCGGATCTGGCGCAGGCGGCGCTGCCCGGATCCGGCTCAGGCGTTTTTGATCGACTTCAGCCGGGATGCCTCCGGCTCGAGCTGCTTGTAAAAGTCGTCGAGCGGATAGCAGCCGCTACGGAGTCCGTTGCGCGGGGCGGTCGTACAGTCGCTGAACGTCCGGCAGATCCGGTTTCGCGTGAGCGTTTTACCGGCGAGCGCATCGGCCGGCAGTTCCGGATAGGAAAGCACCATCCGACCGAGGCCCACAATGTCGATCATCCCCGTGCGAACCGCCGCCTGCGCGGCATGGGCAACATACTCCTGCAGGTAGGTGTAGCCCGAGCCCACCATCACAAGCCCGGGCACCGCCGCTTTCGCCCGGGCGGCGGCCTCGATCTGCCGCCACACGCCGACGAGCGGATCCTCCGGCGGCGGATAGCCGTCCGACGGCGGAAACGCCGCCGGACGGGTGACATGCGGCACGGTATAGGGCGAGCCGGCGGAGAGATTGACCGCGGCCACACCGGCGTCGCGAAGCTCCTCGAGCAATCGGATCGGCTCCGCAAGATCGATCCGCGTGGGGTCGTCTGCGTCGACGCCAAACCCGCAGTCATAGGGGAGCGCATCCGCGAAGGGCCACGGCTCGCCGTGATCTCCCACCTTGTGCCACGGCACGCTGTCGAAGAGCGAGAGCCGGACGCCGATCGCGAGGCTCGGCGCCTCCGCCCGCACCCGTGCCACGAGCGTTCGCAAGAGTCGCGTGCGGCCAGCGAAGTCGCCGCCGAAGCGGCCCGGTCGCCGGCGGGCGGAAAGAAACTCATGCACGAGATAGCCATGGCAGGCCTTGAGGTCGACCATGTCGAACCCGGCCGCCTCGGCATCGCGGGCGGCCGCCACGTAGCAGTCGATGAGCCGTTCGACATCGTCGTCTGACAGCACACAGCCGGCGTCCTGCGGGTCGACGTGGTGCCGTGCGTCGAGCAGCGGATGGTGATACGCGATCCGCGGCTGCCAGCCGGCCTTCGTCGGCTTGGAAAACCGTCCCGAGTGCGTGAGCTGGATCGCCACCACGAAATCATCGTCCGCTCCATACCGCGCCCGATGGGCCTCGCGAACGGTGGCCACGAGCGTGCCGAACCCGCCGCGGCCGAGTGCCGGGGCGCAGAGCTGGTTCGGGTTCGCGCGGCCTTCCGGAAGGACGGCCACGGCCTCGCCCCCCCAGATCAGTTTTGCGCCGCTCAAGCCGAAGTTTCTCCAGCGGCGGAGGAGCGTGTCGGTCGGCAGGCCGTCGGCGGTGGCATCCCAGCCCTCCATCGGATGGATGCACCAGCGGTTGCCGGCGCGGCGGCCGCCGATGGCGATCGGCGCGGCCAGCGGCGAGCCCTCGGCCGCGTCGAGCACTACGTCGTCAAGCGGAATCGGCGCTGCGATCGCCGTGCAGTGCGACCGCAGGTCGTCGACCGTGCGAAAGCGGGCGATGCGGGGAAAGTTCATGGCTGGGCTCCTCGCCACAGTCTACCGCAGTCCGGCGGTCGTCGAGCCTGCGCAGAAGCATCATCTTCGTGTCCTAAAACCATCAGTGCCGCATCTATTCGGCGGGAGTCGGCGGGAGCCCTGACTGGAATCATGGCGGCATCTCGTCGATACTCCGCGGCATGAGCACCACACACACACCCCTGCTGTCCGCCGATCCCTTCACGCTGCTGCGGCCGCGGCGGAAGGTCACCGGGATCTCCGCGATTCTCCTCCCGTTCACTGCCGACAAGCGGATCGACTGGTCCAACTTCGCGGCCCACGTCGGCCGCACGGCCGCGGCTGGGATCACGCCCGCCGTGAACATGGACACTGGCTACGTCCACCTTCTCGACGACGCCACCCGTGGGGAGGCGCTCCGGCTGGCGCGGGCCACGCTCGGCTCGGGCGAACTCGTGGCGGGCGCCTGCGTCGTCGATGCCCCCGGCGCGGCATTCGACGAGGCGGCCTACGGCCGGCAGCTCGACATGATCGCGGCAGTCGGGGCCACGCCCGTCATCTTTCCGTCGTTTGGACTCACGGCCGGCAGCGATGCCGACATGATCGCCCGCACCCGGGCGCTCGCCGGCCGCTGCGAGCGGTTCATCGGCTTCGAGCTCTCGACTGAGTTCGTGCCCAGCGGCCGCGTGCTCGGCCTCGACGCCTACGCGGAGCTGATGCAGATTCCCAACTGCATCGGTGCCAAGCACTCGTCGCTGTCGCGACGGCTCGAATGGCAACGGCTCGCCCTCCGCGACCGGGTGCGGCCCGAGTTTCACGTCTTCACCGGCAACGATCTGGCGATCGACATGGTGCGATACGGCAGCGATTGGCTGCTCGGCCTTTCGACCGCCGCTCCCGAGGCGTTTGCGCGGCGGGATCACTGGTGGGCCGCGGGCGACTCCCGCTGCGACGAACTCGACGACGCCCTGCAGGCTCTCGGCGACTTCGCCTTCCGCCGCCCAGTGCCGGCCTACAAGCATTCAATGGCCCAGGCATTGCACCTCAAGGGCCTGATCGCCAGCGACGAGCCGCATCCGCAGAGCCCGCGCCGTCCCGGCTCCGATCGCGAGATCATCGCCACCATCCTCGAGCGGATCGACGGCGCCATGCAGTCCTGCTAACAGACTGTGGAACCAGCGATCTCTGCTGTTTCACTTTCCAACACCTGCGACTCCCGATGCTGGGGAGTCGGTCGGCGGAAGCTCGACGAGCGTCTGCATTTTCGACCTTCTGAGGTCGGCAGCTCCGTAGGTCGTCAAAGGAGAAAATGTAGCGCGAAGGAGACTTCTGCCGCCGGCGACCAATGCGGGTTGTTGACACAGGCCGGGCCGAACAGGATTGAGACGGCCTTCTTACGCGCTATCAGACCCCACGCAACCAGTTGCCTCGGGGCGGATGTGTCTTGCGGCTAACCGCCTTTGAGCAGGCATCATCATTCACCGCCGGCGCCGGCGTGGGTATAATCCTGGCAACGCAGGGAGGGATCGCGCTCGGCAATTCGCCGGGCGTCCGATCCGCGTCTGGCGAATGGTTCACTTTTTCGCCGGGTTCCGCGGCAGGCATGCTGGTTGCTTGCTCCCCGAGGCCCCATGACTCCCTCCTCCACCGGCAGCGTTCTCAACCGCATCGCCTTCATCGGCAACTACGCCCCGCGCCGTTGCGGCATCGCCACGTTCACCCGCGACGTGCGCAACGCCGTCGCTGCCCACCTCCCGCAGGCCGATTGTCTCGTCGTGCCGATGAACGACGGTGGACGATCCTACGAGTATCCCGCCGAGGTGCGGTTCGAGTGCGCCGACGCCGACGTGACGGCCTACCAACGGGCCGCCGAGTTCCTGAATCTCTCGAACGTCGACGTCGTCTCCCTCCAGCACGAGTACGGCATCTTCGGCGGCGACGCCGGCGGGCACGTGCTCGAACTGATGCGGAACGTCCGGGCGCCGATCCACACCACGCTCCATACCGTTCTCGCCCACCCCACGCCCGATCAGCGGCGGGTCATGAGCGATGTGCTTCATCTCTCGGCCCGGCTGGCCGTCATGACGCAGCGTGGCCGCGGGCTGCTCCGCGAGGTCTACGGCGTTGCCGACGACCGGATCGACGTGATTCCCCACGGCATTCCCGACGTGGAGTTCGTCGATCCGAATTTCCACAAGGACCGCTTCGGTATGGAAGGCGACAACGTGCTCCTCACGTTCGGCCTGCTCTCGCCCAACAAGGGCATCGAGCACGTGATCAGGGCGCTGCCCGCCGTGGTGGAGCAGCATCCCGCCACGCGGTACGTGGTGCTGGGAGCCACCCACCCACATCTGCTCCGCGAGCAGGGCGAAGGCTACCGGGAGCAGCTCGAGCAGATGGCCGTGGATCTCGGCGTGGAGAAGCACGTGGTCTTTCACAACCGCTTCGTCGACATGCCGGAACTGCTCACTTTCATCGGCGCCGCCGACATCTACGTCACGCCGTACCTCAACGAAGACCAGATCACGTCGGGCACGCTGGCCTATGCCTTCGGCTGCGGCAAGGCGGTGCTATCGACACCCTACTGGCATGCCCGCGAACTGCTCGACGACAGCCGCGGCATCCTCGTGCCGTTCCGGAACGCCGAGGCGATCGCCCGCGAGGTCTGCGGTCTGCTCGCCGACCCCGTGCGGCATCACGCCATGCGGAAGCGCGGGTATCTCCTTGGCCGCGACATGATCTGGAGCCGCGTCGCCGAGCGGTATGCCGAGGCATTTGCCCAGACACGACGATCGACGACGGTGAAACTGCGGCGTTCCGGCACGGCACAGTCCGTCGGCAAGGGATCGTCGGGCCATTCCCCGCAGTCCTCGCGGCCCCACCGGCAACCTCTGCCGCCGCTCGCGCTTGACCACCTCTGGCGGCTCACCGACTCAACCGGAATTCTGCAGCATGCGGCCCACGATGTTCCCAATCGCTCCGAGGGCTACTGCACCGACGACAACGCCCGGGCCCTCACGCTCATGGTGCTGCTCGAGGAGCTTGGCCTGGAATCACAGCCGACCAGCCGGGCGGCGGCGGTCTATGCCGCGTTTCTCGGCCATGCCTTCGTGCCGTCGAGCGGCCGGTTTCGGAATTTCCTCGGGTTTGACCGCCGCTGGCTCGACGACGGCGGCACCGACGACTGCCTGGGCCGGGCCGTCGTCGCGCTCGGCACCTGCATCGGCCGCTCGCGGCAGCCGAGCCTGAGCCGCTGGGCCATGAACTATTTCGAGCCGGCGATCCGTTCCGTCACCGCCAGCACGAGCCCGCGAGCCTGGGCTCTGGCGATCATCGGCATCCAGGAATACCTCCGCCGCCTGCACGGCGACCGGCTCGTGGAGACGATCCGTCGACAACTCACCGAGCGGCTTCTCGACCTCCACCGCAGGAATGCGGCTGCCGACTGGCCGTGGTTCGAAGACATCGTCGCCTACGAAAATGCCCGCCCCTGCCAAGCCCTGATCCTCAGCGGACGCTGGACGGGCAACGAGGACGCCCTGCAGACCGGCCTGGCAATGCTCGACTGGCTCGCGGCGATCCAGCTCTCACCGACGGGCCGTTTTTCCCCGGTCGGCTGCCACGGGTTCCTGCCCCGCGACGGAGCGGCAGCCGTCTTCGACCAGCAGCCGATCGAGGCCCAGGCCACGATCGCAGCCTGCATCGAGGCCTTCCATGCCACGGGCGACTCGGCCTGGCTCGACAGGGCCTGGACTGCGTTTGACTGGTTTCATGGCCACAACGTTCTCGGCGTGGCCCTCTGCGACCCGCGGACCGGCGGCTGCCGCGACGGACTGCTCGAAGACAGGGCCAACGAGAATCAGGGCGCCGAGTCGACGCTCGCCTATCTGGCCGCCGTCGTCGAAATGAAACTCCTCGCGGCCGGTGCGACCGCCCAACGGCCGCGGCGGGTCCACCCGGCGGCGAAAACCACATGCTGAACGTGAACCGCACGGGCATCCTGCTCCGACCGAACAACGCACGGGTGCTCTACCGCCCGTTCGAGCCGCCCCATCCCCAGCGCGGCATGAAGATCACCAGCCGTGTCATGGAGCTTTCCGACGCCGAGGTGGAAACGCTCCTGGGGGGTGTCCTCTCCGAGTTTCACGGCCGGCACCAGCGGCTTTTGAACTTCTTCCAGGAACGCTACGAGGCGGTCAAGCATCACCTGCTGACCGACCGGCCGCTCAGCGACTCGCGGCGGCTGCTCCTCGGCTCCTTCTTCACGCAGGAATACGCGCTCGAAAGCGCCGCGCTCTTCAATCCCTCGCTCATCTGGCATCCGGAGCAAGGCAACCTGCCGCCGGGCACCCGCCGCTTCATCGTGAGCCTTCGGGCAATCGGCGAGGGACATGTCTCGAGTGTCGGCTTCCGATCGGGCACCATCGATGCGGCCGGCGCGATCACGATCGCAAGCCCGACGGGCTTCGTGACATCCCCGCACGTCGTGGCCAACAGCCAGTACGACAAGAGCCTGTTTCTCAAGAAGCTGGTCGAGCTCGGGATCACGGATGCGTTCGTGGATCTGGTGTTCGGAAGCCTCGACGACTTCTTCACACTCGGCGACCTGGAAGCCTCGCTGGCCCATACCTCCCGCCAGCACCGCGCCCGGCGGCGGGAGTGGGAGCCGTTTGCGGCCGCGATCGTGGCGCTCGCGCGGGCCAACTACGAGATCGAGTGCGAGCCCGATTCCGACATCTCCGAGCGGGTGATCTTTCCCTATTCGCCGGCCGAGACCAATGGCATCGAGGACGCCCGATTCGTGCGGTTCGTGGAGGACGACGGCACGGTCCACTATTTCGCCACCTACACGGCCTTCGACGGCAACGTTTTCCTGCCGCAGTTCGTCGAAACCGACGACTTCGTCCGCTTTCGCGTGAGCACGCTCAACGGCCCCGAAATCACCAACAAGGGCCTGGCCCTGTTTCCGCGCCGCATCAACGGCGTCTACGTGATGCTCTCCCGGCAGGACGGCGAAAACATCTACCTCATGGAGTCCGACATGCTCCATTTCTGGCACTCCAAGCGGCTCATCCTCCGGCCCACCTATCCTTGGGAATACGTGCAGATCGGCAACTGCGGGTCGCCGATCGAGACGCCCGCGGGCTGGCTCGTGCTCACGCATGGGGTCGGACCAATGCGGAAATATTCGATCGGTGCGGTGCTCCTCGACCTCGAGGATCCGTCACAGGTGATCGGCCGGCTGCGAACACCGCTCCTCTCCCCCAACGAGAACGAACGGGCCGGCTACGTTCCCAACGTCGTCTACAGTTGCGGTTCGCTGCTGCATAACGGTCTGCTCGTCATTCCCTACTCGATGAGCGATTACGCCACCACGTTTGCCACGGTGCCGCTCGCGGACGTGCTCGATGCGATGGAACCGCCGTTCGACCGGCCCGGTGGCGCAGTGCCGTCCGCAGGCTTTTCGTAACCGGCTTGACCAGCAGTCCGGGGCGGTGCCGCCGCACGAATCTGCCGGTCCGGGGATTGCGGTTTCCGCGGAGACCCCGACAATTACCCCATCGTCGTGGCTTCGGCCTCGAGCCTGACACCGCGACGCAATGACACCATAGACACCCGCCCTTACGCAGAGACGCTCCTTTGGCTACGTCGACCGTTTCCCGGGCGCCCGCGGGCGCCGGTATCCACTGGGAATACCTGGTGCCCATCACGGTGGTGCACCTGCTGGCCTGCTTCGCATTTCTGCCCTGGTGCTTCAGCTGGTCGGGGCTGGCGCTTGCGGCGATCGGCACCAACGTGTTCGGCACGCTGGGAATCAACCTCTGCTACCACCGGCTCCTCGCGCACCGCAGCCTGAAGGTGCCCCGCTGGCTGGAACGCACGCTGGCCACGATCGCCCTCTGCTCGCTCGAGGACACGCCGGCCCGCTGGGTGGGAAACCACCGGCTGCATCACAAGCACTCCGACGAAATCCCCGACCCACACTCGCCCCGCAACGGGATCGCCTGGTCGCACATCGGCTGGCTGTTCCGCCGCTCCCCCGACCGCAAATCGTTCGCGTTTTTTGACAAATACGCCCGGGATATCCTCGCCGACGACTACTACCGCTACCTGGAACGCCATCCCACGGCACCGCTGGTGATCTATCTCGTACATGCGGCCCTGTTTGCGGTCGCGGGGCTGCTTGTCGGCCGCTGGACGGGTGGCGACTGGTCGCATGGGGTGCAGCTGGCCGTTAGTTGGCTCGTATGGGGCGTGTATCTCCGCACCGTGCTGGTCTGGCACATCACGTGGAGCGTGAACTCACTGACCCATCTCTTCGGCTACCGCACGTATGCAACGGACGAGGATAGTCGGAACAACTGGCTTGTGGCCCTGCTGGCCATGGGTGAGGGCTGGCACAACAACCATCATCACGATCCGGCCAGCGCGAGCGTGCAGCACAAGTGGTGGGAATTCGACGTCACCTACTACGTGATCCTGCTGCTCGAACGCCTGGGCCTGGCCACCGACGTCATTCAGCCGCGGCATCTGCGGAAAGCGGCACGGGCCTGACCCTGTTCGTCACAGCCCTTGCACCCGGAGTAGGACAGGCTTCAGCCTGTCATGCTTTCCGAGGACACGGGCCGGGCTTGGGCCAGCAACCGAAAACTGTGACAAAACGAAGAAGGCCGGAGGTGTCGTTTCCGACGCCTCCGGCCTTGATTCGTTATCAAGCCGTCAGGGCTTAGTAGCGGCCGCCGCCGCCGCCACCACCGCCACCGCCACGGTAGCCACCCCGACCGCCGCCGCCGCCACCGCCACTGCTTTCGCGGGGCTTGGCTTCGTTGACCGTCAGAGGCCGGCCGTCGTGCTCCTTGTCGTTCATGGCGCTGATCGCCCGCTGGGCGGCGTCATCCGCCTGCATCTCGACAAAGCCGAAGCCCTTGCTGCGGCCCGTGTCGCGATCCTGAATGACCTGTGCACTCACAACGGTCCCGAATTCCGAGAACAGCTGCTCGAGCACGTCATTGGTGACGCTGTAAGCAAGGTTCCCGACGTAAAGTTTCTTCCCCATCAAATAACACTCCTACCGGTGACCCAAATATGCTTTCGGGGTCACGTCGAAAGGGCCAGAGATTGGCGGCCCGCCAGACGGTAAGGGCGAGGATAGGGAGTTGCGGCACGGCCAACGGCCACCGCACAACGCATAACTTCGTCTCAAACCAGCCGATGAAGATTAAACAATTGCGGGGGGAAACACAATCTCTTTTTCAAGCGGTTCTTTGGCAAGCCGGAAGCGACTCCCCGGAATCGCTCGGCGGGTGAGCAGGGGCGGGCTTTTTGCCCTCGAAAACCTTAAAAACGGCCATTATCGACGCCAGAGCAGCTGGAGCGAGAGGCCCAACCCGGGATCGAATTGGACCACGTCGGTGCGGCCGGACGTGAAATTCTCTCCCTGAAAGAGCTTCCGGTCGAACAGATACGACGCCGTGAGTTCTAGGGCGAACCCCCTGGCGAGCGACTGCTCCAGCCCCACGGCAGCCCGCTGATCGAACACATAGAACCGCTCGTTGTCCTGGGCACGATCGGCAAGGAAGTAGATTTCGGTGTCGGTCCGATAGTAGGCCAGCAGCGACAACTGGTCGCTGAGCCGGCGGCGTGCCGTGGCGTTGAAATTGACGAGCGGAAAATAGTTGACCGAAAAGGTCCAATCCTCGGTCGGCCGATACTCGACGGCCGGCGGCACGCCGATCTTTGCCTCGAAGGTTTCGCTCGGCCGCCAGACGTATGCCATGCCGGGTAGCGGGTAAGGCAGCTGCGATGTCGGCGAATAGAAAATGCTGTAGCTCCATTCGTCACGTTCGTTTTTCGCCGGCCGGTTGTAGAAACCGATCGTCACGAGGGTCAGGTCGCGGCCCGCGGCGTAAGGCCGGTCGCTGGCCGATCCGAAGAGAAACGTGCCGCCAAGAGTGCCGCCGTTGGCAAGCGGGCGGATGTGCATGAAGCCGGTTTCCACGAGCCAGAGCTGGTTGGGGATCGGCTGGCCGGAATCGGGCAGGATCGCGTCGGTCGCCAGTTCCAGCCGTCCGAACTTGGCGATGCCGATCCAGATTGGCTCCCCTGCCACAGGGATACCGAGCGGAACCGCCAGCCGGGCAAACTCGGCGTTGATGCCGAGTTTCGACGCCTGTCCCGCGACGTCGACCTCGGGCGCCCAGAAACCGCCCATCGTGAAGGGCGCCGACGAGCCGTACGGGGACTCGCGTTTCCGCTTGGGCTCCGCCACCTCGGGATCGAGATCCGACATCGGCTCGTTAGCGAAAAACTCCTGCTCGAGATTGAAGTCGATCGGCGGCAGAAGGGCGATTCGCGGTGCTGCATCGGCGGCGGGCGTCGCCGTCACCGCATCCTGCCCCGCCGGCTCCTGCCCGCACACAATCCGCACTGCGAGCGCAGCACAGATCACGCTCGTCACCAACCGCGATGTCAGTCGCGATAACACACATCCGCTCCAGACACCGTGGGGGGGCAGCGCCGCCCGCGGATATGTAGCGTTTCGAGCCCGCCGCGGTAACGCCAACCGCCCCGGGAAACTGCGGCCCCTGCGAAAGGTGGGCCGGCCGTCACTCGTCGTAGGGCAGCTCGTGGTCCGCTGTCACGAGTTCGACATATTCGTCGGATTCATTGTCGAACCAGGGGGCCAGATCGGGGAAATCCATCGGACTAGAGTCTCCGTTGTCTACTGACGGGCAGCCGTCGGTTGCTGGTGCTGCTTCCGCCAGCGGCTGGGCGGCAGGCCGTAGTGTCGGGAAAACGCCACGGTCATGTATTCGGTATGCCGGAATCCGGCCCGTTCGGCGATCACGGCCAGCGGCAGGGCCGTCTCCCGCAGCAGTTGCTCGACGCGGCGAAACTGCACCCTCGCGATCTCGGCGTGGGGCGTGCGGCCCAGGCATTTGACGAACCGCGATTCGAGCGTTCGGCGGGTGGTGCCGACCGCCCGGGCGATGTCGGGCACCTTCACGCCCTTGCAGGCCTGCGCGCGAATCTGCCGCACCGCGGCCACGACCAGCTCGTCGTCGATCGCCAGCACGTCGGTGCTCTGTCGCGTCGAAATTCCCAGCGGTGGCAGCAGCCATTCGTCGCGTTCGAGAACTGCGCCGTGCATGAGCTGCTCGAGCACCCCGGCCGCCAGCTGCCCTGCACCGGCGGCATCGGGAATCACGCTCGACAGCGGCGGGTTCGCCAGGCCGCAGAGCAGTTCGTCGTCGTCGACGCCGAGCACCGCCACCTGATCGGGCACGGCGATCCCGGCCCGCCGACAGGCATCGAGCGCCTGCCGGCCGCGGATGTCATAACAGGCGAAGATCGCCGCCGGCTTCGGCAACTGCTCGAGCCAGGCCTGCACGGCCTCGTCGTCGCCTGCCTCCCCGGCGGCCGCCGGCTGCTCGAAGACGGCGACCGAATGCCCGCTCGACGCGAGGCTGTCCACGAAGGCCCGCCGTCGGTGGTCGCTCCAGCGAAAACGGGCGTCGCCCAGAAACCCGAAGCTGCGGAAATTCCGTTCGAGAAAGTGCGCTGTGGCGAGCCCGGCGATGGTCCGGTCGTCTGTTTCGACGTAGGGAATGCCGGCCATGAGCCGCGCGGCGCTCACGTCGACCACGGGAATCCGCTGCTGCTTGCGCAGGCGGGTGACAACCTCCGCGATCGCCCCGGTCTCGATTCTCGCGATCACGCCGTCGCCCCGCCACCGCGCGAGCGACTCCAGCGGCGGCGTTCCGCGGCCGTGCTCGGGCAGGAAGATCGTCCAGGGCTCGTGCTCCCGCACATGGCGATGAATGCCCGCAAGCAGTCCGCGGGCGTAGGCGTTGGAGGCCTCGATGACGACGGCGACCCGGCGGGGCGTGGTGGGCGATGCGGCCATGCCTTCGTTGTATCATGCCGCGGGACGAGGCTCTGCCGGGATCAGGGCATCTCGGCCGTGATCGCCATCACGATCGGCGCCGTGGCGTCGTCGCCCTTCACGAGTTCGACCGACACGATCGGGTTCGGCCGGGCGGGCTGAATCCGCAGGTAGCGGAGCTGGCGGCCGCCGAGGTCGAAGGCAAACTCGCTCTGTGGCACATCGGTTCTGCTGATGTAGTCGGCGACGTGCTCGCCGTTGACGAGCTTGTGGTCCTCGGTCTTGCCGTCGTCGTAGGTGAATCGCACGACCATCGAGGTCGAGCCTTGGCCAATCGCGGGAAAACCCCAGCCGGCGATGCCGCCGAGCACGTGGAGTGCACGGATGGGTGAGCCGACGGAGAGCGCGACGCTCTTCGGCATTTTCGGAGGCAGATAGCCCTGCGGCCCGTGGAGCATGACGATGTTTGGCACGGTCTGCCCCTGCGGATCGATCAGCTGGAATGGCACGCCCTGGAACTGCTTCGGCCCCCAGTCAGGAAACACGAGCCGATCTCCCTGGCTTTCCGGCCCGTGGAACAAGCCCTTCGTGCTCACGGCCGTGGCCACCTTCTCGAGCGACAGCGGCACGAACCTGCCCCGCTTCGTCAGGAATGTCAGTAGATCGGCGAAGCCCTCCGGCTTGATCTGCTTTTCGAACCCGACCGGCATCAGCGAATTGGGCGACGGCTGGAATTCGTCGATCTCGCTCCGCTGGATCGCCACGCGCTTGCCCTCGGCATCGACCAGCTCGATTGCCGTCTTGCTCTCGGCCGCCAACAGGCCGGTGACCACGCGGCCGTCGTCGGTCGTGACGGTGTAGGCGCGGTAGTTGCCCTCGACGGAGCGGTTGGGATCGAGGATGTGGATCAGAAGTTCCTTGGCCGGGTGCACAGCCATGCCGGTGAGTTCCGGACCGACCTTGCCGCCTTCCCCGGAATGCATGTGACACTTGCCGCACTGCTCCTTAAAGAGCGCCTTGCCGCGCGTGGCATCGCCGCCGGCGAGCACAACGGGCAGCACCTCGTCGATCACCTTCTGGCGGTCGGCGTTCGGGAGACCGCCGCCCGCGGCGATCACCCGCTTCGCGCGCGCTTGGATCTGGCGATCCGGATGCGTCGTCAGCTTGGCGCGCTCCACGATCGGGATGTCGCCGAGCGACACCAGCTTTTTCTCCAGCCGCTCGACGAGCGCCGCCGCCCAGTCGCGGTTGGCGAGCACCGTCCGAACAGCTGCCTCGCGGACCGGCGGCGTGAACGAGCCGAGACGGTCGAGGACGGCGGCCGGCGCGTCGGCTGCTGTCGACTTGCCCAGGGCACCGATCAGGCCTGCTGAAATCTCCGGGCTCGCGCGGCCGCCGACCCGCTGCATAAGGATTTCGACGATCGCCGAGTCAGCGGGCCGCAGCTGCACGAGCCGCTCCGCGGCGGCGATCCTGTCTTCATCGGATGCCTTCGCATCGTCGATCGTCGCGATCAATGCCTCGCTGATCCGGCCGATCCGCGAGTCGAGAGCCGTGCTGCCGGTGTGCTGCGCGAGCGTGACGACTTGGCCTTGGATGTTTGCGGGGAGAGTGTCGACGAGCTTCACGAGGGCCGTGTCAGCTTCCGGCCCGAGCGCCGCGGGTGTGCCCTTGGGCCAGCCCCGGGCGAGGCCCGCGAGGGCGGCGACCGCGACCGAGTGCGGCGCGTCGGGCAGCCGCACGAGCACGGCGGCCACCGCGGGGCCGTCGGCGCCGCGGGCGACGTGCTCGGCCACACGTTCGACGAGTGCGAGCCGGGCGGGCGACGCCTTTTCTTCACCCGGCTTGGCCGCGAGGAGGGCCGGCAGCACGCCCGCCGCCTGCACCGCGGCCGCACTCGTCGCGGCGTCGGCGAGCACCGGGTCGGCGAGCGTTCGCGGATCGGCGAGCATCGTCGCGACGATCGCCGCCGCCTCCGGCGACGACGGCCACTCGCCAAGCGCCTCGAGCACGGCCAGCCGCACGAGCGGCGCGGGATCGTCGCTCACCGTCGAGCCGGAAAGCTTCACGAGCGTGCCCGAGTCGCGCGGCAGCGCCTTCACGGCATTCATGCGGACGCCCGCGGACGGATGCGCGAGGGCCGACTGCACCCGCGCGAGGGCCAGCGAGTCAGCCGTGGAACCTTCGAGGGCGCCGAGCTGGTGGAGCGTCCAGATCGCATGGATCGCGCCGGGATTCAGGCCGATCGCGTCGACCGATGAATTCTCGACGAGCCAGATGAGGGCGGGCACCACGTCGCGGCCGCCGTCGGCGCGGTCCGTGCCGCGCTCGATGAGTTTCCGCTGGGCACGCTCCCGCCAAAACATGTTGTCGTCGCCGAGGGCGGCGACGAGTTCGTCGGGCGAGGCGCTCGCGAGCGACTTCCGGGCCGCGGTCGGAGCCTTTTCATGCACGACTCGCCAAATCCTGCCGTGCGTCTTGTCGCGGAGCGGCGTGACGTAGGCACCCCGCTTGCCGGTCTCGAAGCCGGCGGGCGTGGGATTGTGCTGGATGATGTAGTTGTACCAGTCGATCACCCACACCTGCCCGTCGGGGCCAACATCGGCTTGGATCGGCGCCGTCCATTCGTCGTCGCTGGCGATGAGATCCCAGGCCATCCGGCTGGTGAAGGCCGCCCCCTTGGGCAGGAGTTCGAACGCGGCCACGATGTGGCCGGTCGGTTCGCAGACGAACGCCGTGCGGTTCCAGTATTCCTTGGGATAGGCCCGCGCCGTGTAGAGCCGATGGCCGGCCGCGGCGGTGAATTTGCCGTGGTGATCGACCTGGCGGATCGCCACCTTTCCACCGGTGGCGGTGGGGGCCAGTTCCATGTGCGGGCTGCCGGCGATGCCGCGAAGCGTGCTCGCTGAAGCCAAAGCCCCACGAATTGTTGTTGGTGCTGCGGAGATATTCGAGCTTCGAGCCGTCGGGCTTGAAGCGATAGAAACCCGCCGGGAACCGGAGTTCTTCGCCGCCGACTTTTCCGCCGAAGCCCGAGTAGCCAACGATGCCGTAGACCCAGCCATCGAGGCCCCAGTTCAGGTTGCTCGGGCCGGCGTGCGTGTCGCCCGTGCCCCAACCGCTGAAGAGCACCTTCCGCACGTCGGCCTTGCCGTCGCCGTCGGTGTCCTTGAGATAGAGCATGTGCGGCGCCTGCGCGACGATGAGGCCGCCATCGTGGGGGAGCAGGCTCGTGGGGATCGAGAGTTGCTCGGCGAACACGTCGCGGCGGTCGGCCTTGCCGTCGCCATCGGTGTCGAGGAGCTTCACGATCCGGTCATGGCCGTCGACCGGCGCCGTCGGGTCTTCCTTCGGCGGCTCGACCAAATCATTCGGGTAGTCGACGCTTTCGGCCACGTAGACAGCGCCGTCACCGTCGAATGCGAAAGCCAGCGGCTTGCCGGCGAGCAGCGGCTCCGCTGCGAACAGTTCCACACGAAAACCCGTAGGCGTGATCGCATGCTTCCGCGATTCCTCCGCGTCGAGGGCCGTTTGCATCTGGCCAAGCGGCTCGTTCCTCTTCGCGGGATCGTGACCCGGCGGCGAATAGAAGGCGACCTTCGCCGGCTGGTATTCGAAGGCTTTCAGCCCCGCCGGCGGCTTCGTCATCACGGGATGATCGACATACGGCCCGGCAGCCTGAGGATCGCGGCCCGCCGCAAAACGGATGCCGCGCTCGACGAGGTTATGAAAGCCCGGATGGCTCCACGTGCGCTTGTCGTGGCCCCAGGCCGTGTAGAAGACGCGGCCCTGTCCCTCGGTGCGAACCCAGGTCCACGGTTCGTGGTGCTCTCCCTCCACCCGCTCCTCGAGAATCGTTCGGCCGCGGTCGTTGTGCTTCGTGTGGACGTAGGTTTCGTCCCAGCTCTTGAAGCCAGCGAAGCCCTGCATGACCGGGTGTCCGGGGGTGAGAATCACCGTGCGGAATTCACCCGTGCCATGCTTTTGAAACTGCGCCCCCACGAGATCGATCCACGCAGGCGAATTGCGAAAGCAGAAACTCGCGCAGTGCAGCGGCACGAGTCCCTTGCCGTTGCGGACAAAGTCGAGAATGGCGGCTTCGCCGGCGGGGGGCAGGTTGTCGGTGTTGGCGTAGACGGCGAGCGCGTCGTAGGCCGCGAGCGTCTCTGGCGTGATGTCACCAATCCGGTCGGTATAGACCAGCTCGATGCCGCGCGGGGCGAGCACTGGCTGCAGTTGCGCGAACCGCTGAGAGGGCTGATGGTGCCCCTTGTCGCCGAGGAAGAGCACCCTGACGGGCGGCTCGGCCGCCGGGACTGCCGACGCCATGGCGGCGAGCATCGTGCACGTGATCAGGAAAGGTTTCATGTTGAAAAACTCCATTCAGGTAGTTTCATGATCCTGCCCCCCTGCAGGGCCGACTCGTGTGCCAGGATTCCCGTGCACGTCCAGTTAGCGCTCTGGCGGGCGTTGGGATAAGGCTCGCGGCCCTCCACGAGGGCGGTCACAAACTCGTGGACGAGGTGCGGGTGGCTGCCGCCGTGGCCGCCGCCCTGGGTGAACGACAGGTGCTGATGGTCACCGGCATCGTAGACACCGCCGGTCGTGAAGCATTGGATCGGCTCCGGGAGCAGGTGCGCGAAGTCGGGCACCGGCACGCGGCTCGGGATCTCCGGCTCTGGGAGCTTGGCGGTATGGAGCACGGGCTCCTCCCCTTCGACCAGCTGCCACTCGAAACTCTTTTTCGAGCCATACACGTCGAAGCTCTCGCGATACTGCCGCGCCGTGTCGAAGAGCGAGCGAATGACCCGGGCGACGACGTCGCTCTTGTGCAGCTTCACGTGGGCGCTCTCGATCGCAAAGGGAGAATTGTAGTGCCTGATCAATTCCTCGCGGATCCGGCCCGAGCCGAAGCAGCTCACCTCCTCGGCGTCCTTCCGCTCGAGCGCCAGGCAGGGGCCGACGCAATGGGTTGCGTAGTGCATCGGCGGCAGCCCGGGCCAATAGTTCGGCCAGCCGTCCATGTCCTGCTGGTGGCTCGCCTGCACGAACTGGATCTTCCCCAGCTCGCCCCGGTCGGCCATCTGCTTGATGAAGAGAAACTCCCGCGCATAGACGACCGTCTCGGCCATCATGTACCGCAGGCCGGTCTTTTCGGTAAGGTCGACGATTTTTTTGCAGTCTTCGATGCTCGTGGCCATCGGCACCGTGCACATCACGTGCTTGCCCGCCTCGAGCGCGGCGATCGACATCGCCGCATGATCCGGGATGGGCGAGTTAATGTGGACGGCGTCGACGTTGGCATCCTTGAGCACGTCGGCGTAGTGTTGATACCGGCGGGCAACACCATGGGCTCCGCCGATCTGGTCGAGCTTGTCCTGCGACCGCTGGCAGATGGCCACGAGCTCCACGTGCGGATGCCGCTGGTGAATCGGGATGAACTCGGCGCCAAAGCCGAGACCGACGATGGCGGTGCGAACGGGCCGCGACGATGACTTCATGAGCAAAACTCCTTTCATGAGAGTCTGTCGCCGAAATTCTTTGGCGTCCATGAGTATTCTCACGCTCTGCTTGAGAATTTTCACACGCTCTCGCGCTCCCATCGCCGCTGTTCGCGATTCAAGAAGGTTCGCCCGGTAGCGTCTGCCCGTCGAGTCGCTCCGGCCGCCTCGTGTTAAGCCGTTCGAGAAACTCGGGGATCGCGGCTCCGAGCGGGGAGTCTTGGAGATACTCCTCCGCCAACTGCCGGCGGCCACGGGCACGCAGCGTGGCATAGACATGCAATTCGAAGTGCAGACGGAAGCACGCCTCCGCAGTGGCATCACCCACGGCCTGAAAGATCCCGAGGAGCGCCTCCGCGGTGGACCGATGGGTCGGCTCCTGTTGATCCCGCAGCCAGTATCGGCTTCGCAGGGCTCCGGTCAGCCGGACACATCTTCCCCGGCCCTCGACGGCCCGGAGCATCTGCCCGGCCTCGGGCCAGTTGCCGTCGAGCAGCAGCACCTGCAGGGGCGAGGGGCCGCCGGCCGCCGATCCGGTGACGGGAATGGGCTCGCCACGCGGATGGAGAATCCACAGTTCCCGGTCCGGAAGCAAAACGTCCGCCGGCAACCCGGGACGATCCCCCGAGCGGGAGTCGTGTCCGTAAATATGGCAGCGGGCCCCCGCCACGGTGCGTTGGATGAGCTTTCCAGTGCTCGAGGGCTTCCACTGCTCCCGCCGGTGCATCAGCACATCGACCTGAATGCCGCTGACGGCCGGAGGCATCGCGAGACAGACGCACCACCGCGGCGGCAGCCGGCAGCCTTCGCAACGCGCTGCACCGGCGAGAACGACGCTGCGTCCCATGGGCCATCATCCAGTGGTGCACTCGCCGCCGCTGGCTCGCGACGACGAATCCGGGCTCCGCCAACTCGGCCACAGTATATTGGTTTCCTTCCGCATCGAGGCTCCATGAAACCGACCGTTCTTCGCGACCAGACAACGACCGTCGACGGCAACCTCATGACGTTGCACGAGCATGACGGCGCATTCACGATCCGCGTTGCCGGCGTGGAATTGATGTCGAGCCGGCAGCACCATTCCGAGGAGCGGCTTGCCGAACTGGCCTGCGGGCACATCCGGCGGGAATCCTCCGGCGTGCGGGTACTGATCGGTGGCCTGGGCATGGGCTTCACCCTGCGGGCGGCCCTGAAGCAGCTCGGCCCCGACGCCACCGTCGTCGTCGCCGAACTCATGCCGGCCGTGATCCGCTGGAACCTGACACCGGAATACAAGCTGGGCGGAGATGCCCTGGCCGACCCGCGTGTGCAGCTCGTCGAGGGGGATGTCACCGACCTGCTCCGCGCCGGCCGCCGCCGATTCGACGCGGTCATTCTCGATATCGACAACGGGGCGAGCGGCCTGAGCGCGGCGTCCAACAGCGGGCTCTACACGGTGGCCGGGCTGACGCTGGCCCGGGCCGCACTGAAGCCCGGCGGCTGTTTGGCAATCTGGTCGGTCGGCGGCGACCCGGCCTTCGTCGAGCGGATGAGCCAGTGCGGCTTCGATGTCAGCGTCGAGCGGGTTCGCACGCACGCCACCGGGGGCAGCCGAAACTCCCTCTTCATCGGGCGGGCCGGCACGTCTCGCTGATAGCCGGCTTTCCCGCCGCCCGCAGGGCTTCAACAGCCGTCCAAACGCGGTAGACCCGGGCGCGGTTGCATTTCCCGCGAGAGCCCCTCTATCTTCGCATTTCTGCCACCCGCACTGATTTCGTGGGAGGCTTTTCCGTTGCAGGGACAGCATGAAACGCAGGGCCGTGATAACCGGGTTGGGTGTCGTCACCTCGCTGGGCAGGAACGTGAACGGATTCTGGGAGCGGCTCGTCCGCGGAGACAGCGGCGTGGGGCCGATCACGCTGTTCGACGTGTCGGGTTTTCGCGTCCAGTTCGGCGGTCAGGTGCCGTGGGAGCCGGAAAAGGAGAACATCACCAATCCCAAGGAACTCCGCCGGCTCGACCGGTTTGCCCAATTTGCCCTCGCCTCCGCCATCGACGCGGTCGCCGACTCCGGCATCGAGTTCCAGAAGGAAGACCCTTACCGCTGCGGCGTGGCGATCGGTTCCGGCATCGGCGGGCTCTTCGAGTTTGAGTCCCAGCACGAGCGGCTCCTCACCAAGGGCATCGACAAGGTTTCCCCCTTCTTCATTCCGAAGCTGTTGCTAAACACCGCCAGCGGCCACGTGTCGACGATGTTCGGCGTCAAGGGGATGAATATCGCCACCGCGACCGCCTGCGCCAGCGCAGCCAACTCCATCGGCAGCGCGTTGCGGGCGATCCAATACGGCGATGCCGACGTGATGCTGACCGGCGGCAGCGAGGCGGCGCTGACGCCGATGGGCCTGGCCGGCTTTCAGAACATGCGGGCCCTCTCCTTCCGCACCGAAGCCCCCCAGCAGGCCAGCCGGCCCTTCGACGTCGACCGCGACGGGTTTGTGCTCGCCGAGGGGGCGGGCGTGGTGGTGATCGAGGAGTTGGAGCATGCCCGCAGCCGTGGGGCCCGCATCTATGGGGAATTGAAGGGCTACGGTGCCAGCGGCGACGCCGGCCACATCACGCAGCCCGACGAAGAGGGATCGGGCGCCTCGCACGCGATGACCATGGCCCTGCGCGATGCCGGCATCGATACCACTGCGGTCGACTACATCAATGCCCACGGCACGAGCACCCCGCTCGGCGACAAGGCTGAAACCGGCGCCGTGAAACGGGTCTTTGGCGACCATGCGAAGCGGCTGATGATCTCCAGCACGAAAAGCCAGCTCGGCCACACACTCGGCGCGAGCGGCGGCATCGAACTCGTGATCTGTGCGCTGACCCTCGATCGCGGCGTGATCGCCCCGACGATCAACCTGGAAAACCCCGACCCGGACTGCGACCTCGACTACACGCCCAAGATCGCCCGCGAGGTGAGAACCAACGTCGTCATGTCGAACAACTTCGGCTTCGGCGGCCACAACGCATCGCTGGTCCTCGCCCGGCTGCAGTAGCCCTCCGCAGCGGCAACATTCCCTCCCACGGCCCCCAACGGTCGCCGAAACCTCAGCGGCCACGAGGCGGCAGATTCCTCGGCTCGGGAGCGGGCTGCAGCTTCCACTGCGCATAGGGCGGGCTCCGCGGCGTGTTGTCGATGGCCCGTCCGATCATCAGCCGCTCGATTTTCTCCAGGTCGATTCGACAGGGACCAACCACGGGGCTCGTGCCAACGAGCAGATTTCCCTCGACGCCCGTGGCCATCATCCGCAGCCGCTGGTTGCTGCCGCTCACGCTCTCCACGAACAGCCCCTGGCCACCCTGCGGCTGCGGCGGCGTCCACGGCGTTTCCAGATTCTCCGGATGAAGCCAGATCAGCCTGGAAACATCGCTTCTCGGAATGGACAGCGGCTTGCCCTTGGGATTGGCCTCGACGGCGATGCGAACGGTCTGGGTATCCATCGAGACGAGCCGGCCGCGAAGGTAATCCCCCTGCACCGACCGCAGCACATGCGTCGGCGGCTGCTGCCGCTGCGACCGGGGAAGCATCGTCAGACTGCGGATTTTTTCTGCCGTCAACGGCCGTGTCACCGCGGGCACCAACTCCACGGCCTGCACCTGGTCGGCCGCCACCGTGGCCGGCTCGCCCCCTTGCAGCAGCACCCGCACCACCGCGTCGTCGATCGCCTCGACCCGGCAGGGCAGCGTCTCTCCGGTCCGCAGGATCAACCGGGAGCCGAACCAGTCGGGAGCATTCTGATCGACCTGCACCACCTCCAGCGGGAGCAGCCGGTCCTGAGCCTGCAGTGCCTGCTGCAGCAGCTGCGGATTCCCGCCAGGTTGCGGGATCGACTGACGCACCAGGCCGACCTCCCGCGGCTGTTCCTGCCCGTTCATC
This sequence comes from Planctomycetia bacterium, assembly GCA_026401035.1. Taxonomy (GTDB): domain Bacteria; phylum Planctomycetota; class Planctomycetia; order Pirellulales; family UBA1268; genus RGVT01. Next base: position 1,658 of record JAPLNR010000069.1, on the reverse strand, counting down.
TGCAGCCGCAGCTGCAGTTTGCTCCCCACCCTGCCCCGCAGCAGATGCTGCGTGTCTTCCATCGACAGCTTGGCGGTGTCCACGAACCGTCCGTCCCCGCGGGGCGCGATGGCGAGGATGATCTCGCCCGATTTGACTCCAGCCCTCTCGGCGGGAGAGCCGGCGATCAGTCCAAGCACGGCGGGCCGGTTATCGACGGTTTCGATCGCGCCGCCGATGCCCCCAATGATCGCCCTCGCAGTTGACGACGTCCCTTTCTGCCGTGTCTCGACATACGTGATCGTCGCCTGCGGCTGGCTGCCATCCTCCGGCATCACGAACAGACTCGCATTCAGGCTTCCCAGCGGCTGCCAGGCAATCGCCACAGCGGCGGGGGGATCGCCGCCCGTCGCCCCGTCGTCCTTCGCAAGGCAGCCCCAGAGCGTGCCTGCCTGGCAGGCGAGTTGGCCGAGCCTGCCGGGAAGTTGCTGTTCTTTCGCGGGCTGCTCGAAGCTGACCAGCGTTGCCAGCGTCGCGATCGGCATGGACACCGGGCCCTCGATGGCCGGATGCGCGAGCCACACGGCCCCCTCCTCCACCCGCAGGAGTTTCCCACTCAGACGGGATCCATACACGTCGGTGGCCTGCATGCCTCGCCGACCGGCGACCTTCCGCTCGCCTGCCACGTCCGCGGCAGACGGAAACAGCATCTCTTCAATCGTGTCGAGCGGAATCCGCCGCGGCTCTCCGCCCGCCGCGTCGGCCGCGGCACGCACCAACGCCACTGCCGAGCCCTTTTCCACCCCCACCACGACCGCCGCCAGCGACTCGCCGTCGCGAAGCCGGATCGCTCCCGCGCGCGTGTCATCAAGCGAGAGTGAGCCGCCCCGCCACGGGGAAACCCGGAGTGAGTCGAGGGCGGCGGTTCCCGTGACGACCGTGAACTGGACGCCGCCGCCGGTCTTTCCACCGGTCGACGGAATCGCCAGATCAGCGATCGGCTTGTCTGCGTCGGGCAGCATCACGGCAAGCCTGCCGGCATCCTGATCGATGAAGACCGTCAGTGTCAGGCCGTTCTCCGGCAGATCGCCGCACGGCTCGAGGTCGGCGGCACTGTCGCCGTCGGCGGAACCCTTCTCTTCACGCACCGCCACCATGCCGCCGGGACCGAGCTCGAGCCGGTAAGCTCCCGGCACCTCCTGGGCCCCGCCCATTCCCAGCGCAATCTGCACGGTCGGCCGCTGCCGCCAGGAGAGCGAGAGGTCGTACCGCGTGCGAGCGCCCGCCTTAAACTCGCGAAAGAGCTTCGCCCCTGGCGCGGCACTGATCAGCCGGCCGTCCTCCTGCCGCCACGTGCCAGGCTTGCCCTGTTGCCATGAGGCCAGCCCGTCACTCCCAATAAAGGTCGCTCCAAGCTCGCTACGGAACACGCTCTTCACGGCATCCCGCCGCACCACCAGCCTGACAGGCGACGCTGCCGAGCCGATCGTCGCGACGACATGCTGCTCATCGATCGACTCGATGCCGCCCGCGAACTGATCGCCGCTGACCAGTTCGATCAGCCAGTCCCCGGCCGCCTCGGGGAGACGGCGCTTCTCGGGCTGCGGAAAACGAATGCCCACGATCCCGTCGAGGGCAAACTCAAAAGGCCCGACAAACGCCGGCGACTGCCAGAGCAA
>JAPLNR010000052.1 GCA_026401035.1 Planctomycetia bacterium | reverse complement strand
GCATGAGCTTCACTGTTGGATACGTTCCGATGCCCTGCACATCAAACGCGCCATTCTTCAGCCACCCAACACTCGTCGGAATCTCAAACCGCGATCCTCGTACGCTTGTTGTATGAGGAATGACCGTTGTCAATGCACGTTCATCTTCGAGGACCGGACCGCTGAGAACTAACGCCGGGCGCACCTTCGCCGCGTACCCCATATCTACGGGCCAGACCTCACCCCTTTTGGGCTTCGCCATGACCGGCCTCCTCGGCGTCATACATAGCGAAGACTGACTCACCGGCCGCCGTAAGTTCCTCATCCGAGAGCGGGCCGGCGTTTGCCTCGGAGATTCGAGCCAACTCGAGAAGAACTGCGTACTGGTCGCTACGCGACAAGGCGGAAAACGTCTGGATCAGTTCGACGGCGGCATCGCACATGGGTTGTCCTCACGCGAGCAATTATACGGCACACAGTGACGGCACGCACACGGACTCAGCTTTCACACGACTGACAATCTAATTATCAGATTCCGTCGAACGATAAACCATTTATCACGACATTGCCCCCAGTCTCACCCGCAACAGTTTTTCAGTCACTTTCCGCAGGTTGGCAGGGTGATCCCAAGCCGACGATCGCGGAATAATACGCCAACAACTACTCGTGGGGCTGGGGAACGTAGGCCCTTTTCGTAGGCCACCACTCGGCCCGCTGTCGGGCTGTCTTGACGCCCCAGAAACCCCTCGGCGGCCATACCCACTAGATGCCATTGCGGCAGTCGTCCCGAACCGCCGACGCCCGGAGACTCCTGAGCCGCTGGGCAAGGTGGCCGGTATACTGCGGACCATGCACATCTCCCGCCGGAACTTTTTCACGGGCAGCCTCGCGACCGGCGCGGCCCTGGCCGCGCTGCCCTCCGTCGCTGCCGCTCCGACGCGGCGTCTCCGTATCGCCCATCTCACCGATCTCCATATTCAGCCGGAGCTCGACGCCGTCCGCGGCGTGGCCGCCTGCCTGGAACACGTGCAATCGCTCCGGGAAAAGCTCGCCATCGACGGGCCCGATCTGATCATCACCGGCGGCGACACGATCATGGACGCGATGGCCGCCGGCGTGGCCCGCACGAAGGAGCAGTGGGATCTCTGGCGACGGGTGAAATCCAACCACTGCGGCCTCGAGGTGCAGAGCGTGGTCGGCAATCACGATGTCTGGGGCTGGACGAAGGAGACAGCCAAGACGACCGGTGCCGAGCCGCTCTACGGCAAGCAGTGGGCCTGCGACGAGTTTGGCCGCGAGAAGGCCTACAAGAGCTTCGACCGCGGCGGCTGGCACATCGTGCTGCTCGACAGCGTGTTTCCCTTCGAGGATCGCTACATCGGCAGGCTCGACGACGAGCAGTGGGACTGGCTCGACGCCGATCTGGCCGCCGTGCCGCCGGCAACGCCCGTGGCGATCTTCTCCCACATCCCGATCCTCTCGGCCCTGCCGATCGCCGTGAGCGGACCCACGCCGCCGGGCACGGCAAGCATGAGCCTGCCGGGCGCATTTCTCCACGTCGATGCCGCCCGGTTTCAAAAACTCTTCGCCGTGCATCGCAACGTGAAGACCTGCGTGAGCGGCCACATGCACCTCATCGAGCAGGTCGACTACCAGGGCGTGCGGTATCTCTGCAACGGCGCCGTCTGCTCAGGCTGGTGGCGGGGCAAGCACCGCGACACCGACTTCGGCTACGCGCTGGTCGACCTCCACGACGACGGTAGCGTGGAGCGGCGCTACATCCCCTACGGCTGGAAGGCCGTGTAGCACAGGCTCGAGACCATCCAACCAGCCTATGCCGCTGCCCCTCATCCGCCTGAAATTCGTCGGCTTCTGGGACGGCTTCGACACCCACGAGAACGTCTTCACGCGACTGCTGGCCCGCGGGCATCGGGTGGAGATCTGCGACGATCCCGACTTCATCATCTACTCCTACATCGGCCGCCGCCGCCGCGATTTTTTCCAGTACGACTGCGTGCGGATCTTCTTCACGGGCGAAAACATCCCGCCCGACTGGAACGCCTGCGACTGGGCGTTTACGTTTGAGCACACGACGCATCCGCGGCATTTCCGGCTGCCGCTCTGGGGGCTCTATGGCGATCCCGCCGCCCTCGTGAAGCCGCTCGACTACGACCCCGACGCGGTCCTCGCGCGGAAGACGAAGTTTTGCGGGTTCGTGGTGTCAAACCCGCTCTGCCGCGTGCGCAACGAATTCTTCCGCAAGCTCTCCAAATACAAGCCCGTCGACTCCGGTGGCAAGGTGCTCAACACGCTGGGGCACCGCGTGGGCGACAAGCAGGCGTTTCTCGCCGATTACAAGTTCACGATTACCTTCGAGAATGAGTCGCATCCCGGCTACACCACCGAGAAGCTCGTCGATCCGATGGTCGCCGGCTCCGTGCCGATCTACTGGGGCGATCCGCTGGTCGGCCGCGACTTCGACACGCGCAGCTTCATCTCGGCCCACGACTCCGGCACGCTCCACCGGGGCTGGCTCGATGACTTGGTCGAACGCGTGGTGGAGGTGGATCGCAATCCCGACCTCCACCGGGAAATGCTCGCGCGGCCCTGGCTCCGCGACAACCGTGTGCCGGCGTGCGTCGACCCCGAGGTGATCCTCGAGCAGTTCACGCGGATCTTCGCGACGCCCGTCGAGCCCGTGGCCCGGCGGAGGGGCCTCGGCCGGATGATCGGCCTGCACCGTATTCCCGCCGAACTGGCGAGCATCCGCCGGCGTATCAAGCGAAAGTGGTGGAAACTGACCCGCACCGCCTGACGTGTTATATTTTTCGGCATCCCCCCTCCAGAGTAAGGACACGAACCATGACTGCTGCCGCAGACGGCTACATCACCGACGTCGCGTACATTCCCGGCTTCTATCCGAACATGTCGCCGGTGGCGATGCGGTATGTGGCAGCGCTCAACCGGATCGTGCCGCCCAAGACGGCCGACGGCTTCCGCTATCTGGAACTCGGCTGCGGGCTGGGCCGTTCGCTGACGACGCTGGCCGCCGCCAATCCCAAGGGGAAGTTCGTCGGCATCGACGTGAACCCCGAACACACGGCGTCGATCGAAAAGGAAATCGCCGCCGGCAAGCTGACCAATGCCCGCGTCTACACGGCCGACTTCGGCCACCTTCCCGAGAATCTCGGCGAGTGCGACTTCATCGCGCTGCATGGCGTGTTTAGCTGGGTGGCGCCGGAGGTGCGGGAGCAGATCATCGAGATCGCGAAGAAACACCTCGCGCCGGGCGGACTCCTGCTCGTGAGCTACAACGCCATGCCGGGCTGGGCCCACCTGCAGCCGATCCGCGGCATGCTGCGGCAGTATGCCCAGCTCCGACAGGGAGACAGCATGCAGAAGGTACGCGACGCGGTCGCCTATCTGGTGTTCATGCGTGACAAGAACGCAAAATATTTCGAGGACAACCCGCGGGCTGCGGCCTATATCGATGGCCTCCTCAAGCAGGACGTCCGCTACCTGGCCCATGAATACCTCAACGATCACTGGACCAGCTTTTACTTCGCCGAGGTGGCGGGCATGTTTGGCAAGGCCGGCCTGGCGTTTGTCGGCAGCCTGCCGGTGTTTACAAACTTCTGGGATCTCTGCGTGCGGCCGGAGTTTCAGGAACTCTTCCGCACGACGACCAACCGGCTCGTGACCGAGTCGCACAAGGATTTCTGCGCCAACACCGCCTTCCGCTGGGACATCTACGCCAAGGCGCCGAAGTTGATGCCCGAGGTGACGGATCGGCTGCGGGATGCCGACGACCTCTATTTCCGCGCGTCGCGGCCCGACATCACGCTCCCCTACCAGGCCAACCTCGGCGTCGTGACGTCGACCGTGCAAGGGCCGCTCTACCAGACGCTCTTGGGACTCCTCGGCACCAAGAGCATGCGGCTCTCGGAGCTCATCGCCGCGACCGAGTTGAAGGGCACGCCGCCGGCGGATCTGGCCCGGGCGGTCGATGCCGGAGTGGCGATGGGGCTCTTCGACGTGACGGCGGGCCCGGTGCCGTCGGGCCCCGACACAGTCACCGGAAAGATCGGTCTGACGAACCTGTTCAACACGGTCTTGCTGCAATCCGATTCGCTCGGCGGCCGGGCGATCGCGCTGGCCAGCGAAACGACCGGCACCGGCCATACGCTCGGCGACTTCGACGCGGCGATCCTCCACGAGCTCGTCGAGCGGGGCCGCGAAGGTCTGGCCGGACGCGTGGAAACGAGGCTCGCGGGCAGCGGCCGGTCGCTCCAGCAGAACGGCCAGCCGGTGACCGATCCAGCGACGCGTGCCAAACTCGTCTCGGACGCCTGCAACGCCTTCCTCACCGGCAGCCTGCCGCAACTGGCCAAATTGGGCATCGTGACGACCACGTAGGACAGGCTTCAGCCTGTCACACTCCTGCTCGGCACAAGACGTGCGCCACGGCGAGGTCATGACAGGCTTCAGCCTGTCTTACTGACGGATCGGCACGAGCGGCGGCGCCTGCGGCTGCTGCACGGGCACCTGCTGCACCGGCACGGCCGGCTGCGGCTGCGGCGGCTGATACACCGGCTGCGGCGCAGCCTGCTGAATGAACGGTGGCGGGCCGACTTGCTGTGTATTCGAAACAGGCTGCTGGACCTGCAGCTGCGGCGCCGGCACGACAACTTGCCGCGATTTGGCGTTGAGATTCTCGACGAGCTGCTGCACCTCCGGTCGGAGGGCGATGCCGCGATTTTGGAAGACGTCGGTCGGCGTCACGCCGAAGCGGCCGTAGAGCATCGAGTTGGCGTTGTTATCGACCGAGAGGTCGGAGCCGCCGAGCGACACGCCGAGGAAGAGGCCACGGCTGCGGGCGTAGGAATAGATCTCCGCGCCGAGCCGCGCATCGGTGCCGGCATTGACCTGTCTGCCCACGGGGCCGGCCGCGATCGATGCATCGGCACCGAGCGTGACCTTCTGGCCGTTGAGGATCCCCTGCAGGCTGCGGGGCGTCGCGAAGACCAGCACGATGTCGGCCGCCTGCACGCCGGCCTGGAAGCCGAGACTGCCGCCTCCCATCGTCACGAGCACCGGCGCGGTCCACGAGCGGTCGGGATTGCGGACGCAGAGCACGCCCTTGCCGTAATTCACCCCAAGGATGAAGCCACCCTTGATCATGTTGGGGAAGATCGCGACGCCCTCGGCTTTCGCCAGCATCGCCGGCGGCATCGACTCGATCTCGATTTGAAAGAACTGGTTGAGCGCGTTGTTGGCGCCGACAACCGTCTGCACCTCCTGGTCGCCGTAGGTCATCTGCTGGGCCGGCAGCGGGGCGGCGGCGATGGCGGCAATCAAGGGCACGGCCAGAAACAGGTATGAACGGTGCATGGCGAATCCTTTCGCAGGGGGGAGGTCGAAAGTTTATCGCCCGCGGGCCGATCGGGTGAATCGCAGTTTCGGACAAAAGCCAGACAGGCTGAAGCCTGTCCTACTGCAGGCGGGAATGGGTCTCGAGCAGGAGCGCTTCTGTCTCCTCCCAGCCGATGCAGCCGTCGGTGATCGACACGCCGTATTGCAGCTGTCCCCGGTCGCTCTTCACCGGTTGGCTGCCGGGCTGAAGGTTGCTCTCGAGCATCAGCCCGGCGATCGCCTTGTCGCCGGCCAGCCGCTGCTCGACGACGTCGCGCCAGACGACCGCCTGCCGACGGTGGTCTTTGCCAGAGTTGGCATGGCTGCAATCGATGATCACGCGGGACGGCAGCCCGGCCGCCTCGAGCCGCTGGCGGGCGTCGTCGACGACTTCGGTCGAATAGTTTGACCCGCTCCGTCCGCCCCGCAGCATGAGCACGCCCCAGGGGTTGCCCGTCGTCGAGACGACGCACGTACCGCCGTCGTTGTCGATGCCGAGAAACGAATGCGGCGTGCGGGCCGACTGCATCGCGTCGAGGGCCGCCTGCAGGGAGCCGTCGGTCGAGTTTTTGAAGCCCACCGGCATCGAGAGGCCGCTGGCCATCTGGCGATGGGTCGGCGATTCGGTCGTGCGGGCGCCGATCGCGCCGAGCACGATCGTGTCGGCGATATATTGCGGCGTGATCGGCTCGAGAAACTCGGTCGCCGTTGGCAGCCCCATGCCCGCGATCTCAATCAGAAGGCCACGGGCCAGCCGCAGACCCGTCGCCACGTCGAAGGAGTCGTCGAGGTGCGGATCGTTGATCAGCCCCTTCCAGCCGACGGTCGTCCGCGGCTTTTCGAAATAGACCCGCATCACCACGAGCAGGCGATCGCCCACCCGATCAGCGACGGCCTTGAGCCGCGTGGCATAGTCGCGGGCCGCGTCGATGTCGTGGATCGAGCAGGGGCCGACGATCGCCAGCAGCCGGGAATCGGTGCCCGCAAGCACCTGCTCGACGGCCTGCCTGCCGGCCACGATGGTGCGCGTGGCGGCGTCGTTGAGCGGCAGCAGGTTCATGAGCCGCGAAGGCGGAGTAAGCGGCTCGAGGCTCCTGATGCGGAGATTGGACGTGGCCGGCACGGCAGCGGAGGCAGTCTGATTCATCCCTCGAGTTTACTTGTGACCCGCTCTCTCCGAAAGCGGCCTCCAATCGCTCCGATGCTGAACGCCGGGATCGGCGGAAGCTCGACGAGCATTGGAGTTTTCGCTCGGTCGAGGTCCGCGCCGCCGCACGACCCCGGTGCGAAAAATCCACGCGAGGAGACTTCTGCCGATCCCGGCGGCAATGCGCGTTGTTTGCACCGGGCACCAAACGGCTCAGAATCCTGTTCAAAAAAAGCGGTCTCCGAGCCGGCGGCAATACGGATTGCCAGCACCCGCCCGAAAACAGACGTGGGATTTGACCGACCCGGACAGGGCTGGTTCAATCCGGTTCCGGAACGGCCACGCCAGTTTCCTGCCAGCAGGGCTGGGCGGGCCAAGGACGAAAACACCGGCGGACGGGAAGGAACTCGCAAGCGTGACCAAGCATATTTTCGTGACCGGCGGCGTCGTCAGCTCGCTCGGCAAGGGTCTCACGAGCGCCTCTATCGGCATGCTGCTCGAATCCCGCGGCCTGCGGGTGAAGATGCAGAAGCTCGACCCCTACATCAACGTCGACCCCGGCACGATGAGCCCCTACCAGCACGGGGAGGTCTACGTGCTGGACGACGGCAGCGAGACCGATCTCGACCTCGGCCACTACGAACGCTTCACGTCGACGAAGCTCACCCGCGAGAGCAACTACACGACCGGCCAGATCTATCTTTCGGTGATCAACAAGGAGCGGCGGGGGGAGTTTCTCGGCAAGACCGTGCAGGTGATCCCGCACATCACCAACGAGATCAAGGAGATGGTGCTGAACCTCGGCGACGCCGAGACCGACATCGCGATCACCGAGATCGGCGGCACCGTGGGCGACATCGAGAGCCTCCCCTTTCTCGAGGCCATCCGTCAGATTCCGCTGGAGGTGGGCCGCGAGAACTGCATGTTTATTCACCTCACGCTCGTGCCCTACCTGAAGGCGGCCGGGGAGCTGAAGACGAAGCCCACGCAGCATTCCGTGGGCATCCTGCGGCAGATCGGCATCCAGCCCGACGTGCTCGTCTGCCGCACGGAGCGGTCGCTCGATATCTCCGACCGGGAGAAGATCGCCCTCTTCTGCAACGTGCCGCTCGACGCGGTGATCGAGGAACGCGACAAGGATTTTTCGATCTACGAGGTGCCGTTGTCGCTGCAGTCAAACAAGATCGACGACATCGTGCTCAAGCGGTTTGGGCTGAAGGCCGGCCCCGCCGATCTCGAGAACTGGCACGAACTGCTCCACCGGCTGCGGAATCCCGAGCACGAGATCTCGATCGCACTGGTCGGCAAGTACGCCGAGCACCGCGACGCCTACAAGAGCATCTACGAGGCGCTCGACCACGGCGGCATCGCCAACAAGACGCAGGTGCGGGTGCAGCCGATCAAGAGCGAAGACATCGAGCGGGAGGGGGCCGAGCGGCTCCTGGCCGGCTTCGACGGCCTGATCGTGCCCGGTGGCTTCGGCGAGCGGGGCGTCGAGGGGAAGGTGGAGGCGATCACGTTCGCGCGGGAGCGGCGGCTGCCGTTCCTGGGCATCTGCCTCGGCATGCAGTGCGCCGTGATCGACGTGGCGCGAAACTGCGCCGGCCTCGACGGGGCCCATTCGACCGAGTTTGCGAAGGACACGCCGCACCCCGTGATCTGCCTGATGGAAGAGCAGCACGGCGTGGTGGAGAAGGGGGGCACGATGCGGCTCGGTGCACAGCCGGCCGTACTCGCCGAGGGCACGAAGTCGTTCGCCGCCTACGGCACGACGCGGATCTCGGAACGGCATCGCCACCGCTACGAGTTCAACCCGAAGTATCGCGAGGCGCTCGAGCGGGCCGGGCTCGTGATCGCGGGCACGAGCCCCGACGGCGCGCTTGTGGAGATCGTCGAGATGGCCGACCATCCCTGGTTCGTGGCCGTGCAGTTTCATCCGGAATTCAAGAGCAAGCCCACCGCCGCCCATCCGCTCTTCGCGGGGCTCGTGGCCGCCGCAGTGGAGCGGCACGCAGGCAGCGCCTGGGTGGCCGAGGCCTGAAGGAGCCCATGCCGATGACCACAGCCGATCAGGACGACGATGATCGCGACGATTTCCAGGAGGAAGTCTCCGCCGACGCGGGCATGCGGACGCCGCCGCCGACGTTCGAATTCCTGGCGCATACACTCTTCACGCAGGCCCTGATGGCCCTCGGCAAGATTCCCAATCCGATCACGAAGAAGGCCCACAAAAACCGGGCCACCGCCAAGCACTTCATCGACACGCTGGCGATGCTCGAGCAGAAAACGGCCGGCAATCTCTCGGCCGAGGAGCGGCACATGCTCGAGGAGATCCAGCACCAGCTGCGGTTGATGTACACCAGCGAGGCCCCATGACCGCGCAGCTTCTCGACGGCCGGGCGCTGGCGGGCCGCATCGAGGAATCGCTCCGCGCCGAGGTCGAAACCTTCGCCGGCATGTTCCGGCGGCGGCCGCGGCTGGTGGTTGTGCTTGTGGGCGATATGGCGGCCAGCGGCTCGTATGTGAAGAGCAAGGCCGCGGCGGCCGAACGGGTGGGGATCGACGCGGAGGTGATCCGCGTGCCGGCCGAAACCGACACGGCCGCGCTCGTGGCGCTCGTCCGCGGGATCGCCCGGGATGCCCACGGCCCCGCCGACGGAATTCTCGTGCAACTGCCGCTGCCGAAGCATGTCGACACCGTCGCCGTCCTCGACGCCGTGCCCCCCGACCGCGATGTCGACGGCTTCCATCCGGAAAACGCCGGCCTGCTCTCGCAGGGACGTCCGCGGTTCATCCCCTGCACGGCCGCAGGCGTGCAGCGGATGCTGATCGACGCCGACGTGCCGACGGCCGGCCGCCATGCCGTGATCGTCGGCCGCAGCGACATCGTGGGCAAGCCGCTGGCGCTCCTGCTGGCCAGCAAGAGCCCGACGATCGGCGGCCTGCGCGGGCAGGGAGGCGACGCCACCGTCACGCTCTGCCACAGCCGCTCGGAAAACCTCGCCGACCACACCCGCCGGGCCGACATCCTCGTAGCCGCGGTCGGCCGACCAAACCTGATCACGGCCGACATGGTGAAGCCGGGCGCGGTCGTGATCGACGTGGGCATCAACCGCATCGAGCAGGACGGCAAGAGCCGGCTCGTGGGCGACGTGGATTTCGAGGCCGTGCGCGAGGTGGCCGGCTGGATCTCGCCGGTGCCGGGGGGCGTGGGCCCGCTCACGGTGGTGATGCTCCTGGCCAACACGCTGCTCGCCGCCGAACTCCGGGGCAAGTAGGGCAGCCTTTAGGCTGCCAATGCAGTCAAGCAGGGCAGTCTTCAGCCCACCTTCCGTGAGCGAAAGGGTGCGCGATCCCGGCCGATTTCCGGCCTTGAGCGGCTGGCTCGTCCGCACTATCCTCCCCACCCGCATGGTGACGCCCGTCGCCGTGGCTTGCCCAGTTCCCCGCGCCACTTGCAGCCTGCCCGGGCCGTCTTCCGGAGGCAGCGATTGACGCGAACCTCGGTGGATACCGATTCCTTCTGGCATCAACATCCCTGACCGGACACGAGCCTGATTCATGCACGATTTTCTCCGCGCCCTTCGCGATGCCGCCAAGCGGTGGCCCCTGCTGGTGGGTGCCTTTCTCTGCTCCGCCGGCGTGGCGGGCCTCTGGGGCGCGAACATCGCCGCCCTGTTTCCGATCATCGAGGTGACGCTCAACGGCGATTCGCTGCAGTCATGGAATGACCGCCGCATCCTGCAGTCTGAGGAACGCATCGCGGTCGGACGCACCGAACAGGCGCAGCTCGAGGTCGATCTGGCCGCAGGCCGCCTCTCCGACAGCGAGGCCGCGACGGCCCGTAACAGGATCGACACGCTCAACCTCGCGCGACGCAGCGATGAGGCGATCGTCTATTCCTCCAAGAAACTCGCCCCCTGGATCTCGCGATTCCTCCCCACCGATCCATTCACAACGGTGCTTTGGGTGGTCGCTTTCGTGGTGGTGAGCACGTTCGTGAAGCATGCCTTCCTGCTGGTCAACACGCTGATCGTGAGCTGGGTGGCAATGAACATCAGCCGCGACCTGCGGCTGAAGGTCTTCGACAAGGCCCTTGAGCTCGATCGGGCCCAGTTCATGAGCCGCGGGTCGGCGGGCTTCATGGCACAGGTGACGCACACCTCCGACATGCTCGCCAGCGGCATCACGAGCGTGTTCGGCGGCGCCGTCACCGAGCCGCTGAAGATCTTCGCCTGCCTCGCGGGCGCCTTCTGCATCTCCTGGCAGCTGACGCTCGCCTGCCTCACGATGGCGCCGGTGGTGGGCTTCCTGATGGTCTGGCTCAACCGCCGGATTCGCAGCATCTCGACGAGCATCCTCCATCGGTCGAAAGGCTTCCATCACGTGCTGCTCGAGGCGCTCAACAACGTGCTCACCGTACAGGCCTACACGATGGAGGATTTCGAGCGGCAGCGGTTCCGCAACTGCACTGGCGACATGATGAAGACGGGCATGATGCACACGTTCTACTTCGCGCTGGCCAATCCGATCACCGAGATCCTCGGCATCGGGATGGTGGCCACCTCGATCGCCGTCGGGGCGTGGCTCGTGATCAACCAGCAGACCGAGATCTTCGGCGTCACGATGACCGACCGGCCGATGACCGTGCCGGGTATCATGGTCTTCTTCGGCATGCTGATCGGCGCCAGCGACCCGGTGCGGAAACTCTCGGGCGTGCTCACCGGCGTGAACGTCGGCATCGTGGGCGCGCAGGCGCTCTATCCGCTGCTCGACACCCCGTCGAAGCTGCACGAACCGGCCGAGCCGAAAACGCTCCCCTCCCCGCACCGCGAGATCCGTCTGAAAGACGTCTCCTTCAGCTACGACGGCATCGACACCGTGCTCAAGGACGTGAACATCTCGATTCCCTTCGGCGAGCGCGTGGCGATCGTCGGCCCCAACGGTGGCGGCAAGAGCACGCTGGTGAACCTGATCTGCCGCTTTTACGACCCGACCTCCGGCCAGGTGCTGCTCGATGGCGTGCCGCTCACGGAAGTGGCCGTGCACGACCTGCGCCGCCGGATCGCGATGGTCACCCAGCAGACCGAACTCTTCAACGAGTCGATCATCTACAACATCCGCTACGGCCGCTGGGATGCGACCGAGGCGGAGATCATCGAGGCGGCGAAGAAGGCCCATGCCCACGAATTCATCTCCCTCATGCCCGACGGCTACCACACGATGGTCGGCCCCAACGGATTCCGCCTCTCCGGCGGGCAGCGGCAGCGGATCTCGCTGGCGCGGGCCTTCCTCCGGAATGCCGAAATCCTCGTGCTGGACGAGGCCACGAGCCAAATCGACGTGGAAAGCGAGCGTCTGATCCACGAGGCGCTGGCCGAGTATGTCGAGAACCGCACGGTGATTATGATTACGCACAGGGCCAGCACGCTGGCCCTTGCCGATGCGATCATCCAGGTCGAGCACGGCGTCGCGACCAAACGGCCGGCCGCCGCACTGCAGGCCGCCTGATCGATCCCATGGCCGATACCATCACCTGCATCTGCGGCTACCGCGGGCCGAGCGTGGCCGAAGGGCCCCGGGCCGTCTGTCCGATCTGTCGCACGCCCGCGCAGGGAGGTCTGTTCCGCGCCCCGCCGCCACCGGTGGCGGCGGCCGCCCAGGCACCGGCAGCCCCACGGCCGCAGGCCGCGCCGCCACTCGATGGCTCTGCCGAGCCGAGCGAGCCAAAGGCCTACCGCATCGACTGCCCCAATGGCCACCCGCTGAAGGTCAGGGCCGCCATGCTCGGCCAGCAGGCGGTCTGCCCGAAGTGCAATGCGGTATTCGTCCTGCAGGTCGAGGACAGCCGCGAATACAAAAAGGAACAGGAGCGACTGCAGGATCACCGCGACGCGAAGATGGCGGAGAAGTGGCTCAGGCGGGCGATCTGGGCGGCCGTCTTCATCGTGGCCTCGCTCATCGGCATGATCGTGCTCAGCTTCGTCTACCGTTGAGCCCGGCAAGCCTGTCGCTCCAGCGGGCATGATCCCGCGGCTCGAACTGCGCGAGTTCGAAGCTGTCGCGAACGACCGCCCGCACCGCCCGCAGGTCGACCGTTCCATCCCGGGCCAACAACTGCACGAGCAGATTGCCGATGGCCGTGGCCTCGACCGGCCCGGCGATGACCGGCCGGTTGGTGGCGTCGGCAATCATCTGGCAGAGCAGCGAGTTTTTCACGCCCCCGCCGACGATGTGGATCCGGGCGATCCGCCGTCCGACCAGGTCGTCGAGCTCCTCGAGCGTCTGCCGCACCGCCGCGGCCACGCTCTCCAGCGCCGTCCGCACCACCGCGGCCGTCGATTCCGGCACCGGCTCGCCCGTGGCCTTCGCCAGCGCCCGGATCGCCTGGGGCATGTCGGCCGGGGCGACCAGCGAGGGATGGTTGGGATCGACGAGCGTGACCAGCGGCGGCGCTTCGGCGGCCAGCGCCGTGAGCTGTTCCCACGCCCAGTCCTTGCCGGCCCGCTGCCAGCTGGCCCGGCACTGCTGCACGAGCCAGAGGCCACAGACATTCTTGAGCAGCCGGGTCGTGCCCCCGATTCCCCCTTCGTTGGTGAAGTTGCGGGCGCGGCAGGCGGGCGTGACGAGCGGGCGGTCGAGCTCCGCGCCCACCAGCGCCCAGGTGCCGAGGCTCACGTAGCACCAGTCGGGCCGCGCGCTCGGCGGCTCGGTGGCGGGCACCGCCGCGACGGCGCTGGCGGTGTCGTGCGTGCCCGGAATCACAACCCGCGCGGCGGTCAGACCCGTTTCCGCGGCCAGTTCGGGCCGCAGTCCGCCGAGCACCGTGCCCGGGTCGGCGAGCGGACCGAAGATGTTTCGCGGCAGCCCGAACCGCTCGAGCAGGCCGAAGGCCCAGTCGCGTTGCTGCGGGTCGTAGCACTGCGACGTGGAGGCGTTGGTGTGTTCGTTGGAAGGTTCGCCCGAGAGGAGCCAATGGAAGATGTCGGGGATCATCAGCAAGCGATCGGCAGCCCCCAACGCGGCCGACCGTCGCTGCTGCATAGCGAGCAACTGATAGAGGGAATTGATCTCCATGAACTGCAGACCGGTGGCGGCGAAGATCTCGTCGCGGGAAACGGTCTTCTCGGCCACCTCGATCATCCCGCGGTTGCGCGGATCGCGGTAGCAGATCGGGTTGGCCAGCAGGGCCCTGTCGCCACCCAGAAACGCGAAGTCGACGCCCCACGTGTCGACGCCCACCGTGGCCACCGCCTTGCCGTGCCGCACCGCAGAGGCCCGCAGCCCGTTGACGACCTCCTGCCAGAGCCGCACGAGGTCCCAGACGAGTTCACCCCCCATCGACACCGGCCCGTTCTCGAACCGGTGAATCTCCTCCAATTCGATCAGCCGCCCGTCGAATGACCCGGAGACCACCCGGCCGCCGGAGGCCCCCAGATCGACTGCCAACGCGACAGAACGTGCCATGACGAACTCCTGACATCGAAGGGAAACAGGGCTTCAGCGGGCCCAAAGACTACCGCAGACACTGAAGCGGGCAATTCCGGTGAAATTTCCGGCTTTTGTGGCCTTCGGTGGGTTTGGCCAGCCGGCAGGGTCGATAATGCAGCGGCCGGAACCTATTGTTAACCTGTTTTGGCAACATTGGCATGATTCCGCTCGCAGGTTCGAGGCATGGGCTCTGAATTGATCGAAAACGGTTCCTTTGCCGCCGCCCCCGAGCTGCTCGAAGAATTGGCCCGCGCCAGCCTAGCGCTTGAGGGCTCCGAACCCGCGGAGATCATCCGCTGGGCCGCCGAACGGTTTGGGGACCGGCTCACGATGGCGACGGCCTTCGGCCCGGAAGGCTGCGCGATCATCCACTGGCTGGCCACGGTCGCACCAAAAACCTTCGTCTTCAATCTCGAGACCGGCTACCAATTCAACGAGACGCTCGAACTCCGTGACCGGCTGGCCAAACGCTATGGCATCGCGGTCTCGCTCGAAGCCCCGGAGACGACCGTCGCGGAATACGAACGCCTCCACGGCGGTCCGCTGTACCGCACCGACTCCAACCGCTGCTGCGCCGATCGCAAGATCGCGGTCATCCGTCGGGTGCTGACCCGGTTCGACGCCTGGATGAGCGGCATTCGCCGTGACCAGAGCCCCGACCGCGCCGCGGCGCCGATCGTCGGCTGGGATCGGAAGTTTGGGGTCGTGAAGATCTCGCCGCTGGCCAACTGGACGAAGGCCAAGGTCTGGGACCTGATCATTCGCGAAGACATTCCCTACAACCCGTTGCACGACCAGGGATACGTGAGCATCGGCTGCTGGCCCTGCACACGGGCGGTCACCAGTGGCGAGGACGAACGCGCCGGCCGCTGGAGCGGCACGGCCAAGACCGAGTGCGGGCTTCATTCGCAGGACCACTGACCGCCCCCGGCCGAGCAGACGCATGCGACTCTCCGCGAAAACCGAATACGCCGCAATCGCCGTGCTCGAACTGGCCCGCAACTGGGGCGCGGAGGAGCCGGTGCGGATCCGCTCGATCTGCGCCGCGCACGGCGTACCCTCGCGATTTCTCGTGCAGATCCTGCTGCAGCTCAAGGGGGCCGGCATCGTGACGAGCACCCGCGGTGCCGCCGGCGGTTATCACCTCGCCAAATCCCCCGACTCGATCACGCTCGACGACGTCTATCACGTGATCGAGGGGCCGGACGAACTCGTGACGGCTATCACCGCGGACCTGTCGGGCCGGTCGCGAATCGGCTCGGTGCTGCTCGCCGCCTGGCGGGACGTGGCCGGCGCGGAGACCGACGCCCTGCGGGCCGTCACGTTCGCCGACCTGGTGGAACGCGCCAAGACCGCCACCGAGCCGATGTACTACATCTAGCGTCCTGGCCGACAACGCACGCGCTGAAAGTAGGACAGGCTTTAGCCTGTCACGGCCTGGCATGTGCCGTTACTTCTTGCCGAGCGCCACGAGCGTTGCGAGCAACTTGCTCATCTCGGCCGTGTGGATCGGGGTTTCAACCAGTTTGCGGCGGTCGTCGACCCGCGCCTGCCTGGAGAGCACCTTCTGCTTCGGGCTCGCCAGCAGGATCGCCGGAACGGCGGCGTAGAAGGGGTCGGAGGAGAGCTTGTTGAAGGCCTCGACCGCCTCCTCATTGAGCGACTGCGTGCTCATGATCAGACAGTCGGCCGGCAGCGGCGTGGTCGAAAAGCGAACCAGCGCCCGCTGTGGGTTTTCCGTCACGAGCACGTGGTAGCCAAGCTTCGTGAAAAACTTCCGCAGCGACTCCTGAGCCTTCTGGGACGTTTCCACCACCATCACCGTGCCCCGCTTGGCCTTCTGCGCGGCGTGTTTGGCAATGCCTGCGCCGGGCTCCTTCACATCGCCGGAGTTTTCACTGCCGCCTGCCTGGTGCGAACCATTGGCGGCATACTTTGCGACCAACGGTTCGAGGGCCCGGCGCACATCCGCCGCCGATTGCCACCGCTCGAGCGGGTCGATATGCATCATCCGGGAGACGAGATCGACCACGTCGCGCGGGAGATGCGGCGCGCGGGAGGCGAGCGGCTCGACCGCCGTAAAACGCCGGGGATCCGACCGCACGAGCCGATCCCTCGACTCGGTCAGCGCCGATTTTCCGGAGAGCGTAAGGTAGGCAACCGTGCCAAGAAAATAGACGTCGCTCCGCAGGCTGTCGTCCTTCATGCCGGCGATTTTCTCGAGCGCCGCGTAGTCGACCGTGCGCGGCTGCTCGGTGCGGTCGAGATGCCTGTCGCCCGATTCGGCATCGACGCCGGCGAGCCCAAAATCGACGAGCTTCGCCTGACCGGTGGAGGAGACGAGCACGTTGGACGCCTTCAGGTCGCGGTGCGTGACCCCCCGGCGATGGGCATACTCGAGGCCCGCCACCATTTGCAGGATGAGGTCGAGACCGCGGCCCAGATCGACGGCGCCGCGAATCCGCACGAGCTCCCGCAGGGTCTGCCCCTCCAGAAATTCCATCGTGATGTAACTCACGCCATGCTCCTGGCCGACATCCTCGATCGCGACGATGTTGGGATGCCGTAAGAGCCGGCCCATCTCCCCCTCGCGGCGAAACGCACGGCATTTGTCGGCGTCGGCGCTGTAGCGGCTCCGCAGAACCTTCACGGCCGTGATGCTGTGGTCGTCGCTGTTCATCGCGCGAAAGACGCGGGCAAAGGAGCCGGCGCCGATCTGGTAGAGAATCTTCGCCTTGCCGAAGAAAAAACCGGTCTTCTCGCCGCGCAGGAGCCGTTCGAGCTGGTAGCCCGTGAGCAGTTCCCGGCGAACGAGGACGGTTCCGAGTTTCTCGACGGGGACGTTATGCCCCCCCAATTCGGACCACGCTTCGCCGAGCTGGGCGGCTGTGACGAGCTGCAACTCCTCGGTGCGGTGGGCGAGTTCCTCTGCCGTATTTGGTTTCATGCTCGTTCAGACGGCAGTCACGGGATCAAAGACCGGAAACCCTAGTTTTTGCCGGTTGCTGCCGAACTGCAAGGGCAGCCGGGGGGATGGCCGGATGCTGGTCTGGAGCCGACGCCACCGATCCTGCTAAAAGCCCCTGCTTGCGGCTCTTTCCCGGGTTGCCACAGACGCTCCTGGGGATGCTCGCACCGGTTTTTTTCCCGAGCAGGACCTGCGATGGCCGATCAACGTCACCGCCGAATGCTCCGCGCGCCGCGGCCGCCGGCCGTTTACGTGATCGCCTGCGCGCTCGCCGCGGCCTTGATCCCGGTTGGCGGGACACTTCCTGCAAACGCGGCCACGATCGAAGACTCCTTCGAGACGCCGGACAACTCGTGGGAGATCGCCGAAGCGGATGTCGGACCACGCGTCATCAGCCATGGCCGCACCCGCGAGGCCGCCCACCGCGGTGCGTCTTGCGAGCGGTTCATCATCGAGGCCTCGGCCGGCACGACGCTGCGCGTGCAGATGCCCCTGCCCAAGGCGCGGGTGATCGATGAATGGAAAGCCTCGCTCTGGGTGCGGTCCGATCGGCCCGACATCCGCCTCGCCGTGCGGGTGGTGCTGCCCAACTTCATCGCCCCCAAGACCGGACGGCCCGTCGAAGTGCTCGTGCCCGGCACGATCTCGCAAGACGCCGACCGCTGGGAGATGCTCGAGGTGGGCGGGCTCGCAACCGGACTGCAACGGCAATTGCTCCCCCTCCGGGCCGAACACGGCCCCAAGGGGGACCTCGTAGGCGCGGTCGCCACGCACATCGTTCTCGAACTCTACTCGGCGCCCGGTCGCTACGACGTGGCGATCGACGACCTGTTCGTCGAGGGCAGCATCGATGCGCTGGACGACCGCTCGGTCGCGGCCGTCGCTGGCAGTGCAAATCCCGGCGTCGATCCCAGTGTCGATCCCGACGCCACGGCCGACCCGCCGCGGCGCGACCCTACCGTTCAGCCGGCGCAGTTCGCCCCGCCGGCGTTGCAGACGCCGCTCCAGCCTGCCCCGCTCCAGCCTGCGCCGCTCGCGCCGGCCGGTGGTCCTTCGCCACCGCCACAGGATCCGCCGACCGGCCTCTCCCGCGGCGTGCTCGAGGTAGGCGGGCTGCCGTTTTTTCCACGGGCCCTCGACCACAATGGCGAACCGCTCGAACTGATTGCCGCGCTCGGCTTCAACTGCGTGCGGCTCACCACCCCGGCGTCGAGCGACATCCTCGACGCTGCGCGGCGGGCGGGGCTCTGGGTCATCTGCCCGCCACCGCAACTGCCCGATGTCGACATCCGCGACCCCGAGTCGCTGCCTGTCTTCTCCACCAACTGGGACCGCGTGCTGCTCTGGGACATGGGCAGCGGCCTGGCCGAAGGGGATGTCGAGGCGCTGGCCGAACGTGCCCGCCGCGTGCGGGCCTGCGACATGCACGGCGGGCGGGCGCTCATCGCCTCGGCCGACTCCGGCCTGCGGTCGATCTCGCGGCACGTCGACCTGCTCGTGGCCCGGCGGACCGTGCTGGGCACGAGCCTCGAGCTCACCGACTACCTGACGTGGCTCCGCGAACGGCCACGACTCACGCGGCCGGGCACGCCCATTCTCACCACGCTCTCGACGGAACTCGACCCGCGCACCGCGCGGCAGGCGGCGGCCCTCGCCGGCATCGGCGGCCGCGGACTGGCCGTCGACCCGGAAAGCCTCACGCTGGCCGCGCTGACGGCCGTGGCCGCCGGCACGCGGGGCATTCTCTTCACGTCGACGCGCCGCATCGACGGCGAGGATCGCGAGTCGCGAAACCGGGCCGCCGCGGCCCGCGGCATGAACATCAAGCTGAAGCTGCTCGAACCCTGGGCCGCCGCCGGCAGGTTTGCGGCGCTGGCCCAGTCGAGCGATCCGGAGGTGAAAGCCTACGTGCTCGAGGCCGCCCGCGCGCGGATGGTGCTCGTCTGGCGGTGCGTGCAGGGATCGCAGGTCGTCGCCCGCCATTACTCAGGCGATCTCCCCAAAGACAATGCCCCGCTCACGCTGCTGGTGCCTGGCGTGCCGGAGGCCCACCAGGCCTGGGAGGTTGCGCCGGGTGGCCTCAAGCCCCTGCGGCAGCGGCGGGTGACGGGGGGCGTTTCGATCGTGCTCGATTCCTTCCGCTCGTCGGGGCTCGTGCTCCTCAGCGGCGATCCGGCCGTGACGGGGCACGTGCAGGAGCGGGTGCGGGAACTGGCGCCGATCGCCCTCCTCTCGGCCCGGACGATCGCCGGCCTCGTGCTCGCCGACGGCGCCGAATTGCTCGGCCGCCTGCCGCCGTCGGCGCTCGGCAATCTGCCCGCCGCCGCCATGCTCGGCGCGGCTCAGCGCGACGCGCTCGAAGGGGAGGCACTGGCGGGCACCGACATGGCGACCGCCATCGCCAAACTGGAACGCGCCGGCGCGATCGGTGGACAGTTTGAGCGGCTGACCTGGGAGCGCGGCGTGGTGGCCACGGGCTCGATGGTGGCCGGGCCGCTGGCCACGTCGGATGCGACGCTCGCGGAACATTGGCGATTCGTCGAGGCGCTCGGCACCGTTCAGGCCGGTGAAAACCTGCTGCCGGCCGGCGGCATGGAACGCATCGACGAACTGTCGGGAAGCGGCTGGCGGCACTTCGCGATCCGGCAGCCGGAACTGCGGACCGCCGTGGAGATCTCACGCTCCGAGCCGGCGGTCGGCAGGGCCAGCCTGCTGATCCGCGCGGAGGCGGCCAACCCCGCCGAGGCGCCCGTCGTCGTGGAGACGCCACCGGTCTGGATCACGACGCCGCCGCTCAATCCGCCGAGCGGCAAACTGCTGCAGATCGAGGCGCAGGTCTGGGTGCCGCAGGCGGTGAAGGGGAGCGTCGACGGGCTGCTCGTCTTCGATTCGATCGGTGGTCCGGCGCTCGCCGAGCGCGTGGCCATAACGCCGGGCTGGCGGAGGCTCGTGCTCTACCGGATCGTGCCCGCCGACGCCTCCGGCGAACCGTTCACCGTGACGTTTGCGCTGACCGGTCTCGGCGAGGCGCGGATCGACGATGTTTCCGTCCGGGTGCTCGACCGCAATGGCGGCATCCCGGGCGCGTTCGTCTCGACCGGGCCGCAGTCACTCCCGTCGACGACGTTCCCACAGCCGAGCGAACTGCTGGGGCCCGCCACGATGCCCGTGCCGCTGCCCCCCGCACCGCCGCCGGCCAACCCGAAGCCGACAACTCTGCCCGCGGCCCCGCAGTGGCCGGGCATGAATCTCGAATGGCCGAAACTGATGCCCTTCGGGCAGTCGCCCAACACGCCGCCACCGGGCCCGGGCGGCGGCCGGCTCGACCCGTTCAAACGCGCCCGGCCGGCGCAGCAGGACGTGCCGTAGCCTGTCGGATTCAGCCGGCGATCACTCTGACAGGCTGAAGCCTGTCCTACTGCCTGTCTTACTGATTGACGTGATTGCGGACGGCGCGGGCCTTGGCATCGAGCGCCGTGATCCGCGCCGTGCACTCGGCCAGGATCTGCCGCTCGTCCATGCCGGCGATCTCTTCGGCGGTCAGTAGCTTGCCAAACTCGACCCGCACCCGCCCCGGCCGGGGAAACATTCGCGACTTCGGCCAGCACTCCCAGGCGCCCACGATCGCCACCGGCACGATCGGCACCCGCGCCCGCTTGGCGAGCAGGGCGAACCCGCTTTTGAGTTCGCCGAGCCGGCCCGTGGCCGTTCGTGTGCCCTCCGGAAAAACGACCACCCCCGCGCCCCCCTCGAGCCGCCGGATCACGGCCTTCATCGCCGTCAGCGTCGATGCCTTGCTGTCGATCGGCACGGCGTCGAGCGCCGTGATCAACAGGGCGAACGGCTTGAACTTGTAGAGCGAGGCGCGGGCGAGGCTCGACAGCCGACGGTTCGAGGCCAGCCCCAGCAACAGCGGATCAAAATGGCTCTGGTGGCTCGAGATCACGAGCAGCCCGCCCTGCTTTGGCAGCGGCTCGGCAAAGCGGGTGCGCACGCCCAACACCGCAACGCCGAGCGTGCGACAGAGCACCCAGAGGACGCTGTAGAGACAACGGCCAAACAGGCTGTGCCGACCGCCTGACTGGCTGGCGCTCGCGACGACTGCTGTCGGCTCAGCCACGCTCATGACTGGCCTGCCGTCCGGCCCGCCATCCGCCGCCGCGCTTCGAGCAGGGCGACGAGCCTGTCGATCACCTGTTCGGGAGACATGCCGTCGGTCTCGAGGACCACCGCATCGTCGGCTGGCAGCATCGCTCCCACCGGCCGCGTGCGGTCGGCGTCGTCGCGGCGCGACTGCGCCTCGAGCACCGCCTCGAGCGTGGCCGACTGCCCGCGATCGATCTCCTCGCGGTGCCGCCGTCGGGCCCGCTCCTCGGCTGATGCGGTGAGAAAGACCTTCAGTTCGGCCTGCGGAAATACGACCGAGCCCTGATCGCGGCCCTCGGTGACCACGTCGATCCCCTCGGCCATGCGGCGCTGCACCTTCTTCATCGCGTCGCGCACGGGCGGGGCATCGGCGACGGGCCGCGTGGCGAGCGTGATCCGCTCGGTGCGGATCTCGGTCGAGACGTCGCGGCCGTCGACGAGCACCGCGCCGTTGGAAAATTCGATCCGGATCGATTCGGCAAGCTCTGCCACCCGTGGCGAATCCTCGAGCGTGATACCCCGCTCCAGGGCCGCGAGCGCCACGGCACGATACATGGCGCCGGTGTCGATGTAGCACCAGCCGAGCCGCCTGGCCAGCGCCCGCGCGGCGGAACTCTTGCCCGCGCCCGCCGGTCCGTCGAGAGTGATGATCATCCTGCGATTCCTGCCGGTGATGGGGCGCGGCCGTCGGCCAGCAGGGCCAACGCTACTTCCCGGGGCTGGTCGATGCCAAGCCCCACCGCCAGGTGAAACGCGCCGGCCTGCCGGCCGCCGGCCAGCAGGACCGAATCGACCATGTGCGGCGCCGCCCGCACGTGCCAGGGCAGGCCGCCGGTGCAGATGAGGACCTTGTCGCCGCGGGCACCCACCTGACGCAGTTCGAGGAAGTGCGGCGCCGTGAACCGCGCGCGTTCGGTGACGACCGGCTCGGCATGCAGGCTGCGGCAGAGGTCGATGTCTTCGTTTTCATTCCACGCAAACCGGCAGGCGGCATATTCCTCGAGCAGCGGCCCGGCACTCTGGAGTTGCGGCACGGTGAGCTCGATGTCGAGCCGCGCGATCGACAGGCCGGGCACCAGCGCCACCCGCTGCGTGAAACTGCCGACGTCGCGGCCTGCGGCGTCGACGAGCCGGCCGTGGCTGGTGATCGCCAGATGTGAGTCGCGGTCGATCCGGTCGGCCACCATGCTCGAATAGACGGCCCGCTCCTGCGTGTCTTCCCAGGCCGAGCCGGGCGGCGGCGCCGGACGCGTGGTCCGCAGGGAGAGCTGCTGCGAGAGCTGGTTGCCAAGGTCGCGCGGCACGCTGCGCAGCGACAGGATGCCGCCGGTCTTGGGATTCACCCGCAGGCAGAGCTGGTCGGTCTCGAGCAGGAACCGTTCCGTGGCGTCGACCGGCCCGCCGAAGAGTCCGCGGGCGACCGTCTGCCAGAGGGCGGGGGGATTTTTAGGGGGCGGGGCAGTCGCGACCGCTGTTGCCGTGCCCTCGAGCCGGGCACGGATGTCGGCCAGTGCCGGCTCGGCGGCGACGATCCGCCGGGCCTCGTCCCGCGCGGCGGACATGTGGCTGCCGATCGGATCCGGGCTTTTTTCCGCGGGGGCGTCGGGCAGCGTGGGTGGAAAGGCGTCCGGCGCAAAGTCGGCCAGCGTGCCCGTTCCCGCCGTGTTGGCGAAGACCTTGTCGGGCGTGGCAAAGGTGCCAAGCGCCGTGCTCCACGAGCCGATCCGACGCAGGTCGTCGAACCACGGACTCGCCGTGCCCGCGTAGTGCGCAAACTGGATCACGGCCGCATGGTCATGGTCGAGCGCGTCGCCGATCTTCTCGGCGAGCGCGAGAACCGTGAGCGCGGAACGGGCATCGAGCGGCGGCCGGGCGACGGCATCGATGCACTCGCCGGCGGTTCCCTGCCAGCGGATCCGGCTCGTGCCGGGATCGGGCAGGCGCGTGCCGTCGAACAGATTCCAGATGGCTCCGGTGTAGTCGAGGTCGGAGAGGATCGCGGGCAGGAACGCCGACGATCCGCCCGTGCATTGACCGTAGATCTTCGGCACCACGCCGAGGTGCTCGAGATAGACCGCATGCCCCCGGGCGAACGATTCGCGAATCGTTGCCAGCGTGCAGAAGTCGAGCGGCGTGGCATCCTGCCGGCCGCCGACGATCGCCAGCGTGTCGGCCTCGATCCGCTGCCGCACGCGGGCAAGCAAGGCCGGATCGGCGTGGGCGAGGGTTTCGACGACCCGGCCCGATGCGACCAGCGCCAGCGGTGTCGCAACATCGAGCTCGGCGGCGAGCCGAGCACCGAGCGTCGATTCGGCGAGCAGCACGAGGTCGAGCAGCCAGAAATCGACCGGATAATACTGGGCCCGCGTCGCTTCGAGCACGCCGAAGCATTCGCGGAGTTTTTCCCGGGCGAGTGGCTCGTCGCCGGCGACCGCCGCCTGCGCCGCCGCCACGCAGGCCTCCTCGAAATTGGTCGCGCCGAGCGATGTCGACGACCGCATCCGCCGCGCCAGCAGTTCCGAAAGCAGCCAGGCCAGGCCCAGCGCATAAAAATCATCCGCGAGCGTCACGGCAACGCCAGCGGTGGCCGGCGGCGGCTGTTGATCAAGCTGCGCCAGCGCGGCGGCCGCAATCTCCCGGCGGCCCTGAACCTGCCGCACCCAACGGAAACCGTTCGTGCCGGGCATGCTGGCCATGCCGGCTGCGTCCACCATCACCGAAAATCGCTCGTCGCACTGGGCGGGCACGATCCCCAGGATGTCGTCGCTCTCCTGTGGCGGCACGTCGACGCTGGCCCAGCCGGGCACCGCCCCGATCGCCGCGATCAGCCGCGGATCCCAGGCCGCCGTCCACGCCGCGAGCAGCTCATCGGCCTCGCGCTCGTCCAGCCAGGTGGGAAAGTCGTCGAGCGTGTGGCAGGGAAGAAAGACGGCGATGCGTTTTGGGTGCATGCGAAAGAGTGTAATTGACGGGCGAGAGACGGGAAAAAGGTGGCTGTCACCTTTTTCCCGTCCCCCGATGCTGAGGAGCCGGAATCGGTGACCAATGCGGCCTGCCAACACGATGCCAGAAAAGCCCGGCTCACAATGTTTCGCCGAGGGCCTTGGCGAGCTTGTTGGTAACGGCGAAGGAGAGCTGCTCCAGCTCGATGGCCAGATCGACGGAGACGCTCTGCACGTGGGGCGGGAGCGTGAGCGTGACGGGTGCGAAGTTGACGATGCCCTCGATGCCCGCGGCCACGAGCCGGTCCGCCGCTTCCTGCGCCCGCTCGGCCGGAACCACGATCATGCCGAGTCGGATCCCCTTTTCCTTCACGACGTCCGGGAGCTCGTCGATGTGCTGGATGCGGATGCCCTGAATCGTCTGGCCGACCTTCGCGGGGTCGGCATCGAAGGCGGCCTGGATCGAGAAATTCTGCCGGCCGAAGCCGCGGTAGCCCAGCAACGCCTGGCCGAGGTTGCCCACGCCCACCATCACCACGGGCCAGGGATGATTGGTGCCGAGGATGTCGCGCATCGCGCGGATGAGCTCGTCGCAGCGATAGCCGACGCCCGGATAGCCAAACTGACCGAAGAAGCCGAGGTCCTTGCGAACCTGGGCGTCGCTGAAGCCGAGCAGCGTGCCGAGCTGGCTCGACGAGATCGTCTGCTGGCCCGCGGCCTGGAGCCGCTGCAATTCCCGCAGGTAGAGGGAGAGACGGCTGACGACGACCTTCGGCACCGACGCGTCGGAGGGGATTTCGCCGGGCTGTGGTCGGAAATCAGTCATGGCCATGTCCACGAGGAACTACCCCGATAAGCGGAAGACTCTACCCGCCAGCCTTGCCAAATCGCAACGAAACGATTCAACGGGGTCAATCTACACCGGTTGTAGGGCCACTGGGGGTCTGGAAAAGCGGGATTGATTGCGGGGAGTGATCAACCTGCGGGGACTTTATGGCCGATCTTTAAAGAGTGCGGAGTTGGGCTGCCAGTTCCGTTCTCCAGCGTTTCGTTCCCAGTTTCCTCCAGATCAGGAGCCGTCCTCGAGAGAGGCAGCAGACATGAGAAGTACGTGGCTTTGTTGTCTGCTGGCACTCGCCTGTATCGCGACGTCGTTTCAACGCGCCGACGCCGCATACTGCGGGATTGCCAGCTACAAGCACGGGACCGCAAAACTGACCACGGTCGGTTTTGCCCACGCCCGTGGTGGTTGTTCAAGTTGTGAGACGTCCACCGACGAGCCCAGCTGTGCCGCCAAGGCATCCTGCTGCGGCACCCGCATGGTGAAGGACGTCGTTTACGAGCAGAAGCAGTACACCTGCTACAAGACGGTCTGCGAGAAGATCGTCGAACAGAAGCAGATTGATTGCGTCCGCTACGAGACCGAGAAGTCGTTCAAGGACGTCGAGTACACCGTCTGCAAGCCGGTGTGGGAGAACCGTTCGCGAACCGTCAACTACACCGTCTGCAAGCCGGTGTGGGAAACGATCTCGAAGGAGATCCCCTACACGGTCTGCAAGCCGGTGTGGGAGACGAAGACCCGTGAGATCCGCAGCACGGTCTGCAAGCCGGTGTGGGAAACCTGCACGAAGGAAATTCCCTACACGGTCTGCAAGCCCGTCTACGAAGAGCGGCAGGAGACCTACACGGTCTGCAAGCCGGTCTACGAGACGCGGACCCGCGAGATCCGTACCACCGTCTGCAAGCCGGTGTACGAGACGATGACGAAGGAGATCCCCTACACGGTCTGCAAGCCGGTCTATGAGACCCGCGAACAGACCTACACGGTCTGCAAGCCGGTCTACGAGACCTGCACCAAGGAGATCCCCTACACGGTGTGCAAGCCGGTCTACGAGGAGCGGCAGGAGACCTACACGGTCTGCAAGCCGGTGTCGGAGACCCGCACGAAGGAAGTGCCCTACACCGTCTGCAAGCCGGTGTGGGAAACCCGCGAGCGGGACGTCTGCAAGACGGTCTGCAAGCCGGTGCACTACACGAAGACCGTCAAGGTCTGCAGCGGCCGCTGGGAAACGGAGACCTGCGAGGTCCCCGGCCCGGTGATCACCCGCTGCGTGCGCGAGCCCGGCTGCTGGGAATGCGATTGCTCGGGCAAGCGGTGCTACCGCCCCGGCAAGGTCTGTCGGATCCAGGAGCAGTGCCCGCCCCGCACCATCTGCAAGAAGGTGTGGGTCCCCGAGGTCTGCGAGAAGGAAGTCAAGTGCGTCCGGTATGAGCGCGAGACGATCGTCGAGAAGCAGTGCTACAAGGTCTGCAAGATGGTCGCCGAGCAGCGGGTGAAGACCTGCTCCTACACGGTCTGCAAGATGGTGCCGGAACAGCGGGTTCGCTGCTACAAGGTCTGCAAGATGGTGGCCGAGCAGCGGGTTCGCACCTGCAGCTACACCGTCTGCAAGATGGTGCCGGAGCAGCGGGTTCGCACCTACCAGGTGTGCAGGATGGTCCCCGAGCAGCGTGTTCGCACCTGCTCGTACCAGGTCTGCCGCATGGTGCCGGAACAGCGGGTCCGTACCTACCAGGTGTGCAAGATGGTCCCCGAGCAGCGTGTTCGCACCTGCTCATACCAGGTCTGCCGCATGGTGCCGGAACAGCGGGTCCGTACCTACCAGGTGTGCAAGATGGTCCCCGAGCAGCGTGTTCGCACCTGCTCGTACCAGGT
>JAPLNR010000082.1 GCA_026401035.1 Planctomycetia bacterium | reverse complement strand
TGCAGAAGCGCGAGGAGCGGGAGCGTGCGACGGACCTTGTTGCGCTGCAAATGGCCCACCAGGTGCCAGCGCGGCGGCAACGCTGCGCCGGCAAGCGCCTCGCATTTCGCCCAGAGCGACTGGGGCCGACTCTCCGCGAGATCTCGGCAGCCCGCCTCGAGCAGGACCGCGGCCAGTTCGGCCGAGACGTATTTGGTCACGCCGATGATCGTCACCGACTGCGGATCGCGGCCGGCCCGACGGCAGGCGTCGTTCACCTGGCCCTGCACCGTGGCCAGATTCTCCCGCACCCGCGTCCGAATGGCATCGTCAACCGTCATGGCGGCTCCCCGTGCTCCGGAGGCTCCGGGCGCCCCATGTGTTGCACGTTTTGCAGGTGCTCCAAGCGATCATCCGCGGGCCTGGTCGATCATGCTCACTGGATTTCGAGCGTGCGGCCCACGCTGCCGTCGGGGCGGATGCGACCCAGCAGAAACTCACAGGACAGGTTGCAGCCGAGCACGGTGCGATTTCGCGGCTCGTCAAGGGCCCGATAGAGCAGCCACTGCTCGAGACCGGCCTGCACGCGGAAGCCGGCGGCCTGATGCCGCGGAAGGTTCTGCCGCGTATCGGCGACCGTCAGCTGCCGCCAGGTGAGCGGGCGGCCGAATCGGCTCGGGTCGCAGTCGAGCCAGAGGGGGGAATAGAGCCGGCTGCCGGCCGATTCATGCCGCAAGGTGAGCCCGTCCGCCGACGACTCGAAGCCTCCCGGCGCGGTCGCGACGGACCATTCGGGCAACGCGAGCGGCATGGCCGCCAGCCGCATCGCGGTGTCGTAGACGAAGATCTCCCGGGTCTCTTCGGCCCGCTCGGTCTCGAGCGACGAGGCGAGGGGGACGACGCTTTCCGAGGCGAGCGGTCCGCTGGGAGGGTCGCCCGCGGCGCGGGTCACCGCGTCGGCAAGGAGAACGATCCGATCCCGCCGCAGCACCACGACCTGCCGCTCGAATTGCAGGCCGCCGGCCAGCGGCGCGGTGATTTCGAGAAAGGTCGATTTGCGGTCCGACTCGAAGCACGACAGTTTCCACGGCCCTTCGGCCTCGAGCGGCCGGCCACCGAGCGAGACCCGCCACTGCCAGGCACCGTCGATGAGCAGGCGGTCGCCGACGGCGATCTCGATCCGGGGCGTCGCCTGGCGGTATTCGAGCATCACCCGCACGCTGTCGGGCTCCCAGCCGGTGCGGATGATCGCCGCGGCGGCATCGGCGGAATGCAGATCCCGGGGCAGCAGCCCCTTCGGTGCGTCGGGCCGTCGGCGCTGCGTCTGCTTGTGGAGCGTTGCGGCCGTCCGCCGCATCCGGGACTTGCCGACGGCCGCCGCCGCGACGAGCAAGGGCTCCGAAAAGATCGCCGGCAGCGCGCCGCCGGCGGTGAGAATCCGTCCATCAGTGCCGAGGAGCCGCAGCGCCATGCTGACCGACGCGGTCCAGCTTTTTTCCGTCGCGTCGTTCCAGAGATTCGCCTTTCCGGCCGTCGCAGCGATTTCACGGGCGGTCGTCCAGCGGACCACCCGTTCAACCACCGCCGCCGAACCCGCGACCGGCACCCCAGCCAATGACACCACGCCATCGGCCGACACGAGTCTGCCGATTTCCTCCTCGAGCGCCGCCACGGCATCCTGCTCGAGGCAGCGACAGGCCTCGATGTCGCGAAACAGCCTGGCCAGGGTGACCACGAAGGGAGCGGCAGCGGTGTCACGCGACTTGAGCGCCGTCTGGGCGACACGGGCCTGTTTGACGAGACGTTCGAGCAGGCCGCCGGCGGAGCCTCCGGCCCGGCGCGTGCGGGCGAGCCAGGCAAGCCCCCAGGTTATCGCCTCGCAGGCCAGCCACTGCTCGTGAGCCGAGGCGGCGGCATCGTCGAGACATTCACTGAGCAGCCCTTCGCAGAACGAGATGCCCTGCACGTCGCGGCCGCCCTGAGCGATCTGCCGCGCGAGTTGTCGCAGCCGCCGGCGGACGTCGAGCGACTCGCTGCGGTCGGCGAGACCGCGAATGCGCTGCGCGGCGCTGCGGGCCTTCACGCTGACGCGGTCGGTCGATGCCCGCACCGTGGTCGGCTCATCCGCCACCTCCGGTGCCTCGCCACGCACGGCAGCCGCAGGCTGCGGGTCACGGGTTTTTTTGGCGGCTCGGCCAGCCGGTTTCGACCGCGTGGTGCCGTCGGCCTTGCCACCCGTCTCGTGCTTCTTGCGGGCTTTGTCCTTCTTCGTCGCTGGCATGGGAGCATCCGTTTCGCGGGCGCGGCTGGTTTTCGGTCGGACACATTCGTCCTGAACCGTGGGGCGCGTTATCGTACCGGACGATTTCGGGACCAGCCACGGGGTGCCTTGATGCAGTCGTTCTTCGCTTTTCGGCCATTCGCCGCCATCGCCATTGCCAGCCTGGCCTGCATTGCTGCCGTTGCCGCGTTGGCGGCCGATCCCCACCCCGATCTCAAGCGGCTCGCCCCGGACGAGGAAGTCTGGGTCGATACCCGGGCCAAGGAGGTGGTCGTCGGCGGCAGCGTCGTGCTCGACAAAGGGCCGATTGAATTTTTCGCCTGCCCCAAGGAGACGAAGGAGCACGAATCGATCGTGGCCACGCGGGCCACGGCGCGCCTCGTGCATGCCGCCCTGCTGGCGATCGGCCTCGAGTCCGGCAGGCCCGTCTCGTTCGACCCCGAGTATGCGGCGGCCACGGGGCCACGGGTCCGCGTTCGCATGCGGTGGACCGATGCCGATGGCAAGGTTCAGGTCACCGCCGCGCAAAACTGGATTCGCGACACCCGCACGGGCAAGGCCATGGCCCACGACTGGGTCTTCGCCGGCAGTTCGTTCTGGACCGATCCGACCGACGGCAAGGAGTATTACCAGGCCGACGGCGGCGACCTGATCTGCGTGTCGAACTTCCCGACCGCCATGCTCGATCTGCCCGTCGAGAGTTCACAGTCGAACGAAGCCCTGCTGTTCGAGGCCTTCGAGGGGCACGTGCCCCCCCGCGGCACCGCCGTCGAGATCCTGCTGTCCGCGGCCAAGTAGGACAGGCTTCAGCCTGTCTTTGTTCTGTGCCGCATTCGACAGGCTGAAGCCTGTCCTACTCGATGTGGCAGTGGGCGAGGATCTCGGCCGGCGTGGCCACGTAGCCGGTGTAGAACGGGCCGAATTCGGCGTAGCGGGCGCTCGCCTCGTCGAACCGCATCTTGTAGACGATCTCCTTGAGGAAATCGGGCCGCCGCGCCCAGAGCGTGACGCCCCACTCCCAGTCGTCGAGCCCGACGCTCACGGTGATGAGCTGCGTCACGCGGCCACCGAATGACATGCCGGTGCGCCCGTGCTCGGCCATCAGCCGGGTGCGCTCCGCAAGGGGCAGCGTGAACCAGTTCTCGCCCACCTTGCGCTTCTTGTTCATGGGATAGAAGCAGGCGTTGGGCCATGGTGGCAGTTCCGGCTCGATCCGGGCCTTCCGCATGGAGTCTTCGCGGGCGGCGTAGCCCTGCACCTTCGCCTTGTAGGCGGGGCTGTCGGCCACCTCCCCCTCTTCGACGAGCCGCTGGGCATACTGCTCGACCGTCGGCACGTATTCGCTCACCTCCGTGAGGCTCACGAAGGAATAGGTCGGCACGAGCACCTGCCCGAGGGGGCCGGCCAGGAGCCGCTGGTGGACGTCGTCGACGAGCATCGGCGAGGGATCCATCGCCATCACGCCGAAATCGGCCTTGTGACCCGGCACGATCCAGTTTTGGAGACGACGCGGGGCCTGAGGCCCGGCCGGATCGAGGGTGGCTGCGAACTGCCGCATCCCGTCGGCGCGGGTCGCGGGGGAGAGTGCAGCCAGCCCGCCGCGGTCGAAAGAATAGAAGCTGTGGGTCACGTGCCAGCCCTTCGACGGCTCCAGCGAGACGTCGGCGGCCGGCTGTTCACCGGCTGCGGCGTGCGGAGACGAGGAATGGGCGGCCGGCCTCTGGGCGGCGGGGCCTCCCGTGACGGGTTCTTGGGTGGTGGGCTGCATCGCGGTGGGGTCTCCTGGTTCGGGAACGGTCGAGTCTACGTTGGCCGCGGCCGCATTCCCAGCCGCCGCGCGGCGGCACGCCTGTCCAAGGCGCTGGCGATGGCGATAAGATGGACGAACGGAACCGGCCCGGATGGCATCCGCTTCCCGGCACGTGCCCGGGCGGCAGGTCCGCACCTCTCGAGGGGAGTTTGATCATGGGACAGGCGATCGTCGATCCGCAGGAATTGCGGCGGTTTGCGGCGCGGCTCCGGCACTTCAGCGAGGAAGTGATGACCCAGATGCAGACGGTGCAGCGGCAGCTCGGGGCGCTCGGCGCCTCGTGGCGGGATCAGGAGCACCAGAAGTTCACCGAGGAATTCGAGCAGCAGCTCAATACGTTCGGCCGGTTCGTGCAATCGACGGGTGAATACGTCCCCTATCTGATTCGCAAGGCCGAGCGGGTCGAGGAATACCAGCAGCAACGCTGAGGACACAGGCAGGAATGTCCACACAAGCCGACGTCAAATCGATCGACACGCTGGCGTACGTGAAGGCCGCGCTCGCTTCGTATGCGCATGAAACGGGGCAGGCCATCGCCGAAGTCGAGCTCGAGGGCCGCCGCGCCGTCGACTACATCACGGTCGATCGGGCGGCCTACTGGAAGGCCGAGTTACGGCGGTGCAACGACCTCGTCAATCAGGCGATCAAGGACCTCGAGCACTGCCGGGCCTTCAAGAAGGTCGGCGACAACCAGCCATCGTGCATCGAGGAGAAGAAAAACCTCGAGAAGGCCCGCAAGAAGCTGGCCACTGCCGAGCAGAAGGCGGAGGCGGTGCGGCGCTGGACGCCGGTGGTGCTGCAGCAGTTTCGGGAAACCTGCGTGCGGCTCGTGCATTTCCGCGAGGTGGTCGACGTCGATTGCCCGAAGGCGATGGCGCGTATCGAGCGGATGCTGAAGTCGCTCGATTCCTATCGCGAAGTCTCCGGGCCCCGTCCCTCGGCCACCGGTGACGGCAGCGGCTCGGCGGGCCCGGTGACCAGGCAGGTCGATGAGGCCGCTCCCGCTGTTTCCGCGGCCGCAACCGCTGGTGCCCCGGCCGACGCGGCACGGCCCCCGGAACCAGCCCCGCCCGCAGGAGGTGCCTCGTGAAGCATTTCGATCTCTCCAGCGGCGCATCGAAAATGGCCCTGGCGCTCAAGCAGCTCGACATCAAGTGGGAATCCGCCAAGGAGAGCTGGAACGACGGCACGAGCAAGGCGTTTCACAAGGAGCACATTGAGCCGCTCATGCCCGACGTGAAGCAGACGCTCGAGGCGGTCGGCCGGCTGGCCGAGGTGCTCGCCCGCGCCGCCCGCGACGTGAGCGAAGGCTCCGACTACTGATCTCCAAACCACTCCCGATGTGATCCGCACCCATTCGCATGGCAACCACCTCTTCCGCCCTCCCCGACGCGCCATTCCCTGCGGAGGGCCAGCCCCCGGCTGCAGCGCCCGCGGCGCATGACCGCGAGATGCTCCGCGTTCAGTTGGATCTGCTCCGCCGCGAGTCGGCCGTGCGGGCCCGTCTGGAAAACGAGATCACGGCGGAGCACGAAGCGGAGCGGCAGGCCACGCTTGCCGAGGCGGAGAAAAACCAGGCCGCGACGAACGAGAAATATGCCCGCGAGATCGCGGCCACGAAGCAGGAATACAAGGCAGTTCTGCAAAAGATCGCCGCGCAGGCCGTGGCCGAACAGGCCAAGCTTGACGAGCAGCGAAAGACGGTGGCCGCCACGATCGCCCGCACCTGCGACAAGCAGACACGGCAGCTCAAGGAAGACGACCAGTTCGAGGAGTCTTCCTACAAGGAGGTCTTCAAGGAGAAGCGGAAGGATCCGGTCAAGCTCTTCATGAAGGCCGAGAAGGATCTCGGCAAGACACTCGCCCAGCTCGATGAGTCAGATGCCAGGAGTCTGCAATCCCTCGCCGCCTGGGGCGTGGCAGCAGCCGAGGCGGCGGCCGAGGAGCCAGCGCCTGAGGAGCCAGCGGGCGATGATGCCGAGTCGGAGGAGACCAGCACCTCCGAGGCTGCCGCACCGCTGCCGACGGGATCTGATGTGTTGGCGCTGCTCGAACAATTCCGCTCGGCGGTGGTCGAGCAGACGAAGGCGCTCTGCGGGCTCAAGGCCGCCAAGACCGCCTTCGCCGGCGGTACGACCGGCGCCGCGGTCACGCTGCCGCTGCTGGCGGGGCTCGGCGCGGCAGCCGGCGCCTTCTTCGCCGTGCCCGGCGATACCTTGACCAGGGCGATCGCGGCGGCGGTGGCGGCCGTGGTGCTGGCCGGGGGAGGCATCGGCGGCGGGCTCTGGTTCGTCGGCCGGCTGCGAAAGCAGGCGCGGCAGCAGGCGACGGCGCTGCGGAATGATCTCCACCGCGATCTTACGCAGGCGCGGAAGTGTGTCGTGGCGGGGACGGCGTTCATCAAGACCCGCCGCGACGAGCAGATCGCGGCTCTTGAGGAGAAGTTCAAGCAGCAACTCGAGCAGCGACAGACGCTCCTCACCAACAGGCTCGCCGAACTGGCCGCCAAGAAGGAGAAGCAGACGGCCGAACTCGAGGCGAAATACCAGGCGGCCACCACCGCGATCGCCCAGCGGCGTGACAGCGGCAAGGAGGCGGCCGACAAGAAATACCCCCCGCGGATCGCGGCCCTCTCGACGAGCCTCAGGGAGGATCTCGAGAAGCTCGAGCGGCTGCGCACTGAGCGGCTCGCGGTTGCCGACGCCCGCCGCGAAGACCGCTGGGCCAGGATGACCGATCAGTGGCGGCAGGTGCGCGAGGAGACGGCCGCCGTTTACGACGAGGCCAATCGCATCGACGCCGAGGCCTTCCGCAGCTGGGATGATCTGGCCCGCGATGACGTGCCGCTGCCGGCCGAGGCTCCGCCGGGCCTGCGGTTCGGCACCCAGGCGCTGTCGCTGCAAAAGCTGCCGGGTGGCGTGTCGTCGCGGCCCGAACTCAACGCCTTCGGCCCCGTCTCCTGGACCCAGCCGGCACTGGTTCCCTTTCCGCACCATGCGTCGGTGCTCATCAAGATGACGGCGGAGCAAAAGGAAATCGCGTCGGAGATGATGCAGGCGCTCACGCTGCGGATCGCCACCGGCATCCCCGCGGGGCAGAGCCGGTTCACGATCATCGATCCGCTCGGCCTGGGCAAGCAGTTTGCGGGCTTCATGCATCTGGCCGACCACGACGAACTGCTCGTCACCAGCCGCATCTGGACGGAGCCGCAGCAGATCGAGCAGCGGCTCGGCGACATCACCGAGCAGATGGAGGTGGTGATCCAGAAGTATCTCCGCAACGAGTATGAATCGATCGGTGGCTACAACGCCGACGCCGAGGTGCCCGAGCCCTACCGCTTCGTCGTGGTCGCCAATTTTCCAGCCAACTTCACCGAGACGGCCGCCCGGCGGCTGGCGAGCATCGCCGCCAGCGGCGCCCGCTGCGGCGTCTACGTGATCCTCTCGATCGACACGAAGCAGTCGCTGCCGGCAAACTTCAGCGTTGCCGAAATCGAGCAGCATGCGACCACGCTGGTGCTCAAGGACGGCACGTTCACCTGGAACGATCCGGAGTTTTCCAAGTGGCCGCTCACCGTGGAGCAGGCCCCCTCAGACGAGACCTTCACCCGGATCATCCAACGGGTGGGCAAGGCGGCGAAGGCCGCGAAGCGGGTGGAGGTGCCCTTCGACCGCGTGGCACCGAAGGAGGAAGACTGGTGGAAGGGGAGCACGGCCAGCGAGGTGCTCGCGCCGCTGGGCCCCGCCGGAGCGAAGAAGCTGCAATATCTGAAGCTTGGCAAGGGCACGAGCCAACACGCGCTGATCGCCGGCAAGACGGGCTCGGGCAAATCGACGCTCATGCACGCGATGATCACGAGCCTCGCCCTGCAATACAGCCCCAACGAGATCCAGTTTTATCTCATCGACTTCAAGAAGGGCGTCGAGTTCAAACTCTACGACCACTACAAGCTGCCCCATGCTCGCGTGATCGCGATCGAGAGCGAGCGGGAATTCGGCCTCTCGGTGCTCGAGCAGCTCGACCGCGAGCTGAAACGCCGCGGCGATCTGTTCCGGGATCTCGCGGTGCAGGACGTCGCCGGCTTCCGCAAGATGGGGCACGCCGATCCGATGCCGCGGATCCTGCTGATCATCGACGAGTTTCAGGAAATCTTCGTGGAGGACGACAAGCTCGCCCAGGATGCGTCGCTCATTCTCGACCGTCTCGTGCGACAGGGCCGAGCCTTCGGCATGCACGTGCTCCTCGGCTCGCAGACGCTCGGCGGCTCCTACAGCCTCCCGCGGGCCACGATGGGCCAGATGGCCGTCCGCATCGCGCTGCAGTGCAACGAGGCTGATTCGAGCCTGATTCTCAGCGAGGACAACACGGCGGCCCGGCTGCTCACCCGGCCCGGCGAGGCGATCTACAACGACGCCAACGGCATGGTGGCGGGCAACAACCCGTTTCAGGTCGTGTTTCTCAACGACGAGCGCCGCGAACGCTACCTCGGAGCGCTGCGGCAACTGGCCGATCGCCGCACCGATATTCCGCCACTGCCGCGGATGGTGTTCGACGGCAACGAGGCCGCTGATCCGGCCGGCAACCCCCTGCTCCGCGAACTGCTCGCCTCGGGCACCGTGCATGGCCGCCAACCCACCACGCCGCTGGCCTGGATGGGCGACGCGATCGCCATCAAGGATCCGACCGCCGCGATCTTCCGCCGCCAGGGCGGCGCCAACATGCTGATCGTCGGGCAGCGGGAGGATCTCGGCACGAGCCTGCTGGCGATGTCGATGATGAGCCTCGCCTGCGGGCATGATCCGCATCCGCATGGGGCGGTGGGCCGGGCTGCGCGGTTCGTGCTCTTCGAGCCGGCGATCGCCGAGGAAAAGCCCGATATTTTGCTCTCACAACTGGCGACGTACCTGCCGCACGAGGTCGAGGTGGCCGGCCGGCTCGGCGTGGCCGACTCGTTCGAGCGGCTGGCGGCCGAGGTGCAACGGCGGATCGACGGACAGGTGCTCGACGGCGAGGCTGTCTTCGTCATCATTCGCGATCTGGGCCGGTTTCGCGAGCTCCGCAAGGCCGACGGAGACTTCGGCTTCTCCTTCGGCAGCGAGAAGAAGGCCGGCCCGGCCACGAATTTCAACACCGTGCTCAAGGACGGTCCGCCCGTCGGCGTGCACACGATCATCTGGTGCGACTCGCTAACGAACCTCATGCGGACGTTCGAGCGGGGCGCCCTGAAGGAGTTCGAACTCCGCGTCATGTTCCAGATGAGCGGTTCCGACTCGAGCCAGTTGATCGACAGCCCGCTGGCGAGCAAGCTCGGGCCCCAACGGGCGCTCTACATCCACGAGGAGACGGGCACCTTCGAGAAATTCCGCCCCTACAGCTTTCCGACGACCGAGTGGCTGTCGGGCGTGGCCACGCAGTTGAGCGGGCGGCCACAGGGCACGCCCGTCGAGCGATCGGCCGCGGCGCAGCCCGCCGCAGCAGCCCCCGATGGCGAAGACAAATTCAACTTCGGCTTCGGTGCCGGCGACGGCGACTTCAACTTCACCAAGTTTCTCGACGACGACCCGCCAAAAGCAGACGCGGAGCCGCCCGCCAGCGAGTAGCGCCCCCCATCTCCTGACCCCCGACGCTCACCCCCGACGCTCACCCCCGACGCTCACCCCGCATCTCCTGACCCCGACCCCCGATGCTGAGGAGTCGGTCGGCTGAAGCTCGACGAGCATTGGAGTTTTCGCTCGCTTGAGGTCGGCGCTCCCGCGCGACGCCAGTGCGAAAAATCCACGCGAAGGAGACTTCTGCCGCCGGCGACCAATGCGGCATGGCGACCAATGCGGCATGGCGACCAATGCGGCATGGCGACCAATGCGGCATGGCGACCAATGCGGCCAACGGAGAAGGCAGACAGGCTGAAGCCTGTCCTACTTTTCGGCTCAAGGCTCCGTTACAGCGGCCTGCGGCCGACGTGGACGGTGATCGTGAGCTTCTCCGTGCCGCGGATGATCTCGACTGGCACGTCGGTGCCGATCGGAGTCCGTGTGAGCAGGAGCACGAGTTCCGCAGGTTCGGTGATCCCCTCGCCGTCGTAAGCCACGACGATATCCCCGGGCTTCACGCCCGCTAGCGCCGCCGGCGAGCGGGGCTCGACCGCGGCCACCACGGCGCTCGAGCCGTCGGGCGTCGCCGACGGCAACGCCGTCAGGGCCATGCCGAGGTAGCCGCGTTCGACGTGGCCAGTCTTGCGGATCTCGTCCGCCACGCGGCGGGCCGAGTTGCTCGGGATCGCGAAGCCGATGCCGGTGTAGTCCTTGCCCACGATGGCGGTGGTGATCCCCAT
This sequence comes from Planctomycetia bacterium, assembly GCA_026401035.1. Lineage (GTDB taxonomy): Bacteria > Planctomycetota > Planctomycetia > Pirellulales > UBA1268 > RGVT01. The sequence continues at coordinate 3,048 of JAPLNR010000082.1, read as the reverse complement.
CACGCGGCCATGCACGTCGACGAGCGGGCCGCCGGAGTTGCCCGGGTTGATCGCGGCATCGGTCTGCAGAAACTCCTGCAGCGGGTTTTCGAGCACGCCGCGGCGGCCGACCGCGCTCACTATGCCGTAGGTCAGCGTGCGGTCGAGGCCGAAGGGATTGCCGATGGCCCAGACCATTTCCCCCACCTCGACTGTGTCGCTGTCGCCCCAGGCGGCCGTGGGCAGCCCATCGGCGTCGATCTTGAGCACGGCCAGATCGGTGGCGGCATCGGCGCCGACCAAATCGGCGTTGAACCGGCGGCCGTCGGCAAGCGCCACCACGATCTCATCGCTCCGCGCGACCACGTGGTAGTTGGTGATGATCAGCCCGTCACCTTCGATGATCACACCCGATCCCATCGATTCGTCGGTGGCTCCCTGCGGCACCGCGCCGCGGAGGGCGGCGATCTCGTCGGCCAGCGTCAGCACGCGGCGCCTGGAGGTGACGTTGACGACCGACGGGCCGATGATCCGGGCCAGCATCGTGAAGAGCTTGCCGACCGGGGCCAGTTCGGTGCCGATCGCGGCATCCCGCATCGCCGCGAGTTCCGCACGGGTGCGCGCGTATTGAATACGCCCCATGAGCGACGGCCAGACGATCAGGCTCACGAGGCCGACGAAGCTGAGTGTGAGCAGCAGCGTGCGGCGGGAGGCGGCGGCATTGGGTTTGAGGGTGGGATTGTGTTCGGCGGCAGGCATGGGGGCACCTTCGGAAGCGGCTCTTTTGGTTATGGTTCCGCCGTGTCAGGAGTGCAACCGAAGCCGCTTCCGGACGAGGTCGAGCGCCGTCTTGGCCGCCCGCGACAGCCGCAGGCTGCCGCTGCCACCGAGGCGGTGGGTGACCGCCTCCGCGACATTCGGCCCCACGAGGGCGATATCGACGGAGTCGAGGCCGTCGTCCGCGGTCACCACCGGCCCCACGGCGAGGCCGTGCGTCGCCTTGAGTTCGTCCCGAGCCCACCGGGCCAATTCGGCCACCGATCGGCCGGCGGCGAGCCGGGGCAGCACGATCCCGCCGGCCAGGCTGCCGGAATGCCTCCGGGCCGCGGCCTGCGCGAGCATCGCGGCCACCTGTCCCTGCGTGGCAATCTCGACCGTCGCGAGTGCGGCGCCGGCCCCCGCGAGCACCGCGATCACCGCGTCCTCGATTTCGTCGTCCTCGGTTCCGTAAATGAGGTCACCGAGGCATTCTCTGATGATCGACTCGGTCGGCGCGATTTTCGCCTGGCAGGCGGCCTCGTTCGCCCCGCGGGCGACGATCCGCAGCGTGATCGTCGCCTCGTGGGCGGTGATGCCCACGAGCGGATCGCGGCCCCGCTCGATGAGGTCAGGCAGCATGGCCTCGACCGCGCTTTCACCGGCACCGAAGCACTTGATGCGGCGAAAGCAGATCGTGCCCCCCTCCGGCTGCAGGGCCAGCAGCGCCGGCACCACCGTTTCCCGCCACATCACCCGCATCTCGGAGGGTACCCCGGGCAGGGCAAACACGCGGCTCGCGCCGGTTGCGCCCTGCGACTGCCGCGGGATTTCGATGTCGATGCCCGGTGCGGTGCCCTCGGGATTCGGGATCACGCTGCTCGTGCGTGGAAACAGCGCCTGCCGGCGGTTGCTCTCTGGCATCGGCTGCCCGCGACGCGCAAACCGCGACTCCACCACCTCGAGCGCCGACTCCGACAATTCGAGCGGCTCGTGGGCGACGAGCGCCAGCACGTCCCGCGTGAGATCGTCGGCGGTGGGGCCCAGCCCTCCGGTCACAATCACGAGATCGGCCCGTTCCACGGCGATCCGAAACGCCGCCACGCCGTCGTCGAGGGCGTCGGTGATCGTCGTATGAAAGGCCGTGGTGATGCCGAGGACCGCGAGTTCACGGGAAATCCACTGGCTGTTGGTGTCGAGCCGCTGGCCCGTGGTGAGCTCGTCACCGATCGCGATCACTTCGGCGTTCATGGGAGTCCTCTGCCACTGGAGAATCAGGACGCCTACAGTACGCTCTCACCGCGATCACCTCCACTGGTCACCCGCCCCGCTGCCGGAAACAATGAGACGATGAAACTCGGACTGCTCGGTATCGACGAACAGATCGCCTGGGTGCTGGCCGCGGCAGAGCGCCGCGGCGACGAGGTCGTGGTGGCCTGCGACGTCGCCGCCGACTCGCCACATGCCACGCTCGTCGCAGGCGTGCCCAGGGCCGCCTCCTGGGAATCGCTGATGGACGCCCGCGGCTGTGACGCCGTGCTCGTCGGCGGCGCAGGCTGGGACGAGGCTCGCGCCGAGGGCGTCCGCAAACTCGTGCAGGCCGGCCGCACGCTCGTGCTCTCCCAGCCGCTCGAGCTGTCGATGCTGTGGGCGTATGAACTCGACATGATCCGCAAGGATTCGGCCGCCCGGCTCATCCCCATCCTGCCCGATCGGCTGCATCCCTTCGTCGGCCGCCTGCGGCGGGCGATCGAGGCGGGGCTGGCGGGCGGCGGAACGCTCGGCACGATCGAGACGCTCGAGTTCCGAAGGCGGATGCGGGACCGCTCCCGCGGACCGGTGCTCGCGCAACTGGCCCGCGACGCCGACCTCGTTCGCGTGCTCGTCGGCGATCCGCGGCGGCTCTCCACGCTGGGTGGCGCCGATCCCGACTCGGTCTGGAACACGCTCTCGGTGGGCCTGAGCGGCGCGGCCCACATGCCTGTCCGCTGGCAGGTGGCGCGGGGCGATACCCCCGGCCTGTCGATCACGCTCATCGGCAGTTCCGGCAGCCTCGTGGTCGAAGTGCCCGATGAATCGGGCGTCGCGTGGACGGCGACCCTGCAGCCGGACAACACCAGCGAACGGGTCGACTTCGACCGCGGTGCCGCGATCCTCGACATCCTTCACGGTGGGTCGACACGCCTTCCGGTCAACGAGGACGGCATCGCTCCCGCCGCCTGGGACGATGCCGCCCGGGCGATCGAACTGGCCGACACCGTGCCCCGCAGTGTTGCCAAGGGCCGGGCGATCGATCTCCATCAGGAGGAATTC
>JAPLNR010000018.1 GCA_026401035.1 Planctomycetia bacterium | reverse complement strand
GCTCGTCGTGCGGATCCTCGGCGGTGAACCGATCGCCTCCATCCCGGTGGCTGATCTGGTGCCGCAGGCGGTGTGGATCGACCCGGCCGTGTTCGCCCGGTGCGCGGGGGGCTGGAAGGTGCCGCCCGATCTGGCCGCAGAGGCCGCGGTGCTCATCGGCGAGCGCGACCCGCCGGCGAAAGGGCAGCCCTGATGGAGATCCGCGCCAGCCGCAACGATGACACCGCGACGCTCGCGCTCGTGGGGGCCCTCGACGCCACCTGGAGCGAGGCGGTGGAACGCGAGGTTGAGAGGCACGTCCGCGAGGGGGCGCGGCAGGTCGTGCTCGAGTGCGCGGCCGTGCCATTTGCGTCGAGTGCGGGGCTGGGTGCGCTCCTGCGGATGCGCAAGCAGATCAACGCGTTGGGTGGTTCGCTGCTGGTGCGGTCCCCGTCGGAGCCGTTGCGGCGGATTCTGGCGATGTCGAAGATCGATTCGCTCCTGATCGCATCGGCGGCGCCGATCCGTGACGATCGCTGGCGGGATGTCGAACATGCCGCCGCGAAATTGCAGGTGCGCCGACTGGGTGCGCACCGCTACTTGTTCTCGCGGCGCAGCGGGCGAATCAGCACGTCGGCCCGCACGCTCATGCTGGGCGTGGGGGCGCTGGGCCATGACGAACAGGCCGCCATGCGGGCGGGTGAACTCGTGGCGATCGGCGGCATGGCGGCGACGCTGCCCCCCGCCGGGGCCCGCGCCGACTTTCTCGCCGACGCCGAGCAGCATGCCGCGCCGCTCACGCTGGTGGATGCCGCCGTGATTGAGGGGCAGCCCGCGTTGCACGCCCGGTTCGAGGCCGTCGGCCGCGGCGTTCCATTCGCGGAAATCCTCCGCTGGCTCGTGGCAACGATCGGCGGCCCGGTGGCCTGCGTCGTCTCCGGTGAGATCGAGGGGGTGATCGGCATGGCGGCGCGGCTGCCTCCGGGTAGTCCGCAGTTTGCCGATGCAATCCGCAATCCGGCACACCTTCGGCAGGCGGTGCTCTGGTTTGGCGAGCCCGCCTTCGCCGGCGACTCGCTGCATGCGGTCGCCATCGCGATGCCGGAGGATGGTGGCCGCGGCGATCCGGACGTGACGCGAACGCCGGCGGATTTCATGCGGCCGATGGGGCCCGGTCTGTTGGCTCACGCGCACGCGGCGGTGACGTCGTTTCGGGCGATCCGGCTCGACGAGGCCGATCCGGCCCGGGCGGTTTCGGCAGCCGCCCAAGACGGTCTGCTGCGGACGGTGGTCCATCTCGTCCGCGACGGGCGATCGCAGCCCGCGCACGAAACACTCCTGCGTCGGGGCGTGATCTGGGCGGCTCCGCTCGAGGAGCGCATCCCATGAGTATCCTGCTGTCGAGCCTTGGTCTTGGGCTGGTGCTGGCCCTGCTGGCAGTCGGCATCTTCATCAGTTTTCGCGTGCTCAGGTTCGCAGACGTCACGGTCGACGGATCGTTCGCCCTGGGCGGCGCCGCGGCCGCCGCCACGATCGCGGCCGGCGGCGATCCCTGGCTGGCCACCGCCGTCGGACTGCTCGCCGGTGCGGCGGCGGGGGCGGTGACGGGGGCGCTTCACGTGCTGCTCCGGATCGACGGACTGCTGTCGGGCATCATCGTGATGACGGCGCTCTATTCGGTGAATCTCCGCGTCATGGGCCGCAGCAACATTCCCCTCGTCGATCAGCCGACGGTCGTCCGGCTGCCGCAACGGATCCTCGAGCGGCTGGCCGGTGGCGAGCAGGCCGAATGGTTCGGCAGGTCGGTCTCGATGTCGGATGCGGCCGTGTTCGTGGTGGGCCTGTTCGTCGTGAGCGTCGCGGCGGTCCTGCTCCGGCTCTTCCTCGCCACGAACCTCGGTGGTGCCATGCGGGCGACGGGCGACAATCCGACGATGATGCAATCGCTTGGCGTGCCCACCGGGGCGGTGCTCACCCTGGGGCTGGCGCTGGCCAACGCGCTGGCGGGAGCCGCGGGCGCGATGTTCGCGCAGGCCGTCGGGTTTGCCGACGCGCAGATGGGAGTCGGAATCCTCGTCACGGGCCTCGCGAGCGTGATCATCGGCGAGAATCTCGTGGGCCGGTCGTCGCTGGGTGTGTCGCTGACGGCCGTCGTCCTCGGGAGCGTGATCTTCCGGCTACTCGTGGCGATCGCGCTACGGGTGGGGCTCGACCCGAACGACCTCAAGCTGATCACGGCCGTGTTCGTGGCGGCGGCGCTGGCGTTGCCACGGCTACTGGGCCGCAAGGGGGTGGGGCGTGCTTGACGTCACGGGCATCTCGAAAACGTTCAATCCCGGGCAGGAGACGGAGGTCCGCGCCCTGGTCGATGCAACGCTGACGGTGCCCACCGGCAGTTGGACGATCGTGATCGGTGGTAACGGCAGCGGCAAGAGTTCGCTGCTCAACGCAGTGGCCGGGTCGTTCATGGTCGATTCGGGATCGATCGCGATCGACGGCACCGACGTGACCCGCCTGCCGCAGTGGCGGCGGGCAACGCTCGTGGGCCGGGTGTTTCAGGACCCGTTCGCGGGCACCTCACCGGCGCTCACGGTCGCCGAGAATCTCGCGCTGGCGGCGCGGCGCGGGCTGTTCCGCGGCCTCGGGCCGCTGCTGCGATCCCGCGACCGCGTGGGGTTTCGCGACCGCGTGGCGAGCCTCGGACTGGGCCTGGAAAACCGGATGGACCAGGTGATCGGCAGCCTGAGCGGCGGCCAGCGGCAGTCGCTCACGCTGCTGATGGCGACCCTGCGGACGCCGGCCCTGCTCCTGCTCGACGAGCATACTGCCGCACTCGATCCGAAGAGTGCAGAACTCGTGATCGCGGCGACACGGCGGCTCATCGACGCCAACCGGCTGACGGCGCTGATGGTGACCCACTCGATGCAGCAAGCGGCCGACCTGGGCGACCGGCTGGTCGTGATGCATCGCGGCGGGGTGGAGCGGGTCTACGAAGGGGCCGCGAAAAGCCGGCTCCGCCCGGATCAACTCACCGAGCTCTTCGCGGAACTGCGGATGCAGGATCGGATCGACACGGCGACGGCCGGCATGCTCGCCGAGGCATACATCGAGGCGCGATGACGGGGGGCGTGATGACCTGCACGGCTTGTGCGCGAACGTGCCCAATCCGGCTTCGGGCTACCCGTACCCCGTCGCCGCCGTCCCGGCTTCGGGCCACCCGTACCCCGTCGCCGGACGTTCGCTACGGGCATCCATGCCCTTCGCTCACTCGATGCTGACTGCGCTCCGCCATCCTGGCTGCGCTAGTCAGCAACGCCGGCTCCTGGGGTACGGGTAGCCCGAAGCCTCCCGTAGTGAGTTGAGGGGAGAGCGAGAGAGAGAGCATGAGGCTGGCTTCCGTTCAGCACATGCCCAGCCAGAAAAGATTGGCGACCGACCCGGTTTTGGGCCCGTGAAACCCGCGTTGCGGAGGGTGCCCAGTCGGCCTATAGTCCCGCCCCACCATGGACGACCCCACGCCTTCCGCCGCGCCGACGGACGCCGACCTGCTTGCGCACGGGCGGGAGATTCTCCGCGCCGAGGGTGATGCGATCGTGCAGGCAGCGGAGAGTCTCGACGATTCGTTTGGCCGCGCCGTTCGGCTGATTGAGGGCTGCACCGGCAGCGTCGTGGTGACGGGGATCGGCAAGGCGGGGCTCGTTGCCCGCAAGGTTTCCGCCACGCTCGCCTCGACCGGCACACCGAGCCACTTCCTGCATCCGGCCGAGGCCATGCACGGCGACCTCGGGGCGCTGCGGCGCGACGATCTCCTGCTCGCACTGTCGCAGTCGGGGGAAACGGAAGAGATCACGCGGCTCCTACCCCACGTGGCGGCCCGCGGCATCCGGATCATCGCACTGACGGGCTCGGCCATGAGCACGCTCGGACGGGCGGCCCACGTGGTGGTGGCGACGGGCACCGTCCGCGAGGCCTGCGTGCTCGGCCTGGCGCCGAGCACGAGCACCTCGCTGCTGCTCGCGCTCGGGGATGCGATCTCGCTGGTAACCAGCGGTCTGCGGCAATTCACGCACGAGGAGTTTGCGGCCCGCCATCCGGGCGGTAGCCTTGGGCGACAACTGATGCACGTGGAGGATGTGATGCGGCCGCTCGCGCAGTGCCGCACGGCCAGGGCTGACGACACGGTGCGGGCCGTCTTTGCGCGGCCGCTACCCGCCCGGCGCACCGGCGCCGTCATGATCCTCGATGCCGCAGGCGCGCTCGCCGGCATCTTTACCGACAGCGACCTGGCGCGGCTCTTCGAGGGGCGCCACGATGCCGCGCTGGATGAGCCGATCGGCCGCGTGATGACGAGCCGGCCGACGACGATCGTGGCCGGCACCCGGCTGCGGGATGCCGTCGCGCTGCTCGAGACGCGGCGGCTCAGCGAACTGCCGGTGCTCGACGCGGCAGGCGGTGTGGTCGGCCTGCTCGACATCGTCGACCTCGTCGGATTGGTGCCCCCGGAAACACTCGAGATCGCGGTCGCTGCGCCGGCCGCCGCCGCTGCCTGACGCGGCATTGCCCGGAAGGAGGGCGCTCATGGCCGAACCATCGAACCTGCAGCATGCGGGCCGCGACGCCACCGCCGAGGACCTTCACGAGCGTCTCGCCCGGGTGCAACTGCTGCTCCTCGATGTCGACGGCGTGCTCACCGATGGCGGTGTGACCTGGACCAACGACGGCATCGAGCAGAAGACTTTTTCCATTCGCGATGGACTCGGCATCCGGCTCTGGCAGCAGTCGGGCGGCAGGACGGGCATTGTCACCGGCAGGTCGAGCCACATCGTGCAACTGCGGTCCGAGGAGCTGGGGATCGGGATCGTGCGTCAGGGCATCGACGACAAACTGTCGGCGGCGACCGCGATCGTGACCGAATGCGGCCTCTCCTGGGAGCAGACTGCATTCATCGGTGACGATCTCCCCGATCTGCCGGTGGTGTTACGGTGCGGCGTGGGGGTGGCGGTGGCCGACGCCTGCCCCGAGCTCGTCGCCGCCGCGAACCTGGTCACGCGGCTGCCGGGCGGCCGTGGCGCGGTCCGCGAGGTGATCGAGCGGATGCTCAAGGCGCGGGGCAGCTGGGATGGAATCGTGCGTCGCCATGCCGCCGTCCGAACGTGAGCCTCGAAAAGTACCGGACCCCACCATGGAACATCGCTTCGGACGCACGCTGCGGGTGTTTCTCATCGTGCTCTCGGCGGCCGGCTTCTACCGGCTGACCGTGGTGCCGTGGGTGGAGCCGCGGGTGCGCGACGCCTCGTCGACGATCGAACTCTCGCCCGAGCAGGCGGCCGCGATCCGTGCCCGCGCCGACAAGCGGCTGGCCGCGCTCGGCGACGTGTTTCCGGAGGGAGCCTGGGAGCGCGACGACCCGATCATGCTGGAGAGCCGGCAGATGCGACTCCTCTTCAAGCAATATCACTCGCTACCCGACGGCCGCGTGAACCTCGTGCCCTGCACGCTCGTGGTGCTGCCCGACCGCAACCGTTCGGCAGGCGACAACGCCGGTGGCCGCACGCTCGTGCTGCGTGCGCCGCAGGGCGCGGTCCTCGAATTCGACGAGCCGCTCGACCTGCGGCAGGGACGGCTGGCCAAACTCATCGGCGGCAGCCTCCGCGGTCAGGTGACGATCCGCGGCACCGCGACCGCCCCGGGGGCCGAGGACGACATCGAGATCGCGACCCGCGACGTGGAGCTCGACGACCTCGAGATCCGCACCGGCGAGATGGTGCAGTTTCGCTACGGCCGCTCGACCGGCAGCGGCCGCGCGCTCGTGGCCCGGATGCTGCCGCGGGCGGGAGAGTCGGGCCAGGGTCCGAACATCGGTGGGGTCGATTCGATCCGCCTCGATCGCGATGTGCGGATGCGGCTGGAGGGACTCGCCGGTGGCCTGCTGCCCGGCCCGGCGCCCGCGGCCGCGCAGCCGCAGCCAGCTGCCGAGGCGGCGCCCGTGCTCGTGAACTGCCGCGGCAGCCTCTGCCTCAATGTGTCGGCCAACGTGATCACCTTCGAGGATCATGTCGACGTGGTCCGCACGGGAACCGGCGGCGCGAGCGATCAGTTGGCCTGCGAACTGCTCGCGATCCGGCTGGGACGTCCGGAGCCATCCGCGGACACGACGAGCAATCAGCCAGGGCAGGGTGGCCTTCGTCCGGTGGAGATCCAAGCCCGGGGCGCACCCGTCGTGGCCCGCAGCACGTCCTCCGGGCTCGAAGCCCGCGGCACGCGGCTCGGCTACGACATCGCCACCCGCCGCATCCTGCTCGACGGCGACGAGCCCGTGTCGCTCGTGGTGCAGGGCACCGAGATGGAGGCCCGGTCGATCGACTATTGCCCCGGCCCGGCCGGCGCGCCCGGCTCGCTCATGGCCGTTGGCCCGGGCTGGCTCAGGTCGCGGTCGCCCGAAGCGCCGCCCCTGCAGGCCCGCTGGCAGAAATGGCTCCGCATGCGTCCCGATGGCGCAGGCCACGTGGCGTCGATCGCCGGCGAGGCCGATGTGTCGATCGAATCCCAGGGCCGGCTGAGCGCCGCGGAAATGCATCTCTGGCTCGACATCGCGCCTGCGACGGAGACGGCGTCGACAGCGGCGGCGAAACGGCCCGGGCCCAGCCTCGATGGTGTGAAGCCGTCGCGGATGCTCGCCCGCGGCATGGTTGAGATCGACATGGAGCAGCTCACCGCCCGCACCGACCGGATGGAACTCTGGTTCAAACACCTCGTTGCCCCACCGGCGGCCGCGCCGGTAGCCGGGCCGCCGGCCGCGAAGCCGGCCAGCGTTGCCGCGGCGCCCAAGCCCGTGGAGCAGGGCCTGCCGAATCGTGGCAAACTCATCGCCACCGGCGGGTTGGTGCGCGGGCTGGTGACCATGTCGCCGACGGGCAATCAACTCGAGGAGATCTCGCTTGAAAATCAGGTGCACCTCGTCGAAGAGCCGCGGGGCGGCCCGGCGGGTCTGCCGACGGCTGATGGTGCACCGCAGCCGGAGCCCGCGCTCGAGATCCGCGGCGATCAATTGCAGTTGTCGCGGGCGACGCGGTTCGACGCCCGGGCGGTGGTGTCGGGGCGGCCCGCGCAGGTGAAGGGCCGCGGTCTCGATCTTGAAGGGCCGCTCGTGGAGTTTGATCGCGGCCGCAATCGGCTGACGGTCGACGGGGCCGGTCGGCTGCGGCTGCCGATGGCCGGCGGCATGAGCGGGCTCGAGTCGCTCGGGATGGCGGGCACGGCGGCGCCACCACCACCGCCACCCGATCCGGGCAAAGCCGCTGAAAAACTCGATGTGACCTGGCAGGGGCGGATGGATTTCGACGGGCTTACCGCCCGGTTCGTCGACCGTGTCGTCACGTCGAGCGGATCCACGTCGCTGCGGGCCGGCTCGCTCGACGTGATCTTCAACCAGCCGCTCGATTTTTCTGCAGGCGGCATGCAGCGCAGTGGCCAGCGGGCCGACGTGGCGAAGATCGCCTGCGGCAGCGGCGTGCGGATCGAGAGCGAATCGTCGGGGCAGGACGG
>JAPLNR010000062.1 GCA_026401035.1 Planctomycetia bacterium | reverse complement strand
TAGCAATTTCCGCGGCTCCGAGCATGTCACCGCCGGCGAACAATACGGCCAGCCGGCTCATGACAGACCATGACAGGCTAAAGCCCGTCCTACTTTCCGGACAGCAAGCGCCGTGCCGAACAGGATTGAGCCTGTCCTACTGGGTATCGGCGTTCGTGCGGAACCGGGAGGCCTCGGTGTTGAGTTCCGAGATCGACCGCCGCAGTTCACTGAGGGTGGACGTAAAAACGGCCATTGAGGAAGCAGATTCCCCGGCCCCGGTGCGGAGCGACTCCATGGCATCGCGGATTTGACGGGCACCCAGCGACTGCGACTGCATGCCTTCATGCACGTGCTCGAGCGACCGGGTCACGGACTGCACCGGTTCGATGATCCGTCCCAGTTTTTCACTCACCTCCGACACCTCGGCGATTCGCTGGCTGACCTCGTTGCGGAACCGGTCCATTTCCATCGTGCCGCTCGAGACGGCCGCCTGCATGTCGCGGACCATCCGTTCGATATCCTTCGTCGCCAGGGCCGTCTGGTCGGCAAGCCGCCGGATTTCCTGGGCCACGATCCGGAACCCCCGGCCCGATTCGCCGGCCTTCTCCGCCTCGATCGTGGCGTTGACGGAGAGCAGATTTGTTTGATCGGCCACCTTGGCGATCGTCGTCACCACCGACGTGATGCCGCTGGCCCGCTGACTGATCGTGCTCAACTTTCGCGTGAAAGCGTTCATGGCCTCGTCGAGGTGCTGCATCGAAGCCGTCATGCTTTCGAGACCGCCGCGGCCCTCGTCGGCCACCCGTGCCGCCTCGCGGGCCGCCTCAGTCACTTCGCTCGTTGCCCCGAGCAGTTGCTCGCTGGTCGCCGAAATCTCTGTCGCAGCGGAGGAAATTTCCATCGCCGAGCCGCTGAAGTTACGAACGGCCCGATCCTGCCGCGACAGGGCGTCGGCCGCATCGGATTCGACGTTCGAAAGCCGCTCGCCGGCCGCCTGGATTCGGCTGATCAAGCCACTCAGCGAGTGCGTCATCCGGCCAAACGCTCCCAGGAGCCGGCCGACCTCGTCGTCACCGCCGGCCGGCATCGATCCGGTGAGATCCCCCGCCGCGATCGATTCGGCCATCTGCAGCGATTGTTGCACCGGGTTGGCGATCGACCGCGCCAGCCAGAGGGCTGCCAGCACGCCGGGCAGGCCAACCACGAGCGACGAGGCCAGGGCCCCGGCGGCCTGCCACCAGAGCACGTCGCGGCTCGATTGGGTGGAGATCGTCACGAGCACGGCACCGGCCGGCCGGCCATCGGCCTGTTGCACGGGGGCGGCGACGCGGTAAAAGTCGGCCTCGAACCGGCCCACCGGCCGGTTGTCGGCAATGCAATCTCGGGCGATCGCGGCATCGCGGGGCACGAGCGGCAGGTCGGCGTCGGAGGCGGCGCCCTGCCCGTCGACCCGCCGGCTGACCAGCGCCGTCAGTTGCGGATCGAGAATCCGCACCTCCCGCACATCACCGGCGACCAGTTCGTTCACCAGCCTTCGCAGACCGAGATTCCGATGGAGCCGGTCGAGGAACGTTGCCTCCATTCCGACCTGCACGATCCGCGGCTTGTCCACGCCACCGACGCCGGCGTATTTAAAGACGCGGCTGTCGGTCTCTCGCTGCCGGGATTCCTGCACCACGGCCGGCACATCGCCGGCCAAAAGCTTGTGGAAGGCGTGGGCCTGCGGCTGCTTGGCGGCGTCGGGTGAAAACGTGAATTCAAGGTCGCCCGCCTGCATGGCGATGCGACCGTCGGAATCGGTCGCGAGGATCTCGTCGATCGCCGTTTCGTCGGCCACCTTGCGCAGGCGGACCTTGATGTCGGCAGCCGAGAGGCCGGCCTGCTCCGCGATTGCCACGAATTGCGCAACGAGCGCAGCCTGGGCCTGCATCTGTTGGCCGATCTCCTCCTCGACCTGCCGCGGCACCTCCTCCGCGAAGGCCGCCGCCCGGGCCAGCGTTTCCGCGATGCTGTCGCCGCCGTCCTGCGCCTGCTGCAGCACGGCCCGCCGGGCGGCGAATGTCTGCAGGAGTGTGTTCACCGAAATGGCTGCGAGCACCAGCAGCGTGGCAATCAGGGCGATTCTGGAACGCAGCGACATGCGAGGGCTCCGAGGAGACTGACAAGACTTCCTCGCCAAAACTAGTGCGCGGGCGGCCGCAATGCCAACGAGCCGCGTTCAGCAGGCGGCATGACGCGAAGAAACCGGCCGTTTTAGTTCCAGCCCGCCGTCACAACCGCTGCCACCGGCACGACCGCTGGCCCGGTCGCCGCGGCGACCGTCTTCCGGTAGTTGTTGGCGAGGGCACAACCGCCGATCGGCATCAGTGCGAACATCGGGGCCACCAGCCAGGGAATCCAAATCACGACTCCGCTGCCGGAAGACCGATTGCGGGGCGAGTCCACCAGCTTTCCCACCCGGGGACGCCTGCCATCTTCCCGCATCGATGCACCTTTCGCGACTCTGGTTGCCGGATCGTTCCCGTGCGGAACGCGTCGGGACGGGATTGGTAATGACCCCGCGATCGGCAATCAAGACCGCCGCGCCGCCGACACCCCGACCGCGTGCCGCGGCATACCCAGTCCCCCCAAATTGATCGACAGGCGACCGTCAGTGGCCGAGGCGGGACTTGAACCCGCACGGAGATGACTCTCCCCGGGATTTTAAGTCCCGTGCGTCTGCCAGTTTCGCCACTCGGCCGGCGGCGCGCGATCGTAGCAACGCGTCCACGCCGGTTGCAAATCGACAGCTCTCGCGTGGCGGGGCAGCGTGCCCGACTCGCGGCAGGCTACACTTCCGGAAAGCATCTTTTTGATCCCCGCTCCCGCTCCCGGAGAGTTTTTCGTTGAATCGCGATACCGAGGCCGAGCCCGCTGCAGTTGTTTCCGCACCGGCTCCGAACGGCATCGACGGCTTTTTGGGAACCCGCGCATCACTGGGCATGGATGTGGTGCTCGTCGGACTCCTCGCGGTGCTGCCGCTCCTCGCCTGGAGCGTGCATCTGGTCCGCAACCGGCGAAACTTCGCGGCCCACAAACGGCTGCAGTGGGTGATTGCCACGGCGCTCCTCGCGGCCATCGTCATTTTCGAGATCGACGTGCGGCTCGTGAGCGACTGGAAACTTCGCGCCGCGGCCAGTCCCTGGTGGCCGGCGGGGGTGCTCACGGCCCTGGGGATCCACCTTATTTTCGCCGTGTCGACGCTCGTGCTCCTGATCTGGGTGCTGTGGGAGGCCTCCCGGCGGTTCCCCACGCCGCCGGCACCCGGGGCTCACAGCCCGCGGCACATGCTCATGGCGCGGATCGCCGGCCTCGACCTGGTGCTCACCGCCATCACCGGCTCATTTTTTTACTGGCTGGCGTTCGTGGCGCGGTGAGGCCCCCGCGGCCGGCAGCCAGCGGCAGATCGCGAGGCCGCCGAAATAGAGCAGGCAGAGCGGCACCGCCAGGAAGAGCAGGCTGTACGGATCGGCAGGCGTGAGCACCGCCGACACGACGAAGATCACGATCACCGCGATCCGCCACTGGGAAGAGTAGGTCTCCACGTCGAATACGCCGATCCGCTCGAGGAAGAGCATCACGAGCGGCAGTTGGAAGCCGAGCCCGAATCCGATGGGCAGGATCAGCACGAACGACAGCCATTCGCTGATTCGAGGATCGGGGTCGAGGCCCAGCCACTGGTTGAACTGCAACAGGTAGTCGAGCACGAAGTCGAAGACGAAGAAGAACGCCAACGACACGCCGGCCAGAAACAGTCCGATGCTCACCGGGAGAAAGAGCCGCACCCAACGCTTCTCGTGCGGATACAGCCCCGCGGCCACGAACGTCCAGAGTTGGTAGAAGATCCACGGGCTCGAGAGGACAACGCCCACGAGCAGCGCGGCCTTCACGTAGATGCCAAACGCCTCCTGGGCCGACAGCGTGGTGATGCTGACGCGGGCGTCCTTGGCGAGGGGCTGCCAGAGGAGCACCGGCACAAGCGTGTCCGGATCGAATGCCGCCCCCCCGCTCCTAGCAGGGGGTTGCTCTTCGACAGGACTGTCGGCCGGCGGCTGAAGCACGCGGGCCAACCGGTCGGCATGCACCTCGCGGAGTTCGAAAGACAGCCCATGCCGCTCGACGGCGTCGACCAGCTCGGTGCGGGAGTAGGGCAGGGCGGCCCCACCGGCAACACGGGGCTGCCAGCCGTCGAAGGTCTCGATCGACCGCTCCGTGTAGTAATTGCCCAACGCGCGGCGGAGCGGCTGCTCGATCAGATGAACCACCGGCCGGGCCATGAAGAAGCCCGCGAGCACGGCCACCGCCAGCCCGGCCGCCGCCCGGATCAGGCAGACCCGCAGTTCCTCGAGATGCTCGCCGAACGTCATCGTCGAGGTCTGGAACAGGTCTTCGTCCTGAAGTCGGGGCATGGGGAAATGCTCGGGCGGTTTCCGTGGAATTCTTCCTCGACTTATACTTCAAATGTGTTCTGCCTGCCGGGATTCCGGCCTCTCTCGCGGGATCTTTCATGGCTCGACCAGCCCACCTGCCCCGCACAAATCATCCAATCGGACCCCGGCGGCCGCGGGCAGCCCTGCTGGCGGCGGCCTGTTTGTCGGCGGTCTGTTTGTCGGCGTCCGCGTTGGGCGGTGCCACCGAGACCACGACCGGGAATGGGACCACGATCGAGAATGCACCCAGCCCGGCTCCAACGCCGGCCGCCGTCAAATCCCGCTGGCAGCAAATCACCGGCCTCGATGCCGAAGCGGCGGAGCCGATGCTCTGTGGAAACCTGTTCGTCTGGAACAGTGGCCGGGGTATCCACGCCGTGCGGCTCTCCGATGGCCGGCCTCCCTGGAAGGATGCGCCGAACGCGACCGACAGCCTGATCTTTCCCCGGGGCGTCTCGGCGCGGATGCTGCGGGATTCACGCGCCGCGGCACAGACTCCGCTGCCGGCCGCTGTCGCGGGGGCCCGCGTGTTCGCGGTGCTCGACGGGCTCTCGGCCAGGGACGAGTTCAACGCTGACGCGGCGCTCGTCTGCCTCGACATGTCTTCCGCCGCGGAAGGCCGGCTCGCATGGATCGCTCCACCGCCGCTCGTCATTCAAGGTGACGGTCCGCCACAGCCGACCAGCTTCGACGGACCACCGACAGCCGATGCACAACTCGTCGTCTGCGTCGTCCGCAGCCGTGTGCCATCCGACTGGCTGTACCTCGCGGCATTCGACGCCCGCGATGGCCGGCCAATCTGGACGCGGCCACTGGGCTCGGCCATCGCCACCGACGGCATCGACCATGCAGCCCGCCGCCGTACGGCCCGCCTGCAGGAGGATCGAATCGGCGTCGACACGCTGGCGGGCACGGTCGCTTCGTTCCGCCGCGACGGTCGCCCGATGGCTACCGCCCCACCCCACCAGGAAAAACCATGACCTCCGCCTTGCGGCCCGAACCCGCCGTCGCAACCACGAGCGATGCCGCCGCGCTGGCGGCTGTCAGCCGGCTCAAAGAGAAGTTTCTTGCGGCCCTCGAGCCGGTGATCGTCGGCCAGCGGGACGTGCTCGGCGACCTGCTCGCCGCGATCGTCTGCGGGGGGCATTGCCTGCTCGAGGGTGTGCCGGGGCTCGCGAAGACGCTGATCGTGAAGTCGCTTGCCCAGTCGCTGGCGCTCGACTTCGGCCGGATCCAGTTCACTCCCGACCTGATGCCGGCCGACATCATCGGTACGGAGGTGCTCGAGGAGGATCGCACGTTGGGCACCCGCCGGCTGCGATTCCTGGCGGGGCCAATCTTCAAGCACGTGCTTCTTGCCGACGAGATCAATCGCGCGCCGCCGAAGACGCAGTCGGCGGTACTCGAGGCGATGCAGGAGGGGCAGGTCACCGTGGGGGGCGTCCGCCACCCGCTGCCGGATCCGTTCTTCGTGCTCGCGACGCGGAATCCGATCGAGCAGGAGGGCACCTACCCGCTGCCGGAGGGCCAGCTTGACAGGTTCATGTTTCTGATCCGCGTCGACTATCCCGATGACGCGGAGGAACTCGAGATCGTCCGCCGGACGACCGGCCCCGCATGCGCGGCCGTTGCTCCGGTGATCGACCGCGCCGCGCTTGCCGACGCGGCGCGGCTCGTACGGAGCCTGCCGGTGGCCGACCACGTGATGAAGCACGCCATCGATCTGGTGCGGGCCACGCGGCCGCAGGCGCCCGAAGCACCGCACTGGCTGCGGGGGCTCGTGCGGTTTGGGGCCGGCCCGCGGGCCAGCCAGTTTCTCGTGTTGGCGGCGAAAGCCCATGCGGCGCTCGACGGCCGGCCCTGCGCCGAAATTCGCGACGTCGAACGGTCTGCGACCGCCGTGCTCCGGCATCGTCTGGTGACCACGTTCGAAGCCGACAGCGAAGGAGTCACGCCCGACGCGATCATCGCGCGGCTGCTCGTGTCACGCCCGCGGAGCGTGTGACCATGATGCCGGGCGAGATGGCCGTGCTGGGCATGTGTGTTCTTGGTATGCGCGTCATGGGCATGCGCGGCATGGACACGCGCGGCATGGGGATCGGCTGGGATCTGCCGTGGATGCTGCTTTGGCTGCCGGCCGTGATCCTGCCGTTCATCGTTGCCCGCATGCTGGTCGCCAAACCCCGCACGGTTCGGTGGGCGGCGATCGACATCGTGGCCCGGGCTGCCCGCCGTGCGGGGCTTTCAAAAAGCGGTGTCTCGCTGCCGCTCGTGCTGCTGCGGGCGCTCGTGCTCCTGCTGGCGATCGTGGGCGCCGCCCGGCCGCTCATCGATCGGCGGGATTCCGCAGATGGCGGGTCCGTGCGGGGCGTCGAGCAGGTCGTCGCCGGCACCAGCCCGCGGCGGCGGATCATCCTCGTCGAACCAGCCGTGGGACCGACGCCCGCCGACCCGGCCACGGCACCGCCCGCCTCGGCCCTGCGGCTTGCCATCAAGGCCCTCTGTGAGTCGGGCGGATTCCGGCGAGCGGAGGATTCACCGGACGAGGGCATTCCCGCGGTCGATGTCGTGAGTCCGCAGTCACTCGCGGCCGTGTTGTCGGGCGGTTCCGGTGAGCCGCCCGCCGCCGCCGGCACGCTCGTCATTGGCACAGACGGCAGCCTGCCGTTCGATTTCGAGTCGGCCGACGGTGCCGGCGCAGGCATCGCGCGGGCCGTCGACCGCGGCGCCGCGCTGCTGGTGCTGATCGGGCCGCAGACGGTGGCAGGTCCCGCCCAGCGCAGGCTCTCGGACTGGCTCGGGACGCTGGCCGGTATCACCATCGCCGGCCGTGCCGATGGGGCAGGGCAGCGCATCGCCATCGATCCGACGCTTGCCGACTTCGTGACCAGAGCGTCGGAAACGGCCTCGTTTTCGACGCTCCCCGGCCCGAGCGTCACCGCGTTCGCCGAACTCGCGCTGCCGCCGCCTGACGGATCGTTTGCGACGACGGTGCTCGCCCGCACCGTGCCCGATGGCAGGCCGCTGCTCGTCGAAACCCGCGTCGGCGGTGGCAGAATCTGCGTGTCGGCACTGCCGCTTGCACTCGGGGAACCGGAGGCGTGGAGCGATCTGACCGTCTGGCCCGCGTTCGTGCCGATGGTCGATCGGCTCGCGACGAGGCTGCTCGACGCCGAGTTCGGCGGCGATCCCGATCCGCAGTCCAGGAACTTTGTCCGGCGAACTGCGGCGGCCGCGACACCGGTTCAATTCCTGCTCGACCAACTGCCGCCGGCCCGACTGCTCCTCGCCGCCGCGCTGCTGCTCGCGCTGGCGGAGCCGTTCCTTTCGTGGCGGCTCGCCAGCCGGCAGGCTCATGCGACCGCCGTGCCGGAGCGGCCGCTGCTGCAGTGGCTGGCCCGAACCGTGATTCTCGCCACGCTGGTCGCGTTGTTCGTCGGCGCGGGGCCGCAAGAACATCACACCGGGGATGACGAAGGCCGCCGCCGGCCCGCCCTGTTGATCGACGTGTCTCCGAGCATGGCGACGGCGGACGCCGGCCCGCCGGCCGATCCATCCGGGGCTGTCTCGCGACTGCAGGCTGTTCGACAAGCGATCACGGCGGCCGCCGGCTCGAACTGGGAGGTCTCGTATTTCACCGTCGCCCGAGAACTCACGCCGATCGCTGCCGCGGACCTGCGAACGGCCGCTGCCATCGAGACCATTCCGGTCGCTCCGCGGGCCAGCCGGCTCGGCGACGCCGTCGAGGAAATAATCGCCGCTGGTGGCGACCGCTGGTCGGCGATCGCCGTTGCCAGCGACGGCATGATCACGGCGGGCGCGACCTGGGAGCATGCCGGCCGCTTCGCGCGCGGCCGTGGTATTCCGCTGATCGCGATCCCGGTGGGCGGCCGCGGCGCGGACGCCACGTCCGACGATGCCTTCCCACGAGTCACCATCACGGAAGCCCGACTGCCCCGGATCATCTGGCGCGGCGAGGAGGTCGCGGTGCGCGTCGAGGCGGAGGCACCATCGCAGCCCGATCGGGTGCCGGTGACCCTCACCGCCCGCGACGGCCGCAGGCTGGCCGAAGGCGTCTTGCACCCGCAACCCGACATCGCGATGCCCGCCCGCTTTGTCGGAGAAATCCGCTGGCAGCCGGCGGAGTCAGGCCCGCAGACGCTCGTCGTGCAGGCAGGCAGCGCGGAAGCGGAGTCCGGCGGCGACGCACTCGCCGGGGCCATCGTCACCGCGACGCGGGTGGTGGACGAACCGGTGCCGGTGCTGCTCATCGATGCGTCGCCCCGGTTCGAATTTCGATTTCTGGAGCATCTCCTGGCCACCGACCGGCGCTTCCGCGTCGAGTCGTGCCTGCTCGACGCCCGCGGCCGCAGCCTGGCAGTGGCTCCAAAAAGCACGCCGCCTGCGCGACTCAACGCACCGCTGCCCGCGACGGCCGCCGAGTGGAGCCGGTTCGATGCGGTCGTGCTCGGCGATGTTTGCGGCGCGGATCTAGCCAACGACTCGATCACCGGCCTACTCACGGCGGTCCGCGAGGATGGTCTCGGCGTGGCGTGGATTCCCGGCCGCCGTTGGAGCGGCAGCGGCGCGACGGCAACTGGTGGTCTCGGCGAACTCCTGCCCGCCACGCCCGCCGCAGATGACACCGTCAGGGCAGACGGTGCCGCGCTTCTGCGCTGGCTGCCGGCCGGCTGGCAGTCGGGCTGGGTTCCCGTCGGAGCTCTTTCGGCAGCGGGATCGGCCACGCCCGAGGTCAGCATGCTCGCCGGCGGCGTCCGTCTTCGTCCGACCGCCCGCGTGCTCGCAGTGGCCGAGCCGAGCGGAGCCCTGGCACGGCCGGCGATCGTCCTCGACCAGTACGGGGCCGGCTCCGTGCTCGGCCAGTTCTTTGCGAGTTGGCGGTTGCGGGGCACCCCAGCGGCCGCCGCCCCCGTTTCGTCACAGGTTGCCGGGAGCGGGGGCTACACCGTGTATTGGCGGCATGCGCTGGTGCGTCTGGCCGAAGGCCGCATGCTCGCGCGGCATGCGCCCGCCACCATCGACATCCGGCCGCTGCGGCCGGTTGCCGGCGACGTGTCGCGGATCGACATCGCGTCGACGCGACCCAATGCCGATCGTGCCGGCTGGCAATTGAAACTCACTCGGCCCGATGGCCGAGGCGAAGCACTCGCCGCCTTGCGGACGACCATCAGCATCGACGACCTCGAGCCAGGCTGGCACACACTCACGCTGATCGTTCCCGTGGCTCCCGAATCCCCTTCGTCGCCGCAAACGGAAACAGTGTGGCGAGAGTTTTTTGTCGTGCCGCCGGTGGATGAACGCCCGGGGCCGCCGGCCACCGCCGATGCCATGCAGGCGGCCGCGATCGCCAGCGGGGGCGCCGTCGTGCCGCTCGCAGCCGTCGCATCGCTGCCCGCGAGAATCCGTCTGCTCGCGGCCGGCAGAGCCGACACACCTTCAGCCCGGCCATTCAGCCCGTCGACGATGCACCTGCTCATGCTCGCCTTGCTCGCAGCGTGTGTCTTTGAGTGGTCGCAGCGGGCGGGTCAGGGGATGCCTTGATGCCACGGCCACACCAGCAAACGGAACCCCAGCTCGAGACGGCAGCGGACGTTCTCCAGCGAGCGATCGATCGCCGCGTGGCCACCGCCCGCGTGGTGCACGTGCTCGGGATCAGCGGCAGAATCGCCTGCGCCGCTGCCGGCACGTGGTGTGCGCTGCTCGCGCTCGCAGGGCTGGTGGCGGCGGCGCAGGGGCCAGTCATCGACATCCGGATTCTGAACGCCATCGCGGCGGCCACGGCCGTTGCGACTGCGTGGCCCGTGGTGCGGGCAGCTTTTCCAGTCTGGCCCACGCGGCTGCGGATCGCGATCGCCACCGAACAGGCGCAGCCCGAACTCGGCGAGCGAATTTCGCGGGCGATCGGGTTTCTGGGGGAGCAGCAGTGTGGCGGTGCGACTCCCGCCGGGGCTGACCGCGGAGGATCTCCTGCGCTCAAGGCGTTGGCGATCGCCCAGGCCGCCGAGGTGGCCGACAGCATCGCCAGGCCGCCGATTGCCGGCGGTGCGCGACACCTGCTGCTGGCGGCAGCGGGCACGGCCGCGTTGCTGGGCCTCGCCCTCGTCGCCGTTCGGATGGGCAGGATTCAGTCGCTCGCGGAACAGGCGGCCACAGCGGCCGGTGCGGGGCCCGCGTCGGCAGCAGGAGAGCGGCAGCCCCGGTCGGTCGCCACGGCGACGCTGGCCCTCTGGCGACAGATCGAGGCGGCTCGTGCGGGCCCGGCCTTGAACGCGGCAGCACCGCTGCGGAAGCCACTTCTGCAGACAGTCGCCACGCTCGCCGATTCGAGCCGTGTGGCCCGCGCGGCATTTCCGGGCCGGGCTGGAAGCGGTCTGCTCGCCTTCATGGCCCATGAACTCACGCGACTGGAGGAACAGTTCGGCGAGATTCCGGTTGCCGGATCCCGGCTGGAAGAAGCCCCCGTCGACGCCGGGCTGATCGCCGCGGTACGGCACTCACTCGGCACGCTGTCGGCGGTCTCCCGCGCCGCCGCCGGCATCGCCGCCGCAGCCGAATTCCAGGGGCGGCTGGCCGCCGTGCTGACCAGTTGGTTCAACGCCGCGCCCGGCGCGGCGCTCATCGATCTGCCACCGCGGCGCCGCGGGCTGCTCATGCAGACAGCCCTGCTGCAGCAGGGCTGTCTGGAGGGAGTGACGGCTGATCGTGCGACGCTGCTGTCGTCCGCGGCTGCCACAGATACCGCCACGGACGCCGCCACGGCGGGCATCGACGAGGCTGTGGGATTGCTCGCGGCGATCGACGAGTCTGCGCAGGTGGAATCCTGCGCCGCGATCCGTGATCACCGGCTGGCCGCTGCGGTGCGGGAGGCGACCAGCAACGCCGTGCTGCTCGAGCGAGCGGCTCTGCTGCTCGGCATGGCGGCACCGACGGCCGCGAACGGATCCCAGTTTGCCGGCGATCCGAGTTCCGCGCTGATCCGGCAAAGCGCCGATGAGTTTTCCGGAGTGCTTGACCAACTCAATCGACTCGCGGATGCGACCCTGCCGGACGCGGTGGCCGCGAGCGGAACCGGGCCCTCCGATCAGGCGGCTCCAAGGGGCTCGACCGCTGCCGATGATGGCGCCGGCGGCGTGCCCTCGGCGACGACCGCGTCGCCAAGATCCGGCACGGACGCCACGGCGACGACTGGCATCGACCTCGTGTTTGGCACGGCCGGTGTCGACCGCCCGTGGGCACTCCTGCCCGAGCAATCGCAGCCGCTCCGCCCGCAGTCTGGCGACGCGGCGGCCTTCCCCTCGCATCAGCAGGCCATCGACACCTACTATCGGCTGCTCTTCGAGCATGAATCGGCCCGCCGGCGGAAGGAGGAGGTCTCGCAGCCGTGATGATCTGCTTCGCACGAACCGTTCGGCTGTCCACCGTGTGCATCACCTGCATCGCGGTCGTGCTGCTCCCGCAAAGACTGAACGGCCAACCGATCGGCCCACCGGCGACTGCCGTCGCCCCGGGCAATGCCGACATCGAAGCGGCCGTCGTTCGCGGCCTCGATTGGCTGGCCGCGGCCCAGCAGCCCGACGGGTCCTGGGGCTCGGGGGCGTTTCGCTCGAGCGCCGCGGTGACCGCCACCTGCACGATGGCGCTGGTGGGCTCGGGCAGCACCGCCACGTCGGGCCCCCGTGCGCGGGCCATCGCGCGGGCCGTCGCCTTCCTCGTCGCGTCGGCGGGTGGCAGCGGGCTGATCGCGGCCCGCGAGCAGGCCGCCCACGGACCGATGTACGGCCACGCATTCGCGACGATCGCGCTGGCCGAACTCTACGGCGAGACGGACGACGACGAGACCATCGCGGACGTGCTCGATCGCGCGCGGATCCTGATCGAGCGGACACAAAACGACGAGGGCGGCTGGCGGTATCAGCCCGCGGCCCGTGACGCCGATCTCTCGGTGACGGCCACCGTGCTCAACGCCCTCCGGGCGGTTCGCAACGCCGGCTTCGAGGTGTCGGAAGAGACGGTCGACCGCGGAATCGCCTATGTGCGGCGGCTGCAGAATGCCGACGGTGGGTTTCGCTATCAAGCGTCGGCCGGCCCGAGCGCCGCACCGCGGACCGCAGCCGCACTCTTTGCACTCCAGGCCGCCGGCGTGCGCGACGAGCTGCTCCTCGACCGCGGGTTCGGCTGGCTCGCTGCGCAGCCCCTGAAACTCGGCCAGACGATCCGGCTGGAATCGGGAGATGGCTACACGCTCTACGGACTTGCCTACACGGCGGCCGCGACCTGGCAACGCGGTGACGATGCCGTCTGGAACGATTGGTATGCGCCGACGGCCGAGATGCTCCTCGCCGCCCAACGGGAGGACGGCTCGTGGCAGGATCCCTCCTGCCCGGAATACGGCACAAGCGCCGCGCTCACCGTGCTGCAGATGCCGGCCGATCTCACACCCCTTTACCAACGGGATCGGCCGACGCCATGAACCTGCTGTCGATCACCGTCGCGTGGGCAGCCGTCTGCAGCGCCGCTGGGGGCGCGGCCGACGGCGGCCAGCCCGTGGGCCGACTCGAACTTGACCGGACCATGCACGAGGAGGCGACGCTCACGGAAATCACGGCGAGTCGCAGCACGTGGCGCACGCGCGACGGTGCTACGCTCCACGTGCCGACGGCACAACTCGTGACCTGGGGCCGCTGCCCGCCGTGGCCGGTGGGACCGCACGTGCTGCTGGCCGATGGCAGCGTGATTGCGGGCGTGCTCGAAGCGTTCGACGGCACCACCGCCAGCGTGCGGTCGGGAGCACTGGGCCGGCTGTCGCTGCCGGCCGCGTCGTTCGTGGGCTATCGCCGCACGGCCGCCAGCCAGCCGGCCGCCGCGGCACTCGAGCAGGGCAGGGCGGCCACCACCGATCCCGCGGCGCGGTTCTTCTTGCTGCTGCGAAACGATGACCGGCTTGCCGCCCGCGCGGTCACGATCCGCGACAGCTTCGCGGAGATCGACTGGCAGGGCGGCCACGTCGCCATTCCGCTGGACAGGATCCAGAGCCTGACGATGGAGCCGGTCGTCGAGCACGCTGCGCCGCCCGCGCCGACACTCCGCGTGGCCCTCGACGACGGTTCGCGGTTTTCGCTTGCCAGCCTGGGGCCGCCCGCGGCCGCGCTCCCCTGTGATCCCGACTTGGTCGTCGCGGTCGCCGCGGACGGGGCCGCCGCGACGAGCCTCGCCGCACTCACGCCCACGGCCTGCGAAACTCTCACCGCCGTCGGTCCGCCGTGTCCGCTGACCCGCGGCCAGACGCTCGGTGGTGATTGGCCCGCGGCTCGGGGGCTCACGGGCTTCACCGGCATCGGCATCCAGGCGCCGGCGCGGGTGCGTTACCGGCTCGATCGTTCGGCCGGCCGCTTCGAGTCGACCGTCGCGATCGACGACTCGGCCGGACACGGAGGGAGCGTGGTCGTCCGCATCGTGGCCTACGGCGGGAATGACGAGCGGCGCGAGGTATTCGCCTCCCCCGTGCTCCGTGGCGGCGACGAGCCGCTGGCGATCCGCGCTGATTTGTCCGGGGCCGATTTGTCAGGCGCCCGCGAGATCGAACTCGTCGTTGAGCCCGCGGGCCGCGAGGAAAGCCTCGACCGCACGATCTGGCTCGATCCGCGGGTCGTCGCGATCGAGTAGAATCCCGTCATGTTCTGGATCGCGTGGAAGATGCTGATCGGCAACCGGGTGAAATACCTCGGCATCATCTTCGGCGTGGTCTTCGCCGCGCTCCTGATCGCCCAGCAGGCGTCGATCTTTTGCGGTCTGATGTCGCTGACCGTGAGCCAGATTCGCGACGTCGAGGGGCCGAGCATCTGGGTGATGGACAAGAACGTCCAGTTCGTCGACGACATCAAGCCGCTCTCCGACAACGAACTCTTTCGCGTGAAGGGGGTGCCGGGCGTCGACTGGGCGGTGCGGTTTTACAAGGGAATCGCCCGGGCGCGGCTCCAGGAGGGCAACTACGAGCAGATGATCTTGCTCGGACTCGATGATGCCACGCTCGTCGGGGCGCCGGAGGGGATCTTCATGGGCTCGATCGCCGACCTGCGAAAGCCCGATGCCGTCATCATGGACGACGCCGGCTACCGGCGGATCTGGCCGGGCGAGCCCTTCCGGCTGGGGCGTGTCTTCGAGATGAACGACCACCGCGCCGTCGTCGTCGCGTTGACGAAGGCCAGCCGTACCTTTCAGAGTTTTCCGATCGTCTACACGCGGTACAGCCAGGCCGTGACGTTCGCCCCACCGGAGCGGAAGGTGCTCTCCTTCGTGCTCGCCGACGCCGCGCCGGGTGTGCCCGTCGAGGAAGTCTGCGGCCGGATTGAGGCGCAAACCGGCCTGCAGGCCCTCACTCGCGAACAGTTTCTCTGGAAGACGGTCCGTTATTACATGCAAAAGACCGGCATTCCGGTCAACTTCGGCATCACGGTGTTCCTGGGATTCATCGTCGGCACTGCGATTGCGGGGCAGACGTTCTACCTCTTTACCGTGGAAAACATCCGGCAGTTCGGGGCCTTGAAGGCGATGGGCACGAGCAACTGGATGATCCTGCTGATGGTGCTCTCGCAGGCGTTGCAGGTGGGGCTCGTGGGATATGGCGTCGGTGTGGGGCTGGCGGCCCTCTTCGGCTGGGTCTCGCGAGGGCTTTCCCGCCTTTCGTTCTTCATGCCCTGGCAGGTGCTCGCGATCACCGCGGCGGCCGTCTTCGTCATCGTGCTTCTGGCGAGCCTGCTCTCGATCCGCAAGGTGCTCATCGTCGATCCGGCAATCGTGTTTCGCGGATAGCCCTCTGCTCCGAGGATCGTTCTTCCATGGCCGCAACGCACACGTTCGACGAACTGGCAGTCGAGGATCTGGCCGTGCGCGTCCGCGGCGTGACGAAGGAGTTTGGCTCGGGCGACTCCCTCGCCCGGGCCCTGCGCGGCGTCGACCTCGACGTGCCCTACGGAGAACTCCTGATGCTCGTCGGCCCCAGTGGCTGCGGCAAGACGACGCTCGTGTCGATCGTGGCCGGCACGCTCCAGCCGACCGCCGGCGACGTCATGGTGCTCGGCAAGGATCTGGTAACGATGTCCAACGGTCACAAGGTGCGGTTTCGCCGCGACAACGTCGGCTTCGTGTTCCAGTCGTATAACCTGCTGCCGTCGCTCACCGCCGCCGAGAACGCCGCGGTGCCGCTGTTGATCGCCGGCTGGCGCAGGTCCCGCGCCGTCGCGGCCGCCAGCGACGTGCTCGACCTGCTCGGCCTCGGCGACCGGCTCCGCAACCTGCCGAGCGAACTCTCGGGGGGCCAGCAGCAGCGGGTGGCCATCGCCCGGGCGCTCGTGCACGAGCCGCGGCTGCTCGTCTGCGACGAGCCGACGAGTGCTCTCGACGCCGAAAATGGCCGGATCACGATGGAACTGATCCAGCGGATCGCCGTGCAGCCCGACCGGGCCGTGATCGTGGTGACGCACGACTCCCGGGCCTACTCGTTCGCCGACCGGATCGCCCTGATGGAGGACGGACGGATCGAGTCGGTCGAATCCGGCCCACACCACGCAGCCGACCACCGTGATTGACGCCCGCGGGAATGGAACAAGAATGGGGGCGACGGCTTCCCTGCACACCCTCCCCCTCTTCCCAAGACGTGGTTCCCAATGCCTGACGATCGGATCGGACTGTGGCTCATCGGAGCCAAGGGGGGCGTTGCCACGACCATGATGACGGGGTTGGCGGCGCTGCGCCGCGGAGCCATCGAGCCCGTCGGCCTGGTGACCGCGCTCGACCCGTTCACCCGGCTGGACCTCGTCGACTTCGCCGACATCGTCGTCGGTGGCCACGACATCCGCGCCGGAGGCCTCGGCGACGAGGCCCGCCGGATGTGGACCGAGAGCCGCGCGATCACGCCCGAACTGCTCGATGGCGCCGCCGATTTCTTTGCCGAGGTCGAGGCGCGGCTGCGGCCCGGCACGATCGTGGCCGCGGGTGACCGGATCCAGAGTCTGGCCGACGCCCGCACGGCCGCCGTCGTCGAAACCCCGCGGCAGGCGATCGACCGCGTGCGGGCCGACATCGAACACTTCCAAAAAGCGGAACGCCTCGCACATGTCGTGGTCGTCAACGTCGCTTCCACGGAGCCGCCCCCCGCGCTGCCGATCCCCAAGGACTTTGCGGAGGTCGAGCCGCTCCTCAACGACGCCGCGAAGTGCCCGCTGCCCGCGAGCAGCCTCTACTTTCTCGCGGCCGCGGAGGCCGGGGCCTCATACGTGAATTTTACGCCGTCGACTGGCGCTACGCCGGCGTGTCTGCAGCAGGTCGCGATCGAGCGGAAGATCGCCCACGCCGGCTGCGACGGCAAGACGGGAGAGACGCTGCTCAAGAGCGTGCTCGCGCCGATGTTCGCCGCGCGGCACCTGGAAGTCATGAGCTGGGTGGGCCACAACATCTTCGGCAACATGGACGGCAAGGTGCTCGACGATCCGCGGAACAAGGCGGCCAAGGTGCGCAGCAAGGATCATCTCCTGGCAAGCATCCTCGGTTATCCGCCCCAGACCCACGTCTCGATCGAATACATCCAGAGCCTCGGTGACTGGAAGACGGCCTGGGATCACATTCATTTCCGTGGCTTCCTCGGCACGCCGATGACGCTGCAGTTCACCTGGCAGGGCTGCGACTCGATCCTCGCGGCGCCGCTCGTGCTCGACCTCGTGCGGCTCGTCGAGCGCGGCCGGCGGGCGGGGGAATACGGCGCGCTTGAGTGGCTCGCCTGCTTCTTCAAGAGCCCGGTCAACGTCGCCGAGCAGGATTTTTCCAGGCAAGTAACGCTGCTCGATGCGTGGGCGACGGCCCATGCCGCTCCCGGCGGCGGCCCACCACCCTCCGTGCCCTAAGGGGCCGCATCCCGTACGATACCTCCCATGGCTGTCGCTCCCACCGAAGCATCCGTCGTTCCAGTGCCTTCGCAACGCCGCCTGCACCGTCGGCGTGGACTCGGTGACTACCTCACCCAGTTTGGACTGCCGCTGCTCGCCCTGGGACTCTTGGGCTTCGCGGGCTGGTATGTCTGGAAGACCCGCGTGATCGCTCGCGATCCGCCGCCGCCCATCGCCCCGGCCCGCAGCCCGTTTGCAGCGACGCTCGCAGCGGCCGGGGTCGTCGAGGCGCAGACGGAAAACATCGCCGTTGGTTCGGCAACGCCGGGTGTCGTCGTGCAGGTGTTCGTCACCGTCGGCGACGCCGTGGAGCCGGCCACGCCGCTCTTCAGGCTGGACGAACGGGAACTGCAGGGCGAACTGGCCGTGAAGCGGGCGGCCGTATTGCAATCCAAGAGCGAACTCCTGCGGCTCGAGGCGGAGCCCCGCAAGGAAAAGATTCCCGTTCTCATCGCACAGGTGAACGAGGCCCAGTCGGCCGTTGTCCGCGAGGCCGATGCGCTGCGGCGGAGCGAGGAGACATTCGCCAGGAAGGTGACGACCGAGCAGGAATTGATCGCAAGGCGCGAGGCACTCGCGGCAGCGCAGGCCAATCTCGAGCGGTCCCAGGCCGATCTCAACCTGCTGAAATCGGGCTCATGGGAATATGACCGCGACGTATCGCGGGCCGGCGTGGCCAAGGCTGAGTCCGAAGTGGCGAAAATAGAGATGGAACTCGACCGCCTGACGGTGCGGTCGCTCGTCGCCGGTCGGGTGCTGCAGGTCAACGTCAGGCCGGGCGAATTCGTGGGCACGCCGCCAGGCCAGCCGCTCGTGATCCTGGGCAACGTCGACCGGCTGCACGTGCGGGTCGATATCGACGAGTTCGACATCGCCCGGTTCGACAGCAAGGCCCAGGCGTCGGCCGTGCCACGCGGCAGCCTGCAGGAACGGTATCCGCTCAAGTTCGTGCGGGTGGAGCCATTTGTCGTGCCCAAAAAGTCGCTCACGGGCGACAACACCGAGCGGGTCGACACCCGGGTGCTGCAGGTCATTTACGAGTGCGATCCGGCCGGGCGGCCGCCCCTCTTCGTCGGTCAGCAATTGGAAGTGTTCATCGAGGCAGCGGCAAACTGAGCCGGTTTTTGGCCTGAAAACCACCTTGCTCCGGGGGCCCTGGGTTGGGACATTCTCCCCCCCACGATGCCAACCAGACCGCCCCCATTTTTCGACGCGGCCAAGCACAGCGGAGCCCTGCGCGGGCTTGCCTCCCAGTGCGCGCGGGTGGCGGGCGCAACGGTCGTCTCGCTCTTGCTTCTTTGCTTTGGCCGTGCTGAGGAGGGCGCAAACGAGTTGCTGCCGCTGCCGGCGCCAGAAGCTGCCGGCGGCGAACAGCCGCAGGATGTCAGCGGCATGTTCCTGCCGAGCGAGAATGGGATGCGGCTCTGGCGGCAGACGCTGGCGACCGTTGGGGCCGACTGGCCGATCGTCCGCACGATCGAACCCGATTTCACGTCGAAGCCGCCCCGCGATGGCCTGATCGAATCGGCGTGGGTCGAACCCCCCGCGGAACCGACGGTGCAAGGCGGACTGCCGCTGGCCGCACGGTCGTGGCCACCCCGGCGGCAGCGGGTCGTGATCCGGGTTGTGCCAGGCGCGGACGGGGCCTGGATCGACGCCATCATCGAGACGCAGTCGATCGCGGCGGCTCACGAGCCGGCCGGGCCCGGCCGCGTCGAAATGACCGGAGGTTGGCAGACCGACAGTTTCGGAGGCGAGCGCACCAATATCACGACGATGCTGGCCGCCCGCATGGCGCCGGGCAGTGAGCCGGTCTATACGCTGCCGCCGCTCGATGGCGAGGGCATGCTGGCTTCCCGGAACGAGCCGCCCTGGGCCCACAGCAGTCATCCGCGGACGGCGCGATTCGGCTATAAGGTGCTCGAGGACTACCGCAACTTCTATTCCTGCGAGAGCCTGGTCTGCACCACCGCGGCCTTCGGCGCCGGCGCGCTGATGGCCAACACCGGCTTCGACATGACGATGCAAGACGCCTGGCAGCAGAGCGTGGAGCCGACGGATGTCGGCACGTTTTTTCGAGGCTGCAAGGACATCGGTGAGGGCCGTTATGCGCTGAGCATATTTGGTGCGGCAGCGGTCACGGGCCTTGTCTTCGAGGGGCAGCCCGCGGGCAACGTCGTCGGGGAATGGGGCTCACGGTCGCTGCGGATGTTCCTCGTGGGGGCGCCGCCCGTGTATGCGTTGCAGCTGGCCACCGGTGCATCGCGGCCGCTCGAGAACAGTTCGTCCGGCAGCCAGTGGAAGTCGTTCCAGGACGATAACGGCGTGAGCGGCCACGCGTTCGTGGGCGCGATCCCCTTCCTGGCCGCCGCCGATATGGTCGAAAACCCGCTGGCCAAGGGGGCGCTCTATGTCTGCTCGACGTTCGTCGGCTTCTCACGAATGACGACCGATTCCCACTTTCCATCGCAGGTGTTCCTCGGCTGGTATCTGGCATGGGCCAGTTCCCGGGCCGTGAGCAACACGGAACTGCATTTCAACGGCATGGAAGTGAGCGTCGTACCGCTGCCCATCGCCGACATGGGCGGCCTCGGCGTCGAAGCCCGCTGGTAAGCGGGACGATCGAAGCAGGCTATGCGGAAGTCAGACGGTGGAACCAGTCGGCCGTTCCACGAACAGTCAGCCCAGCATCAAAACGGCGATCGCCACGACGGCCGCCCCAACGCCGACCGGGAGCGTCACCACGGCACGCGATGCCTTGGGAACGGACAGTACGGGGCGGCTTCCAGCGCCGATACCCAGAAGTGACTCCAAGTCGCGAAACGTAATCGGCGGGGCGAGCAGAGAATCCGCTCCCACCTCGGCCGCTTCCCGGCTGGCGATATCCCAATGGCGTCCGGGGTTTGCCGCGGCCTCGACGATGGCCACCTTGGAATCACCCAGTCGGGATTGCAGCAGTTCGAGGAAATCGTGCCCCGACATATCGTCGAGTTCCGTTGCCACGAGCCATGCGTCCACCCGGTGACGGCGTGCGAGTTTGATGGCATCGGCACCACTGGAACGAAAATGCAGGTTCAGCTTTCCTAGCCGGGCGCTGGCAGCCAAAGGCCCGTAGGCTTCGAAATGTCCATCGACGACGACGACGTTGGGCACTTCAGCAGGAACATCCCACCTGAGAGCATCGTGGCTCATCAGCGACTCCTTCTCGTTTCCCCAAAGAAAAGACGTGACCAATCGGCTGCTGATCAATGCTGAGATATGCGAAAAAGAAAAGACGGATCAAGCCGGTTGTCAATCGAGGATGCGGAGCAAAAGCAATAGGTGAGGGTCACTGATGTTGAACGGAAAATGGCACCGCTTCGGCGGGCGCACGGGTGGCACGGATCACGTCGAGCGTGATCGGACGAACGAGATAGCCGGCGATGCCGGAGGCCAGCGAACGCTGCTCCTCTTCGAGCCGGTATTCACTGGCGACGAGAAAAATCCCCGAACGCGTCGCTTCCCCAATGCGGCCGAGCGAAATCCTCGCGCCGGAGAGCATCGGATCGACATCCCCCTGCACGACGTGCGGAGAGAGCATGTCGAGCAGGTCAAACCCCGACATGTCCGGGAGTTCGGTGCTTACCAGCCAGACATCGGCGCGAAACCGGCGGGCCATTCGCACGGCCGAACGCCCATCGCAGCAGAAGTGGAGTCCGACGTCGCCAGCCCGGGCGGCCTGCACAAAATCGCCGTAGCGATCATACGTCGGATCAACGATGACAATCTCGTTGATGCCGAGCATTTTCAGCGACGGGATGCTGGCCAGAACGTCGTTGTTTTCGAGATTTGTCATGTGAGAATCCATTGTTGAACGGAGAATTGTCGAAGTTGTGAAAAGTTGTTCAGCGAATACCCACCGTGCGGCCCGACATCAAAACCGACTTGCCAGCCGGAGCAGCAGGAGTCAAGTCACTGACGAGCAACGGAAAAGCCACTTTTGAGAGACCGAAAAATTCCCGGGTGGGGCTGACCTGACTCCGGACGTCCACGGGTCGCCTGGAAATCCATAGTGGCGCCCCTGCCAGACGCACCGCCGAAGCGGAAGATGCGGGGAGCATCGCCGGCGAAAACACCAGCGCCTGGTTTGCCGACGACATGGTGGTATTGACCACCATTCCGTTCACCCCTTCCGCTCGCGACTTCTGCAGTGCTCCGAACGACAGGGCGAGCAGCGACAGGAGGGTGATCACACAGCTGATCGCCAGCGACGAGAAGGCACGGGAGGCTCGGGAGCCGATCAGGCGGTGCTGCGACGACATGGTGAATCCTTTCGGCAATCCGTAGGCATCAGGGGGGTCTGACTCAAAGAGACAGAACAAAGTCCGCGCTTCGCGGCACTCAGACGAGCGACACGATCGACAAAAACAGGGCGATCGGCACCGCACACAACAGCACGTCGGCACGCGTCAGCGACCAGCGGGCAGCGGAAGCACCCGCACCTGTAGATGGGGACTGCACGAGGGATTTCATGAGCGTTCTCCTGACAGACAAGCGACTTCCGAACATGACGAACCGCAGCGGCAAACGACGCTGCGGGCAAGGCTCGCTTTGAAGCGATCGGCCTCACACGCTTGATTCAGATGCACGCGCCGTGCCAATCGCTCCGCCAGTTGGTGGCAAGCCGTCGAGGAAGAGAGAAAATCTCTGGAAAACAGCCCGGATTATGACCGAACTATTTTTTTCGGAACGACGTGGCGGCTGTGGAGGATTGGGCGAGGTGGGGCGAATCGCTCCACTCCAATCGGTCGCCAGCGACCAGGGGGTGGGGCGAATCGCCCCAGGGGACAGCCGCGCCTGGGGCAAATCGCCCCAGGCAGCCACCGGGCATCGCGCCTCCGGCCATGCCGGCCATGCCGGCCATGCTGGCCATGTCCCACCATGTCCACAGGCCTGCTAGGCCCCGAACTTTCCAAACCGTCCTGCATGGGCCATGGCCATGAGCATCAGATGCTTTGCAGGGAACATGCCGAGGCCGCCCTGCAGGCACTGACGCTCGGCAAACTTCGTCAGGCCATCGGGACGGCAGCTCTCGGCCGACAACAGCGTTGGCACAGGGTGCCAGCTATGACTCTTGAGGCGGCTTGGCGTCGAATGGTCACCCGTCACGATCAGCACGTCAGGGCCAAGTTTTTCGATCCTGGGAATGGCCCGATCGAGTTCTTCGATCCGCCGCACTTTCTCGGCAAAATCACCATCTTCTCCGGTGGAATCGGTGTATTTGAAATGCAGGAAGAAAAAGTCGTAGTCCTGCCAGCACTTCCCCAGTTCATCGATCTGCTCGTCGAGCGACTGGGCCTTGCCGATGAGGGTCATGCCGGCCAGCCGGGCGAGGCCCTTGTACATCGGGTAGACGGCGATCGCGGCGGCCCGCAGCCCGTAAAGTTCCTCATATCCCGGAAGTTGCGGCTTGCCGGCGAAGCCGCGGAGCACCAGGCCATTGGCCTTCGGCTCATCCTTGAGGAGTGCCCGGGCCTGTCGCACGAACTCCTTGGCCACATCGGCCGTTCGCCGGGCAGCCGGCACGATCGGCTGGGGATCGAGCGGGGCCACGCCCACGGCCTGCGGATCAGTGTCGGCAACACCGCCATTGAGACCTGGCCCGCGAAAAACAACGACGAAGCGGTGCTCCTTCACCGGCTTTACGAACGTTTCGACGCCTTCGATCTTCACGCCCTGCAGCCGCTCGACCACCTTGAAGCTCTCTTCCGAGGGAATCCGGCCGGCGCGGCGGTCGGCGATGAGGCCGGCGGTGTCGAGCGTGCAGAAATTGCCGCGGGCCGCCACGTCGTCGGGGCCCAGTTCAAACCCGATGCCCGTCGCCTCGAGGGCTCCCCGGCCGATCTTGAATTCAAGCGGGTCGTAGCCAAAAAGGCCGAGATGACCGGGGCCGGAGCCGGGCGTGATGCCGGGCAGGACGGGGACGCTGGAACCGCTCGTGCCGCAGGCCGCGAGCCGGTCGAGGTTGGGCGTGGCGGCGGTCTCGAGTTCTGTTTTGCCCCCCTTTTGCAGCGGCAGGCCACCCAAACCGTCGGCCACGAGCATCACGATCTTCGTCTGCGATTTCTCGGCCAGTTCACGCACCAAGTCGAGCTGATTCACGGTGTTGCTGCTCCTGCGGGGTTTTTTCGCCCGGCACAAACACGCATGCCGCGGCAGGGATGTTTTCCCGAGTCGCGCCTGCCACCGCAAGACCGGACTGGCAGCCGGCCCGGCGACGCTCGCCGGCCGGATGGGCTACATTCTCGCGCCCACACGCGTCATCCACGAGAAACTCCCATGAGCGTCGTCCGCCCGAAGCTGCCCGTAGATCCGATCGTCTACGAGCCGGCGGGCGTCTTTGCGACCGGCGGCATCCCGCGTCAAAGCCTTGCCGACCTCGCGGGCCCGCTCGACCAGGCACGGACAGACACACTCTCCGACGTCGACCGCTTCCGCAGCGGCGGCGTGCAGCCCGGGGAGGTGCTCGATTCGGCATTCATCGACCTGCCCGACCGGCTGCTCGCCGACTACAACACGCAGCGGCCCCGGAGCGAACTCTTCGCGATCCTCACCGCTGCCCGTCGGATTCGCGAGGCAGTCGACCGCGTGGTGGTGCTCGGGGTCGGCGGCTCTTCCCTGGGCACGCGGGCGCTCTTCGAGTCGTGCTGTCATCCGTTTCACAACGACCTGCCGCGTGGCGAACGTGGCGGCCGGCCGCGGCTCTCGTTCGAGGGCTTCAATATCGACAACGACTCCGCCCAGGGGCTGCTCGATCTGCTCGCCGCGCCGCAGGGCTCCAACGACCTGCTCCACCGCTGGGCCCTGCTCGTCGTGAGCAAGAGCGGCGACACATTCGAGACGGCCGTCGCGACGCGGCTGTTTCTTCAGGCCCTGTTTGCCGCGGTGAACGGCGACCGCCGCAAGCTCGCCGCTCTCGTCGTGCCGATCACCGGCAAGACGGGCCGGCTCGCCGATCTGGCCGGGGCGATCGGCTGCCCCGACCGGTTTGAAATCCCCGCCGGCGTGGGCGGCCGGTTCTCCGCGCTCACCGCCGTGGGGCTGCTCCCGGCGGCGATCGTGGGCATCGATGTTGTGCGACTGCTCGAGGGCGCGGCCGCGATGAACCGCTGCTTTCGCGAGGCACCAGTCGCCGATAATCCGGTGCTGCTCTATGCCGGCGTGTCGCACCTTGCCGAGGTCGGCATGGGCGCGACGATCCGTGTGCTCTCGACGTGGAGCAACCGTCTCGAGGCCGTCGGCCTCTGGTACGACAAACTGCTCTCCGAGAGCCTCGGCAAGGCGGGGCAGGGGGCCACGCCGCTGACGACCGTCATGACCCGCGATCTGCACTCCCGCGGTCAGCAGCACCAGGGGGGGCGGCGCGACAAACTCATCACGAACCTGCTCGTGGGCGCGCCCCGCCGCGACCGGCTGAAACTGCCCCCGATCAGCGGCTTCGCAGGCAATGAAGACACCCTCGACGATCTGGTCGGCACGGCCTGGCCCGACATGCTGGCCGCCGCGGCCGCCGGCGTCAGCGAAGCTTATGCTCGGGACAAACGGCCCACGGCCGACATCGTGCTGCCGCGGGTCGACGAGCACACGGTCGGCCAACTGCTGCAGATGCTGATGCTTGCGACCGTGGCCGAAGGCCGCCTTGTCGGCACGAACCCGTACGGCCAGCCGGGCGTCGAAACCTCGAAGAAACTCATGCTGGCACGACTGCGTCCCTAAGGAACCTCATATGGCAATCACCCTCACCTGGACCGGCCACGCCACCTGGCTCATCGACACCGGCTCGGGCGTGCTCCTCGTCGACCCCTTTTTCGATGAATGCCCCACCGCGTCCATGAAGGCGAAGGACGTGGCCTGCGACACGATCCTCGTCACGCACGGCCACTTCGACCATGTGGCCGACCTGGTGGCAATCGCGAAGCGGACGCAGGCGCGGGTGCTGTGCGCCTTCGAGATCGCCCAGTGGCTCGCGAAGCAGGGAGTGGAAAACACCCAGCCGATGAACTTCGGCGGAAGCGTGGCGGTGCCCGGCGGCACGGCCAAGATGGAAATCGCCCACCATTCGTCGAGCCTGCCCGACGGCACGTATGGCGGCAACCCGGCGGGCTGGCTGCTGGATGTCGGCGGTGTGCGGGCCTACATCGCGGGAGACACGGCGCTCTTCTCCGACATGCAGCGGATCGGACGGCCCCGCGACGGACGGGGCATCGACGTGGCGGTGCTGCCGATCGGCGACGTCTTCACGATGGGCCCCGAAGACTCCTACGAGGCGCTGCGGCTCCTCAAGCCGCGGATCGCGCTGCCGAACCATTACGGCACCTGGCCGCCGATCGCGCAGGATGCCGCTGTCTGGGCGGCGCGGGTGACCGCTGAAAAACTGGCCGAGCCGCGGGTGCTCGTGCCGGGCGGCTCGGTCAGGATTGCGGCGCAGGGCTCGTAGGCAGTTCGACGGGGGCCGCGGGCGTCACCCGCACCTCGATGACGTCGCCGACGAGCCGTACCTCGAAGACGTCGACCCTGAGTTTCGGATTGTCGCACCAGGCGCCGTCGGAAAGACGAAACCGCCACGCATGCCACGGGCAGGTGACGACGCCGTCGCAGAGCGGGCCCGACCCGAGCGATGCGCCCATGTGCGGACAGAGATCGTCGATGGCGGAATAGTTCTCGCCGTCGAAAAATACCGCCACGAGCCGGCCGGCGACCTCGTAGGTGCGGCCCGCACCGACGGGAATCTCACCCACCCGGGCCACGGGCGTAAATGGAACGTCGTTCATGACCAACCATGTACCATATCAAACATGCCCGCCGCACCAGCAGTGAATTCTCCCGCCGCAATCCAACTGCTCGTCCTCGACGTCGACGGCACGCTCAGCAACAGCCGTCACGAGATCACCGACGCCACCTGCGCGGCGATCCATCGGGTGCGCGATGCGGGAATCCGCGTGCTGCTCGCGACCGGCCGGCGCTACCGCGACGTGCTCCCCGTGGCCGAACGCCTGTCTGTCGACACGCCGCTCGTGACGGCTTCCGGCGCGCTCATCAAGGACGTGCGGAATCACGCGACGCTGGCGCGGGCCCGATTTGCCGAGGGGGTGCTCGAGGGATCACTCCGCCTGATCGTAGACCGCGGGCACGAGCCGATCCTCTACACCGACAGCTTCGCTGCGGGGTTCGACTTTCATTGCCGCAGCCTGGCGAGCGCCGCACCACACGACCCGGCGCGGGAAGTCGACGGCAGCCGCGGCGTGGCCGACTATCTCGACCGTAACCGCAGCCTGGCCAACGTCGTGTCGGACCTGGATCGCGCTCCGCCGCCGGGTGTCTTTGCCGGGTTCACGATGGGCACGCATGCCGAAATGCTCGACCTCGAAAGAATGCTCGTCGCAGCCTGGCCCGGGCAGTTGTCCCTGCACACGATCCGCAGCCCGCGGTATCGCGACTGGATGTGCGAGATCGCGCCGGCCGGCGTGACGAAATGGTCGGGCGTGCTCTCGCTGGCGGGGCCGTGGGGGATCGACCCGGCCGCCATCTGCGCGGTTGGCGACGATGTCAACGACCTGCCGATGATCCGCGGAGCCGGCCTCGGCATCGCGATGGGCAACGCCACTGCAGACGTGCTGGCGGCCGCCGACCGCGTGGTGGCCACGCACGACGAGGGGGGCATCGCGGAGGTGGCCGAGCTGCTTCTCTCCGGTCTTTCCCAGCCTGCCCCGCTTCGCGGCGGCAATGTGGGTTGAGTCGCGGCGTGGCATTGCCTATATCTCTCGCCCCCTTTCGGGACTGTTCCGCGGCACGGGTGCGCCTGCACTATGGATCTGAAACTCCACCGACCCAACGGCTGCTGCGGGCTGAACGGCCGGGCTTTCGTTCCCGGCGAGACGTTTTATTCGGCGCTCGTCCGGAGGAAGGGCGGGCTCGAACGGCTCGACTGCTCCCCCGAGACCTGGGCGGGGCCACCCGAGCAGACCCTCGCCTGGTGGCAGTCAACCTATCCGGCCGGTGACACCGGCGGCTCGACGCTCGCGCCCGTCGACGTGCTGCTCGACGTGCTCGAGCAGCTCGACGGCCGGCCGGAGGACGCGGCAATCCGCTATCTGCTGGCGCTCGAACTCGTCCGCCGCCGGGTGCTGCGGATGGTCGACAGGCACGCCGCCGACAAGCCGGCAAACCTTGCAGCCGCCGACACGCTGCTGCTTGCCTGCCGCCGCCGTGACAGCGAATATCTGGTGCCGGTGATTCCGCCGCAGGAAGCGGCAGCCGCCGGGGTGCAGGAGCGACTCACGGCCTTGCTCTGGTCGGGAGGTGCGGCATGACCGTCCACTCACGGCTTCGCCCCCGCGGCCCGTCGCGCGGCAGCCTGTTCGCGCTGCTGGTGATCTGCCTGGCCTCGAGCGGAGCGACCTGCCCCCAGGTGCTCCGCGGCTACCAGGTGGGAACGATGCCGCTGCCGCGGGCGCTGCCCCCTCAGGCCACGCTCGACCAGATCATCGCCGGCGTCCACGACAACACGCAGCGGGTGCGGAGCTACATGGCGCCGCAGGCGGTGCTCGTGGTGCCGGGCGTGCCCCGGCTCTCGGCCCAGGTGGCCTGCGAGCCGCCGCGCCGCTTCCGACTGCGGGCGCAGACGAGCGTCACCGGCAGCGAACTCGACATCGGCAGCAACGACGACCTGTTCTGGCTCTGGATTCGCCGCCATCAGCCGCCGGTGATGCTGTTCTGCCGCCACGATCAATACGCGCAATCTTCCGCGCGGCGGCTCCTGCCGCTCCGCGCCGACTGGATGCCGGAATTGCTCGGACTCGTGAATTTCAGGTCGGAAGACCGCCACGAGGGGCCGTTCACGCTGCCGGACGGCCGGCTCGAGATCCGCAGCCGCATCACCGCCCCCGACGGCGAACTGCTCAAGTCGACGATCCTCGACGGCACCACCGGCCTCGTGGTGGAACAGCATCTCTTCACCGGTGCGGGTGAACGGCTGGCGAGCGTCCGCACATCGAAGCATCGCGTCGATCCGCAGTCCGGCGCCGCGCTGCCGCGGCTCGTCGAGGTCTCCTGGCCGGCGTCGGGCATCGAATTTCAGTTGGAACTGGCGGCGATTACCACGAACATGCCGACCACCGATCCCGGTCAACTCTGGCAGATGCCCGCCTATGAGGGCTACGAACCGGTCGATCTTGCCGATCCGTCCGTCGTGATCGGCCCGCCGCCGGCACAACAGCCAACGCCCTAGGGCCACTCAACCGGTCGCCACACCGCCGGCGGCGGGGCTCTCGCGCATCTTCTGCCGCGCCCTGGAAAGGGCCGGGCCGATCGAGCCGATCGGTAGCCCCGTGATCCGGCTGATCTCGCCGTAGCTGCGCGACTCGAGATGGTGGAGCCGCACGAGCCGGGCCTCAGACTCATCGAGCCTGCAAAGCAGCACCTCGATCTCCTCTCGGTCGATGAGATCGCGTTCGGCGTTCCGGCGGTCCGCCGGCTGCGGCTCGAGCGCGGGCTGCGTTCCGTGAGCCTGCTGACCGGACCGCGTTGATTCCGGTTCGCGACAGAGCGCCCGCACGGCGACCCGTCGCGCGATCACCGTCAGATACGTCGGCAGGGAGGATCGGCCGGCGAAAGCCCGCAACGCCGCGGCGTCGTTCTTGAGCAATTCGACGAGGACCTCGGCGATCAGGTCGTCACGGTCGGCGGAGGAAAGCGACCGGTGTCGCTGGGCGGTCGTCCGGTCAACGACGTGACCGAGCAGGCCGGCGAATCGTCCCACGAACTCATCCCAGGCGCCGGCTGTCGATGCCAGGCAGGCCTGTACGAGTTGACGGTCTTGGGCCGAGGCAGCCGCCAGCGGGGCCGCTGCGGCCGAGCCGATCGCACCTTTTTCCGACTCTCCAACGACGGTCATGGCACACCCTGTGGGCGATCGCGTTGGTTGCCCGCGACAACGGCCAATTTCCGTCCCTGACAGCGAAAATAGGCCCGCCATCCGAAATCATAGAGCCCCCTTCGCCGTGGCACCAATGTCATTCCCGGCCGGCTCACGAAACCGGGCTAAAATGCCGATTCCTGATTCGTTGACAGGTTTCCTGGATCAACCTAGGATTCGCGCTGTTGATCGGCCAGTCACCAAGGATTTCAAGCTTCCCAAGGAGTTTTTGATCATGACGCACGTCGTCGCCGAACCCTGTTTCGCCTGCAAGTACACCGACTGCGTGGTGGTTTGTCCCGTCGAGTGCTTCTACGAGGGTGACAAAATGGTCTACATCCACCCCGACGAGTGCATCGACTGCGAGGCGTGCGTCCCCGAATGCCCGGTCGAGGCGATCTTCCACGAGGACAACCTGCCCGCGGAGTGGAAGGATTTCACGGCACTCAACGCCGAGATGTCCCCGCAACTCCCGGTGATCACCGAGAAAAAAGACCCCCTCTGCTAGTGTCACCGAGGCTCACAGAGCTTCGGTGAGCTTTATGAAGGCTCACGAAAACCTCGCCCTCCCGGCGATGTTGTCCGTGGCGGCTAACGGAGGTCGACGAGCCAGTAGGCGGTGTCGACAAAGCTCTTCCAGCTCTGATACTTCGGGTTGCCGAGTTTGACCGAAAGCAGCGGACTCCGTTTCGGCTTCACGGGCAGGCGAATCATCTGCATGCGGGCTTCCTGCGGCGTGCGGCCGCCCTTGCGGACATTGCAGGCCACGCAGGCGCAGACGATGTTTTCCCAGCTTGTGTTGCCGCCGCGACTGCGGGGCACCACGTGATCGAGCGACAGTTCACTCGTGGGAAAATGCTTGCCGCAATATTGGCAGAGGTTTCCATCGCGGGCGAAGACGTTACGGCGGTTGAACCGCAGCCCCTGTCGCGGTCCCCGATCGCAGGAGATGAGCCGGATCACCCGCGGAGCCTGCAGTTCGTAGCCCACGGCCTGCACCCAGTCTTGGTCGGGCGTGCGAAACGACGCCTGCAAAGCCGAGAGCTCCCGCCATGTATCGAGCGAATAGGCCGCATACTGCCCCTCCTCGATGTGCACCACCTCGGCCAATTCGCGAAAGAGGAGCGTGATCGCCCGTCGCACGTTGGTGATGTGCACGGCCACGAACGACCGGTTGAGCACGAGCACGCTCAAACCGAGCGCCCCGGGCACTGACGTTGCCGGTGCGGAGATCTGAGCCGCGGGAGCGAAACCGGACATACAAACCCCTCTGGGACATGGCCGCATGGTCATGACCGAACTTCCCGATAGTCTAGCCTGACGGACAATCGCGTGCCAAATAGCCCAGACTCGCCCGCCAATTCTGCCATGCTCAAGGCTTGCCTTGGACGAAGCTTACAGGCACACTCAACGCAGCGAGCGACGATCGCCCGTCGGGGACCGCGCTCTGCCCCCCGATTCACCCGGAGAAAACGATGCTCCATTACTCGTGCGATATCTGCAAACGCCCCATCAGCATGCACTCCGATGTGCGGCATGTCGTGAAAATCGAGGTGTTTCCGGCGGTCGATGACATGACCGGCAATCACGTCGACGGCAGCAGTTGCTGCAACGAAGAAGACGGAGATCATCTCGAGGAGATGCAGGAATTGCTGGAGAGCATCGATGAGCGTTCGGCCGACCAGGATGGCCTGTTCGACGACGGCACGCTGTCGATGCGATTCGATCTCTGCGACAACTGCCGCCAGCGATTCGTCAAGAATCCGCTCGGTATCAAGTCGGGCAAGCAGCTCGATTTCAGCAATAACTAGTTGTACGCGAAGCGGGCCATCCATGGCCCCGCTTCGCTTGCCGGCCTCCGGCCGGAAGATACCCGGGCCTCCAGCCCTGCGCTCTGCGGCGGGCTCTCCTCGCGGCGCGGGCCATCCATGGCCCCGCTTCGCTTGCCGGCCTCCGGCCGGTTGAAGCGGTCTTCAAACGAAGGAGCCCTGAGGAGCCGGGATCGGCGGAAGCTCGAGGAGCATTGGAGTTTTCGCTCGTTCAAGGTCAGCGCTGCCGCACAACGACGGTGCGAAAAATCCACGCGACGCGACTTCTGCCGTCCCGGCGACCAATGCGGGCTGGCGGCACTGGGCCACTCTGGGCGGCGCTGGGCCGCACTGGGCGTGCCGAACAGGATCGGCATCCCTGACGCTCGCGAGTTTGCCGGCCTCCGGGAATCGCACGGGGCGGTTCCACTCGCTGCGGTCGTCGGCTAGATTCCGCACACGTTTCACCCACTGCCCCGCGGAGTTCCCTCACCCATGGCCTCGAAGACGCTGAAGATTGCCGCCCTTCCCGGAGACGGAACGGGCCCCGAGGTCACGGCCGAGGCGATGAAGGTGCTCGAGGCGGTTTCCCGGCTCGACGGCATCGCTTATGAGATCGAAACGCTCGACTGGGGCGGCGACCGCTATCTCAAGACCGGCGAGATCATTCCCGAGGGCGGCCTCGACCTGCTCCGCGGCAAGGACGCGATCTTCCTCGGCGCCATCGGCCACCCGCAGGTCGCCCCCGGTATTCTCGAGAAGGGCCTGCTGCTCGAACTGCGGTTCAAACTCGATCAGTACATCAATCTTCGCCCTGTGAAACTGCTCCCCGGCGTCGAGACGCCGCTGGCCGGACGCGGCCCGAAGGACATCGACTTCGTCGTCGTCCGCGAGAACACGGAGGATCTCTACTGTGGCGTTGGTGGCTATCTCAAAAAGGGAACGCCCGACGAAGTGGCGGTGCAGCAGGCCGTCTACACGCGAAAGGGCTGCGAGCGGTGCATCCGCTGGGCGTTCGATTACACCCGCAAGCGGAACAGCCCCAAGAAGACGCTCACGCTCGTCGCCAAGACCAACGTCCTCACCTACGGCCACGATCTCTGGTGGCGGACGTTCCAGGAAGTGG
This sequence comes from Planctomycetia bacterium, assembly GCA_026401035.1. Lineage (GTDB taxonomy): Bacteria > Planctomycetota > Planctomycetia > Pirellulales > UBA1268 > RGVT01. The sequence continues at coordinate 110,627 of JAPLNR010000062.1, read as the reverse complement.
CCCAGGACTACCCCGACGTGAAGACCGACTACAACCACGTCGACGCCTGCTGCATGTGGATGGTGAAAAACCCCGACGCCTACGACGTGATCGTCACCACCAACATGTTCGGCGACATCATCACGGATCTCGGTGGCATTCTGCAGGGCGGCATGGGCGTGGCCGCGGGCGCGAATCTCAATCCCGATCGGGGCGGCGTGAGCATGTTCGAGCCGATGGGAGGCAGCGCCCCCAAGTACACCGGTCAAAACGTCATCAATCCGATCGCGGCGATCAACGCCATGGCGATGCTGCTGGAGCACAGCGGCTATCCGCAGTCGGGCGCGAGAATCGACAAGGCCGTGGCCCACATCACCGGCACGAAGATGAAAAGCCAGGCCGCCGGCAAGATGGGCCATGGCACGAAAGAAATCGGCGACCTCGTCGTGGCCGCGATTCAGTAGGGTCGCCTTCAGGCTGCCATCGGCTTCTTAGCCGATCACGACGCGGCGGCCTTCACGCTGGCTCTCCGCGGCGGCCTGCACGATCTGCATCGCCCGCAGGGAGTCGTCGAGGCCGCTCACGGCGCGGACGAGGCTCGTCACCTTGCGGTGGAATTGCACGAGCATGTGCTCGCCGACGGGCCGCTCGCTCTCCAGCGATTCCTGTTGGCGGCCGGCCGTGTCGAACCAGACGAGGTTCGAGGGCAGGTCGATGAAGGCGATGCCATTCTCGCACACGACTTGCAGGGCGGGCGGCGGGCGGAACCCGACCGCCTCCTCCCATTGCCTGGGCATGTAGTAGCCGCAACTGATCTGCGCGAGCACGCCATCGCCGGGCCGTCCAGTCGGCGAGAAGTCGAGGCTCATCATCTGGTAGTCGTCAACGTCGGCCCCGGGGGTTTCGGCGTGCCGCACCGCGACCACGCTCGTCGGCTCCTCGCCGACGACGTAGCGGCACCAGTCGACCAACTCCATCAGGTCGCGGGCCTCGCTGGCCTGATCGCGGAGTGGAGCGGCGGCTGATCCGCCGGAGTGTGCCACGCGGCGATGGCAGAAGAGCATGCGCGGCCGGCCGAGCCGCGTGGCGATCAGCTCCTTGAGGCGGATCGTCGCCGGCGCATGACGTCGCGGCAGTTCGGCCATGAAGGCGATGCCGGATTCCTCCACGCGCTGGCGGAGCATTTGCACCTCCGCGGCGTCGACTGGAAACGAGATCGCGGAGTAAACCGCCTTGCCGAAGTCGCAGGCGGCCAGGATCGGCGCGCCGCCATACCACTGATCGGAGAGGTAGAGGATGGCGTCGATGTCATCGCGTGAGGCGAGCGCCCGATAGCCGTCAACGGGCACCGCGCCGATTTCGGCGGCGGCCCGCTGCGCCAGATGGGCCACCTGCTCGCAGATGCCGCGGACCTCGAACCGGTCGGCCAGCGAGCGGAGCGCGGGCAGGTAGCGGGCTTCCCACTGGCTCCCGAGCCCCACGATGCCGACGCGGATTTTCATTCAGCCGTCCCCGAATCCATGCTCGCGGCCGAGAGTTCGAAGGCCAGCGCCTTGTCGGAGATGTCCTTGCGGCACCATGCGCCCGGCCAGCGGATTTCCTTAACGGCCGTGTAGGCCAGCAGTTTTGCCCTGGGGAGCGAATCGCCCACGGCCGTCACGGCGAGCGTGCGGCCACCGTCGCAGAGCACCGCGCCGTCGACAAGTTTGGTCGCGGCGTGAAATACCTGCACCCCTTCGATGGCCGCCGCCGCCTCGAGGCCGCGGATCGGCCGGCCCTTCTCGACCGGGCCGGGGTAGCCTTCGGCCGCCATCACCACCGTCACGCTCGCGCCGTCCCGCCAGATGGGCGGTTCCACCGTCTCCAGCCGGCGGTCGGCGGTGGCGTCGAGCAGGTCGAGCAGGCTCGATTCCAGCCGGACGAGCAGCGCCTCGCATTCGGGGTCGCCGAAACGGGCGTTGAACTCCAGCACCTTCGGACCCTGCGCGGTCAGCATCAATCCCGCGTAGAGCACGCCTTGAAACGGCACCTTTGCGCGGCGCATTGCATGGACCGTGGGCACGAGAATCCGCGCCTCGATATCGGCGAGCAACTCCGGGTCGACGAATGGCGTCGGGCAGTAGGCACCCATGCCGCCGGTGTTGGGCCCCTGGTCGCCATCGTAGGCGGCCTTGTGATCCTGCAGCGGAGGCAGCGTGACGATCGTCCGGCCGTCGGTGATCGCCATGACGCTCACTTCCACGCCATCGAGTTTTTCCTCGATGAGGATGCCCTTGGCGGCGGCGGCAAACTGGGGATCGCTGCCGAGCGATGCGATCGCTTCGAGCGCGACGGCGCGGTCGCCGCAGACAAACACACCCTTGCCGGCCGCCAGGCCATCGGCCTTCACGACCACCGGCATGTCCTCGCGGGCCTCGAGAAATTCACGGGCGGCCGCCACGGAACGAAATTCCTGGAACATGGCCGTCGGCACGTCGCCGCGGTGGAGGATCTGCTTGCAGAAGATCTTGCTGCCCTCGAGTTGGGCCGCCCGAGCGGTGGGACCGAAGATCCGCAGCCCGGCGGCGGTGAAGGCATCGACGATGCCCGCCACCAACGGCGCTTCGGGCCCGACGACGGTGAGGTCGACGCCGCGATCCTGGGCCAGTTTCAAAAGCCCGGGAATATCGGTGGCGGAGACGGGCACATTTTCGGCAATGGCCGCCGTGCCCGCGTTTCCGGGGGCGACCAGCACTTCGGCGCCGTCGCGAATCAGTTTCCAAGCCAGGGCGTGTTCGCGGCCGCCGCTGCCAACGACCAAAACTCGGCGGGATGCGGACAAGGGCTGATTCCTTCCAGGATGGCGGCAGGGCGACGTCGGCGGCGGATTGTGGCGGCCCGGCTACCGACTGGGCAAGGCGGGGCGATGTTTTGGGGCAATTCGAGACGGTCTGACGTTGACACCTCTGCCGTGGTCGATACAGTAAAAAGGAGTTCGTGAAAAAAATCACGAACCCTCCAAAGACGTTGGAAAACGATGTTTTTGGACCGTTTTTGCTTCCCCAAAGCAGGGCTGGCCGGGTGGTCGTGGCCGGCTGATTGTGGCGGGGAAACGCCGAGGCGCAGAGATGGCTGAAAAGAAGAAATTGTCGGTTGCGGAGATTTTGGCGGCGGCACGTGCGCAAAAAGAGGCCGCGGCTGGTGGGGTAGAAACCACACCAGTGTCAGCAGCAGCCGAACCGTTGCCCGATGAAGCCCCGGCAGTTCCTGCCGCCAAGCCCGCCGCGAAGGCTGCCGCTCCCAAGCCCGCTGCCGGTGGCCGGCCGAGTGTTGCCGAGATCATGGCACAGGCCAGGGCCAAGGGGGGGGCTGCCGCGGCGGCTCCTGCCGCGAAGCCGGCCGCAAAGCCAATTGCTGATAAACCAGCCGCCAAGGCAACGCCGGCTGCGAAGCCAGCGGCCCCGAAGGCCGCCGTTGCCCGCGATACGGCGAGCATCCTTGCCGCCGCCCGATCCGGCGCAAAGCCCGGCCCCGTCAGCAAGGCCGACGCACCGCCGCCGAAATCCCCACCGCGTCCGAAGCCGGCCGCCGAAGCGCCTGCCAAGGCTGCCCCGGTAGCCCGGGCTGTGCCGCCGAAGCCCGCAAAGCCCGTGACCAAGAAGGCTGCCGAGGCGGAGGAAGACCGCCGCAGTTTCCTCCAGCTCGCGCTCGGCTCGTTTATGGCGATGGGCTTTACCGCACTGTCCATCACCGGCGGGCTGTTCACGCTCGGCCTGGCCAGGTTCATGTTTCCCAACGTGCTGGCCGAGCCGCCGAGCCGATTCAAGGTCGGCTTCAAGGAAGGCTTTCCCGCAGGCCGTGTCGAGACGAAATACGTCGCTCAGTACGGCGTTTGGGTCGTCAACAGCGAAGTGCAGGGGCAGCAGCAGATTTACGCGTTGAAGACCGTCTGCACCCATCTCGGCTGCACGCCCAACTGGCTGGAAGCCGAACAGAAATTCAAATGCCCCTGCCATGGCAGCGGCTTCTACAAGGACGGCGTCAATTTCGAAGGCCCGGCGCCGCGGCCGCTCGAGCGGTATGCAATCCGGGTCGGAGATGACGGCCAACTCGAGGTCGACAAGAGCCGTTCGTTCCAAGAGGAACTCGGCCAGTGGGGCGACTCGGAATCGTACATCAACGTCTAGGAATCACCTGCTCCATGGCCATCGGCGAAACCATCCGCAACTCCCAGATCTGGAAGAGCATCTTCCGCCATCCGATGCCGCTCGACCGGCGGAATCGGATCGTGGTGATGCTCACGAACTTCTTCCTGCATCTGCATCCGGTCTCGATCAAGAAGCAGGGGATCGCTCTCTCGTTCACGTGGTGCATGGGAGGCGTGACCTTCTTCCTGTTTCTGGTCGAGACGGTCACGGGCGTGCTGCTGATGTTTTACTACCGCCCCACGCTCGAATGGGCCTACAACGACATTCTCGCCCTCCGCGACGTTACGAGCCTGGGCATCCTCCGCGAATTGCACCGCTGGGGCGCGCATGCGATGGTGATCACGACGTGGCTCCACATGTATCGCGTCTTTCTGACGGGCAGTTACAAGCCGCCGCGGGAATTCAACTGGGTGATCGGCGTGATCCTGCTCCTGCTGACGCTGCTCCTCTCGTTCACGGGCTACCTGCTCCCCTGGGATCAGCTCGCGATCTGGGCCATCACGGTGGGCTCCAACATGGCCCGTGCGACCCCGATTCTCGGATACGAGGGGCCGGGCCAGCAGCTGCTCACGATCGGCGGCATCGACATGATCACCGACGCGTCCGACGCCCGCTTCGGACTGCTCGGAGCCCGGTTCGTCGGTGAAGAGACGCTGAACCGCTTCTACGTGCTCCACTGCATCGCGATTCCGCTGGCCGTCGCGCTCCTGCTGGCGATTCATTTCTGGCGCGTGCGAAAGGACGGCGGCATCAGCGGGCCGCTGTAACCCAAACCCATGCACTCCAACGGACTGTTTCTCAAAGACGTCGCCGGATTTCTCGGGTTCTACTACACGGCCTTGGCGCTCATGAACGCCGTGGCCGCGCTGATTCTCTGGCAGAAGAAAAAGCAGACGGGCTGGGCGATCGCTTGGTCGGTATTCGCGTCGGTCATGATGGTGCTTGCGGGTCTCGCGCTGTCGGGCTCGAAAAGCCTCGTGCCCTCTCTGCCGCTGGCAGCCCGAAGCCTGGTCAACACGCTTTCCGGCCCCATGCTGTACACGCTCGGCACGACCGCGTTGTTCACGATCCTGTTCGTGTTTCGCAAGTTCTTCGTCCAGCCAATGGTGGCCTGGACGGTGTTCAACGCCGCGCTGGTCCTCATGGGCCTGTCGATGGCCGACGAGAATTTCGCGGCGATCGTGATGAAGCCCGACAACGTGCCGATCGTCGGGCTTGTCTTCCTGCTGGCGTTCTTCACCTGGGTGGCCACGAAACAGGCGGTCGTGAACGACGAGCGGATCGCCCGGGGCCTGCCTCCGATGGAGAAGCTCGACGACGAAAAGGTGCTCGTCTGGCCCGATCTCGTCTACACCGAACTGATCTGCATGGTGGCCGTCTCGGCCTTCCTGCTCGTCTGGGCGATCTTCCTGCCAGCGCCGCTGGAGGAGCCGGCCTCGAGCGTCAAGACGCCGAATCCCTCGAAGGCCCCGTGGTACTTCCTGGGACTGCAGGAAATGCTGGTGTACTTCGATCCGTGGTACGCCGGCGTGGTGCTGCCGAGCCTCGTTGTCTTTGGCCTGATGGCCATGCCATACCTCGACTTCAACAAGAAGGGCAACGGCTACTACTCGATCGAGGAGCGGAAATTCAGCTACCTCGTTTACCAGTTCGGGTTCTTCGAACTCTGGATCACGCTGATCATCCTCGGCACGTTTCTCCGCGGACCAAACTGGAATTTCTACGGACCGTTCGAGTATTGGACCCCCTACAAGGTCGAAGTCCTCAACAACGTCGACCTGCCGCAGATGTTCTGGGTGAACCTGCTGGACAGGCCGCTGCCGCGAGCGCCCCAGGGGGCCGGCACGCTGGCGCAGATCGGCTACATCCTGCTGCGTGAGGCGCCCGGGATCGCCCTGGTGGGTGCCTATCTGTTGCTGCTGCCGCCGCTGCTGGCGGTCACCTTCTTTCGCGGGTTTTTCGCCAAGATGGGTTTCATCCGCTACATGATCATGGCCAATCTCATGCTGCTGATGCTGTCGTTGCCCTTGAAAATGATCCTGCGCTGGACGCTGAACTTGAAGTATCTCGTGAGCATTCCGGAATTCTCGCTCAATTTCTAGCGCCGGGCCTGTCCTTCACGCCCGTCAAAACAACCATGCCTGCTACAGAACAAACCTGGCGGAATCTCAAAGCCCTGCACGTCGTTTTCGGCGTGTCGGCGATCCTGCTTCTGCTGGCGACCGTCGTGATGCTGGCGGTCGACCACAACCGGCCGTGGAAGAAATACCAGCGCGAGTTTCGCGCCCTCGAGACATGGTCGGCCGCAGCGCGGGTCGACGAGCAGGATTCCGGCGGTTACGGCGAGAAGTCGAAGCAGCTTGAAGACACTCTCGCTGCTGCCCGCAGGGCCGATCTCGATCCGACGCTCGCCGAGGCTTTTCTGCAGCAGGCCCGCACCGTTCCCGCCGACGCGGAGGCGGCCGATTTTGCCCAGCTCGACATCGACATGCTGCGAAACCAGTCCGATCCGGCGGAACGGCTGACGCTGCGGGGCGACCTGCTCGAGCGGTTTCGCGACATCGCCAAGCGGGCAAAGTTTCGCGAGGATCTGCGGGCCGGCGAACTGAAGCTCCGCAAGGCCGAACTCGACAAGGGCCGTGCCGACTACGAGTTGGCCGTGGCTGCGGGCGACGCTCAGGAAAAGCTCGACGCGTTCCTCGCGATTGCCGACGCCAAGCGGGCCCAGGTTGCCACGGCGACCCTGGAAAATCAGGCCGCCAACACGCACCGCAAGGCGCTGGAGGCGATCCTGCGGCAGCTCACGGCCAATGAAGACTCCGCCGCGAAGGCGCTCGCCGACCATCGGCAGAAGTTGCTGCAGCTCTCCAAGACGCTCAAGGATCGCGCGCCCAACGTCGGCAAGACGGTTCTCGAACTTCCGGTGCTCGACGCGTTCAATGGTCCGCTGCGGGTCGATCAGATCTGGCTGCCGCAGCTGACGCTCAACAATAATTTCCGCGACGTCGCCCGGTTCGACCGCTGCACGACGTGCCACAAGGGAATGGACAAATCGCTGCCGGGTGCCCCCGGGGAACCCGCCTATCGCGAAACCCAGTCGATCACGCTCTCGCTGCCGACGCCGATGGCGGCTCCCCAGGGCGAGGGCGATGCCAACGCCCGGCTCGAGACTGCCTACGGATTGCATCTCGCTCCACGCGGCCTCTTTCGGCAGGACGATCCGACGGTCAGCGTCGTGCTCCCTGAAAGCCCGGCGGCGGCAGCCGGACTCATGCCCGGCGACGTGATCGTCGACATCGACGGGGGCAAGACGCTCGCCCGCAAGGTGGCCATGACGTCGCTGCTCGAGACTCCGGTTTGGGGCAAGCCGCTCGATCTCGTCGTGCAGCGTGGCGTGCCGCAGCCCTATTCGTCGCATCCCCGCCTGGATCTCTTCGTGGGCTCGACGAGTCCGCACCCGATGCAGACCTTCGGGTGCACGGTCTGCCATCAGGGGCAGGGGAGTGCCACGAGTTTCAAGTGGTCTTCGCACACGCCCAATACGCCGAAGCAGGCCCATGAATGGCATGACGAATACGGCTGGTTCAACAACCACCACTGGATCTATCCGATGCTGCCGGAGCGGTTCGAGGAATCGAACTGCCTGAAGTGCCATCATCAGGTCGTCGATCTCGAGCCCAGCGAGCGGTTTCCCGAGCCTCCGGCCCCGAAACTGGTCGAGGGCTATCACCTGATTCGTCAGTACGGCTGCTACGGCTGCCACGAGATCAACGGCTGGTCGGGTCCCGAAAAGCGGATCGGTCCCGACATGCGGCTGGCGCCGAACTATCACGAAGTGGCGGAGTCGCTCGCCACCGACCCTGGCTTGACCGCATTGGGCGGCACCGTCGCACGATGGGTGGAGGATGTCCGCTCGAGCCCCGACGGCGCGCAATCGCGTGAGCGGCTGCGGGATGCGATCGAACGCGATGCAGCCGCCGGAGCCGATGCCAAGCTCTCGAGGCGGTCGCACGAATTGTCGTCGCTGCTCAAGGAGCCGGAAACGCCGGGCGGATTCCCCAAGGTGGGCCCGTCCCTGCGGCACGTGGCGAGCAAGGTCGGCTTCGACTGGCTCTATTCATGGCTCCGCAATCCGCAGGACTTCCGCCCCTCGACGAAGATGCCGCGGTTCTTCGGCCTGTGGGAGCACCTCGAGGGCAAGGGGCTCGAGGAATCGAAGCGGTATGAGCCGATCGAGATTCGCTCGATGGTCAACTACATGCTCGCGGCCAGCGCCCCCTTCGACTACGTGAAGCAGTATGACGGCATCACGGCCGCGCCCGACATTGAACGCGGTAAGAAGGTGTTTCAGGTGCGCGGCTGTCTGGCCTGCCACCAGCATGCCGACTTCCCCGAGGCGACGAGCAACCACGGTCCGAATCTCTCGCGGGTCGGCGCGAAGACCGCATCCCATCCCAATGGGCCGGCCTGGCTCTACAGCTGGCTTCGCGAGCCAGCCCGTTACCATCCCAAGACGATCATGCCCAACGTGCTGCTCGAGCCGGTCACGCTCGCCGACGGCAAGGTGAGTGACCCGGCCGCCGATGCGACCGCCTACCTGATGGGCTCGACCGAGAACTGGAAGCCGAGCGACATTCCGGCCGCGGGCTCGCTCACCGCCGACGAGCGGCAGGCGACCGATGAACTCGCGATGATGTACCTCAAGGATCGGTTCACGGCAGCCAAGGCCGCGGACGTGCTCAAGAACGGCCTCAGCGCTGATCAGGCGAACATCCTGGGCGACGAGCGGATGCTGCTCGGCATGAACGGCCCGCAGCGGGATGCCGTGCTGCTCAAGTACATCGGCAAGAAGACGATCGCCAAGCTTGCCTGCTATTCCTGCCACGACATCCCCGGTTTTGAAGACGGCAAGGCCGCCGGTGCCGCGTTGGCTGACTGGGGCCGTAAGGAATCCTCGAAGATCGCCTTCGAGCAGGTCGCGCACTTCGTGATGCATCAACTCGAGCATGGCCATGGCGGAGGCCATCACGGCCCTGACGCGCACCACGGTGCCACCACCGGCGAGACAGCGGCCGCTGAGAAGACCATGGCCGACGCTGCCGGGAAGGCTCCAGCCGATGAACCCCTGGCTCCGGATCTCGCCTATGCGTCGGCTGTCGCGGGCCACGTGACGCCCGAATCGGTCGATCCCGACACCGGGTTCTTCCTCGAGAAACTCCTCGCCCACGAGCGCGAAGGCTTCCTCTGGCAGAAGCTGCGACAGCCGCGGAGCTACGATTACAAGAAGGCGGAAAACAAGAGCTACAACGAGCGGTACCGCATGCCGCAGTTCCCGTTCAGTGCCGAACAGCGTGAGGCGGTGATGACCTTCGTGCTGGGGCTCGTGGCCGAGCCACCCGCCCCGCAGTTCGTCTACAACCCCTCGCCTCGCGAAGAGGCCCGGCTCAAGGGGCTCGTCGTGGCCGAGCAGTACAACTGCGGCGGGTGCCACACGCTGCAGATGGACCGCTGGGATCTCCGCTACAAGCCGGAATCGCTCGGCACCGCCCAGGCCGCCGCTGATTATCCCTTCCTATCGCCGCACTTCACGCCGCAGCAGGTCGACAAGTCTCTCGTCACCGACCGGCAGGGTCGCCGGCATACGTCGCTCATCGGCATGCCCGTGCTCGACCCGGTCACTGGCAAGCCGCAACTCGTCGACGAGGATGGTGTGCCGGTCGAGGAGGGGGATACCGAGGTGGTTCCGCATCGGCAGGTCATGCTCTGGCAAGACGCGCTCGTCGACGGTGAGCCACGGCAGGTGGGCAGTCAAAACGTGCTGGTTCCCGAAGATGCGATTCAGGCCGGTCGCCACTATCCCTCCAAAGGTGGCGAACTTGCGCGACTGCTCTTCCCGGTGGTGATCGCCGACGAGAAGCAGGTGAATCCCAACGTCAAACCCGACGACGCCTGGGGCTGGCTCCCGCCGCCGCTGGCGGGCGAGGGAAAGAAGGTCCAGTCGGGCTGGCTCCACAAGTTCCTTCTCAATCCGCATCCGATCCGGCCGCCGGTCGTGATGCGGATGCCGAAGTTCAACTTCCAGTCGTCGGAGGCTGCGGCGCTCGTCAATTACTTCGCGGCTGTGGCCGGCACGGAATACCCCTACGTCTATGACCCGCGGCTCGACGAGAGTTCGGTGGCCGTGAAGGAGCAGGCCTATCCGGGCCACTTGGAGGGCGCGCTCAAGATCGTCACCAACAACAACTACTGTGTGAAGTGCCATCTCGTGGGCAGCTATGCCCCGCCGGGTAACCTGAAGGCACTCGCGCCGCAACTCGAGCGGGTGCACGAGCGACTGCGGCCGGACTACGTGCATGACTGGATCGCCAATCCGAAGCGGTTCCTGCCGTACACGGGCATGCCGGTAAACATCCCGTTCGACAAGCCCGTGAGCCAGGATCTCTACAAGGGCACGAGCGAGCAGCAGCTCGACGCGTTGACCGATCTGCTCATGCACTTCGACCTGTTCGCCAAGAAGAACCTGTCCCTCGAAGCCTACCTGCGGCAGCAACCGGCGGAGCCACCACGACCTTCCCAGCCGGCTCCCCAGCCGCAGGCCCGGAATCCAGCCCCGTCGGCAGCCGATCCGGCACCGGTGCCAACGGCACAAAATCCGGCCATTCCGCGGCCCGATCCCTCCCGTAGCCCCGGAGTTGCGCTAAACTAGTGGTGCGATCCCGTTCCCCGTCGACCCCGTTCTCTCGCCCCCGGAGACATCCCATGTCCTGCTGCCCGCTTCGACTCCATGCCGCCACCCGCTCGGCGCTCGTCGCCGTCACCCTGGCGTGCCTCCCGCTCGTGGCCACGGCCGATGAATGGGGCACCATCAAGGGCCGGTTCACATTCGGTGGCGCCGTCCCCACGCCGATCGAACTCAAGGCCGACAAGGACGTCGAAGTTTGCGGCAAGCACAAACTGCTCAATGAGGAGATGGTCGTCGCCGCCGACAAGGGTGTGGCAAACGTCGTCATCTTCGTCCGCGACAAGGGAGTGAAGATTCACCCCGATCTGGCAGCCACCAAGAGCGAAAAGATCGTGCTCGACAACAAGAATTGCCGCTTCGAGCCGCATGTGGCCTTCGTGCAGACCGGACAGACGCTCGTGCTCAAGAATTCCGATACGGTCGGCCACAACAGCAACGTGGCAACGATCAAGAATCCGCCGTCCAACAGCCTGATCCCCGCCGGCGGCGAGACCACGATGACCTTGTCCAGCGACGAGGCGATCCCGGCCCAGATCACGTGCAATATCCACCCCTGGATGAAGTCCTGGCTGGTCGTGCGGCCTAACCCCTATGCGGCCGTGTCCAAGGCCGATGGCACGTTCGAGATCAAGAACGTTCCCGCCGGCGCGGAGCTGGAACTCCAGCTCTGGCATGAAAAGGCCGGCTATGTCGGCGAGGTCACCATCGGTGGCAAGGCGGAGAAGATCGCCAAGGGACGCAAGAAGGTGAAGGTCACCGCCGGCGACAATGACTTGGGAGAGATGGTGCTCGATGCAAGCCTGTTCAACAAATAGTCGTCGGTGCGTGTGGCTCGCGGCCTTTGTCGTGCTGACCTCGGGTTGCATGTCGGAGAGGGTCGAGTCGCCGACGGCCGACGTCGATGCCGCGAAGCAGCTTCGCGTCGTGCTTGCGAGCACGACCGCCGCCGGTGGCGGGGCAGCAGCGGCTGCGTCCGGCACGGGATGGGGCACACTCAAGGGGCGGTTCGTGTTCGCCGGAGACCCCGGCGCACCGAAGCCGCTCAATGCCGACAAGGACATGGAAGTCTGTTCGAAAGCCGGGATGAAACTGCTCGACCGCTCGCTCCTGGTCGATCCGTCGTCGAAGGGGCTCGCGAATGTCGTCGTTTTTGCACGGAAGACCAGCCGCGTGAAGGAGGCAACTCCCCCGCAAACGCCCGTTGTCTTCGACCAAAAGCAGTGTGAGTTTCTCTCCCCGGTGCTTGCCGCCCGTGTGGGCCAGCCAGTCGACGTCAAAAACAGCGATCCGATCGGCCACAACACGAACATCGCCGGCACGGCCTTCAACCAGCTCATTCCCTCCGGTCAGGGCACGGTCTACAAGCCGGAGAGTGAGACGGGCATGCCGACGATGGTCACCTGCAACATCCATCCGTGGATGAAGGCATATGCGGTCTTTCGCAAGGACGGCTACGTGGCGGTGAGTGCGGCAGATGGATCGTTCACGATCCCCGACCTGCCGGCGGGAGAGCCGCTTGAACTGCAGGTCTGGCACGAGCGGGCCACCGGGCCCAACGGAGCGCTCGGTCTCGACAAGCCGGAGCTCAAATGGACGCCCAAGGGGCGGTTTCAAATCAAAATCGAGGCGGATGAAGTCAAGGACGTCGGAACGCTCGAGGTTCCGGCATCGGCGATCGGCACCTAACCCAACAACCATCATGATCAAGGCTCGCCACAACATCGTTCTGCTGTCCGCGACGGCCTGGCTGCTGCTGGTCGCCGTCGGCTGTGGTCCCACTCCCTCTGCGTCGTTTCGCCCCAACATGGTGGAGGCCACGAAGCAGCGGCTCACCGTGGATCAGGAGCGGCAGGTGGCCACCGTGCTGTTGGCGATGTTTGGCACGCCCGATGATCCGGTCGCCCTGCCCGAAACGGGCCTCGATGAGTCGAAATTGCGGCTGGCGGCCGGTCCTGTCCGCAGCGACATCGTCGGCCGAAAGAACGGCCTCTACCGTGAGCATTGTGCCCACTGCCATGGCGTGACGGGCGACGCCCTTGGCCCCACGGCCGCGTTTCTCAATCCCTATCCGCGGGATTACCGGCCAGGTGTCTTCAAATTCAAGAGCACTGAACGGGCCGATAAGCCGACGCACGCCGACCTTGTTCGCGTTCTTCACAACGGGATTGCGGGCACCTCGATGCCGTCTTTCGCGTTGCTTCCCGAGATCCAGGTCGACGCCCTCGCCGAATACGTCAAGTATCTGACCATTCGCGGCGAGACGGAACTTGCGTTGATGCGGGCCTTTTTCGAGCTCGACGACGACGCCGGCGGCAAACTCCCGGAGACCCGCGAGTTTCTCGTGTACGAAACGCTGACGCCGGCGGCCGAGAAATGGCGGGCCGCGGCGGACGCCGAGATCCAGGTTCCCGAGATGCCGTCCGACATCGATCTCGTCGCGTCGATCGCCAAGGGCAAGGAACTCTTCTACGGCGACAAGGCCAACTGCGTGAAATGCCATGGCGTGACGGGGCTCGGCGACGGTCAGGCCAACGACTACGACGACTGGAACAAGGCCATCGTCGAAGTGGAAAAGGAAGTGAAGAGCGGCGCCGCCAAGGCCCGCGAAGCCTCCACGGCCGGCATGAGCCCGGACGAACTCGCCGAGCACCGCGCCCAGCTGGCCTGGCTCGAGAAGTTTCACGGAGTGCTCGACGGCGATGCACTGGCGCCGCGAACGATCCCGCCGCGGAACCTCCGCCACGGCATTTACCGCGGCGGTCGGCGGCCACTCGACCTCTACTATCGCATCCACGCGGGCATCAACGGGGCTCCGATGCCCGCGGCCAAGGGCACCGTTCCCCCCGAGGACATCTGGCACATCGTGAACTACGTCCGCTCGCTTCCCTACGAACTCGACGGTGAACTCGGGGCCGACCGCCCGATGGTCGCCCGCGACAGGTTCTAGGCACCGCCACCAGCAAACAGATTTTCAGAGGAGATCATCGTCGTGGGCAGCCGTTTGTCAGGAATCTTCTGGAGCCTGTTGTTTCTCGCCGTGCCCGTGCTCGGCGTGGCGACGTTCGCCATCGCGCCCGCGATCGACGTTTGGCTGCCAAAGGACGTGTCGGAGCACGGCCAGGCGATCGACAGCCTGTTCTATTTCATCCTGGCGCTCACGGGCGTCGTCTTCATCGCCACGGAGGTGGCGCTCTTCTGGTTTCTCTGGAAGTACGACGCCGCCAAGAATTCGCGACCGGCCACCTACATCCATGGCAGTCACACGCTCGAGGTGGTCTGGACGATCGTGCCCGCGGCCACGCTCCTCTTCCTGGCGATCTACCAGATGAACACCTGGGCCGACGTCAAGATGCGGCGTCCCGTGATGGCCCCTACGGTGGAGGTGGTCGCGCGACAGTTCGAGTGGCGGCTGCGGTACCCCGGCCGCGACGGCACGCTCGGCACGGGCGACGATCTCTTCCTCGTGAACGACCTGCACGTGCCCGTCGACGAAGACGTCCTCGTACAGCTCAAGAGCATGGACGTGCTGCACAGCTTCTTCCTGCCCAATCTGCGGATCAAGCAGGACGCCGTGCCGGGCATGAAGATCCCGGTCTGGTTCAAGGCCACTGAAACCGGACAGTTCGACATCGTCTGTGCCGAGCTCTGCGGCTGGGGCCACTACAAGATGAAGGGGCGGATCACGATCGAGTCGCGCGAGGATTTCGACCGCTGGCTCGAGACGATGTACGCCCGGCAGGAGGCGACGCAGCCCGAGCCCGAACCGGCCGAAGCGGTCGCCCAAAATTGATCAACGCCGTACGAAGGAGAATTTTCCCATGAGCCTTGCCACCACCTCGCCCACGCTCACCCAGCCCACGGCCACCGGTCTCGGCAGGCCGGCCCGAAAGCCGCGACCGATCGCCGAGTTTCTGTCGACCTATGTCTTCTCGAAGGACCACAAGGTCATCGGCCTGCAGTTCCTCTTCTCGACGCTGGTCTGGTTTCTGATCGGCGGCCTCCTCGCGCTCGCCGTCCGCTGGCAGATCGCCTGGCCGTGGTCCGACGTGCCGGTGCTCGGCAAGTTGTTCGCCCAGCAGGGCGGCCAGATGGCCCCCGAGTTCTACACGATGCTCTTCACGATGCACGCCACCGTGATGATCTTCCTGGTGATCATTCCGATCCTCGCGGGCGCCTTCGGAAACTTCCTGATTCCGTTGATGATCGGGGCCGACGACATGGCCTTTCCCACGCTCAACATGCTCTCCTACTGGTTCATGTGGCCGGCGTTCTTCGCCTTCGGTGCGAGCTTCTTCGTCGAGGGTGGCGCCGCCTCCAGCGGCTGGACGAGTTACCCGACGCTCTCGACCAACGTCGCCTCCTCGCCCGGTGCCGGCTGGGGGCAGACGCTCTGGCTCATCGGGCTGACGATGGTGGGCGTTTCGTCGATGCTCGGCAGCGTCAACTATATGACGACGATCATCCTCATGCGGGCTCCGGGCATGACCATGTTCCGCCTGCCGATGACGATCTGGGCGATGTTCATCACCGCCATCCTGCAGGCCTTCGCGCTGCCGGTGCTCACGGCCGCCGGCTTCATGCAGTTGGCCGACCGCACGCTCGGTACGGGCTTCTTCTCCCCCGAGGGCAACATCGTCAATAACGCGATGCAGGCCACCGGTGGCGGCCAGCCGCTCCTCTGGCAGCATCTCTTCTGGTTCTACAGCCATCCGGCGGTCTACATCATGATCCTGCCGGCGATGGGCATGGTGAGCGACATCATGACCACGTTTGCCCGAAAGCCGCTCTTCGGCTACCGGCCGATGGTCTACTCGATCGCCGGCATCGCAGGGCTCGGCTTCATCGTCTGGGGCCACCACATGTTCATCTCGGGCATGAACCCCGCCCTCGGCATCACCTTCATGGTGTCGACAATGATGATCGCCCTGCCCAGCGCCGTGAAAACCTTCAATTGGCTCGGCACCGTCTGGGGCGGCAAGATCCAGTTCACGACGGCGATGCTCTTCGCGTTGTCGTTCGTGTCGATGTTCATCATCGGCGGCCTCTCGGGCATCTTCATGGCCGCCACGCCGGTCGACATCTTCATCCACGACACCTACTTCATCGTGGCGCACTTTCACTACGTGCTCTTCGCGGGCACCGCGATGGGCGTGTGGGCGGGCATCTATTATTGGTTCCCGAAGATGTTCGGCCGCACGATGAACGAATTTTGGGGCAAGGCGCATTTCTTCCTGACGTTCGTCTTCATGAACGGCACCTTCTTCACGATGCACATTCTCGGTGCCGTCGGGTTTCCGCGGCGGCTGGCCGACGCCTACCACTACGAGACGTTTCATCACCTGCAACCGCTGAACGCCTTCATGACCTGGTGCGCGATCGGGATGGTCGCCTCGCAGATCATCTTCGCGGTCAACTTCTTCTGGAGCATGTTCTTCGGTCCCGTGGCGGGCCGGAATCCGTGGAATGCCAACACGCTCGAGTGGACGGCCCCGAGTCCGCCGGGCCACGGCAATTTCGACTTCCAGCCGGTGGTGTACCGCGGTCCCTACGAGTATTCGGTGCCGGGCATGGAGAAGGATCACCTGATGCAGACCGATCCGCCGAACGCCGCAGCGTTGGCCGCTGCTGGCGCCGCTCACTAGCAGGATTTCCCTGAATGCGAATCGATACGCCTGGTAGCCCAACCCGGCTCAGGGATCGGCAGAAGTCTCCTCGCGGGGATATTTCGCGGGACCGTGTGTGGCGATTCCAGCCCCGAGCGGGCGAAATCTCCAACGCTCGTCGAGCTTCAGCCGATCCCTTCGCCTTTCCGAACTCGTTCTGAAAACCTCGGCGTTCAGGCAGACTGCCCGTCCATGATCCATCGCTCCCTCAACGTGCCCCATCTCGTCGCCTGCCTGCTCGTCGGGGCGACGGCGGTGCTGCTCTGTTTCGGGGCGCTCGTGACGACCTACGACGCGGCGATGGCGGTGCCCGACTGGCCGGCGACGTATGGCCACAACATGTTTCTGTTTCCCTTCGCCGAGTGGTTCTGGGGGCCGTGGGACCTGTTTCTCGAGCACGGCCACCGGCTGCTCGGCGCGCTGGTCGGCCTGATCACGCTCGCACTCGCCGCCGTCGTCTGGCTGCAGTCGCCCAAAGAGGCGTCACTGAAGAGCACCGTGCGAGGGCTCGTCGTCGCGGCGGTGCTCCTGGTCGTCCTGCAGGGGCTGCTCGGCGGGGCCCGGGTGCTGCTCGACGACAAGACTGTCGCCAAGGTCCATGCCTGCACGGGCCCGCTGTTCTTCGCCGTGGCCGTTGCGATCGCGGCCCTCACCGGCCGGAACGGCACGTCGGCGGCGACCGGTCCGTCCATCGAATCACGGGTGTCGCTTGGCCTGCTCGGGGCCGCATACGTGCAGCTCGTCGCGGGTGCGCAGTTGCGGCATCTCGACGTGGCGACGGTCGCACCAGCGACGTTTCGGTGGCTCGTCGCGATCCATGTCTTCGGCGCCGTGGCCGTCATGGCACTGGCGTTTGCCGCCGCCGTCTGCTGTCGCGGCCAGGCCTCCCCGGGGGCGCGGCGCTGGTCGCTGGCGATCGCCGGACTCGTCTGCTGTCAGGTCGCCCTCGGCATTGGCGCGTGGTTCGTCTCCTGGGGAATCCCCTCGGGCTGGCTGCCGGCCGCATGGATGCCTTCCGAGCCGCTCGCTGCCCGCAGCGCGGGCGGTGCGGCCGTGATCACCGGCCACGTGGTGCTCGGCATGCTGATTCTCGGCGTAGCCGTGGCGCTGGCGATCGCGACGGGGTTGTTTGCCGGCCGCGGAACGCGTGTTGCCCTGCAGCCGCGGCCTCCGCGCGACGGCCGGCCGGAAAGGGCCTACGCATGACGCCGCTCGATTCCCGCTCCGGCGCGATCCGACAGGCATTGCCCGCGGTCGCCGTCGCCTCGCCAGCAGCCGGCGACGGCCCAGCCGTGGAGGCCCTCGCCTCCCTCTCGACCGACATCTCGCAACTGGTTCGGCCGCGGATCGCGATCATGGTTCTCGCGACGGTCGTCACGGCCATGTGGCTGACGGCCGGACGCCCCGCGCATCTGGGGCAACTGCTCTGGCTGCTCGTGGGTACGGCGCTCGTCGCCGCCAGTTCCAGCATCGCCAACCAGATTCTCGAGCGCGACACCGACCGCCTGATGCCCCGCACGGCCCGCCGACCGATCGCGGCCGGCAGAATGACGGTCTTCACGGCTGCCGTGCTGACGGCCGTGCTGCTCGGGGCCGGGGCGGCCACGATCGTGCTCTCGGCGGGTTCGCTCGCCAGGGGCTGGCCGCCGGCTGCCGCCGCCGTGGCCACCTGGCTTCTCTACGTGCTCGTCTACACGCCGATGAAGAAACGCTCGCCGCTCAACACGGCCGTCGGCGCCGTCGCCGGGGCATTGCCAGTGGGCATCGGCTGGCTCGCGGCCGACGGACCGGCCCGGTTCGCCGGCGGCGATGCCTCCGGCACGCTCACCGCGGCGGCGTTGGCGACGGTGCTCTATCTCTGGCAGTTTCCCCACTTCATGGCGATCGCCTGGCTCTACCGCGGGCAATATGCCCGGGCCGGCCTGCGAATGCTCACCGTCGACGATCCCAGCGGCCTGCGGGCCTCGGGACAGGCGCTCGCGGCGGCCCTGGCGATGGTACCGGTAAGCCTCGTGCTTGCGGTTCCCTCCGGCAGCATCCGGCTGTTTCTGGCAGCGGCGGTCGCGGCAATCGTTTATTGTGGTGCCTCGATCCGGTTCGCCGTCCGCCGCGACGACGCCTCGGCCCGCACGCTGCTGCTCGTTTCGCTCGGTGTCCTCCTGGCCCTGCTCACGGCCGCGGTCGTGTTTGGCCAGCCCCGTTAGATTCCTCCAGCCCTCGGTCCTGAAACGCCCATGAACGCTTCCGCCGCCTCGCTCCCGCATGGTCACGCCGACGATCACGGTCACGGCCACCACGGTCCCGTCCTGCAATACCAGCCCGGTCTGCCGCTCACCCGCGGCAAACTCATCATGTGGCTGTTCCTTTCGACGGAGATCATGTTCTTCGCGGCGCTGCTTGGCAGTTACGTTGTGCTCCGCTTCGGGGCGGCCGTCTGGCCCAAGCCGCACCACGTGCACCTGAGCGAGCCGATCGGCGCCTTCAACACGTTCGTGCTGATCTGCTCCAGCGTCACAATCGTGCTCGCACTGGAGATGGCCCGGGCCAACAAGCCGCGGCTCGCGAAACTCTGGATGGTCGCCACGCTTCTGCTCGGCACGCTGTTCCTCGGCGTGAAGGGCTACGAATACCAGGCGAAGTTTTCCCACGGCATCTACCCGTGGTCGCCCCGCAGCCGTGTTTTCGAGAAGCCCGACCTCTACTACGGCTCGGCCGTGCGGGCTCGGCTCGGTGAGCCGGCGATGATCGACCGTCTGAAGGAACTCGACGACACGCCGGAAGACAAGCTCACCCCGGACGAGGTCTCGGCCCGCCGCCGGCTCAAACAGGTGCGGCAGATGGTGCTGAGCCCCGATCAGCAGCCGTTCGACCTCGCCGTCGTCGCCGACCAGGTGATGCCGCTGCCCGCGGAGGGCACCGACAGCCATGGCGGGGCGGGGGGCCATGGCAGCCACGGCCTCAACGACACCTTTCCCTGGCTCAAACTCCCGGCCGTCATTCCGGGCGGCAACATGTGGGCCAGCACCTACTTTTTCCTGACCGGCTTCCATGCCATCCACGTGCTCGTCGGCCTGATCGTGTTCGCAATCCTGCTGCTCTATAATCTCGGGCCCAAGCGGGCCGGCATGATCGAAAACGCCGGTCTTTACTGGCATTTCGTCGATCTTGTGTGGATTTTTCTCTTCCCGCTGCTCTACCTGTTCTGATTCAAACCGCCTGTTCTGATTTCATCCGATTTGTTCCGAGGCTTTCCATGAGCGATCACGATTCCCAGGCGCATGGCCCGATCACGCGGCCGGGCGACATCCCCGAGCACGACGACGGCCACGGCCCACACGGCGAGAACGACCACGGCCACGGCGGCATCGGAAAATACATGCTCGTGTTTCTCGCCCTCTGCGGGCTGACGACGCTCTCCTTCTTCACCTACTCACCCTACTGGCCGTGGCGTAACGAGCCGCAGGTTGGCTGGGCGTTCATGATGGCCGTCTCCTGCACGAAGGCGATGCTCGTGGTCGTTTTCTTCATGCACGTCTTTTGGGAGGCCAATTGGAAATACGTGCTCACGATTCCCGCCGCGATGATGGCGATCTTCCTCGCGATCATGCTCATTCCGGACATCGGCCTGCGGAACCGCATGGTGGCCCAGGAACGCGCCCTCCACATGGCTCGCCCGTCGGACGTGCGCCTGCTCGAGCAGGCCGCGGAGTCGAAACTGCTGGCGGACCCGGTGGCGCATTAGCAGTTCATCACGCTGCGGAGAGGTGCTCTGGGGCCGGATTGTGAGCCGGCGGTGAAATGCTCGTCGCCGCGGAAATTGCTACAGGAGGCTCTCGGACAATGGCCAGTCGCTCGTGAGTCGCAATTGTCTGCGGCTCCTGCGCGTTCCCCCGACCGTCTCCTCAGCATCTGGAGCGTTGGGACTCATACGACTCACACTTGATGCTCGCGCACGAGCTGCTCCTGCTGAACGAGGGTCAAGGAGGGGTTGTCCATGCCCCGGGAGCCGGCGTTGGCGGCAAGCGAAGGCAGGATGCCGTAAGCGCAGCCGGCATCGAGTGAGCGCAGGGCAGGATGCCCGCAGCGAACGTCCGGCGACGGGGCGTGGGGAGCCCCGACCAGCGAAACTCGCAAGATTCAAGTGTGAGCCGTATAACATTCATCACATGCGACTCCTGATGCTGAGGAGGCGGACTGGTGGAAGTTCGACGAGCCTATGAAATTTCGATCTCCCGAGGTTTGTAGCTCCGTGGTTCGTCCTGGCCCTTGTCTGTTGGCTCTGGTCGCAGGCTTCGTGATTCTGCTCGCGGCCGGCTGTCAAAAAACGCCGGAGCGGGCGATCGATCGGCCGCTCGTGGAAAAGCAGCCCGAGTTGCCGCTGCCGGCGGCGGAGCGGGTCGAGCCGGGGGCGCCGGCGAAGCCGTTCGCGCTTACCGACCAGCAGGGGAAACCGTTCGATTCCGAGAGCCTCGCGGGCAAAGTCTGGCTGGGGGCGATCTTCTTCGCGAACTGCCCCGGTCCGTGCTTTCGCGAGAACCAGGCGATCGCCGACATCCTGCGCGAGATCGACGTTCCCGATTTTGTCGCCGTCAGCCTCACCTGCGACCCAGAGAACGACACGCCCGACGTGCTGCGACGGTATGCCGACCGGTTCGAGGCGAACCCCGAGCGCTGGAAGTTTCTCACCGGTGACATCGCCGTTATCAAGGATGTCGCCAACAGTTCATTTTTCCTGCCGGCCGAGGTGGGCGTGCACTCCGAACGCGGCGTTGTCTTCGACAGGCAGGGCCGGCTCCGCGGCAGTTACCATCTGCTGCAGCCCGACCGCGTCGATCTGCTCAAGAAACTGATCCGGGAGGTGCTCGCCGAGGATGACGCAGCCCCAGCAAAGGAATCCGCTCCGTGATGCCACCGGTTTCCATCCCGACGATCTTTGGCGTTCATCCCCTGGCCACGACCAACGCGGTGCTCAACGCACTGGCCACGCTGCTGCTGATCGCCGGCTGGGTGTTCATCCGCCGTGGCAACTGGCGGGCCCACCGGGCCGCGATGGTCGCGGCCTTCCTCGTTTCCACGGTTTTCCTGGCCTGCTACCTCACCTATCACTACCTGGTGGGTCATGTGCCGTTCGCGGGGCAGGGGGCGGCGCGAACGGTCTACTTCACGATCCTGATCTCGCACATCCTGCTGGCGGTCACCGTGCCCGTCCTGGCCATTTCAATGTTCGTGCTCGCGTTGCGGGGCCGGTGGGCAGCGCATCGCCGCCTGGGCAGGATCGCGCTGCCGATTTGGCTGTATGTCTCGGTGACGGGTGTTGTCATCTACCTGATGCTCTACCATGCCTACCCCGGACCTCCCGCGGAACCTATGATGGAGGGGACGGCCGGGGACACCGCTTCGGCCGGGTCGATTTCCGCGGAGTAAGGGGCTGCGTCATGACAGGTTCGGGAAAACGTGCCGCGTTGCGGGTTGCCTGGCTGCTGCTGGTGACGATCGTCCTGCTCTCGGCCGACGCGGCGTTTGGCTGCCCAAACTGCAAGGATGCGGTTTCGGCCAACGATCCAGAAGGCATGAATCTCGCCCGCGGCTACTTCTACAGCATCATCATCATGCTCGCGATGCCCTTCACGCTCGTGGGCTCGTTCGGCGCCTACGTGTGGCGCGAGATGCGGCGGCAGAAGCGGGAGGGCGCGCCCAATCCGCCACTGCCTTGAACCACTCGTCCCCGCCCGATGATCTGCCGGCACCGGCCCCCGCGGCCTCCACGGAGACGGCCGTTCGGCGCCGGCCCCCGCGCAACTATCTCTCGCGCACCGAGCACCGGCGGCTCTTCTGGACGTTCATGCCACCGGCGATCGTCATCTTCCTCGCGCTCAGTTGGATCGAGCAAGCCTACTTCAGGCCGCCGGCCCCGCCAGCTCCGCCACAGATCGACACAGTCCTCAAAAGTGCCACTGTCGAGCGAACGGTCGAGGGGGCCGTTGTGATCGAGGCCGACCCAGAACCGTTCGTGGCCGAAGCCGACGATGTCGGCGCATCGTCGAGCAGTCTGGAGAAGGTCCGCGACGACACGGTCTTTCGGCCGGGCGACGACGAAGCCTGGTTTCAGATCTGGATGACGCTGCGGTCGGGTGCCATGGATGCCCTGCGCCGCGCTGATGCCCGACGGGTGAGTTTTCCCGAACTCTATGGACAACCCCGCAGCTTCCGCGGCCGGCTCGTGCGGTTCAGCGGCACGCTCCACCGTCTGCAAAAGGTTCAGGCGGCGGCCAATGACTACGATATCTCCAGCTATTGGCAGGGCTGGGTCGAGCCCGACGACGGCCCCGCCTCGCCGATCGTCGTCTATTTTCTCCGGCTTCCGCCGGGCATGCCGGAGGGGATGAAACTCGCCGAGCCGGTCGAAATCATCGGATATTTCTTCAAGCGTTGGGCTTATCAGGCCAGCGACACGATCCGCACGGCGCCGTTGGTGATGGCGCTGGAGCCGATCTGGACGCCGCACAAGGCGCCCGCCCCGGGTGGCACCTCCGCCGGCAGCTATGCCCTCCTGGTGATCGGGGCGCTCGTGGCCTTGACGCTGCTCGGCATCCGGCTGGCCAGCGCCGGCCCGCCGCGCCGCCCACCGCCGCCCCCCGGCGATCTCTCCACGGCGCTGGCCGACGTTGAACTGTTCTCGACAGAAGAAGCCCTGCGGAAAATCGCCGCCGAACAGTCCCGCACCGAAAACACGCCCCCGGAAACCCGGCACCAACACGAAGGATTTCCCTCATGACAAATACCACCCGCACGCTGCTCTTCGCCGGCGCGCTGTTCCTGTCGGCCGCGGTCGGCACCGCCGCAGACCGCTCCACCGACACGCTGCCCGGCTATCTCGAAACCTGGAAGCTCGATCGCGCAGCCCGCGGCGTGATCGAGGAACCGTCCGCCTGGAATGATGCAAAGCTGCAATTCGCCCTCCGGCTGATCACGCGGCTCGGCCTCGCGCCGGCCGACGCTTTTGCCGCCTGGTCCACCGCCGCCGTGACCGAAAGCCCCTTGAGTGCGGAGGCTCTGGCCGACCGGTTTGTGCGGATCGAGGGCCGCGCCGTGTTTATCGCGCCGCTCACGCTCCCGGAGGCGATCGCGGAGATCGCCGATCGTAAGACCATCGACGTCGTTCGGATCAAGACGGCCGCCGGGCCGCTCGTCGACGTGCTCGCCGCCGCCGCCCCCGAAGCCTGGCCCCGCTGGCGGACGATCGACGAACCGGCCTCCGTCGTCGGCCTGCCGCTCGCAACCGGCCCGGGGCCGCAGCCGGCCCCGCCCCCGGCCGAGGCCGCCGCCTGGCCCGTTGAGCCAGCTGCGCTGCTGTTGGCCGCGAAGCGGGTGGCCTGGCAGCCTGCCAAACCGCTCGGCGCCTTGGGGATGGATTACGGCCTCTTCGACACCGTTGCCGACGGACAAAAGCTCGTGGCCGGCGACACCGAGGCGTTCTACGCAATGCTCGCGGCCGTTGGCCGCGGCACCCAGGAGGGCATCGAGAAGGTCGCCGGGCCGCCGGCCGACGTGGTGCCGATGATCGACCCGGGGCAGGGCTGGTTCAAGAGTCATCGCGGCGATCCGGTCACCATCGATGGCACCGCCCGCCGCGCCACGCGGATCGCCATCGACGATCCGCTCCGCCGCCGCGAGATCGGCGCGGACCACTACTGGGAACTCTTCATCTTCGTGCCGACCTCGCTCCTGAAGATCAACGATCGGCTGCAGGAGAACTACCCGATCGTCTGTTGCGTCCGCAAACTTCCCGATGGCATGCCCACCGGACAGAACATCAACGAGCGGGTTCGCGTGAGCGGCTTCGCGTTCAAGCGTTATGCCTATCCGTTGCCGCAGATCAAGGGCGCGGCCACCAAGGAGGACCAGCGGCAGGAGACGCCGCTCGTGATCGGCAAGCATGCCGTCTGGGTGCCGGAGCCATCCAATGCGGCCGCCACGAGCCTGCTGGGCTGGATCTTTGCCGGACTAGCGGGCGTTATTGGATTGCTGCTCCTCTTTGGTGTCTGGCGGTTCAATCGCGACGCCCGCCGCACCGAAAAGCTGCATCGGGAAGCCCTGCCGGACAAGCTTGAATTGCCCTGACAGGCCGAACCGGTGCCGGCTTCGGAAATCGTAGCCGGGGCTTGTGCATCGCGGCCATGATGGTGAAAACAGTGGACCGTGGGATATCGGCCCACCGCCCGCCCCTCACCATTCCTGGAGTATTTTCCCGCCATGCGACGCGCAAAAATATCGATCATCGGCGCCGGCAACGTCGGCGCGACCACCGCCCACTGGTGTGCCGCCGCGGAGCTCGGCGACGTGGTGCTGCTCGATATTCCGGCCACCGAAGGGATGCCGGCCGGCAAGGCGCTCGATCTGTTTCAGGCCTCCCCGATCATGGGCTTCGATGCCCGGCTGACCGGCACCAACTCCTGGACCGACACGGCCGGCAGCGACGTCGTCGTCGTCACCGCCGGCATCGCCCGCAAGCCGGGCATGAGCCGCGACGACCTGCTCTCGACGAATGCCAAGATCGTCGGCGATGTCGCCGCTCAGATCCGCGACACGAGCCCGCAGGCGGTCGTCATCGTGGTGAGCAACCCGCTCGACGCCATGGTGCAGCGGACATTCCAGGTGACGGGCTTCCCGCCCAGCCGCGTGATCGGCCAGGCCGGCATTCTCGACACGGCCCGGTACCGCGCCTTTCTCGCCATGGAACTCGGCGTGAGCGTCGAAGACATCCAGGCGATGCTGCTCGGCGGCCACGGCGACACCATGGTGCCGATCCCCAGCTGCACGAGCGTCGGCGGCATTCCCGTGACCCAGCTCATCGCTCCCGACAAGCTCGAGGCGATCGTGACCCGCGCGCGAAACGGCGGCGCCGAGATCGTGAGCCTTCTGAAGACCGGCAGCGCCTATTACGCCCCGGCCGCGGCCACCACGCAGATGGTCGAGGCAATCGTTCGCGACAAGAAGCGGGTCGTGCCCTGCGCGGCCTACTGCGACAAGGAATACGGCGTCGGCGGCTACTTCGTGGGCGTGCCCGTCATCCTCGGCAGCGGCGGCGTCGAGAAGATCATCGAACTCAAGCTGCTGCCGGACGAACGCGCCGCGCTCGACAAGAGCATCGCGGCCGTGAAGGATCTCGTCAGCGTCATGGCCCGGCTGACTGCGTGAGGGTCGTCCGCCCGCTTCCAAGGCCGAACGGACCGCTTCCAAGGCAGCGGCCTGCCACCCGCGTCTTGCCCGTCTTGCCCCGCCCTCCCGATCCCTGTTTTCCAGCGTGATCCTGACGTTGAAGGGGAGGGGGTGTTCCGTTACAAACCGCGGTGACGCAAGTGTTTTGCGCTGGTCGTCGTCGTGGATGCATTGCTGTTTTGTCGTGAAAGGTGCCTGATGAAAAGTCGATTGTCGGACCGCGCTGCGTCTCATCGCTTCTCCGCCGGCACCGACTGGCTCGGCGACGACCGGCTGTTCACGCCGCTGGGCTACGAGCCCGGGTACGACTACCCGCTGATCGTCTGGCTGCCCGATCACACGAATGCCCGCTTCGACATCGGTCGGGCCATGAAGCGGCTGAGCCTCCGCAACTTTCTGGCCATCGAGCCCGTGATCGGCCCGGGGGACGACGCCGCAACCCGCGAGGATGCGGTCTGGCGATCGATCGACCGCATTTGTGATCGGGCGAGCGTGAATCCGGCGCGGATCTATCTGGTGGGGCAGGGGGCCGGAGGCAGCGAGGCGTTTCGCATCGCCTGCCGCCACCCACAGGCGTTTGGCGGGGTGGTCTCACTGGGCGGCCCGTTTCCGCTCGAAGAGGCGCTCTTCTCACGGCTCTTCGAGGTGCGCAGGCTCCCGATGCTCCTCTGCTGCCACCGCGAGGCACCGGCCGAATCGATTCGCCACACCGATAAGACGCTGCGACTGTTTCACGCGGCCGGGGCCATGCTCGCGATGCGGATCTATCCCGGCAGCAACGATCTCTCGAAGGCCATCCTCTGCGATGTAAACCGCTGGCTGATGGACGAGGTCTGCGGCACGTCCACGCTCGTGGCCGCCCCGTGTGCCCGCCAGTAAAGACCCATTTTTCCGGAGTCTGCCGCCATGTCCAGGGAATCCGACGAGCCCCGAATCCTCCCGATGGTGCCCCCGCGCGGGCTGCTCGAATCGATCGTCGCTGAAGTGCAGTCGGATCGCCATGCTGCTGCCCCGGCTGAGAAGCAGGAGTGCAGGGTCGTGCTCGATGTGGCGGACCGCCACGTGCTGCAGGTCGATCCCGCGGCCATCCGCGAAATCCTCACGGTCCTCCTTGCGAACGCGCTGGCAAACGCCGCCCACACACCGCCTAGCGAGATGCCGGTTGCCCGCGAGGTTGTCGTCACGAGCATCGAATATGCCGACGCGATCGAAATTGAGGTCGCCGACTCCGGCCCGCTCTGCCCGCCGACCACCGCCGACGCCATTCCCGAACCAGCCATCCAGCGACTGCTCGACCAGGTCGGGGGCCGGCTCACGACTGCCGCCTGCCCCGAGGGTGGCCGGGCACTCACGCTGCGGCTGCCACACCGGCGGCTGCGGCGGATGGCCGCCTAAACCCGCTCAACACACTTTCATCTCATTTTCGCCATCAAGAAGGGCCGTGCATGGACGCACACCATTCTGCATCGCCCCGCGACCGCCGGCCGCTCGTCTCGCCGGCGCAGGTGATCGCACTCGGTCTGGTGGCCGGTTCGATCGGCTGGGCCGCCTGGCTGCTTCGCGACCGGCCGATCCGCGAGGAGACCGAGCTGCTCTCGGGTAGCGTGCTGCCGTCGTCCGAGCTGGCGATCATGGAGGCCGCCTTCGATCGCGTACAACTCACCGACTACCGCACCGAGGGTGGCCGGGTTTACGTGCCCCGCAGCCGACAGAGCGCCTACATGCGGGCGCTGGTCGATGCCGAGGCGCTGCCGCGTGAATTCGGCGGCAGTCTGCGGCGGGCGCTGGCGAACAACAGCCCCTGGCAGAGCAAGTCCGTGCAGACCGAGCTGCTCCGCGTGGCCACGCAGGACGAACTGTCGCTCGTCCTCTGCTCGATGCCAGGGATCGAACGGGCCGCGGTGCTCTACGACGTCGAGGAGCAGTCGGGACTCACGGGCGGCAGGGTGAAGACGGCGAGTGTCAGCATCCGTACGCAGCCTGAGACCGAACTCGACCCGACCCGTGTGCAGTCGATCCGCGTCCTGGTCGCCGCATCGATCGCGGGCCTGGCGGCAGAGCGGGTCGCCGTCACCGACCTGCGCAGCGGCCGCGTGTTTGCCGGACCGCTCGAAGAGGATTCCGCCGCCGCGGTCACCGATCCGACGCTCGCCCGCAAGTTTGCCTACGAGCGGGCACTCGCCGCGAAAGTGCGGCAGTCGCTCACCTACGTGAAGGGGGCCATCGTCGACGTGACCGTCGCGTTTGCCGCCGCCGAGACGCCGCCCGTCGCCGTTCCCGCCCCGCAGCCGGCGCCGTCACCACCGGAACTGCCGCAGCAGAAACTGGCGGATGCCAACGCGCCGGCCGAACTTATGTCACGGGCGCCCCTGACGGCACCGCTGCCACCCGTGCCGCCCGCTCCCGTGCCGGCCGCCGCCCCGACCGCCCCGCTCGCCCGCAGCGACCAACTCGACACGTGCACTGTGTCGATCGCCATTCCCGACAGCTATCTGCATGCCGCGGTCGCGGCCCGCGAGCGATCCGGTCCGGCCGCGCCCAGTCGGGCTGCCGTCGAAGCGGCCGAACTCGAACGCATCCGCGCCTTGGTCACGCAGATGATTCCCGCCACCGTCGAGCCGCAGGGCCAGCGGGTGATGATCACCTGCTTTCCCACGGCCGCTCCGGCACCGCCGCGCCGCGAAACGGCGTTCCGCGGACCGAACGCGGAGCTGCCACAGCCTCCCGTCGCCGGTCGGCCGGGCGTGGACCACTCAGACCGGATAGCCCGGACAAGTCAGCCAGACAAGGCGGACAACGCGGACAAGGCAGCCAGCGACGATGAAAACGTGTCGCTCGCGCAGCTGCTCAAGCAGTTTGCCACGAGCGACAAGCGGCTCGACGCCCGCAAACTGCCGCGGGAAGTCTGGCTCGCGGGGTTGAGCGTCTGCGTGGGGCTGCTCTCCGGGCTGCTCTGGTGGATCGGCGCGCGGGGTCAGCCCGTTGCCCGCGCGGAGTTCGTACCGCGGCAAGCCGGCCATCCGCAGATCGACTGGTCGCGGGTGGATCGCGGTGGCCACGCCGACGAATACCGTGACCATGCCACCGACTCCGATCTTCCCGCGGACATGGTTTCCGCGCACGACCGCAGGGCCGCAGCATGAAGCCCTCTTCGCGGATGCTGAACGGCATGGCCGGCCGCCGGCCTGCGCGGGCCGCGCTCCTGCTGGTGGCCTGCCTGCTGGCCGTGCCTGCTGCCGCCGCCGGTGATGCGATCCCGATCCCGCCGGTGCCCGCCACGCCCGCGAAAGTGCTCGCGCCCGTCGCGCTCGAACGAACGGCCACCGCTGTCGGCACGGCTGCCCGCCCCGTCACGCAGCCCATGATCGACTGGAAAGTGCTGGGTGTGTTGGCCGCCGCCTTTGCCGCCGTGGTCGTGCTGCGCATGGCGTCCCGGAAACGTGAGCCGACGCTGCCGCCGGATGTCTTCGACGTGCTCGGCACGGCCTCGCTCGGCGGGAACAACTCGGTGCGCATCGTGCGTTTCGGCCCCAAGACGCTCCTGGTCAGCGTGTCGGCCGGCGGTTGCCAGACGCTCTCCGAGCTCAGCGATCCCCAGGCCACCGCCTGCATCGCCGCAGCCTGCCGCGGCACCCATCCCCCGCTGCGGCCGCGGGCTGCCGATCGGCCAGCCATCACGCGGGCCGTGGCCTCCCTGATCCTCGTCACGATCGCGCTGGCAGCGCCGGCCCTTGCCGCCGATGCGCCGACGGGCTCCGCAGTCGCAGCGCCGACCCCTGCGGCAGTCGCAGCGCCGACCGGCTCCGCAGTCGCTCCGCAGGCGGGAGCCACGGTCGCTGCGCTCCCGGCGGCCGCCGCTCCGGCAGCCACCGACTGGGCGGGACTCGTGGGGGGCTTTCTCGGCACGCGGTCGCTCGACACAGCGCTCTCGGCGGCACTGATGTTTGGCGTGGCGAGCCTGGCGCCCGCCGTGCTCCTGATGACGACGTCGTTCGTGCGGATGTCGGTGGTGCTCTCGCTTCTGCGGCAGGGGCTCGGCACGCAGCAGCTCCCGTCGAACCAGATCATCACGTCGCTGGCGTTGTTTCTCTCGGCCCTGGTGATGTGGCCGATCTGGACGCAGGCCTACCGCGACGGCGTCGAACCCTACCAGCAGGGACAGATCGAACTGGCCACTGCCTACGACCGCGGCACGCTGCCGATCCGCCGCTGGATGGCCGGACAGATCGAACAGTCCGGAAACCGCGACACAATGCTCCTCTTCCTGTCGCGACACCCCGCGGCGCCGAAAGAGATCAAAACCTACGACGACGTGCCGGTGGAGACGCTCCTGCCCGCCTTCCTCGTGAGCGAGCTCAAGACCGCCTTCTCGATCGGCTTCCGGCTGATACTGCCTTTTCTCGTGCTCGACGTGATCGTGGCCACGCTCGTCGTCTCGACGGGCCTGGTGATGCTGCCGCCGACGCTCGTCTCGCTCCCGCTCAAACTGCTCGTCTTCGTGATGGCCGACGGCTGGTCGCTCGTGGTGCAGACGCTGCTCGACAGCATGCGGGCCACGGCCTCGTGACCGACAGGCCCGTCCCCAGCCGCTGAAAGGTGCCTCTGATGGGCGAAACCGAACTGGTGGAGAGCGTGCGGCAGGCGCTCTTGTCTGGAATTCTCGTGATCGCACCGGTGCTCATCGTGGCCTTCGGCGTGGGCACGCTCATGGGGCTCGTGCAGGCGGCCACCGGCATCCAGGAGCAGGTGGTCGGCCTCGTGCCCCGGCTGGTTGCGATTGCCGCAGCGCTGGTGCTGATGATGCCATGGATGCTCGAACGCATGGTCGAACTGGTTCGCAGTTGCGCCGGAGGCCCATGACATGATGGGCATGATGGACACGATGGATGCGGTGGACACGATGAACACCATGACGAGCATGGACACCGCCGGCCTGATGCTGCCGGCCGTCGTCGCAGCGGGTGTGCTCGCCCGCGTGGCCGCAACACTGACGGCCGCGGCAACGTCGTTCCCGGGGCTCACCATTCGCATCCGGCTCGCGCTGGCCCTGGCGCTGACGATCGTCGCCTTTCCGACGGCCCTGGCGGCCACGGATTCGGCCGTCGCGCTTCGACCGCCGCTCGTCCTCGTCGGGGAGGCTCTCGTGGGCTTCGCGATGGGAACCGCGATCGCTGCCGTGGCGTCGGCCGGCGCCTGGGCCGGGGGCATTCTCGGCAGCGTGGCGGGGCTTTCGTGGGCTGACGACTTCGATCCCGATGGCGACGCCCAGTCGGCCGGCATGGCGAGGCTTGCCTGGTGGATCAGCTTCGGCGCGTTCCTCACGGCGGGCGGCCTGCAGGCCATCTCGGCGGGGCTGATCGACAGTGTGCGAAGCATGCCGATTGGTTCCCTGCTCTCCGGCGGCGGCCTGCCGGATGTTTCGCTGGCCGACCTCGCCGTGCGATTCCCCGCCGCCGCGCTGGCGCTTGCCATCACGCTCGCCATTCCCGCGCTGGTGGCCGTGCTCGCCTTCCACCTGACCACCGCGATCTGTCTACGGACGGTGCCGTTCGCTCCCGGCGCCGGACTGCTTCAGGCCCTTGCCGCGCTCGTGCTCCTGGGTGCCGTGTATCTCGGCGCCGACGCCTGGGCCGGCGGATTCGGCAGCCTGATTCAGGCACCGCTGGAACAGTGCTTCGACCTCCGGTGAACCGATGGCTGATGCCTCCGACCGCGTGATCCCCGCCACACCGCGCCGCCGCGAGGCCGCGCGGCAGCAGGGGAGCATGCCCAACGCCGTGCTCCTCGCCTGGGTCGCGATGATCACCACCGCCGTCCTGCTGCTCCCGGGCTGGTCGCGGGCCATCGTGCCGGCGGCGATCGACTATTTCCGGCAGTCGCTCGCCACCGCGGTCCGCGGCCCGTCCGCCGCGAGTCTCGAGCCGTCCTCGATCCTGCCGATGGCGTTGCTCATCCCCACGGCCGTGGTGGTGCTTGCCGCCGCCGTGGCGGGGATCGTGGTGCGGGTGTTGCTCGACGGCTCCGCCTGGCGGCTCGGGCGTGCGGCTCCCGCATGGCAGCGGATCGACCCGCTCGCGGGACTCACCCGGATATTTTCGCGGCAGACTCTCGGCGCGCTGGTCATCAACGCCTGCTGTCTGGGGGCCCTCGCCGCGGCTGCGGTGCTCGCCGCCGGACCACTCGTCGGGCTCGTCGCCGCTGCCGAAGGCCACGCCGACTCAGACCGCTGGCTCGGCGCCGTCCGCGGTCTCCTGCTCCCCACGGTCGCCGCCGCGTTTGCGATCGCCGCCGGCCAGTGGGGCCTGGCCCGCCTGCGATTCGAGCAGCGGATCCGCATGACGCCGGAGGAATTTCAGACCGAGATGAAGAGCATGGAGGCCGACCCGAAGATTCGCCTCATGCGGGAAAAGCGGCCCAAGTAAGGCGGCCGTCAGGCTCCAGAAGGCCGGCGGTTCAGCGTCAGCTACAACGCCGGGATCTCGTAGCCGTAGCGCTCGATGAACGGCCGCCACCGGCTGGCGATCTCCTTCACGATCCGCGGATCGTGGTCATAGGTGTTGGTGCGGTAGCGTTTCATCGACCGGGCCTGCCGCTCGAAGTCGGGCAGCACGCGGTCAAAGTCACCCAGTTCGAGCTTCTCGTAAACCTCCTGCATGCGGGCGACAGGGTCGGCGATCAGATCCTCGTAGCGAATCTCCTGCAGGCGGCCCGGCGGCAGCACCGTGCGGTCGCGTTCGAAGGCGGCATACATCTCGTCAAAGGCGGTGAACACGTAGTTTTCCAGCGTGTTGCCGGGATCGACCTGCATGCCCTGAAAGCGATGGAGCGACCGCCAGAGCCGCATCGTCGAGGGAAAGACGACGAACGGGTCGCGAACCACATGCAGGAACCGGGCTTCCGGAAACATCTCCGCCAGCACCGCCATCCGCGCGGTATGGGGCGGGCTCTTGAGCACCGGCCGACGGGGATCGCGAACCGACAAGAGCGTGAGAAACCGCCGCATCGTCTGCTTCCACGTGGCGAGTTCCGCGGGCGACAGCGTCGCCAGATCGAGCGCCTGTGGCCGGTCGGACGAGGTCACCGGAAACGCCATCCGTCGATACGGCGAGGGGGCGCCCATGTTGGCGAGCGCAAATTCATCCTCCTGCGGCCGGTCCCATCCCGCGGAGACGTCGTCCATCGGACGCTTCGACGGCATGATCCAGCTCAGGGCCGACGTCACCAGCGCTTCGGTGAGCAGGAAATGCCCGGGGGCAAAGCACTGGTAGGTGTTCGGACAGCAGAAGCGGTCGTCGAGCATGAGCAGTTCGTGCAACAGCGTCGTGCCCGATCGCCAGTGGCCGATGATGAACAGCGGCGGCTCCGTGACCGGCGGCTGCCGCAGCTGACGGCGAAACCGGGCGGAGGAGAGCGGCTCGGCGATGGAGTTGAAAGCCGCGGCCGTCGTGATCGTGCCGAGGAGACCCCAGCGGGAGGGAGCGACGCGACAGCCGTGTTCCGCGACGAGATCAAGCCACACCCCCAGCGGCATGCCGTGCCAGAAACGCGGGCTCCACCACGGATAGGAGTGAAATTTTTCCTTGGCCATGTCGTCATGCTACCAACTCCCCGCAGCGTGGCGCAGGCCGATCAAGCGCATCCAGCAAATCGGGAAATCCGCCAAAGAAAATGCCATGGGGCGGCC
Source organism: Planctomycetia bacterium (assembly GCA_026401035.1). Taxonomy (GTDB): domain Bacteria; phylum Planctomycetota; class Planctomycetia; order Pirellulales; family UBA1268; genus RGVT01. Next base: position 77,153 of record JAPLNR010000062.1, on the reverse strand, counting down.
CACGGCTCTGGCGGCTGCCCGGCGGTCGCCAGAGCCACCTCTAGCGCGCGACGGCACTGCCGGTGTGGGCGAGGTGCGGCTGCTCGAGGGCCTTCTCGAGGGCGGCGGCCAGCGTGGCGGCCGTTGGACGGCCGGTGGTGCGAAACCGCTCGCCGCCATCGGGCGGCACGACGATCAGCGTCGGGAATGCCTTCACGCCAAAGTGCCGGCAGGTGTCGGCATCGCGATCGGCGTCGATCATCACGCAGACACTGCGGCGCGAGAGGCCGACGACCTGTGGATCGAGCAGCGTTCGCTGTGTCATCTCGGCGGAAAACCGGCACCAGCCGGCGCGGAACACGAGCAGCAGAGGCTTCTGTTCGGCGGTCGCCCGCTTGAGTCCGGCCTCGTAGCCGCTGACATATTCGATGCCGTGTTCGAGGCTCTGGTGGCCATGAACGCCCGCGGTGCTGCCGACGAGCATCTCTCGCACGACGGGCCGAGCCTTTTCATCGCGGATGTCGCAGCCGGAGGCCGTCAGCAGGCAGGCGGCCATGGTCAGACCGGGGATCAGCGGCGGTAGCGAGGGTTTGAACACGGGCGGGTCGTAGGGGTTCGCGGCGTCGGGCCACAAGTCCGGTTCCGGCGTTCACCGGCGGCGGTGGCAAGCGGGGCAGACAGCGCAATTCCGGCAAAGCGATCGCCACTTCTTCGACGGCAGGGCCGCCGCGAACACGTTGTTCCCCCGGGCATCCGGCGATACAGTCCCGCCTCCCGTGAGAGCCAGTTTTTCCATCGTCGCGCCGCTGGCTGCTGCCGCGATCGTCGTCGCGTCGGCCGGATCGGGGTGTAGGCTCATGCCCCGCGGACCGGCGCCACAGGATCTCGCCGCGGCCCGCCGGCTCTCCAACGAAGGTCTCTCGGCCGCCGATCGCAACGATCTGGTGCGGGCCGAGGGATTGCTCGAACGCGCCGTGAAGAGTTGCCCCTCCGACGTCGATGCCCGCCGCCACTATGCCGACGTGCTCTGGAAGCGGGGCGAGCGGCTGGCAGCCGTCGCGCAGATCGCCGAGGCGCTCACGCTCTCGCCCGGAGATGTCGGGCTCTGCATCGACGGCGGCCGCATGTACATGGAGCTCGGGCTGCTCGACGACGCCGACCGGCTGGCGGCCGACGCGGTCAAGGGGGCGCCCCGCTCGGCCGACGCCTGGCAGTTGCACGGACAGGTGGCGCTGGCCCGCGGCCGCGATGAAGACGCGCTGGCCGACTTCCACAAGGCGCTGGCGATCGTGCCCGATGACCGGCAGGTGCTCCTCGCCACGGCCGAGGTCTATCGTCGGCTCAACCGTCCGCAGCGGGCCCTCGCCACGCTGGGCATCCTCGGCGAAACCTACGGCCCCAACCAGACGCCGCCCAACGTGCTCGCGCTCGAGGGCATCGCGCAGGAGGCGCTCGGCCGGTCGGTCGACGCGATGGAAAGTTATCGGCAGGCGATCGCCCGCGGTGGATCCACGCCCGAGATCGAGCAGCGGCTCGCCGTCCTCTCGAGCGGAGCTCAGACCGCGGAGGCGGCGGTCATTCGCCGGTAGTGGTGCGGCCGGTCAGGAGATCGAAGGCGCCGATGGCCGGCACGAGGAGCGCGAGGGTGGCAAAGCCGTAGGCGGCGGCCGTCACGAGCAAAACCTGCAGCGTGTTGCCCTGCAGAAATCCGGTGATCGCCACGAACGTGAGCACCGGCAGCAAGGCCGAGGCCCAGGCGATGGCCGGCGAGGGATTCCGCGCCGCGAGGGCCGCATAGAGCCCCACCGCGCCGCCGACGATCGCCGCCAAAAACGGTGCCAGTTGCAATTCGAAACTCGCGTCGAAGGCCACCATGATCCGCATCGTCGTTGCCACGCCGACGAACAGAAACGCCACCGTGCCCAGCGCCACCGCGATCGCCCGACGGGAAGACGCATAGGAGAGCCCCGCGTGGAAGCCGAGCACCGCCGCGAAGAAGAGCAGGATGGCCATCCCGATCGCCAGGTAGATGCCATCCTCGGCGGTCGCGATCCCCGCCAGCACGAGCGCCGCGCAGAGTAACAGCGGCAGCAGCACGATCTCGCGGGCAACGGTCAACACGCCGAGCAGTTTGCCCCAGACGAATTCCTGCGGCTCCAAGTCGCTCACGAGCAGGAGGTCGAGCGAGCCGCGGTCCCGCTCGGTCGTCACGCTGGTGACGGCCAGCGCCGCCACGGCCACGAGGCTCGCCAGCGCCATCGGCACGACCGCGATCGCGACGGCGAGCCGGTCGGGTCGATCCCGCCCGGCCTCCTGCACGATGCCTGCCACGGCGGCGGCAAAGAGCAGCAGCCAGGCCACACGCACGAGCAGGATCGTGCGGCCATACGCCCGCGTGCAGATCTCCCGCCAGAGGATCGGATTTTTCCAGACCTCCCGCGAAGGCCGCCTCGCGGCCGCCGCCTGGGCCGGGCTCCGCGGCCGGGCCTCGCCCGCCACGTTCCAGTGCCGCACCTGCGTCACGGCGATCAGGTTTGCGGCCACGATGATCGAGGCGCAGACGCCCAGGAACGGCAGCAAGAGCGGCTGTCCGGCGGGGCTCAGGGCCGCGAATGCCGCCCGCGCCGGCGACACCACGGCGCCGGCCTCGGCGCCGCGCCAGGCCGCCGCCAGTTCACCGGCGGCAACCCAGGCCACGAGGGCAAACATCGTGATCGCGAGGGCTTGAAAGGTCGTCTCCTTCCAGAAGGCGACCGCCGTCGCGATGCTCGCCGCCGCGAGCGCCGCCGCCGTCGTCACCGCGAAGAGCCGCGCGAGCTGCCCAGGTGTCACTCCGCCGAAGAGGCCGGCGATCGCGAAGATCGGCACGGCCGACACGAGCAGGAGCAGCACCCGCACCAGGCTTGCGGCGAGCTTTCCGAGTACGAGTTCCCGGTCGGAAAGCCGGCTCACGAGCAGGAGTTCGAGCGTGCGGCGGTCCTTCTCGGAACTGACGGCCACGGCCCCCGTCAGCGCGGCGGCGAGCATCGCCAGGGAAAGCTGCAGAGGGGCGAGAATCCGCAGGAGCGTCGCTCCAAACCGGGCGGTATCGCCGGGCGTGGTGATCGACTGCGTGCCGGTCACCACGAGCCAGCAGGTGGCGACGATGGCCAGCAGGGCGGCGCAGTAAACGGAGCGGGCCACGAACAGCCCCCGCGACCGCGGCGCAAACCTGATCTCACGTTCGAAGACGGCTCCCAGCAGCATCGAAAAAACAAACCCTGGATTGCCCGAAAGAGTGGCGTAAACAATCGACCCGCGATAGGATACCGCAGTTGAGTTGAATCGGGATTACCCGACGGGGGCGAAGCCTCCGGCCACACCTTTTCCGTGGCGATGTTCATTGTCGCTCATTAGGAGATCATCGGCATGGCGATGCACGACAGCAGGAATGCGAACCTCTTTATCGGCATGGTGCGGGCAGCCTGTCTGGCCACGTTGGCCTCGATCATCGCCCTGGCCGGCACTGTCAGCCACGCCCAGGTCACCGCCCAGACGCTGATCGGCAAGGCCGTGTCCGACGACACGCAGACCCAGGAGGTCACCGGCGCCATCAACCGCTTCCGTGATCGCGACATCGACGGTTGCCGAGCGATCCTCGAGCGCGTGAAATCAAACAACGTGAAGATGCCCCCCGCCGGCGTGATGATGGCGATGCTCTGGCTGAGCGTAAACCAGCTTGCCCCCGCGCGATCGGAGCTCGAGGAAACGGTGATCAAGTTTCCGAAGGATCCCGAGCCCTACCTGATGATGGGCGATCTCGCCTTCCAGGATCGCCGCGTCACCGACGCCGACATGCTCTTCCAACGGGCCACCCAACTCACCGCCGAATACACCGAGAATGCGAAGCGGAAGCGCGACTTCGAGATCCGCTGCCATGCCGGCAACGCGGCGGTGGCCGAGGCCCGCAAGCAGTGGGAGGCGGCCCAGGGCCACCTCAAGAGCTGGATCGATCTCGACCCCGACAACGCCAGCGCCCACCAGCGGATGGGCATCGTGCTCTTCCAGTTGAGCAAGCCGCAGGAAGCGCTCGAGCAGTTCCGCGAGGCGAAGAAGCTCGACCAGAAGGCTGTTCAGCCCGAATTGGCGATGGCACGGCTCTACGACGATGCCAAGAAGCGTGACACCGCCAAGAAATTGATCGAAGCCGCAATCAAGGAGGCGCCGAAGGATCCGGCCGTGCTGCTCGCCGCCGCCCAGTGGTATCTCGGCCAAAACGACCTCGAACGCTCGAAGACCATTGCCGAGCAGGCGCTCGCGATCGACGCCAAGAGCCTGGAAGGCAAGGTCGTTCGCGGCGCCATCGCCCGGGTGGCCCGCGACTACAAGGCCGCTGAGAAGTTTTTCAACGAGGCCCACGTGCAGTCGCCCGGCAACTTCCCGGCCTCGAATTCGCTGGCGCTGGTCTTGATCGAGTCAGACGACAAAGACTCGCGGCAGCGGGCCCTCGAAATGGCCGAGGCCAACGTGGCCATGCACCGGGAAAACTCGCCGCAGCAGGTCAACGCGCTGACGACGCTCGCCTGGGTCTACTACAAGCTCGGCCGCCGCGAGGATGCCGAGAAGATCCTCGCTCAGATCACGCAGAACAACGCCCTCACCACCGACGGCGCCTACTACGTTGCAAAGCTGCTCTCCGATCGCGGCGAGAAGGACCGTGCTCGCAAGATCCTCGACGAGGTGCTCGCCAACGAACCAATGTTCGCGACGCGGCCCGACGCCGTCGACCTTCTCGCAAAGCTCAAGAAGGAAGACGAAAAGTAGGACAGGCTTCAGCCTGTCAAATCCGCGCCTGCTACCGTCACGCCAACTACCGTCCCGGCGCTAACTACCGTCACGGCGTCGGCTCGGGTGCGAGCGGCGCCACCAGCCGTTCCTGCTCGAGCACTGGCATCGAACGGATCGTGACGCCGGGCGCGGCCTGGATCTGACCCGGCTGCAACTGCCCGCCACTGCGACGCATCTGCAGTGCCCGATTGCGTGCCCGGATCCGGTCGCTTCGCAGGGGAATGCCGGGATAGGCTTCGATCGGCACTTCGAGACTGGGCAGGCCGATCCGGCTGCCGTCGCCGAAGTAGGTAAACATCTCGATCGCCCGCAGTTCGGTCTGGAGCGTCGACAGCGTCATGGCCACGAGCGCGAAGATCAGCGCCCGGCAGGTGGTGCGTCGCACCACCGCCTGAAAAAACCGCCGCATATGAGGGATTCCACTCTGGGGTTCGTGCCGGCCACGGCAGTCCTTCGCGAGTAACATCGGCAACGCCCTCCCGTCAGGCGACGAATTACGAGCGAAACTGCCCGACCGCTACATCCCGTAAAGTCAATTTGCAGCAAAACAGTTTTCAGTCTGCCGTCCGAAGGTAGTCTGGCCGCATGCAAGTCGTGTTTACCCTGCCGTTTGCCACCGCCGTTGCCGCCAGCGTTGCGGCTGTTGCCGCCGCGGTGGCTGCTGTCCGCGTGCGCGGGTCGACGGCCGTGCCCGCGGCCTGGTGGGCCGTAGCCGCCTGCCTGTTGCTCGCGGTCGACGGCGGCTCCCGGGCCTTTGGCGGCCCGCCCGATCCTGCCGCCGCCGCCCGGATGCGGCTCTTCGTGGCGGCTGTCGCGGTCTGCCCGGCGATGTCGCTTCTGGGCGCGAAGCGGCCGCAGCATGGCGTCTGGCAGTTGATCGTGGCTGCGCTCGCGGTCGTGATCGCGATGCCCGCGCTGTCGGCCTGGCTCGTGCGGCCCGGCAGTCTGCCCGACATGCATCTGCTCGGCCGCGGCTTTCTCGTCGTGCTCGCCGCCGTCGGCTGGATGAATTTTCTGGCCACCAGGAACGGGCTGGCGGCCACGCTCATCACCGCCGGGCAACTGGCCGTGATGCGGCCGTTCCTGCCGGGCGTCACCACCGACACGGCGTTGCCGCAGGACGGGATCGACTGCGTGGCCGCGGGGCTCATCGCCGCCGGCGCGCTGCTCGCCTGGGGGGCGGATGCTCTGCGGATTTCGGGCACGTCGAACACACGCCGGCGGCCAGGCACGCTCGCCGCCGTGATCGACCGGCCGTTTCTCGCCCTGCGTGAAACGCTCGGCGCCGCCTGGACGCTCCGCATCGCGGAGCGGTTCGACACCGTCGCCGCCGCCCGTGGCTGGCCCTGCCGGCTGTCGTTTCAAGGGGCTGCGATCGGCGGCGATCCCACCGACACGTCGTGGCACCGCGATGCGTTGCGGGCCTTCAAGGCGCTGATGCACCGGTTCGTCGACGACGGCTGGCTGCGGCGGCATGGATGGGAGCAGGTCGAATCATGACCGCACCAGTTTCAGTCAAAGCTTCCGCCCAAGCGACTGGATCGTTAGCCGCCACCGACCTGGCCATCCGGGTTCGCGACCTCGTGAAGCGGTATCCGGGCCGGCCTCCCGTCGAGGCGGTGCGGGGGCTGTCGCTCGACGTGCGGCGCGGCGAGTGTTTCGGATTGCTCGGTCCGAACGGCGCCGGCAAGACGACCACGATCGAGATCCTCGAGGGCCTGCTCGCCCCCACGAGCGGCAGCGTGGAGGTGCTCGGGCTCTCGTGGACGCGGGACGAGCACCGGCTCCGCGAGCAGATCGGCGTGTCACTGCAGGAGACCCGTCTCTCCGACAAGCTCACCGTCCGGGAGACTGTGCGGCTCTTTCGTTCGTTCTACGCCTCGGGCATCGATCCCAGCGCCGCCCTCGACATGGTGGGCCTCGTGCCGAAGGCGACCGCCCGGGTGAATGCGATCTCGGGGGGCGAGCGGCAGCGGCTGGCGGTGGCGACGGCGATCGTGGGCTGGCCCAAGCTCCTGTTTCTCGACGAGCCGACCACGGGCCTCGACCCGCAGTCGCGGCGGCAGATCTGGGACCTCGTCGAGACGTTTCGGGCCTGCGGCCACACGGTCCTGCTCACCACGCACTTCATGGACGAGGCAGAGCGGCTCTGCGATCGGCTGGCGATCGTCGACGCCGGCCGGATCATCGCGGCGGGCACGCCGGCCGAACTCCGCGCCGAGTTTGGCGTGCCGCATCTCGACGACGTGTTCGTGAAGCTCGCCGGTAGGCGTCTCGATCAATCGGGCTGGACGGAGCCGCTGGCCGATGGAGCCGCCCGATGAGAGATACCGCCACCGACCCACCGGAATTGCCGCCACCGACATCGCCAGCGGCGCGGCCGCCGGCTGAGTTTCGCCCGCCGGTCGTCACGGTCGGCGGCGGCGCGCCCTTCGTGGAGCTTGTCCGCAGCCGCCTGCTTGAATTCTTTCGCGAGCCGGAGGCCCTCTTCTGGGTTTATGGTTTCCCGCTCCTGATGATCCTCTCGCTCGGAATCGCGTTCCGCCAGCAGCCGCTCCAGCAGTTGCGGGTCGACATTGCCTCCGGCCCGCGGGCCGCCGCGGATGCGGAAGCGCTCTCCATGAAAACGGCCGGCCTGCGGGTCGGCGTCGTCTCGGCGGCAGACGCCCGCGAGCGGCTTCGCACGGGCCGTTGCGACCTGGTGGTCGAACGTGCGGCCGAGGCCGACGCCGCGGATGGCGGCGACGTCATCTTCCGGTTCGACTCCTCGCGGCCCGAGAGCGTGCTCGCCCGCGACCGCGCGAACGACAGCCTCGAACGGGCCGCCGGCCGCCGCGATCTGCTCACCGTCCGCGATGCCATTCTCGATGCGCCCGGCGGCCGCTACATCGACTTTCTCGTGCCGGGACTGATGGCGCTCTCGCTGTTGGGCGGTGGCCTCTGGGGAGTGGGCTTCGCGGTGGTCGAGATGCGGATTCGCAAGCTGCTCAAGCGGTTTCTGGCGACGCCGCTGCGGCGCTGGCAGTTTCTGCTGGCGGTGATGGCGGGCCGGATGCTCTTCGTGATTCCGGAGATGATCCTGCTGCTGGCGTTTGCCCGCTGGATGTTCGACGTGCGGATCTTCGGCAGCCCGTGGGCCGTGGCTCTCCTGCTGGCTCTCGGCGCGACGGCGTTTGCCGGCATCGGCCTCCTCGTCGCCGCACGGGCCAAAACGCTCGAGGCCATCTCGGGTGCGCTCAACCTGATCATGCTGCCGATGTGGCTGGGGTCGGGCGTGTTTTTTTCGCGGGAACGGTATCCCGAATGGATGCAGCCCTGCCTGCGGTTTCTGCCGCTCACGCCGCTGGTCGACGCGCTCCGCGGCGTGATGCTCGAGGGCCGGTCGCTTGCCGCCTGCGGTGAGGAGGTCGCGATCATCTCCGCCTGGGCGATTCTTTCGTTTGCGATCGCCTTGCGGGTCTTCCGCTGGCAGTAGGCCGGACAGTGGCCCCCGCCCAAGGAGGGCGGTACACTAGTCGATCCCCGGCGGCCCGCAGGTCTTTCTTGCCTGCGGAAATTTCGCCGGTGTTATTGATGCCCTTTTCTGGAGTTCCTCATGGCCGAAGAAACCAAGTCGCAGCGTCCCGCCGCCCCCGAACAGATGCAGGTGCCGGTCGACGAATCCCACATCGTCGCCACGTATGCCAATTTCTGCCGCGTGACCGGCACCCCCGAAGAGTTGATCGTCGACTTCGGCCTCAACAAGCAGGTTGGCGGCACCTCGCCCGAAACGATCCAGCTCACGCAGCGGATCATCGTCAACTTCTTCACGGCCAAGCGGCTTGCCTACGCGCTCGGCATGGCGGTGCAGCGTCACGAGCAGGCGTTTGGCGTGCTCGAGACCGACGTCCAGAAGCGGGTGGTCCACCAGCAGTCCACCAAGGCCTGATCACGGGGCCTAATCACGGGGCCCGACAACGGGGCCCGACGACGAGGAGCTTGAAGGCGTTTTTGAATGAGCACGGCTGAAGAACAGGCGATCGAGGAGGCGCGGCAGCAGATCCGTGCGCTCGTCGAGGAAATCGGAGTGCTGGCCCGCAACAACATGGCGGAAGCCGATTTCTTCCGCGGCCTCCTCGACCGTGTGCTCGAGGCGATGGGCGCGGTGGCCGGGCTCGTCTGGCTCGTCGGCGAACAGGGCAGGGTGGAGCCGATCTGCCATGCCGGGATGCAGGCGACCGGGCTCTCCGACGTGCCGGAGTCGCAGGAAGCCCACGGTCGGCTCGTGCAGACGCTGATGGGGAATCCCACGGGTCTGCTCGTGCCGCCGCGGGCGACCCTCACCGCCGCGGACGGCAAGCCGGCCGCGGAGAATCCGACCGATCTGATCGTCGTGGCCGCCCCGCTCGACCGCGCGGGCAGCCGGGCCGGTCTGATCGAGGTGTTTCATCAGCCGAATGCTCCCGACGTCGAGCGGGGCTATCTGGCGTTTCTCGAGCAGGTGTCGGCCGTGGCCAACGGCTATCTCGAGCGGCGGCAGCTCGTCACGCTCGACTCCCAGCAGACGGCGCTGGCGCAGGTCGACCGGTTCAGCCGGGCCGTCCACGAATCGCTCGATCCGGTCGCCACCGCGTTTGTGCTGGCCAACGAGGCCCGCCGGATCATCGGCTGCGACCGGGTGAGCGTGCTCGTGAAGCGGCGGCGGAAGCTCCGGCTCGAGGCCGTCAGCGGCCAGGAGTCGATTGAGCGGCGGGCCACGGCCGTGCAGGCGATCGAGGCGCTGGTGCGTGTGGTGGCGAAGGCCGGCGATCCGCTCTGGCATCCCGATCCCGCGCAGGAATTGCCGCCGCAGATTGAGGAGGAGCTTGAGCACTACATCGACGAGTCGCACGCGACGGCCCTGGCGATCATTCCGCTGGAGAAGCCGCGGCCCACGCCGGTGGTGAAGCCCGGCGGCGTCGACGCGGTCGCCGTGGCGAAGGCGGAGGCGGCCCCGCGGCAGGCCCCCGAGCCGATCGGTGCGCTCGTGGCGGAGTGGTTTTCATCGAGCACGTTCGATGGCGGCAAGCGGCCGCGGGTGGAGCTGGTGGCTGAGCACGGCAAGGTGGCGATCGCCAACGCGCTCGTCCACACGAGCCTGCCCTTCTACGGCGTTTTGAACCTGCTCGGCAAGTCGCGGATGCTCACCACGGCGCGGAATCTGCCCCGCACGATCCTCGCGGCCTTGGCGACCGTGGCTGCCATCCTGGCGCTCGTGCTCGTGCCTGCCGACCTGCGGCTCGAGGGGAAGGGCACGCTCGAGCCGGTGCACCGCCGCGATGTCTTTGCGGAGATTCAGGGCGTGGTCGAGCGGCTCGAGCCCGGCCTCGAGCATGGCGCCGAAGTGAAGGAGGGGCAGCTGCTCGCCACCCTCCGCAACACCGATCTCGAGGTCGCGCTCAGCGACGTGCTCGGCCGCAAGGCCTCGAGCGAGGAGCAGCTCGTCTCGACCCGCCGCGCCCTCCTCGAAGACCATAAAATCTCGGCCGACGAGAAGATTCGCATGGCGGGCCGGGCCGCCCAATTACAGCGAGAGATTGAGAGCCTCGAGGAGCAGCGGAAGCTCTACGAGATGAAGAAGAAGGATCTGCTGGTACGGAGCCCGATCGACGGCGTGATCGTCACCTGGCAGGTTCGCGACCGGCTCATCCTCCGCCCGGTCGAGCAGGGGCAGGTGCTGATGAGCATTGCCGACAAGACCGGCCCGTGGGAGCTCGAGGTGCACATGCCCGACGACCGGGTCGGCCACATCAACCGGGCCGCGGCGGAGGCCAAGCAGGCCGGGCGTGAACTGGAGGTCGATTACATCGTGGCCACCGACCCCGGCACGCGGCATCGCGGCGACGTGAAGGAGATTCACGAGCAGGCCGAGGTCCGCGGCGAGCAGGGCAACACGGTGCTCGTGCGGGTGACGATCGATCCCAAACGTCACGAGAAGGAGGAGCTGGGCGCCGGCGCCACCGTCACGGCCCGAATCAACTGCGGCAGCCGGCCTCTCGGCTATGTCTGGTTTCACGACGTGCTGTCGTTCATCCAGGCGCAGGTTTTCTTTCGGCTCTGGTAAGGAGTGTTGCATGTCGATCCGCTGTGCCCCGTGGCTCTCATACGCCTTGCTGAGCGACCTGCTGATCGCCCTACTGATCGATTTGACTTGCGGGCTGCCGGCGTTGGCCCAGGAAGCCGCGCGGCCCGACCCGGTCCTCGAACGCTGCCTCGTGTCGCTCGTCGAGGAGGCGAAGGTTCCGGCCCGCGAGGCGGGCGTGCTGATGGAACTGGCGGTGCGCGAGGGGGACGTGGTCCGCAAGAACGACGTGATCGCGAAGATCGACGACGACCAGCCGCAGATGGAAAAACGCAAGGCCCAGGCCGAGTATGACCAGGCTTTGGCCAAGGCCCAGAGCGACGTCGACGTGCAGTATTCGGAGGCGGCCGAGAAGGTGGCTGAGGCCGAATACAAGAAGGCGCTCGAGTCGCATACGAAGGTGCCCGGCAGCGTGACGGAGGTGGAGCGCGACCGGCTCGCGCTCAACGAGAAGAAGAGCGAACTGCAGATCGACCAGGCTCGGCTCGAGCAGCGGCTGGCGGCGCTGGCCGCCCAGTCGAAGGAGGTCGAGGTGCTGGCTGCGGAAAACGCGATCGGCCGCCGCCTGATCAAGTCGCCGCTCGATGGCGTGGTGGTGCAGGTGTTTCCGCATCAGGGGGAATGGATGCAGCCGGGCGATCCGCTCGCCCGCGTCGTCCGCGTCGACAAGCTTCGCATCGAGGGCTACGTCGATTCCAGCCGCTTCGGCCCCGACAAGGTCCGCGACCGGCCGGTGACGGTCGAGGTGATGCTCGCCGACGACCGCAAGGAAACGTTCAAGGGCCGGATCATGGTCACGAGCCCGATGGTGGAGAGCGGCGGCGACTTCCGGGTGGTTGCCGAGGTGGAAAACCGCCAGGATCCCAACTCGCAGCAATGGCTCCTGCAGCCCGGCCAGACCGCCCGCATGACGATCCACTCGTCCCAGCGTCCCAAGTAGGACAGGCTTCAGCCTGTCACTGCCCCCATGGCCACCGCCGACGCCTTCCGTTCGAGCACCACCCGCCCCGTGGGCCTGCGCCGCCGCGGCGACCTGGTCACCAACCGGCAGGTCTATCAGGGGCAGGCCTGGTGGGTGGTGAAGGATCCGATCTCGCTCCACTACTTCCGGTTCCGGCCGGAGGAATACTGGCTCCTCGACATGCTCGACGGCCAGACGAGCCTCGACGTGCTCAAGGACCAGTTCGAGGCGAAATTCCCGCCGCGACGGATCACGCTCGAGGAGCTTTCCCGGTTCATCGCCACGCTCCACCGCTCGGGTCTCGTGATCGGCGACCGGCCGGGGCAGGGGCCGCAGCTCTTCGAGCGGCGGCGGCAGCGGATCTGGAAGCAGTGGATGGCATGGCTCGCCAACATCATGTCGATGCGGTTTCGCGGCATCGATCCCGACTGGCTGCTCAAGCGGCTCGATCCGTGGTTTGGCTGGCTCTTTTCACCGGCGCCGATCGTGGCGATGCTCGCCTTCGTGGCCAGCGCCGTCCTGCTCGTGCTCGTGAATTTCGACGTCTTCCGGTCGAAGCTCCCGGAGTTTCACCAGTTCTTCGCCTCGGGCAACTGGCTCTACCTCGCCGTGGCGCTCGCCGTCACGAAGGTGATCCACGAATTCGGCCACGGCCTCTCCTGCAAGCACTACGGCGGCGAATGCCACGAGATGGGGATGATGCTGCTCGTCTTCACGCCCTGCCTCTACTGCGACGTGTCAGACAGCTGGATGCTGCCCAGCAAGTGGAAGCGGGCGGCGATCGGCGCGGCGGGGATGTATGTCGAGGTGATCATCGCCTCGATCGCCACCTATCTCTGGTGGAACTCCCATCCGGGCATCTTCAACCAGCTCTGTCTCGACGTGATGTTCGTGTCGAGCGTGTCGACGATCCTGTTCAACGCCAATCCGCTGCTGCGGTATGACGGCTACTACATCCTCTCCGACGTCCTCGAGATCCCGAACCTCCGCCAGAAGGCGACGAGCATCCTCGGCCGGATCGCCAGCCACTGGTGTCTGGGCATCAAGCAGCCCGACGACCCGTTTCTGCCCCAGCGGAACCGCGGCCTCTTCGCCCTCTACGCGGTGGCCTCGAGCGTGTATGGCTGGATCGTGTCGCTCTCGATCTTTCTCTTCGTCTGGAGCGTGTTCAAGCCCTATCGGCTGGAGGTGCTGGGGCAGATCCTCGCGGGCGCCGCGCTCTGGGGCTTGGTGGTGAGGCCGGTGCAGGGGATGATCAAGTTTCTGAATGTTCCCGGGAGACGCGATGAAGTGAAGAGCCAAAACGTCGTGATCACCAGCCTCGTGGCGGCGGCCCTGGCCGCGGCAATCGCCCTCATTCCGCTGCCCCAGCGGGTGTGGTGCGGGGCCGAATTGCGGCCGCGGGGCGAGGAGACGGTCTATGTGACGGTGCCGGGCCGGCTCGAGAGCCTCGCCGTGAAGCCGGGCTCCCTCGTGAAAAAGGGGGACGAGCTCGCGCGGCTGTCGAGCATCGACCTGGATCTCGAGATCGCCGACCTGGAAGGAAAGGCCGCGCAGTCGCGGTCTCGGCTCAACAGCCTCCAGCGGGAGCGGTTCACCGATCCGGCCGCGGGCCTCGAGATCGGCACGGTGGAGGAATCGCTCAAGAGCGTTGACGACCAGCTGAGCCGCAAACGTAAGGACCGCGAGGAGCTCGTGCTCACGGCCCCCCGCGACGGGATCGTGCTGCCGGCGCCGGCCGTCGCGCCGCCGAAGGATTCCTCCGGCAGGCTGCCGGGCTGGTCGGGCCACACGCTCGACGAAACGAACCTCGGGGCGACCTATCGCGAAGGCACGGTGCTCTGCCTGGTGGGCGAGCCGGAGAAATTCGAGGCGGTGATGGTGGTCGACCAGTCGGAGATGGAGTTTGTGGCGCGGGGGCAGCAGGTCGATCTCAAGCTCGACTCGTTTCCCTGGCAGACGTTTTCGGGGCAGGTCGACGAGATCGCCGAGACGCATATCGAGGCGGGCTCGGAGCGGATGAGCGTGAAGGCGGGGGGCCAGGTGCCGACGGAGACCGACGAATCGGGCCGCGAGATGCCGATCTCGACGAGCTACGAGGTGATGATGTCGCTCGACGACACCGAGGCGGTGCTCACGCCGGGCATGCGAGGCACTTCGCGGATCAAGGTCGGCAGCCGCACGGTGGGCCAGTGGCTCCTCCGCCTCCTCTGGCAAACCTTCAATTTCCGAATGTAGGACAGGCTTCAGCCTGTCAAAAGGCATGACAGGCTAAAGCCTGTCCTACTTCCCATGCCCACCCTCGATCGGATCACGCTCTACCCCGTCAAAAGCCTCGATGGTCTGGCCGTGCATTCGGCCCGCGTGCTCCCCTCGGGAGCCCTTGAAAACGACCGCCGCTGGCGGCTGGTCGATATGGAGGGCCGCGTGGTCAACGCGAAGCGCACGCCGCTCTTCCATGCGATCCGTGCCGAGTTTGCCCTCGACGAGCGGCTGATCACGCTCTGCGTAGCCCCCGCGTCGCTCGCCGCCGCCGCGATCCCCGGGATCGACCGCCTGCAAAACATCGCCCGCGATTCGTTTCACCTCGTGCCTGGCGAGAAAGGCCCGTGCGGCTGGCTCTCCGAGGCCCTCGGAGTCGGCGTGCTGTTGGAAGAACGCCCCGACGGCGGTTTCCCCGACGACCGCGACGCCCCGGGGCCGACGCTCATCTCGACCGCGAGTCTCGAGGAAGTGGCCCGCTGGTTTGGCTTCGATCTCGCCGAGGGCCGCCGCCGTTTTCGAGCGAATCTCGAGATCGGCGGCTGCGGCGCCTTCTGGGAAGACACGCTCGCGAGCCCCGCGCGGCCGGCTCTCAATCCGTCATTGGCCGATCTGCCGGGCGATCTCCCGGCCGATCCTTACGCCCATCTTCCGCCGCCGGAGCCCAAGGAATTCTCGATCGGCGAGGCCCGGTTTCGGGCGACGAATGTCTGCAAGCGGTGCGTCGTGCCGAGTCGCGAGAGCACAACAGGCGCCGTCACGGCCCACTTCCGCGACGCGTTCGAGGCCCGCCGGAGCAGGGGGATGCGGTCTGACGTGGATGCCAGTGGCTGGAACCATCTCTACCGGCTGGGTGTCAACACGCGGCTAGCCGGCGGCTCTGGAAGCATGATCAGCCGTTTCGTCCGCGTGAGCGGCTAGACGCTCCAGCGTCGACAGATTGAGTGCCCCGCCGCCGCGAAGGTGAAAAAGCGAGATTTGATCCCGCAGGGTTTTGTAGAGCGCAGGGTCGGTCATTGCGAGATCAGCGGGCACATCGTGCTGGACGTACCGCACGAGCGCGGCAACATCTCCCCACCGCTTTTCCTTTAACCGAATGCCGAGCAATTCTGGTCGCTCGAGCATCTCTCGGGCGATCAACTCCTCTTCCCGTGGCGTCATCGTGTTTTCTCAGTTGCTAGTCGTTCTCGGAATCGGCAATCTTCAAGTACACAAGATTTTCCAACACCTGCCGTTTTGCGGGGCTCGCAAATGTTTCCGCCACGGCACGCACCGCCTCGGGATCGGGGTGATGCTTTCCGGCCAGGAATAATACGTCCTCAATATCGCGGGCATCGCCACGGACAAGCTTCGAAGCGATGAGGTGCTCAATGGGCGGGCGATATAGTTCCAACCGTCCGATACGCTCCACCAACAACGGTTCGAAGATGCCGACTTGCGTTGGCCCCGGCTCCACCAATTGTACATATGGCTTTAGAGGATCGAGAGTCGTTTTGGGGTCGAATAAAAGGCCTGCTTCCTCCACTGCCCGCTTCAACTCACCGAGATCGTAATCGCTTGCCGGCTTCCAGACATCGAGATCTCGCGACACTCGAGCCGCCATTCCGCCAAACACGCAGGCGACCGAGCCAATGAGGCAGAGGCGAATCGGCCTTCCCGTCGGGCCAAGAGCGGTGGCGATCTTTTCGATTGCTGACAGCCATTGGTCCCGATCGAGGCCTGCAGCGTTCATGGGCCAACTGTTTTCCGACAGACAGTTCGACGTAAAAGTGTTCGCTCCACGCGGACGACAGCAGTAAGTGTACGGGCGTGCATATTTCCGTCAAGGTGGCTTTTCTGCAGGCGCAACGGCCTGTCGTACCCATATGCCCACCCTCGACCTGATCACCCTCTACCCCGTCAAAAGCCTCGACGGCCTGGCCGTGCCCGCGGCCCGCGTGCTCCCCTCGGGAGCCCTTGAAAACGACCGCCGCTGGCGGCTGGTCGACATGGAGGGCCGCGTGGTGAACGCGAAGCGCACGCCGCTCTTCCATGCGATCCGTGCCGAGTTTGCCCTCGACGAACGGCTCATTACGCTCTGCGTAGCCCCCGCGGCGCTCACCGCGGCCGCGATCCCCGGGATCAACCGCCTGCAAAATCTCGCCCCCGATTCGTTTCATCTGGTGCCCGGCGAGAAAGGCCCGTGCGGCTGGCTCTCCGAGGCCCTCGGAATCGGCGTGCTGTTGGAAGAACGCCCCGACGGCGGCTTCCCCGACGACCGCGACGCCCCGGGCCCCACGCTCATTTCGACGGCGTCGCTCGCCGAGGTGGCCCGCTGGTTTGGCTTCGATCTCGCCGAGGCCCGCCGCCGGTTTCGGGTGAAATGTCGAGATCGGCGGCTGCGATGCCTTCTGGGAAGACACGCTCGCGAGCCCCGCGCGGCCACATCTCAACCCCTCATTGGCCGACCTGCCGGGCGATCTCCCGGCCGATCCTTACGCCCATCTTCCGCCGCCGGAGCCCAGGGAATTCTCGATCGGCGAAGCCCGGTTTCTGGCGACGAACGTCTGCAAGCGGTGCGTCGTGCCGAGCCGCGAGAGCACAACAGGCGCGGTCACCGCCCACTTCCGCGACGCGTCCGAAGCCCGCTGGGGCAGGGGCCTCCGCCCCGACGTCGACGCGAGCGGGTGGGGGCATCTTTACCGGCTGGCGGTGAACACCGCATGCGAGTCGGCCGGCGTCATCTGCCGTGACGACGCCCTTGTCGCGGGATGATGTGCCGCGGGAGAAGGTGCGCCTCAGATGAGCCGTCGTGCGCCCGTGAGACGGCTGAGCTGCCGCGGTTCGGCAACGTCGCTGCTCGCAGCCAGAGCTCGGAACGCGATGGCTCTCGCTGCCGAGGTGTGATGGCCACGCTCGACTTCGACGGGAACGAAAGCCTGCGGCTTCACCACCGCCGCGGGCGTCGCCGCCTGGAACGCCATCGGCATGGGGCGTGTGATCAGCGATGCCTGCCCAGGTCGCTGCGCTGTAGCCACCGCGGCTGCCGACCGCATGCTTGCACTCGCCGCCGTCGTAGAACTCAATCCCGGCGGTTGCTGCGACGTGGTGACCAGTGCGTTCACAACTCGATCACGCACGCCAGGGGCCTTCGGGTTCGGAAGGGCACTGAGCATTAGGGCGACAACACCTGAGACGTGAGGCGCGGCCATGGATGTTCCCGGAAGATCTGCGAAGGTAACTCCTGTTGGCGTAACGACTACATTACCAGGTTCCTTGTACCCTGATGGAACCGTCGATCGTACGTTTACCCCTGGAGCCACCACGTGCTTCATGGCTGACGAAGAACCCGCAAGGAATGAGAAATCGCCCAATCGTAAGTCTTTGTCGATGGCTCCAACCGATACGACCCCCGGCATGGTGGCCAACGACGCCGGGAAATCAGGAGATGACCCTGGCGGTCTGTCATCAAGTGCGTTCCCTGCCGCAGCTACGACGACAGACCCGAGGGATGTTGCGTACGAAATAGCGCGAGTGACGACGGAAGGCCAAGACACCGGATTAGAAAAACTATATCGATAGCCGAGGCTGAGATTGATCACAGTAGCCCCATTCGACGCAGCGTATCGAATGCAACCTGCCAGGTCATCATCCGAGGGATTACCAGTACCAAAAAAGCGCACCGGCATGATCTTTGCGTCGGGCGCGATGCCACGAGGTCCATCAGCTGTCCGTACCGCAGCTATGGTGCCTGCCACGTGGGTTCCGTGACCGCCACGGGCCGAAACTTCATCCATAGGGTCGTTGTCGTCACTCGCAAAGTCCCATCCGCGAACGTCATCAACAAATCCATTGTTGTCATTGTCGATTTCGTCACCAGGAATCTCCCGTGGGTTGACCCAGATGCTGCTGCTCAAACTCGGATGCGTGTAATCCACTCCTGTGTCAATGACAGCAACGACAATGCCTTTGCCCGTGTACCCCTGTGCCCAAACTTCCGGGGCACGCACGACTTCGTTCCCCCAACTCACGCCACCGATATCAGGCACCTCCGGAAACGCCGTCGTGCTTCCAAGCAACGTCGCAACCGACGCTGATGCGTTTACAACGCCCCAACCGTAGTCTTGCGTGAACGTGGCTGTGGTGAGCACCGGGCCGGCGGGCGCTGAGGGCGGCGTGCCGGTTCCTGCGATCGTGACCGTATAGGGAGCCACGGCCGGCACGCCGGCAGCCTGTGGCCTGACGGTGATCACGAAGGACCTGTCGGGTAACGCCCCGGCCGCCGGACGAATCACGACATTGAAATCGCGCGAGATCTGTCCGGGAAGAAACGTGACCGGCAAATTCTTGAGCGACCCGTAGTCGCGGGCGGTCGTGGCCGAGCGGTCTTCGGTGCTCACGAAAAATGTCTCGGTCCGTGTCGCCGGTGACGAAAGACGGAGCGTGAAGCGGGCGGTCGTGTTTGCGGAAACCCAGGAGGGACCGGTCACCATCGCGGTGTAACTGTCATCATCGCGAATCGTGACGCTCACTGTCTTGGCGCCCAGCGTGTGGCCGCGGGCCGAAATGAGATTCATCTGAAACGTCTCGTCAGGGTCACGGAGGGTGTCGTTGAGCGGCGTGAACGTGATCGGCACCGACGTCACGCCTGGGCGGAACGTGATCGTGCCGCTCGGCGTACGGAGCGCCGATGTGCCCGCCAGCAGCCGGTAGTCTAGCCCGACCGAGGCCGTCCCACCCGTGAAATACGACACCTCCACCGGCTTTGTCTGCGGCGCCGAGAGCGTCGCGGTGAGTGTGACCGGGCCACCCGCTTCACTTACCTCACGTGGGCCCACGATACTCACGACGGCCGGGCAATCGCGGCGTTCCAGGCCTTCGATGCCAAACCGCGGGTCACGCGCCCGCGAACGAACCGATTTACGCCGCCCAACCATGGATCAAACTCCCAAGCCCTCGATGCCACCTCATGGCAGACACTCTTTCGGGGGATCGTAGACCGGAGTTCGACAAACTGCAAAGAACGGGTCAATCGCCCCGCTGGTCGTAGCGGTTTTTCCGGTAAAAGACCACGACAACGCGGTTCCTCACCCTGGCCGATCAGGGTAGCGTGACGGTGACGCCCGTCGTGTTGCTCACGTTCGCATTCGTGCCCGGGGCTGGGATCGACGCCGGCGGGGGTGTCGGGTTGGCCCTCTCAACCGTAAATGTGTCGGTGATGTCCAAGAAACCTGTTGAGGTGCCCTGGAGAACGATCGCCGGCACCGGCGCGACGGTCTTTGACGTCATCGACTGGAGAGTCATCAGGAGCGTGGCGTCGTCGTTACTGGCAAACACGGGAAGCGTCGACGACTGGGACGAGAGCGAACTGCGGCCCTCGATACCGATCGTTGTGTTGGTATTGCTCTGCGACGAGAAAGCCTCCGCGGCGGCGTCAACAACCACCAGGTCTGCGAAAGTGACCGCCGAGGTGCCCGCATTCGACTGCACGGCAACACCTTGCTGCGTCGGTCGCGTGATGGTCGTCGGGCCGACCGCCACTACGGCGCCGGTATTGCTCGTCACCTGGATCGCAGCAGGGGCGGCGGACGCCGTGTCCCGCACTGCAAACGAAGCCGTCGCGACGAGCAATGGGTTTCTTGCCACAGGAGTAGCGAGGGTGTCCGTGGTTCGGTTGATCGACACTGAACCGCCAGAGAGATTTTCGACCAGAATGCTCTCATCCGTTGCAGCTGTGCTGGCAATCAGCCCCTGGAAATTCACGTCCGGTGCGCCGCCGTCTACCCGCAAGCCGCGGCCGGCGTTCGTGACGTGCATGTTGTAGAAGTTGACTTCCCCGGACGGCACGCCCACCATCGAGACGCCCGTTTGTCCTGCTTTCGTCACGATCTGCACGTCGTTGACGTTGGCCCCAGTCGTGAGCGTATTGTCGGCGAGGATGCCCACCGGGGCGTTTTCGATCCGGAAGTGATCGACGATCGCGCCGTTGCGGAGCGTGATCGCGTTGCCCGAGCTCGTGAGCACGGGATACGCCGTGGCCGGGCCGGTGGCGAAGAATGACCGATAGCCGCACGTCGCCGTGTTGAGTTGGAGCGACGAACCCTGGCCCACGAGGATCTGGTTGTCGGCCTGGAACACCCAGTTAGAGGCGTACGGTGTGGTGGCGCTATTACCCGTGCTGACGAACACAATGTCGTAGGGATTTGCAGCTAGGGCCTGTGCCGCGGCGAGCGTCTGCACGGGGGTCTCGGCCGTGCCATTGCCGCGCGGAGCGGCGGCACTATCCACGTGGATTACGTTCCAGGCAGCGTTGGTCTCCGGATTTACAGCGACGATCGGCGTCTGGTGGGCCCGCACGATGTGCTCGTTGCGCATCATCGGTTGCTCCATTTGGTCAGGAACGTTTCGCCGACGGCTGCCGCCCATGCGGTAGGTCAAGCGGGCAAAGCCAGTGGAATCAAAGTAACTGTCATTGTTGTATTGCAGCGAGAAGTCCCAGTTTTGGACGAGCGTGAGATCCAGCCGCGTGTAGACACCGCCGAAGAAAGGTACGACGTCATTTCCAGCCTGTGAGCCCGTTCCCCAGTTGTAGCGTTCGTTACCGAACGTGTAGCCGCCGACGCTGATCATGCCGGCCCAGTCAGCGAGCCCAGGAATGTAGGCGCCAACTTCCAGGTCAGCGCCAGCGAGAGCTGTATCAAGACCGTATTGGCAGAGCAGTTGGTTGCCCACGAACGGCATGCCAGGCGCACCGACCGTGTATGCCGTCGTGCCAACGGGGATGTAGCCGTTTGAACGTATATTGCCGAAGTCGGTGAGCCACTCGCCGCTCACCCCCACCTGGTTGTAAGCGTGGCCAAACTGGCCGTACTGGCTGGTGCCAGGAGCTCCACCGGTTGGATACTGGTTGAGGTCGCCGTCGTAGTCCCAGTAGACACCGAGGCCGAGGAGCGTGCCGCCGAGGAATTGCTTCCGGACCATGCCAACATTTGAGAAGAAGCCTCCGTGAACCGAGAGGTGGCTGCGGAGATCGGCTGACCAGAATCCGCCAAGGTCGTCCTCGGACACTGGAATAAAACCGCCCAGTGTCATGTAGCTGCCGTTGTAGCCGAGGCCGCGATCGGCGGCGTTGACGCCGTAGTAAAGCCAGCCCGGACCGTTCGCATCGAGATTGGCGAAGCCCTGCACCGCTCTATTTACGACCCCACCGGCAGGCGCCATCGGCGCCTGGCCCATCTGGGCGAGCGCGGCCGTTCCGCAGCCCGCGATGGCGATCGCGAGGATAAGGCTCAGGAGTGGTGTCGAAAGTCGCATGGTAGGGTGTCGGGTGCGCGGTGAAGGTTCGTCAGCGGCGAGTCTTCGAGCGTGCTTGGGTCATGGAGGCGTGGGAACGATCGGCGATGGCTGTGGAGGCAGCGTCGGCGCAGTTGCCTGTAAGCCCCAATTCACCTGATCTGGCGTCGCTGGCGTGTTCAGCACCGGGGTGTTGAAGTTGATGGCCCCCAACTCGACACTTCCATTTGCACTGATGATTTGGATGGAACCAAGAAAAGCTGCCGGGGAAGCCGCAAGTGGGTTTTCCGTCAAAAGCGTGATGCCTGAAGATCCTGAAGTCGTAATCCGGTTGGACGTTAGGTCGGCGTAGACGCGACTTTGCCCGAGCGGCGCTGCAGGTTGCGATGCGATGATCGAGATTCCCGCCGTACCAGAGCTGATTGTGTTATTCTTCGCCGTAAGTTGAGTAATCGTGCCCGCGTTCGCCGTGTTGCTGTTGTTCGCAAGAATCCCTACACCCACGCCACTGATTGTCGTGTTCGTGACTTGTACACGTGAATCACCCGACACAGTAACGCCTGCCAAGCCTGTATTCTGAATCGTGGTTGCCCGGCCATTGATGGCCGTTGGATCACGCCTTACGTCGAGATTGCTATCCACGGCCGAAATCCCGACGCCAGCTTGTGAGATGGTCGATCCAAAAACCTGCACGACCTGGTTCGGGCCATTGACGCCTTCTGCATCCACCGCGAATCCGGCCGTCTGCCTCACGGTCGATCGCAGAAGCGTGACCTGCGTAGCTGCCGAACCAGCTCCTGGAAGGATCGTCACGCCGTTGTTTCCGGAGCCCACTAGCTGCGAATCCCGCACGAGCACCGTGTTGTCTATCCCAACCACGCGAAGCCCGTCGACCGTGGCTGCCTCGATCGACGACGTGCCGGTGAGATAGAACTCGGCACCGGCACCGGACACACTCGCACCGCTCCCCCCCGCGCTGCGCAGCCGCGTCTGCACGAGGCTCATCGTCGCGTTCGCACCAGAGACAATGGCTGCATCGCTGCCTGTCCTGAGTACCGAGCCTCGCACGGCCGTGATCGTCGCGCCGTTGCCAGAGGCGACGAGCGCAGCCCCCTCGGTCGTGCCTGAAACTGTGAAGTCGGTGCCCGTGATCGTGCTGTTAAGGCCAGCGGCTACGATCGCGTGGCCGGGAGGGCCGGAGGTATTTGAAATCGTCGAACTCGTCAACACGATACCGGAGTTTGCGCCCGATGCACTGATGGCGGTGCCGGCTGTTCGATTGATCGTCGTGCCGGCAACCGACGCCCGGGCGCCGGCGCCCGAGACAAGCACGGCTGTGCCCTGCACGCCGGTAAACGTCGAGTTGGTCACATTGACCCGGCTATTCGCCGCCGACTGGAGGACGCCGTCGTTGTCGAGGTCCACGAGCTGCAGGCGGTCGAAGTTGAACGTGCCCGTCGATCCGGCATTCGAGATCAACACACCGCGCTGCGGGATCCCGGCACCACCGGCGATGATGACGTCGGAAATCGTCGCCACGCCCGGTGCCGTAAGCCCGGTCCCATCGGTGATCCCCACCGGCGAACCGGTGATCTGGAAGTGGCTCACGATGGAGCCGTTTTGATCGACCGCGATCGCGGGCCCGATCGGATTCGTGATCACGGGGTAGAGCCCGTTGTTCGCACCTACGAACAGGGCTTCGGGGCCGCAGTTAACGGTCGGAATCTGGTAGGAACTCCCCTCGCCGATCAGGTATTGGTTTTGATCGCCGAACGTGTAGCCGGCCACGGGCGTGACGTAGGGCATCGTGGGACTGTTGCCCACGTGCACGTAGGTGATGTCGTATTGGGAAATGGCAGCCGATTCGGCTTGTGTAAGCGTCGTAAACGGAGTCTCAGCGGACCCATTGCCACCCGGAGAAGATGTGTTGTCGACGTGGAACACCTTCCAAGGGTCGCCCTTCGGATTGATCGCGACTTCCGGCGTTTGGCGGGCGCGCACGATGTGCTCGTTGCGCATCATTGGCTGCTCCACCTGGTCGGGTACGTTCCGCCGACGGCTGCCGCCCATGCGATACGTGAGCCTGGCGAAGCCGGTGGAGTCGAAATAGCTGTCGTTGTTGTATTGCAGCGAGAAGTCCCAATTTGTGACGAACGTCATGTCGAGGCGGGTGTAGACACCACCAAACCACGGCACGGCCGCCGTTCCATCCTGAAACGTGTATCGCGTGTTGCCGTAGGCGTAGCCACCCACACTGACCATCCCGGCCCAATCGGAAAGCCCCGGGATGTACGCACCAACCTCGAGGTCGGTGCCGCCAAGAGCCGCGTTGATTCCGTTCTGACAGAGGACAGAATTCCCGACGAACGGGCCCGTGAGTTGGGCCGTGGTGCCCACCGGGATGTAACCGTTGCTGCGGAGGTTGCCCCAGTCGGTGAGCCACTCGCCGCTCACGCCCACCTGGTTGTAGCTCTGACCGCCTGCGAAGGAATACGGCGTGCCGAGGATCGGCGTCGGAGAGTATTGATTCTGATCGCCGTCGTAGTCCCAGTAGACCCCGACTCCGAGGAGCGTGCCTCCAATGAATTGCTTACGGACGGCGCCCACGTTGGAGAAGAAGCCGCCGTAGTTGGAGAGATGCGATCGCAGGTCGGCCGACCACAGGCCGCCAAGATCGTCCTCGGCATAAGGGATGAAGCCGCCCAGCGTCATGTAACTGCCCTGGTAGCCAAGGCCCCGGTCGGCGGCGTTGATTCCGTAATACAGCCAGCCAGGTCCATTCTCGTTAAGGTTCTGGAAGCCCTGCACGGCGCGGTTTGCGATGCCCCCAGTCGGAGTCATCGCAGTCTGGCCCATCTGGCCAAAAGCCGGCGAAGAAACCGTAGCAACGCTCCCCGCCAAGACCGCCCATAAAGACGCGCGGCGGACAACCCTCTGCCAAGACGCAGTACGAGCCAAAATGGAACGGAACCGTGCTGCAGCACGCTTGCTTCCAAGGCGCTTGCGGGAGTTTCTGCTCATCGGAGTCGCTATCCTGACGCTGTCTGGTTAACCAGGTGGGGATTCCCCACACCGAAAAACCGGCATGATCGTCAGGATTGATCGACTCACCCCCACCAACGGCATGAGAATTTTCGGCAGAGAGACCGGAATCGGCAGGGGGAGCGGGGCTTGCCTGGATTGCCAGGACGCGGGTGGTTATCCAGATAGCCGGGGCCTGGAGGGCGGGCATTCCGCAGGATGCAATCCTGCCGCCACGTTAGCCACGTGAGGCCACGTTACTCGATGCGGAAGCGGCTGACGGTTTCGGTGAGGCCGTCGACGGAGTGCACCATGTGCTGCGAGGCCTGCTTAAACTCCCTGAGCGCTTCGGCGGCGGCGTGGGAGCCTTCCTTCAGCGTCATGAGAGCCTCGGTAATCTGGCCCGCCCCGGCAGCCTGGGCTTTCATGCCCTGGTTCACGTGCTCAAACTGGCCGGTGAGGCCGTGCACCTTGTCGATCACCTCGGCAAACTGCGCACTGATCCCGGTCACGCGATCCACCCCTTCTTTCACCTCCGCCGAAAACCGGTCCATCTCCATCACGCCGGCACTCACAGCCTGCTGCATCTGCTCGACGAGCCGCTCGATGTCGAGCGTGGCAACGGCCGTCTGATCGGCCAGCCGGCGGATCTCCCGGGCCACGACGATGAAGCCCTGGCCGTATTCGCCGGCCTTCTCCGCCTCGATGGCCGCATTGATCGAGAGCAGGTTCGTCTGGTCGGCCACCTTCGTGATCGTGGTGATCACCATATTGATGTCTTCGGCCCGCTGCCGGATCGCCGCCAGCCGCTCCGAGAAGTCGGCCGTCGACTTTTCGAGGTGGGCCATCGTCTCACCGATGCCCGCGATGTTTTCGCGGCCGGCATCGGCCACAGCCGTCGTCTCGGCCGCCACGGCCGCCACGTCGTTCATCGTGCCGAGGAGTTCCTGGCCCGTCACGGCAATCTGCCGGCTCGCCACCGCCACCTCACTCGTGCTCGCGCCGAGCGAACTGATCGCGTTTTCCTGCTGGCGGCCGGCCGCCGAGAGCTGCTTCGCCGTGGCATTCAGGTCGAGACTCGACTGCTTCACCTGCGAGACGATGCTCCGCAGGCTCGCCGTCATGCCGCCGATGTCGCGGAGCAGTTGCCCCGTCTCATCGCTGCCGCGCATGTCGATCGTGCCGGTGAGATCCCCCGCGGCGACGCGGCGCGAGGCCGCCACGGCCCGTTCGATCCGGCTGGTGAGCAGGGTGGTGAGCCAGCCGAGCAGGCCGAGCACCCCCGCCATGCCGCCCGCCGCCAAGGCACCGCTCGCAAGCAGCGGGCCGCGGACGCGGCTGATGATGTCCTGCCGCGGCATCTGCATCACCACGGTCCATGAGCCGGTCGGCACCTTCGCCGCGGCATAGAGCGCGGCAGCGCCCGTGAGCGGGTCGGGTGAGTGGACGACATTCGCCATCGTGACGGGAGTATTGAAGGCGCCGAGGATCTTGGCGTAGGGCGTGTCGGTGATCGGCTTCGCATGCATGTCGGGCGACTTGACGGTCGCGGCGATCAACCGACCCCGGTTGCTCACGAGAAAGATCTCGACCTGCCAGCCGGCCAGATTCTGCTGCGCCTTGAGGGCGTCGAGTTTCCCGGTCAGTTCGTCGAGCGAACGATCGACGCCCGCGACGCCCTTGAATTTCCCGTCGATCACGATCGGATAGGTCTGCTCGACCATCAGTTTTCCCTGATAGTCATAGGGCTCGGTCACCATCGCCTTGTCGGGCTGCGTGGCATCCAAGAATCGCTGCTTGCAGCCTTCGTAGTAGAGGCCTTCCATGAGCACTAGCGGTGCGAGCGTGAGCGTGCTGTCGTCTCCCCGCGACCGTGTCCAATAGGGAATGAATCGGCCGCCCCCGCCCAGGGCTTCTGCCGGCACGTCGGCAAGGGAATCCTGCGCCTGGCCGTCGAGCCCGTCGGCATCGGGTTCATAGCCGTAATAGGCGCCGATAAACTGCGGATGATCCTCCAGCACGCCGCGGGCAAAAGTGAGAGAGTCTTTTCGCCGGCCGAAGAATCCCTGCTCGGCGGCGATCGCCATCACCCGCGCGGCCGTCACCGCCTCTTGCGTGCCGAGATTGACCTCACCGGCCACCAGCCCGACCCTGTCGAGCAGCACCTCCTCGCCCAGGGAGAGTGCCATCTTTTCCATCCGCGTGTAGTTGAGCCAGAGCACGGCGGCGAAGATCAGGATCGCCGGCACGACGCCGAGCAGGAGCATGCGGAGGCGGATGCCGATCGTGGGAAACTGCATGGCGGATGACCCGGTATGGAACGGACCTGTTTTCAGTTGCAACCATAGGTTACTTTCGGGCGCAGCCGTCGGCTCCTGCGCCGCCTGCCCGCCCCTCAAAACCCGCACAATCGATCCAGCCATGCCCCAGCCCGCCGTCTGGCAGCTCCAGAACCACGATGCCCTGCTGTTTGACTGCGACGGCACGCTCGCCGACACGATGCCGGCCCACTACCGGGCGTGGCTGCACGTCACGGAGGCCCACGGCCTCGCCTTTGACGAGGACCGGTTTTATGCGATGGGCGGCCGACCCACCCGGGATATCGTGGCGACGCTGGCCCGCGAGGCGGGGATCGAGATCGATCTCGATCACGCCGTGCACATGAAGGAGACGTCGTTTCTCGCCCAGCTCGCGCATGTCGAGGCGATGGATCCGGTGATCGACGTGGTGCTCCGCTCGAAGGGACGGATTCCGCTGGCCGTCGTGACGGGTGGCTTTCGGAATGTCTGCCAGCAGATCCTCGAACACGTGGGCCTCGCCGACTGCTTCGACACGATCGTGGCCAGTGAAGACACGGCGAAGCACAAGCCCGATCCTGAACCATTCCTGGAGGCGGCGCGGCGGCTCGGCGCCCGTCCCGAACGCTGCGTGGTCTGGGAGGACAGCGATCTCGGGATCGCGGCGGCCCGCGCGGGCGGCATGGAATGGATCGACGTACGGTCGTTTCACAAGCCGCAGCGGGTGACCGGACAATCCTGACAGGCTGAAGCCTGGCCTACGCATGCACTCTTTCACACTCACCGACATCCGTGCCGCCCACGAGCGGATCCGCTCCGGGATCTACCGCTCGCCGTGCCCGCCGAGCATCCCGCTCTCCGACCTCACCGGCTCCGAAATCTTCTGCAAGCTCGATCTGCTGCAGCGGACCGGCTCCTTCAAGGAACGCGGCGCCCGCAACGCGCTCCTGCTGCTCGACGACGCCCAAAAAGCCCGCGGCGTGGTGGCGGCCTCCGCTGGCAACCATGCCCTCGGCCTGGCGTATCACGGGAAACTGCTCGGGATTCCCGTCACGGTCGTGATGCCACGGTTTGCGCCACTGGTGAAGGTGGCCACCTGCCGGCGGCTGGGGGCACAGGTGATCCTCGAGGGAGAAACGTTCGACGACGCCCGGCAGCTGTCCCTTGAGATCGCCGACCGCGACGGCCTCAACCGGATCCACGGCTTCGACGACGTCCGTGTGATCGCCGGGCAGGGGACGATGGGGCTCGAGATCCTCGAGGATGTGCCCGATGCCGATGCGATCGTCGTGCCCTGCGGCGGCGCGGGGCTGCTGGCGGGAGTGGCGACCGCAGCCAAGGCACTGCGGCCAGGCATCAAGATCATTGCGGTCGAGCCGGCGGCGGCACCGAGCCTGAGCGCGTCGCTCGCAGCCGGCAGGCCGGTGCAGGTGGCGATCCGGCCGACGCTCGCCGACGGACTGGCGGTCGGCAAGGTGGGGGAGACGTCGTTTGCGATCGCGGCCCCGCTGATCGATCGGGTCGTGACCGTCGGCGAAGAACTGCTCTCCCTCGCCGTGCTGCGGCTGCTCGAACTCGAAAAGACCGTCGTCGAGGGGGCGGGCGCGGCGGCTCTGGCGGCCCTGCTGCAGCCGGTGCACGGGGGCTTGCCGGAACTCCGCGGCAAGAAGGTCGTGCTTCTGCTCTGCGGCGGCAACATCGATCTCTCGATCCTCGAGCGCGTGATCGACCACGCGCTCGCGGCCGACGGCCGCCGCTGGCGGTTCACCACGCAGGTGAGCGACCGGCCGGGCGGTATCGCCAAACTCACGGCCTGCATCGCCGCCGCGGGCGCGAGCGTGCAAGAGATCGTGCACGACCGGGCGTTCTCCGGGCCCGACGTCTTTTCGACGAGCGTGGAAGTGACGGTGGAGACTGCCGACCGCGACCATGTGGCGGCCCTGGCCAGCCGGCTCGAAGCCGAGGGTTTCGTAGTCAAACCAGGCAGCGGGCCCCAGTAGGACAGGCTTCAGCCTGTCTTTTCGCAGCGTCGAGTTGCGGCCCATCCCGTCCGCCGATCCTACCGGCTGGGCAATCTGCGCGGCCGAAACAGTTTCCGCTGTTTTTGTCCGTGTTCGCTGTCGATACCTCCTCGATGGTGCGTTCGGCCGGATCGCACCATTAGGAGACGATTCCCATGGTCAGTCACTCGAGCAACCTGTTGGTCGAGCCGGCCCGCCCGATTCCCATCTCATCTACTTCGAATCAGGAACGCGAGCACTTGCGCCGCGAACTCCTGCGCCGGATCATCGACCGGGAGACAAAGCGGCAGGCCACACGCGGCGTGTCGCAATGAATCCCCAAGGCACAGCGGGAGAGCAATCGTATGCGAAACACATGCGGCACGATTCTCCTGGCAGCCTTCCTCGCCTGCGGGATCAGCGTGGCGCCGATTGCGGCACACGCTCAAAATCCGCTCTGGGGCTGGGGCACGCAGCCAGCAGCCAACACCAAATGGACGCCTGAGCTCTTTGCCGACTACATCGGCACCGGTCAGACGCCGCATCCGGCCGTCGCGCGGATCGTGGCGCCCGAAAACTCTGGCACGTCGCTCGGTTCGGGCGTGCTCGTCGACGTGAACCGGGCACAGGGGCTCGTGCTCACCAACTGGCACGTGATCCGCGACAGCCGCTCGGCTGTGCTCGTGCAATTCCCCGACGGCTTCCAGTCGGCCGGCACCGTGGTCCGCTGGGACGAGCCCTGGGACCTGGCCGCGATCGTGATCTGGAAACCAAACGCCACACCCGTGACGCTGGCGGACAACCAGCCCGCCCTCGGCGAACCGCTGACCATCGCCGGCTACGGCCGGGGACCGTTCCGCTCGGAAACGGGACCATGCACCCAGTATCTCGCTCCGGGCTCCGGCTACCCGATGGAATTCGTCGAGCTTTCCGCCACGGCGCGGCAGGGCGATTCGGGCGGACCGATCTTCAACACGCGGGGTGAATTGGCGGGTGTGCTCTTTGGCCAAAACGAGGGCCGCACGATCGGCAGCTGCTCGAAACGGCTGCGGACGTTCTTGACGAGCGTCGGCTCAAGCGGCTTTCAGGCCATGCCGATCGCTGAGTTTTCGACAGCGCCGGCCCTCACCCGCAGCCTCGGCACGCCGGCCCCGCCAGCTCGCACCCGGCTGGCATCCGTCGCGGACGCCGACGTGCCCGACGTCATCCAGCGGTCGAGCCACACGGCCGATCCGCAGCCCGCGCCCGGCTTCCAGCCCGCTGCACCTGCATTCAGCGAGGTTCTCGATGTCCGCCACAACGGCCAGGCGATGCTGACCACCGCTGGCGGGCTCGCGATGGCCATCCTTGGCCTGCGGACGATCTTCGGCGGCCGGCGTGGCCAGGAATCGTGAACGCCCGGCGCCTGTCCGACGGGTGGCCTACGAAATCCGCGTGCTGTAAAACTCCTGGTATGGTTTTTCCGCGCCTCTCCTGTTGCCTGCTCTTCCTGCTCACCGGGGTGGCCGGAGTAGCGGCACCCCCGACGGCCGAGTGGCCCGGGTACCGCGGCCCCACGGGCGATGGCCATGCCGTCGCGGCGAATCTGCCGCAAGACCTGCACGACCCGGCGACCCTTGCCTGGAAGACCCCGATTCCCGGCGTGGGCTGGAGCACGCCGGTCGTCCTCGGCGACCAGATCTGGCTGACGACGGCCACGCCCGACGGCACGTCGCTCCGCGCCGTCTGCGTGAACCGGCAGACCGGAACCATCACGCATGACATCGAGGTCTTCCACGTCGCTGAGCCGATCGAGATTCACAAGAAAAATTCACATGCCTCGCCGACGCCTGCCATCGAGCCTGGCCGGGTCTATGTGCACTTCGGCACCAACGGAACGGCAGCGATCGACACCGCCACCGGCGCGATCCTCTGGCGCGACCAGTTGCACCGCCTGGAGCATTACGTCGGCCCGGGCAGTTCGCCGGTGCTCTACGGCGACCTCCTCGTGCTCACCTGCGACGGCGCCGACGTGCAGTATTCGGTGGCGCTCGACAAGAAGACCGGTCAGGAACGCTGGAAGACGCCGCGATCGGGCAAGCTTCGGGAAGACCCCGACGTGAAGAAGAGCTTCTGCACGCCGGCGATTATTCGGGTGGGCGACCGCGACGAACTCGTCACGCCGGCGGCCGACCACGTCTATGCCTACGACCCCGCCACCGGCCGCGAACTCTGGCAGCTCGATTACGACGGTTTTTCCGTCGTGCCCCGCCCGGTTGCGGCCCATGGATTGGTCTTCGTCTGCACGGGATTCAACACGCCGAAGCTGCTGGCGATCAAACAGGGGGGCTCCGGCATGCTCGCACGGACTGCGATCGTCTGGGAGGAGAAAAGCCAGATCCCCGCCAACCCGTCGCCGCTCATCGTCGGCGACGAACTCTATGTCGTCAGCGACCGCGGCGTGGCCACCTGCCTCGACGCCCGCACCGGCCGGGAACTCTGGCGGCACCGAGTCGGCGGCAACTACTCGGCCTCGCCGCTCTTCGCCGACGGCAGGATTTACCTGGCCAGCGAGGAGGGCGTGGTGACGGTCATCGAGCCGGGCAAGACCTATCGGGAGGTTGGCACTAGCGACCTCGCCGCGCGGATCATGGCGTCGCCGATCGCGATCGGTGGCCAATTGATCATCCGCACCGCCGACGACCTGCGGCTGTATCGGAAGTAGGACAGGCTTCAGCCTGTCAATGAAGTGCGACCTTGTTTGGTGACAGGCTGAAGCCTGTCCTACTTTGGCTTTTTGGTCACGGTCACCTTCTTGATGGTGACGGGCTCGACCGGCCGGTCTCCACCGCCGGTGCGGACGACGCCGATCGCCTTTACGACCTCGAGGCTCGCCGCATCGGCCGTCCGGCCGAAGGCGGTGTATTGATTGTCGAGATGCGGCACCCGCTCCAGGCAGATGAAAAACTGGCTGCCGGCCGAGTTGGGATCGCTCGTGCGTGCCATCGACAAGACGCCCGGCTCGTGCTGCGTGCGGTTGAACTCGGCGGGAATCGTGTAGCCCGGCCCGCCGGTGCCGGTGCCCTGCGGGCAGCCGCCCTGGATCATGAAGCCCTTGATGATCCGGTGGAAGCAGCCGCCGTCGTAGTAACCGCTCTCGGCCAGGGCCACCATGTTGCGGACGTGGCCGGGGGCCGACGTGGAATCGAGCGCCAGCCGGATCGGGCCGGCACTCGTTTCGAGCGTGACCTCATAGTCGAACCCCGCGAGGTCGAGGGCCTTGGCGGCTTCCTGCAGTTCGGCGGCGGATGGCTTGGCCATGAAAACTCCTGGTTTGCTGATGGGCACCGTGCTGTTACGCTCGAAGTGCATGCGAGGCGACGAACCTGCCACCTTCACTGCCGGTGATCTCTCCGGGCGACGGCTGGGAGGATACAGGCTGCTGCGCCGGCTTGGAAGTGGCGCGATGGCCGACGTCTATCTGGCCGAGCAGGAATCGCTCGGTCGGCAGGTGGCCGTGAAGGTGCTTTCGCGGGCAAACGCCGCGCAATCCACGGCGGTCCAGCGGTTCACCCAGGAAGCCCGCGCCGGGGCGGCGCTCGTGCATGGCAACATCGTGCAGATTCACGAGGTGGCCTGCATCGATGGCATCCACTTCCTCGCCGAGGAATATGTCGCCGGGCCGACGCTGAAGGCCTGGCTCGCTTCCCGTGGCCCGCTCGACGCGCCGCAGGCTGTCGCCGTGCTCGCGCAGGTGGGCTCGGCGCTGGTGCGGGCGGCGGAGCAGGGGGTGGTGCATCGCGACATCAAGCCCGAGAACCTGCTGGTGACGAGCACCGGCGAGGTGAAGGTGGCCGACTTCGGACTCGCCCGCATGCTCGAGACCGGCACTGCCATCGACCTCACGCAGGAAGGCATGACGCTCGGCACGCCGCTCTACATGAGCCCCGAGCAGGCAGAGGGGCAAACGGTCGACGCCCGCAGCGATCTTTATTCGCTCGGGGCCACGGTCTACCACCTGCTCGCCGGCCGGCCACCGTTCACCGGCACGACGAGCCTCGCGGTGGCGATGGCCCACATCAAGGAGCCGCTGATCCCGATTGGCACCGTGCGGCCAGACTTGCCCACCGGATGTGCGGCGATCGTCGACCGACTCCTCGCCAAGGATCCTGCGGACCGCTTCCAGACGCCGCGAGATCTTCTGCAGGCCGTCGCGCAGGTCGAGACGATGCTCGGGGACGGTTCGCGGCAGTTTCCCGCGCCGCTCTGCTGGACCGCCGACAGCGAGTGGGCGGAGCCGCCACACCCGGCTACCAACGGCGGTCGCGGAGGTGCCCCGCAGCCCCACGCTCGCACGGTGGAGGTTCGCGATGCCACCCTGAGACTCCAGTCGGTGATGGCCCGTGAGCATGTGGAGCGGGAGCTGTCCCGCCGGTTTTGGATGGCAACGGGGGCTGCGGCGGTCGCCGCGATGGTGGCGGGATTCGCGCTTGGCCGTGTGCGGCCGCGCTGGGCCGGCCCCAATCGTCCTCAGCGGTAGAAAACGCCGGCCGGGTGGGTTTGCAGCCCGTTTCATGCAGGCGGCTCAAGTTCGCTTGACACCCCAACCGACACTGTTAAAAGTCAGAGAGATACGCCCCCATCGTCTAGTGGCCTAGGACGTTGGATTCTCAGTCCGAAAACCGGGGTTCGACTCCCCGTGGGGGTACTTATCACGTGCAGCAACGGCCGCAGCATCCGAGCAATCGAATGCTGCGGCCGTTTTGCTTTTCGCCCCCGCATCCCCGTGGCGGCCAATCACCATGCACGAAGTTTTTGAACACACCGCTGACCTCGGGCTGCGGGTGACGGCCCCGTCGCTCGATGCCCTGCTTGCCGAAGCGGCCGCGGGGCTCTTCGAGATCATTGCGGGCGACCTCGGGCAGATCAGGCCGCGCGAGGTTCGCTCGTTTGCGATCGACGGCACCGACCCGGTCTATCTACTCCTCGACTGGATGGGGGAACTGCACGCCGCCTTTGAAATCGACCGGCTGCTGTTGTGCGAGTTTGCGGTGGCTGTCCATGAGCGGGGGCTCACCGCCACCGCCCGCGGCGAGCCCTACGATCCGGCCGTGCATAGACTTGCCCACGAGATCAAGGCGATCACCCAGCATGAACTCGACGTGCACCAGACTCCCGCCGGCTGGGAGGCGACGCTGATCGTGGACATATGACCGACATCACCACCAGCGACCGCACGTTCACCGGGCCCCTCGAGCGCGTCGACGAGTGCTGCTACCGGATTCCGAAGTCGTACAAGCCGGGCATGCTCGTCGACGGACTGATCTTCGCCGATGAGCGAATGATCCCGCAGCTACGGAGCGACCGGGCACCCGAGCAGGTGGCCAACGTCGCGTTCCTGCCGGGCATCCAGACGGCGAGCCTGGCAATGCCCGACATCCACTGGGGCTATGGCTTTTGCATCGGCGGCGTTTGCGCGACCGATCCGGCGGTCGGCGGCGTCGTCTCGCCCGGTGGCGTGGGCTACGACATCAACTGCGGCGTGCGCCTCGTACGGACAAACCTCACGCTCGCCGACGTGCAGCCGATCCTCCTGCAGCTGGTCAACCAGCTGATCCGCGACATCCCCGTGGGCGTGGGGCAGGGGGGCAATCATATCTTCTCGCCCGCGGAACTCCGCGTGCTCATGCAGGAGGGGGTGGGCTATCTCCTGGGGCGGGGGTTTGCGACAGCCGATGATCTTGCCTGCACCGAGGCCGAGGGCTGCATCGCCGACGCACGCCCGGAATACGTGAGCGACCGGGCGCTGGCGCGAGGCAATGACCAGTGCGGCACGGTGGGCGCCGGTAACCACTTCATCGAGGTGCAGGTGGTCGATCGCGTCGAAGACCCCCGCGCGGCGGCCGTGCTCGGACTGCAGGCCGGCCAGATCTGCGTGCTCATTCACTCGGGATCGCGGGGACTCGGCTACCAGGTCTGCGACGACGCGTTGCGGGCCCTGCGGGACGCCCCGGCGAAGTATGGCCTCGCGCTGCCCGACCGGCAGCTTGTCTGCGCGCCGGTCGAAAGCCCCGAGGGGCAGCAGTATCTCGGCGCGATGCGGGCGGCCGCCAACTACGCCTTCTGCAACCGGCAACTGCTCATGTGGCAGGTCCGTGAGGTTTTTGAAAGGGTGCTGGGGAAGCCCTGGCACATGCTCGGCATGGAACTCGTCTACGACGTGGCCCACAACATGGCGAAAATCGAGGAGCACACCGTCGGCGCTGCCCGCAAACCCGTCTGCGTGCACCGCAAAGGGGCGACCCGCGCCTTTCCCGCGGGCCATCCCGACATTCCCGAACGCTACCGGGAAATCGGCCAGCCCGTGATCATTCCGGGCGACATGGGGC
This sequence comes from Planctomycetia bacterium, assembly GCA_026401035.1. Classification (GTDB taxonomy): domain Bacteria; phylum Planctomycetota; class Planctomycetia; order Pirellulales; family UBA1268; genus RGVT01. Next base: position 42,066 of record JAPLNR010000062.1, on the reverse strand, counting down.
GGGCAAGCTGGGTGCTGCTCGGCGGCCCGCGATCGATGGAGCGGTCGTTCGGCACCACCTGCCACGGCGCCGGCCGCTGCCTCTCCCGCACGGCCGCCACGAAGGCGGCCAAGGGCCGCAACATCCGCGAGGAACTCCAGCGCAGCGGCGTGATCGCCCGCAGCCGCAGCCGCGAAGGCCTCGCCGAGGAACAGCCGCTCGCCTACAAGGACGTCGATATCGTGGTCGACATCGTCCACCGGGCCGGACTGTCGACGAAGGTTGCCCGTCTCAAGCCGCTTGGCGTCATCAAGGGGTGACCGCTCCCGCCACCTCGCGGGTCCACTTGGTCGCCGGCTCGCCGAAGTCGCGAAGCAGTTCGACGACGCGTTCGTCGCTCACCTGCTCGAAGTTGCGATAGAACTGCCCCACGGCCCAGAAATCGATCGGCTCGATCAGGCACTCGATCCGATCGCACAAGGGGCGGATTGCGTCGAGCCGATCGGGCGCGCCGACGGGCAGGGCGACGATGATCTCCCGAGCGCCGGCGGCCCGCACGGTATGGAGCGCCGCGATCATCGTGGCGCCGGTGGCGATGCCGTCATCGGTGAGAATCACCGAGCGGCCCTTGAGCGGAACCTGTGGCCGCACCGCGCGAAACATCGCCTTACGGCGTTCGATCTCCTCCATCTGCCGCTTTCGTTCGGACTCGATGTAGGTGTCGCCGGCGTCGGTCACGGCGCTGGCGAAATGATTGAGGTAGACCTCGCCGCTCTCCGACACGGCGCCGAGCGCGAGCTCCGGCTGGTGGGGCGATCGCAGCTTCCGCGAGAGCACGACGTCGAGTTCGGCCCCCAGACCGCGGGCCAGCACGGCGCCCACCTCGACCCCACCCCGCGGGATCGCCAGCACGAGTGGCTTTTCCGTGCCCGCGAAGCCCTGCTCGCGGAGCCGCTCGACGAGCATCCAGCCGGCGTGCTCGCGATCGCTGAAGAAAAGCTGGTTCATGATGGGGTCCTCAGGTGCCTGGCAAACCATTCCGCCGCCAGCCGCGCAGCCTCCTCGAGCGTGCCCGGCTCCTCGAAGAGATGGGTCGCACCCGGCACGACCACGAGCTGCTTCTCGGACGAGAGTCGCTCCAGCGCCAGCTGGTTGAGCGCGAGCACCTCCTCGTCGTGGCCGCCCACGATCAGGAGCGTGGGAACGGTCACACGGCCGAGCGCGCCATTGGCCATGTCGGGCCGCCCGCCTCGGGAAACGATCGCCTGAACGCGGTGCTCGTGCGCGGCGGCCACGAGGGCCGCCGCCGCGCCGGTGCTCGCCCCGAAGAGACCCAGCGGCAGCGCCGCCGTCTGCGCCCGCATGGCGACGAATCGGATCGCGGCCTCGAGCCGCTCCGCCAAGAGGCCGATGTCGAACACGTTCACACGGTCGGCCGCCTCCTGCTCGGTGAGCAGGTCGAAGAGCAGCGTGCCCAGCCATGATTCCTGCAGTACGCCCGCCACGAACCGGTTGCGCGGGCTGAGGCGGCTCGAGCCGCTGCCATGCGCGAAGAGCACAAGCCCATGCACGGGCTCCGGCAGCGAGAGCTGCCCCGGAAGGGTGATGGCCGCTCCTGATTCGGCCAGCGCCGGAATCAGGACATCCGACACGGTGACGGCAGTGGTGAGCGTCATGATCTGGTTCCTCCGTGGCGGGCGGCGTGGCTGTGTGGGTGGACGAGCTGCACGTGCGACGCCTGCGGCCCCTCGTCCCCTTCCTCCTCGCTGAAATGCACCGTCGAACCGACGTCCACCATACGGAAATCGTTTTCGCTCAGGGCATGCTGGTGGAAGTAGATCTCGCGGCCGTCCGGGGTTTCGAGAAAGCCGTATCCCTGGAGTGGGAAAATCTGTGTGACGCGTCCCACGGCGCGGGGGGCATGCGACTTCTCGACGCCGCGGAGGTGCCGGACGTGATCCTCGAGCCGCCGGCGGGCGGCGTTGAACGAATCCCGCAGCGCCACGAAAACATCCTCGTGGGCATGGTCGAGCGGATGATTGCGATTCACCACGATCTCCGCCCCCGGCACGATCAGGTCGACCCGCACCGAGTAGAGACGCCCCTCGCGGTGGTGGCGGTGGGGCTGGGCGACGACCACGTGGCAGCCGGTGATGCGGTCGTAGGTCGATTCAAGCTCGTCGATGTGGCGGAACGCCGCATCGCGGACGGCTTCATCGATGGGGATGTCGTCAAACGACACCTGGGGCTGCGTCTGCATGGCGGAAAATCTCCTCGGGTCGCTAGACGGTACGGCCGCGAAGGGAACGCGGACGACCGCAGCGATCGGGCCGCTGATTGCTGCCCCAACCGCAGACAGACACTTCGTGCGTGATGCCGGCCCCGCAGGGGCGGGTCACTCGCTCGACACCGCCTCGAGCAGATCGAGCCGCGCGGCGCGGCGGGCGGGAAGCCAGGCGGCGAGCGTCGTGACGGCCAGCGCCGCAGCGAGATTGGCCGCCACGATGCCCGGATGAAACGAGAGGCTGGTCGGATGGCCGAGCAGCGGCTGGCTCGCCAACTGGATGAACAGCGCGGTCGTGACGCCACCGAGGAGTCCGATCAGGCTGCCGGAAAGCCCGAGAATCAGGCTCTCGAGCACGACCATGCGGGTGACCTGCCCGCTCGTCATCCCCACCACCCGCAGCAGGCCGAGCACCCGTTTCTTTTCGAGCACGTGCATCGTGACGGTGTTCGCGACGCCGAGGCTGCCCACCACGAACCCCAGGCCGAGGATCGCCCAGAGCGAGCCCACGACGCCGTTTACGATCGAATCGATGAAGGCCCGCACGTCGCCGAACGATCGCAGCAACATGGCGTGCGTGTCGGCGATCGCGGCGAGCGGCTCCCGCAGGGCGGCCGCCCGGCCCGGCTCAGCCGTGACAAGCAGGATGTCGGCCGCGGCGATCCCGAACAACCTTCGGGCCGTCGCGCGATCAAGGTGGATCGACGAACCGCCGGAGGTGTAGTCGACGACGAGCGCCGCGATTCTCACCTTCGTGGATCGTCCAAACACCTCGACGGCCACCACGTCGCCCGGCTTGATGCCCGTCCGCCGGGCGAGCACCGTGCCGGCGACGGCCTCGCCCCGGGCCAGCGCCTGCCTGACATCGGCCTCCGGTGCCTCCACGGGCTCCAGCGGCAATGGTTTGTCGGCGGAAATATCCCGAGCCACGACCACGCAGGCCTGTCCGGCCACGCGGCCCGTCGCCACGCCGATCCCCTCCACGCTCTGCAGGCCGGGCAGGCTCCGCACCTCCTCCTCGGCGGTTTTCGTTTTCGGTCCTTCGCCGGCGGCAGCAGCGCTGATCATGCCGGCATGCGTGAGCAGCCAGTCGGCCCGCATCATCCTGCCATACCAGCCGCGCACGTTGTCGACGTTGTCGCGAATGGCATGCCCCAGCCCGATGCCGTTGCTCACGGCCACAACGAGCACGCCCGTGGTCAACGCCGTGCGGACCGGTTGGCGGAGGATGTGTTCGACGGCGAGCGTCCCCTCGATCCGCCAGCGGTGCGGGATGAAGGCCGCCAACGCCCGGGCCAGCGGGGGCAACATCACGGGCGTGGTCGCCACGAACGCCAGCAGCATCATGATCCCGGCCGGCACGGCAGCCTGGGGCGGCAGACGCTCGGTGAGCACCAGCGCCATGATCGACGCCGCCACGATCCAGAGCCCGACGGCCAGCGTCACGAACCGGAGCGGCACGCCCCGCGGCGGCGGCGGGGCCTGACTCAACCCCTCCAGCGGATCGACTGCCGTGGCCTCCTGCGCAGGCCACCAGGCTGCCGCCACGGCGATCGCCGTTCCCAGGATGAGGGCCAGGGGCACGATCAGCGGGTGGACCACGAGCGCCGCGTCGGGCGCCTGCAGGGTCTGCGAGATGCCCGCGGCGATCGGTCCGGCGGCTACGAGGCCGACGGCCGCGCCCACCACCGCGCCAACCGCACCGAGGATCGCGGCCTCGCTCGTGACGAAAATCCGCACCTGCCGCCCCGTCGCGCCCAAGAGCCGCAACAAGGAAAAACCGCGGCGGCGTTCGGTGACGTTCATGAGCATCGCATTGCCGACGATGAACCAGGCCATCGCCATCGTCAGGCCGGTGACGAAGTCGAGCCCCAGGTTTGCCGAATGGAGCACGTCTTCGGCCATGCTCGACCGGCCCGCAGGAATCTCGGCCAGGAGTTCGGCGGGCAGCCGCCGGCCGATTTCTTCGAGCGCGTGTGGCCGCGATGCCTGCGGCTCGAGCACAACGCGGGCCCGATCGATGAATCCGAGCGCAAGCGACATGTCTGCCAGGGCTGCAATGTCGACGATCACCCCCGCGCCTTCGGCAAACCACCGCATCGACTTGCTCTCCGCGAGGCCGACGATTTCCAGCCGGCTGACCCGGCGCCGCGCGAAGAAGAGCACGTCGTCGCCAAGCCGCATGCCGAGGCTCGCGGCGAGCGCGGTATCGAGCACGACCTCGTCGGGGCCGAGGCACGGCCTGCCCGACGTCAGCGTGAGCAGCCCCAGCGAGACGAGTGTTTCGGCGTCCACTCCGACGGCGATTTCACGGACCCGCTTCGAGCCGATTCGCAGGATCGTCGGCCGGTAGAACAGCGGCACCACCGCCCGGACGCCACTGACATCCGCGAGCGCCGGCAACTTCTCCACATCGAAGCGACCGCCGCCCCGCGCCAAGACATCGATCGACGGCACGCCCTCGACCGTTTCGGTGAGCCGCCGATAGCCGGCCCGCGAGGCATCGGCCGCCACCCAGGTGGCCACCACCGCCCCCACGGCGACGGCCACGCTGGCCGCGGTCGCCAAGGCCCGGCCAGGCCTGTTTCGCCATTGCCGCAGCAGAAGGCGGCCAAACGTGATCATGCTCCGCCCCCGGTCGGCGTGTGGAGGCCGTGCGGAACGCCATGCGTGTCGGATTCGATGCGACCGTCTTGGATGCGGATCGTGCGGATCGCGGCGGCAGCCACGCCCGCGTCGTGGGTCACGAGGATCACGGTCTGGCCGCGTTCGGCGACGAGTCTCTCGAGCAGTTCGACCACCCGCCGCGAATTCACCGAGTCGAGTGCGCCGGTGGGCTCGTCGGCCAGTACGATCGCCGGCTTGGCGACGAGCGCTCGGGCGATGGCCCCCCGTTGCTGCTCGCCGCCCGAGAGTTCGTCCGGGCGGTGGCGGGCCCGATGCTCCATGCCGACGGTCTCGAGAGCCGCGAGCGCTGCCTCATCGGCGCGGGCATCCGACATTCCGTCAAGCACCAGCGGCAGCGACACATTTTCGACTAGCGAGAGTTCCGGCAGCAGATTGTAGCGCTGGAAGACGAAGCCGATTCGACGTCGCCGCACGAGCGCCAGCGCATCGTCGTCGAGCGATGCCAGATCGACCCCTTCGAGCAGCACCCTGCCGGCCGTTGGCCGCGTGATCCCTCCAAGCATGTGGAGAAGCGTGCTCTTACCAGACCCCGAAGCCCCGGTGATCGCCACGAACTCACCGCCGCCGATCGTCAGGTCGATACCACAGACCGCGACCACGCCGGCTCCACCCTGATTGCCCGCGCCAAACTTCTTCTCTAAATGCTCGGTACGCAGGATTGACATGGCTCGTTGAACTCCCTGCGAAAGGCCCGGGATGAAAGGACTGGCGAACCTCCTAATGTACCCACGTTGCCGGCTCCGGTGCTCCGCAACCGCAGCCATCCTTTCGGGATGGGTTTTCTGAAACAGTTGCGAAGGAAATGCCGATTGCGAAGAAGTGGTGGCCCGCCCCGCACGACGCGAACGATAGCTATGGATGCAGTACGTACCGCAGGTTTGCCCTCCGGGCCGCGTTCGTCCGGCTTGAGGGGGCGTGCACGACACATCGTGCTGCCGCGATCGGCATTGCTCTGCATCGTCGTCTGGGCGGTTGCCGTCCGCGGGAGTCCCTGCCCGGCGGTGGAATGGCCGAAACTGGGCGATGCGCTGCGGGTCGCGGAGCCTGGAGTTCCCCTCTCGCAGCAGCCTGAAAACGCCACGGTGAATCTGCCGGCCGAACTCTCCGAGGCGGCGATCCACGGTCCATCTCCCGCCACGCTACCGGAGTTCGTCGACCTGGCGATGCGGAGTCATCCCAGGCTTCGTCAGGCACTCGCCCAGGTCGAGGCCGCCCGCGGCAAAGCCGTGCAATCACGTCTCTACCCGAATCCGGTCATCGCCGGCTTCACGCCGCAGGCCGCCGGACTGGACAGCCAGTGGAGTGGCACCGTCGCCCAGGACCTCGTCACGGCCGGCAAACTCCGGCTCTCGCAGCAGGGAGCACTCCGCGAGGTACAGAAGTCGGAATACGACTTGATCCGCGCCCGCTTCGACGTGCTGCGGGAGGTGCGGCAGGGCTACTACGCGCTGCTCGTTTCCCAGCGGCGGGTCGAGATCTACAAGCTGCTGCTCGACATCGCCAAGCGGTCGTATGAGATCGGCCAGCAGCTCGCCGCGGCAGGGGAGGGTACGAAGGCCGACGTGCTCTTCTGGAGCATCGAACGCGACCGCGCCGAGGTGCGGCTGCTCAACGCCTCGGTCTACATCGAGACCGGCCGCCGTCAACTGGCGACGGCCATCGGCCTGCCGCGGGCCGACATCGGCACGCTCGATGCGGACCTCTTTCAAAAACTGCCGTATTTCGACCTGAAGGACCTGCAGGAGGCGGTCGTGCGGGCCAATTCAAAGCCCCGGGCCGCCGAGGCCGAAATCGCGCGGGCGCAGTGGGCGTTGGAGCGGGCCGTTGTCCAGCCGATCCCCAATGTCAATCTCATGGGCGGCTATCAGCGGCAGGTGGGCGGGCCGCCGCAGGACCAGGGGCTGGCGCAGGTCATGATGGCCGTGCCGCTCTTCGATCGGAATCAGGGCAACATCCGCTCGGCCCGGGCCGATATTGCCTCCTCGCGGGCGGATCTCCGCACGATCGAACTCGACCTCGCCACGCAGGCGGCACAGGCGATCGCCAATTACCGCACGTCGCAGCGGCTCGTCGAGTGGTATGAGCAGTACATTCTCCCGAAGGCCCGTGAAACGGTGCAGCTCACGCAGACGCTCTACGCTCAGGGCGAGGTGACGTTCCTCAGCCTGCTGCAGGCCCAGCGGCTTCTCACAGAAACGGAACTCGCCTTCGTCGAATCGCAGGCCGACCGCTGGAACGGCGCCGTGCAGATCGCCGACCTGCTCCAGCTCGAAGCCTTTCCGCCGTCGGCAGACGCCCCGGCCACCACGGCCGATGCAGATGAGATTCGTCCTCCGCCACCGGCAAACGACCGAAACCAGCTGCCGCCGGCCAATTTCCCCGACGAACCAGACGCCCGGGACATCATCCGGCCGCTGCCGCCTCCGTGATGCCGCAAAACTGGCTTCGGCCAGCCGTCTGGCACCTTACTTGGCGTCGACGATCTCGAGGTCGAGGTGGGCCTGGGTCGAGACACCGGCGAACCGGTCGGTGACCATGAACTCGAGCTTGCACCGCCCCGCGGGAGCCGTCTCGGGAATGCGGATGAAGTAGCGGGCAAAGTAATCGCTTCGCGGCGCGTGGCAGGTCTCCTCGACGGGCTCGAATTTCCACTGGCCTGTCTGCTGGCCATCGGTGGCAACGAGTCGGAACATCGCGTCGATGCTCGTCGCATGACCGGCGGCTGACGCGCGGGATGAAAGATCTTCGAGTTCAAAGTAAACGATCACGTCCTGACCGGGGCGAAAGACCTGCTCCGGAAAACGATCGACGGCGCCCCAGGCCCGCACCCGCGTCACGAAGCACGGATTCCTGATCGTCAGTTCGGGAATGGGATCCGGCTGGGGTTCGATCTGCAGCCGTTCGGGGGCCGGAGTTTCGGTTTCGGCCGGCTCGTCTTCCGCAAACGCAGCTGCCGAGTCCAAAACCGCCGCGGTCACATCCACAGCCGGGGTCACTGCCACAGCCGGAACCACGTCCACAGTCGGGGTCACTGCCACGGCCACTGTCACAACCGGAGCGGGCGCCGCCGCCAGTTCGACGGGATCAGGCTCGGGCTCGGCTCGCAACTCGGCCGCCGTTTGCGTCACGGGAGGCTGTCGGGGGCGATTGGCTTCGAGCGCGGCGGCAAACGCATCGATCGCAGCCGGCCAGTCTTCGGGGTTCGTGCTCTCGAGCATGGCCAGAAGCGTGGTCTGCGTCGCGGCGTCGAGTTGGCCAATGCCTGAAAGCCGTTCGACCGCGCGCTCGACCGCTTCGTCCAGCGATAGCGTCGGTTCCGTGGGAGCCGTTTGCTGCGAGGAGAGGCCGTCGTCGAGGGTGGCTTCGGAAGCGTCGTCATCCGTGATCGCAGCCTGCTCGCCGGCCACGGCGGCGGCCGGTTCGCTCGCCGCGGTCACCGTGTCGCGAAGGGCGTCGCGAAGGGCTGCCGTGGTGATGGCCGACATGCAGCCGGCCTGCGTCAGGCAGCCGAGCCCGACCGGCAGCCACAACAGCCAACGCAGCCGGCAGAACGCGTTGTCCATGCCCTTCTGGATGCTCATCGCGGTGTTGCTCTCAAAGAACACTTCAAACCTTCCGATGTCGTTCGAGCAGGAAGGGTAGAAATTCTTGAAGTCTCGCGGCAAGGCCAAATGGCGGGTTTGGGGCTGCCGCCGGTAAATGGCGCGGGTTCTTTGATGCCAGCCGCAAAAGCGGGCTAGAATCCTCCCCCACCCGCCGAGATCCCCCGTCATGCCGCACCCAACCGCAGAGCACGAGCCATTCCCGGCCGGATGGTCGCATCGCCATCTGCTCGACCTCGAGCGGCTCTCCCCCGATGAAATCCGGCTCCTGCTCGACACCGCGGCCCGCTTCAAGGAAGCGACCGACGGCTGCCGGAAAAAACTCTCCGTCCTGGCCGGCCGCACGATCGTCAACCTGTTTTTCGAGAACTCGACCCGGACGCGGACGAGTTTTTCCCTGGCCGCCCGCCGCCTCGGTGCCGATGTCGTCGATTTCACCGCCTCGGGCAGCAGCCTCTCGAAGGGTGAATCGTTCATCGACACCGCCAAGAATCTCGAGGCAATGGGGATCGACGCCGTGGTGGTGCGACACAGTACCCCCGGCACACCTCACCTGCTGGCGCAGCACCTCGACGTCGGCGTGATCAATGCCGGAGACGGTCCGCACGAGCACCCCACGCAGGGACTGCTCGACATCTTCTCGATCCGTGAGCGGCGGGGGGATCTCGCCGGTGCGACGGTCGGACTGGTGGGCGACATCGCCCATAGCCGTACGGCCCGGTCGAATCTTTGGGGGCTTGTGAAGCTCGGGGCCAAGGTGATCCTCTGCGGCCCGCCGACGCTCGTATCGCATCGCTGGCGCGAACTCGGGGTCGAGGTGTCGCACGATCTCGACGCCATCGTGCCCCGCTGCGACGTGCTCAACCTGCTGCGCATCCAGTTTGAGCGGCAGAACACCCGGCCCTTTCCATCGGTCCGCGAATACGCCCATCTCTACGCGATGACGAAGGACCGCCTCAAGCGGGCCAAGAAGGATCTGTTGATCCTCGCCCCGGGACCGATCAACCGCGGTGTCGAGGTCACGGCCGACGTGGCCGACTGCCCGCAGTCGCTGATCCTCGACCAGGTCACCAATGGTCTGGCCGTGCGGATGGGCGTGCTCTGGCTGACCTGCGGGCCGCGGGTGGCAACCGGTGAAACAGCCGCCAGACCGGCGGCTGGGAGGATCGTCTGATGGGCACGCTTCTGATCCGCGGCGGACGGGTGGTCGATCCCTCGCAGGGCATCGATCGGGTCGACGACGTGCTCGTGCGTGACGGGCTCGTCGTTGCAATCGGCCACGCCGACACGCAGCCCATCGGCAAGGCCGATGAAACGATCGACGCCACCGGCCTCATCGTGACCCCCGGCCTGATCGACATGCACGTGCACCTCCGCGAACCCGGCCGCGAGGAAGACGAGACGATCGAGACCGGCACGCGGGCGGCGCTCGCCGGCGGTTTCACGAGTGTGGCCTGCATCCCCAACACCGAACCGCCGATCGACACCCAGTCGACCGTTGAATTCATCCATCAGAAGGCCGCCCGGGCCGACACCTGCAACGTCTTCGTGGTGGGCTGCGTGAGCCGCAACCGCGAGGGCAAGGAGCTGGCCGACATCGGACAGCTCGTCGAGGCCGGCGCCGTGGCCTTCAGCGACGATGGTGCCCCGGTCTACGACGCCGAGTTGATGCGACGGGCTTTTGAATACTGCCGCATGTTCGACAAACCGATTCTCGCCCACGAGGAGGTGCTGGAGCTCTCGCGGGGCGGCGTGATGCACGAGGGGCTGGTATCGCTGGTGATGGGGCTCACGGGCATGCCGGCGGCGGCCGAAGAGGTGATGATCGGCCGGGATGTGGCGCTGGCCGAGGTCACGGGCGGCAGGCTGCACGTGATGCACGTCTCGACCGCCGGCGGCGTCGCTCTGATCCGGGCGGCCAAGGCCCGCGGGGCGCATGTCACGGCCGAGGCCTGCCCGCACCACTTCACGCTCACCGACGAGAGCCTGCGGGGCTTCGACTCAAACTACAAGATGAGCCCGCCACTGCGCACGGCGGCCGACGTGGAGGGGATCATCGCCGGCATCGTCGACGGCACGCTCGACTGCATCGCCACCGATCACGCGCCGCACTCGCGGGAAAAGAAGATGCTCGAGCTCGACCGGGCGCCCTTCGGCATCCTGGGGCTCGAGACGGCCGTGGGGCTCGCGGTGACGCGGCTGGTGGCCACCGGCCGCATCGGCTGGCCGCGGCTGGTGGAGGCGATGAGCACCCTGCCGGCCCGGATCCTCGGCGTGAACCGCGGCACGTTGCGGCCCGGTGCCGTGGCCGACATCACGCTCATCGACCCGAATCTCTCCTGGCAGGTCGACGTGAAGAGCTTCCTCTCGAAGAGCGTCAATTCGCCCTTCGACCGCTGGACGTTGAAGGGCAGGGCGGTGGCCACGATCGTGGGCGGGCGGGTGAAGTACCGGCTCGATTCGTGACCGTTCCCACAGGGTGACTGGCGATGACTGTCATCATCGACGGCTACAACCTGCTGCATGCATCGGGCGTCTTTGGCAAGGAGCGCGGCCCGCGGGGCTTTGAGCAATCACGACTGGCGCTGCTCGACATGCTCGCCGACCTGCTGGGCACGGACGCCGGCAAAACGCTCGTGGTGTTCGACGCCGCCCGGGCACCGGACGGCCTGCCCGGCAGGCTCACCCACAGGGGGATCCGCGTCTGGTTTGCGCGGGAATATCCCGACGCTGATTCGCTGATCGAGGAACTCGTCGACGACGACCATGCACCGTCGAGCCTCGTCGTCGTCTCGAGCGACCGGCGGCTGCAGGTGGCCGCCCGTCGACGCCGGGCCGAGGCCATCGGCTGCGAGGAATGGCTCAGCGCGCTGCGGGCGAAAAATCGAGCGCGGGCGGATCACGACACCAAGCCCGCTGAACCCGGGCCCCACGACGTCGAGGCATGGAAGCGGTACTTCGGCTTGTAGGCCGCGTTCAAACCCGGCCGGCTGCTTCACGCAAATCCAAGGCATCCTGCGAAAGTAGGACAGGCTTCAGCCTGTCATGCCCTCGCCTGTGCTGACATGCCGCATTGGTCGCCGGCGGCAGAAGTCTCCTTCGCGCTGCATTTTCTCCGCTGACGACCTACGGAGCTGCTGACCTCAGAAGGTCGAAATTGCATACGCTCGTCGAGCTTCAGCCGACCGCCTCCCCAGCAGGCTGCCGGAAAGTAGGACAGGCTTCAGCCTGTCATGCCCTGTCATCCCGCCGCATCTGCCGCTCACCCGCATTGGTCGCCGGCGGCAGAAGTCTCCTTCGCGCTGCATTTTCTCCGCTGACGACCTACGGAGCCACCGACCCCAGAAGGTCGAAAATGCAGACGCTCGTCGAGCTTCAGCCGACCGCCTCCCCAGCATCGGGAGTCGCCGTGCCGAACAGGATTGGCCCTGTTCTCAGTACCAGCCGCTGGCGGAGAGAGCGGTCTACTTGCTCGCCCAGCGGGCGAGTTTGCGGTCGAGGGTCGACCGTTCGATGCCGAGGATCGCCGCGGCCTTCGTCTTGTTGCCGCCGACCGCCTCGAGGGTCGCCATGACGTGGCGATGCTCCATTTCATCGAGGGTCTCGGGAACGAATGGCGCCAACTTGTCACCGGCTCTGCGGCCGGTGTCGCCCGGCGACGAGAGGTGGCTGAGCGCGAGTTCGTGCACATCCACCGTATCGTCGAGCGAGAGCACGACCGCCCGCTCGATGCAGTTTCGGAGTTCGCGAATGTTGCCCGGCCAGTGGTAGTTCTGCAGGGCCTCGAGCGCGGCGGGAGTGAACCCACGCACTCTGCGGCCCGTTTCGGCGGCAAACCGCGCCAGGTAGTGATGGGCAAGCGACTCGATGTCTTCCGGCCGCTTCCGCAGCGACGGCACCAGGATCTCGACGACCTTCAGCCGGAAATAGAGGTCGCGGCGGAACTCGCCGGCGGAAACAGCCTCTTCGAGATTGCGGTTGGTGGCCGCGACGACCCGCACATCGACCTGCACGCGGTTGCTGCCCCCCACCCGCTCGAACGGATGCCCTTCGAGCACCCGCAGAAACTTCGCCTGGATCGCCGGGCTCATCTCGCCGATTTCGTCGAGCATGAGCGTGCCCTTGTGGGCCGCCTCGAACTTTCCGGCCTTCCGCTCCGTCGCGCCGGTGAAGGCGCCCCGTTCATGACCGAAGAGCTCGCTTTCCAGCAGGGTTTCGGAGAGCGCGGCACAGTTCAGGCAGACGAAGGGGCCGGTCTTCCGATCGCTGTTGTCGTGGATCGCCCGGGCGACGAGTTCCTTGCCGGAACCGCTTTCGCCCCGGATGAGCACCGTCGCCTTGGTGGTGGCGACACGGCCAATCTGTTCCTTGATCGCCTCGAGGGCCGGACTCGACCCGACCATCCGCGATTCTTCGCCGAGCCGCCGCTTCAGCCGTTCGTTTTCGTCGGCTGTGGTGGCGAGCATCGTGGAGAGCACCTCGCGGGCCGAGAGGTTTTCGACCGCGACTCCCAGCGCATCGCAGACGGCCATGACGAATTCCAGATCGTCCGGCGTGGCCTCGCGACCGCCCGCCGGCATCTCCAGATGCATGACGCCGACGGGCTGTCCCGCCGCCCTGATCGGTGTCGAGATGCAGGCCGCCTTCGGCTCGCCAACGGCCAGCACCGCGCAGGAGAGCAACGCCTCGTTCGTGCCGAGCACGGTGGTGATCATGCCCCGTGGAATCCTGTCCAGCGGCGATGGTCCGGCGAGCACGGCGACGGGCTCGAGCAATTCGGGAGAGATTCCGGCATTGCCCGCCGTGGATCGTCCGGTGGCGACTTTCGGCAGAAACACGATTCCCCGCCCGGCGCCCGCGCCCTGTGCGGCCGATTCGAGTGCCAGCAGGGAGATCGTCCGTCCGTCGGCGGCACGGCCGAGTGCGAATGCCAGCCGGCAGAGTTCGGCGGCTGCCCGCCCGACGCGGGGCACGATCTCGCCGGTGCCCTGCGTGGTGTCCTTGATGTCATCGAGCAGCCGGCTCGTCGCGCGGCGATGCGTGATCGAGGCCTGCCATTGCACGAGATCGGCGGGTAGTTCGCTTGTCGACGTGCCGTCGATCTCGCTGCCGGTGCCGGTGCCCGGTTCACTGGGCGGATCGCCCTCGTAAAACACGATCTCCGTGCAACCGATGCAGACGGTGTCACCCGGGACGAGCAGCCGATCGTCGACCAGCGCCGTCCGGCCAAGCAGCGTCCCGTTGCGACTCGACAGATCGCGGATCGACCAGCCGGACGGCGTCGGGAATATTTCGGCGTGAAAACGGCTGGCGCGTTCGTCGTGGATCACGATGCCGTTGGTCGGTGCCCGCCCCAGCGTGAGTCGCTCCTCGTCGGCCAACCGGACGACGCTCCGCCCGATGACGGGATCGTGGACGAGGAGATAGGCGGCAATCACCATGAAAAAACCCTTTGCTGCATCATGCATTACCCATGGTGACTTGGGGAGGGCCGGGAGCCGAACGGCGATCAGAATGGGCCTCCGCGGAGGTTCTTTGCTTGAAAAACAGGGTTTTGCAGCCACCAATCGGGTTTGCCGCGAAAAGGCCGATCCCACTACCATGACCGACGAGTCCCGGTCCAGCACCGCCCATCTCTGAGGGTGTCCATGAACTGCCTGCGTCTCAGCAAACATCCGGTTGCCAGCCTTTCACCGGCACTGCGAGCGATCGTTCTCTTTCTCTTCGTGTCCGTTACGGTCTGCTTATCCGCCACTGGAGTGGCCTGGGGCCAGGCCGGCAGAATCGGAAGCGCCGTGGGCGGCATCGAGGTCGATGCCAAGGGCATCATTCAAAATCTCGATCCGCAGGCGTCGGAGGAACTGGCCGCCCAGCGGCGGGCGGCGTTTGGCAAGACAGCGGTGGCCGGCAAGCGGGCGGCCCTGCGGAAGGTGTCGCTCAAGCGTCTGATCGCCAGGGTCGATGAGTTCGCGGCCACGGGGAAGGCCCTGCCCCCGGAGGTGCTTTTTCTCGGCGGCCTCGAACGCATCACGCATGTGTTCGTCGATCCGGACGGACACGACATCATCCTGGCCGGACCGGCCGACACCGCCATGGTGGACGCGGCCGGCAACGTCGTCGGCGTCACCAGCGGACGGCCGCTCCTGCAACTCGAGGATTTTGTCGTCGCCCTGCGAGCCATCGACGGCGCCCGGGACGGGGGTATCCGCTGCTCGATCGATCCCACGCCCGAAGGCGTCGCCAAACTGCAGCAGTATCTCCGCAGCCTGAAGACGATCGGTAATCCCGAAGTCACGCTGCGTTCGATGGAAAACGCGTTGGGTCCGCAGCGGGTCACGGTCGGCGGCGTGCCGGCCGAAAGCCGCTTTGCCCGCGTCCTCGTCGCGGCCGACTACCGTATGAAACGGATCGGCATGGGGCTCGAGCCTTCCGGGGTGGCAGCCCTGCCCAGTTACCTGTCGATGCTGCCCTCGGGCGCGACGTCGGGCGCGACACTGCCGCGGTTCTGGCTCGAGGCGGAGTATGACCCGATCGTCCGCGATCCCGATGAACTCGCCTGGCGGATCACCGGCCGCCGGATGACCTGTCTCACCGAGAGCGATCTCCTCGCCAAGGATGGCGACAGGCAGGTGATGGATCGCGGCAAGGCGCCCGCCGACAAGATTGCCGAGAAATGGTGTGCGGCGATGACCGACAACTACGCACAGTTGGCCGTCAAGCAGCCCGTGTTCGCCGAACTGCTCAGTTGCGTCGATCTGGCGGTGGTGGCTGCGCTGATCCACGGCCGCCAGCTCGACAAGCGGGCCGGCCTCGACCTCGGCGTGCTGTTCGACGAGACGAAACTCCCATTGCCAGCCTACGAGGCAGCCGCGACCACGCCCACCGTGGCCAGCGGCGTCAAGAAGGGCACGCGCTGGGTGGTGAGCGCCTCCGGCGGCGTGCAGTTTCAGCCGTGGGGATTCGCCGCCAACACGACCGAGTCAGCCGACGATGCCGCCATCCGTAAAGAAACCCTTGCCGCGTGTCCGGCCGACGGCTGGTGGTGGGACTGACTGCGGGCAGTCCCAATCCTGTTCGGCACGCCCCCTGTATGCCGAAAGTAGGACAGGCTTCAGCCTGTCATGAGCCGGCTGGCCGTATTGTTCGCCGGCGGTGACATGCTCGGAGCCGCGGAAATTGCTACAGGAAGCTCGTGGGCGATTGCCAATCGTCCGTGAGGCGCAATTATCTGCGTCTCCTGCGCGTGCCCCCGACCGCCTCCTCAGCATCGGGAGTCGCAGGTGCTGAAAAGTTGGGACAGGCCCACGAGATCTCCGTGAGCGTCGCTGCTGCTTCAGGGAAGTACGCGTCGACCCAGCCTGATTGGGCGAGGGACTCTAGCAGCGCCTGTTCGGCCGTGCAGACGGGCGGCGGCACGCTCTTGGCGAGCAGCAGTTCGCACCCGCTTGTCTCCGCCGAACGGGCGGCGACAAAGGCCGCGATCGAATCGCTCGTCACATGCCAGCCGACCGGCAGTTGATCGTAGCGGCCAGCGCGGCCGAGCCACTCGGGTACGTCGAGCACGCCGCAGGCCTGGCTCGTGGGACCGGCGACGAGCGGCAGCGCAAGGGTCGCTGCGACCAGCCGGGCGGTCACTCCCATCAGGTCGATCGCGAGCCGGTGCACGATGTCTGGCGGCTGCGGGGCTGCAGCGTCGATCGTGCGCAGACCGTCGACGAGCGGGCCGCCCCCCACGACGAGCAGGCAGTGGCTGTCGACCGACTTCTGCTGTACCAGTTCCGTGAGCAGCCGCGGCCAGTCGGCCCTGCCGAGCAGGCTCCCGCCGACCTTGATCACGCAGGTTGTGATCGCGCGGGTTGTGATCACCCGGGCAGGCGCGGAATCGCCGCCATTGCGACAGGAGCGCACGACGCCGCGTTGCCAGCCGCCACTCATGCGAGCATTCCTCGGGCGATCATGGCCACGGCATGCGCCGGCGCCGCCCGCGAGATGTCGGGCCCGAGAATGTCGGATAGCACCACGGTCGGCACCTCCCAGCCGAGCCGCGTGAGCGCCCGCCGCGCGAGGCAGTCGCCATGGCCGCTGAGCACGAGGCTCGTCGGCCGCCAGCCGCAGGCCTTCGCCACGCGGGCCACGGCCCGGGCGACAAGCCGGCCCTGCGCCGCGGCGCACCAATCAGCGGCGGCCTCCGCCGCGGCCCACGAAAAATCATCCGGGTCGGCGAGCAGCATCCGCGCGAGCCGCACCCGGGCTCCGTCACGGGTCGCCGGCCCGCCATCGGCGGTGTCCCGCGAGCCGGGGTCTTCGGGGAGTCCGCCGAGCAGCAGCCAGACGTCGCGCGAGTCGGCATAGCGTTCACTCGCGATTGGCCGCAGCCGGGGCCCCGCCGGGGGCCCCGCCACCCACGGCAGCGACCGCACGAGCGCCGCCACGGGCGTGCGCTCGACGCCGGTGTAGACGAGTTCGCCCGTCGCCAGCCTGCCGACGTCATCGAGGCCGCGGGGGGCGGGACGCCGAGCCAGGATGGGGATGATGTCGGTCGTCGTCGAGCCGATGTCGACGACGAATGCCCGGTCACTCGCGGCGTGCGCCGCGCCGAGCCGCGCGACGGCGTGCCAGTTGGAGGCTGCGGCGTCGAGCGGCCTCCCGGCGGCCACCGCCGCAGGCACGAGCGAGCCATCCACGAGATAGACGCTCAGGCCGGCCGGGGGATCGCTCGCGGCTGCCACGGCCGCGAGCGCCGCCGTGATCCGCTCCACGCCGACACGGCGCGACGGATAACAGTCGGCGATCTCGCCCGTAATCGTGGCGACGATCCGCCGCGGTGTTTTTCCGCCAGTCCACTGCTGCGCATACTCCGCGACCATGCAGGTCAGCGCCGCGGTGAGTTCCTCCGGCCGCTGCCAGAGGGCAAAGGGCACGCTTCGCGTCCAGCCGAGCCCGTCGGCCGCCTTGATGTTGGCACCGCCCACGTCGAAGGCGAAGACACTCATTCGCTCATCAGGCTGATCCATCGGTCACTCGCACGCGGCCCGTGGTGTCGAACTCCACCTGCCGATCGGCGACCGCCGCGGACACGATGTCCACCGCGTGACCGTCCGCGACAGCGAGGAGCGTCCGAGTCAGGCCCTGACCAAACACCGCCGCGAGCCCCACGAAGGAGGTCGTCAGCCGCGGGTTGACCTCGAGCACCCGGTCGCCGCGGCCATCGTCGTCGGCACCGAGGAGCATGTCGACTCCCACCCAGCCCACGGCCGTGGATTCGGGCGGTGGCGAGACCGCCGCTGACCGTCCGCCACCGATCACCGCCGAGATGACGGCCGCGATCGACCGCCGGGCGAGCCGCTCTGCCCGGGCTACGAGCCGCGTCTCCCGGAGGAGCAGGCCACCGCGATACTCCGGTTGCGGCCCGGGCGAAAACAGCTGCAGCATCGGCGGCAGCACATGGATGCCATGCGGGCCACAGAGGCACGACACCCCCACGGGCGTGCCGGGCACGAAGGCCTCCAGACGAGTCGCCTGCGGCGCCGGGGGCGGTGTCCCTTCCGCGGCCTGCACGATCAGGAGTTGGTCGCAGCCCACGCTGGCCCGCGCCTTGCGGACCGCCGGCAGGCGAAAGCCCGGCGGCCAACACTCGCCCGGAGCAAGCGACCGGCCGGCCGGAACGGGCACACCAGCGGCGGCGAGGGCATCGATCGTGGCCTGCTTGTCGGCCGCGACGGCGATGAACCGTCCGCCCGGCGCGATCACCCGGCCACCGCCCCGCCGGGCGACCGCCACGCGGTGCTCGAGAATCCCGCGGGTCTCGGGGGCGATGATCAGCGTGGCATCGGCCCGCCGTGACTCCTCGCCGAGCACGTCGATCTCGCTCCCGGGCGACACCGTCCGTACGGTGACGCCCGTCGATAGTGCCAGCACGCGTGCGGCATCGACGAGCACCGTGACCTGAAGCGTATCGTCCCGTGTCGCATCGGCGACCACGGCCTCGAGCATCGTCCGCCCCTCGCGAATCGTGCCTTCCAATTCGATGGCCGCGCCGGCCTCGGGGAGCATCCAGGCCGCATCCGGGCCGGACAGCCCGCCCGAACAGCACCACTCGTAGAGGAGGACCTTCATCGTGCTCCCGCTCCCCAGGGGAGAGGGATCTACCGAGGCTAAAAAATACCCAACTGATCCCGAGCGGCGTCGGTCATGCGGTCGGGTGTCCAGGGCGGATCCATCACGATGCGAACCTCGACGGCCGAGACATCGGGGTGCGCCGCCAGCACCCGCTTCGTGTCGCCGATCAATTGCGGACCGGCGGGGCAGGCGGGGCTCGTCATCGTCATGTCGACTGAGATCTGCTGCTTGCCCGGGACGTCGGCCGCTGGAGTGAGCGTCACGCCATAGATCAGTCCCAGGTCGACGATATTCACGAACAGTTCCGGATCCTTCACTGCCTTGAGCAGTTCCCGGACCGAGTCTTCGCAGAGGGCCGCCGAACTTCCGTCTGGCGTTAGGCCGGCAGCCGCGGCCGGCGTCGTTTCCGGCGTTGCCGCCTGTGGAGCTGTGGCCTGCCCAACCGGACCGGCCGTTCCAACCGAGCCTGCCGGACCGGCAACCGCATGTGCCCCCGGTCCTGCGGCAGTGGCTTCGGCCCGCAGCCGCACCCACACGCCGCCGTCTTCGACCTTCACCTCATGGGCCCGGGTGGCCCGCAAGGCCGGCATCGTCAGCGCCGCACCGGTGCGGATATCGAACTTCGCTCCATGTCGCGGGCAGGCGATCTTGTGATCGATCAGTTCGCCGTCGGCGAGCGGCCCGCCGTCGTGCGTGCAGACATCGTCGATGGCGAAGAATTGGCCGCCCACGTGGAAGAGCGCAACCATCTCGCCGTCGACATCGACGAGCATCTTGCCGGGATCGGGAATCTCGCCGACTTCGGCCACTCGTTGGTATTCGGTCATTGCAGCGCTCATGACACCCGCCTGATGCGGCTGCCGATGGCGCGGGCAAGGGCCTCGCGGACGGGCAGGATGGTGATCCGATCGAAGACCTGCTGGAAGAAGCCGGCCACGACCAGCCGGGCCGCCTCGTCGGCGGTGAGGCCACGGGCCTGGGCGTAAAAAATCTGTTCGGCATCGACGCGGCCGCTGGTGGCGCCATGCGTGCACCGCACGTCGTCGGCCTCGATCTCCAGGCCCGGGATCGAGTCGGCCCGGGCCTCGTTGGAAAGCATCAGATTGTCGTTGCGCTGGTAGCCATCGGTCTTCTGGGCTGCCTTGTCGACCTTGATCATGCCGCGCCAGACGAGCCGGGAGCGGTCTTGGAGCGCCCCCTTGTAGAGCAGGTCACTCTTGCAGGAGGCCGCCTCGTGGTGCTGGAGCGTGTTGTAGACGAGGTGCTGACGCCCCTCCGTGAACATCACGCCGTTGACCTGGGCGGTGGCATTTCGGCCGACGAGTGCCACGTCCTGAGCCACCTGCGACACCCGGCTGCCGAGGGCGCCGAGCGTCCATTGCAGCCGGCCATTCTCGTGCACCACGGCCTTTTGGCGGGCGAAGTGCCAGACACCGGTGTTCCAATTCTGCAGGTTGACCATCCGCAGGAAGGCACCGCGGCCGACGACGATCTCAGTGCCGCCACAATGGAAGCCGCCGGCTGTTTTGCCGGCCGCGCCACCGCCGGCCGTTTCCGTGAGCAGGGTGGCTTCGGCGCCCTCGCCGAGCACGACGAGCACGTGGGAGGTGTCGACGCCACCGTCGCCGATGGCGGACATCACATGCAGCGGCTCGGCCAGCTTCACGCCAGCCGGAACGTACAGCACGGCACTGGCCCGATGGAAGGCGGCATGGAGCGCAGCGAACCAGTCGCACTGCGAATCGATCACCGAGAACCAATGGGCCTTGAGGGTGTCGCCGTGCTCCGCGAGCACGTTTTCTGCCGCACCGAAAAGCACGCCCCGTTTGGCGAGCGCGGGATCGAGATCCTCCCGCAGCACATGGCCGTCGAGCGACACGAGCCGCCCGGCCAGCGAGGTGTCTGCCACGGAGTGGGCAGAGTCGTCAAAGACCGAATCCGCGGTGGCAGCGCCGGAGGCGATCGCATCGGCCAGCAGGCCCTCGGGCGCCACACTCCCGGCGGCGGGCCGCGGACTCAGGCCCCAGGCCTGCGGCTTGAATAGCCGCAGGTCGGTTCGCATCCAGTTTTCATTGCGACGGTTGGGCAGGGCGAGCGTCTGGAGGGACTCGAAGGCCGCCCGCCGCCGATCGCCCACCCAGGCGGGCATGGCAGACGCTGCGAGCAGGTGCTCGAGGGCGTCGCGATCAAATGTCGTGGCCGTCACCGGCGTTGCCGCTGGTGTCGCTGTGGCAGGAGTCATGGTTCAGCCCACCGAGCCTTCCATCTGCAGCTGGATGAGCTTGTTCATCTCCACGGCATATTCCATCGGCAGTTCCTTGACGAGCGGCTCGATGAAACCGCCGACGATCATCGTGCTGGCCTCCGTCTCGGAGAGTCCGCGGCTCATCAGATAGAAGAGCTGCTCCTCGCCGATCTTCGACACGCTCGCCTCATGGCCGACCGAGACATCCTGCTCCTCGATCTCGATGTAGGGATAGGTGTCGCTGCGGCTCTTGTCGTCGAGAATCAGCGCGTCGCAGACGACGCTCGAGCGGCTCTTCTTCGCCCCCGGCTCCACCCTGACCAGGCCACGATAACTGGCCCGTCCGCCATTCTTGGAGATGCTCTTCGACACGATCCGGCCGCTCGTTCGCGGTGCGGCGTGCACGAGCTTGGCGCCGGCATCCTGATGCTGGCCCGCCGAGGCGAACGCGATCGAGAGGATCTCGCCATGGGCTCCCGGCTCCATCATGTAGACCGCCGGATACTTCATCGTCAGATGGCTGCCGAGGTTGCCGTCGATCCATTCCATCGTCGCCCCCTCGTAGGCCATGGCCCGCTTGGTGACGAGGTTGTAGATGTTGTTGGCCCAGTTTTGGATCGTCGTGTAGCGGCAGCGGCCGTGCTTCTTGACGATGATCTCGACGACGGCCGAGTGGAGACTCTCGGTCGAATACATCGGGGCCGTGCAGCCCTCGACATAGTGCACCTGGGCGCCCTCGTCGACGATGATCAGGGTCCGCTCGAACTGCCCCATGCTCTCGGCGTTGATGCGGAAGTAGGCCTGCAGCGGAAACTCGATCTTCACCCCCTTGGGCACGTAGATGAACGAGCCGCCCGACCAGACAGCCGAGTTGAGCGCCGCAAACTTGTTGTCGGTCGGTGGGATGATCTTGCCGAAGTAGTCGCGCAGCAGGTCGGAATGCTCGCGGACGGCGGTGTCGGTGTCGGTGAAGATGACGCCCTTCTTGGAGAGATCCTCCTGCAGCGAGCCATAGACCACCTCGCTCTCGAACTGGGCCTTCACGCCGGAGAGAAACTTCCGCTCGGCCTCGGGGATTCCGAGCCGGTCGAACGTCTTCTTGATGGCGTCGGGCACCTCTTCCCACGTCTTGCCCTGCTGCTCGGCGGGCTTGAGGTAATAGAAGATGTCCTGGAAATTGACGCCGATATTTCCACCCCAACTGGGCATCGGCTTGGAGTTGAAGATCTCCAGCGACTTGAGGCGAAAGTCCCGCATCCAGGCCGGCTCCCGCTTCATCTCCGAGATCTGCAGCACGATCTCGGCATCGATGCCCTTCCGCGCCTTGAAGATGGCGGGGGAGTCGGTGCGGAAG
The DNA here is from genome assembly GCA_026401035.1 of Planctomycetia bacterium. GTDB lineage: Bacteria > Planctomycetota > Planctomycetia > Pirellulales > UBA1268 > RGVT01. The sequence continues at coordinate 19,795 of JAPLNR010000062.1, read as the reverse complement.
TCGTACTTGTTGATCTCGCCGATCGCGAGGGTCGAGGATTCGTCGAGTCCGGTGGCCATGGTGTCGTCTCCTGAGTGTATGTGGTTGTGTTGTGGTGGCAGGTCAGGCCGAGACCGGCTCGGATGTGCGGCTCTCTTCCATCGCCTTCTCCGCCGCCGCCGCGTCGGGATAGGCGGCTCGAATCCGCTCGTAACCCTTCTTGTGCAATTCGGCGGCCAGCTCCGGCCCGCCCGACTCCACGATCCGTCCGCCGAGCATCACGTGCGTCTGCAGCGGGATGTTGTGCTCGAGCAGCTGTTCGTGGTGGGTGATGATCAGAATGCCCATCTCGGCACCGCCGATCCGGGCGATGCTCTCGCTGGCCAGACGGACGGCGTCGGCATCGAGCCCGCTGTCGGTCTCGTCGAGGATCGCAAATTTTGGCCGCAGCATGGCGAGTTGCAGGATCTCCGCCCGCTTCATCTCGCCGCCGGAAAAGCCGTCGTTGACGTAGCGGCGGGCAAATTCCGTGTCCATCGACAAATCGGCCATTTTCTTCTTGAGTTCGTCGCGGAACTCCCGCATCGGAATCAACTCCTGACCTTCCTTGCGATCCGGATTGCGGACATTGGTCACGGAGTGCCGCAGAAAATCGGCGACGCGGACGCCCGGAATCGACATCGGCCGCTGGAAGGCGAGAAACACACCGGCCCGCGCCCGCTCGTCGGGCTCCATCTCCAGGACGTTGTGCCGCGTGCCGTCGGCAGCGACCAGCTCGATCGAGCCGGCCGTGACCTCGTAGGACGGATGCCCCATGATCGCGTAGCCCAGCGTGCTCTTGCCGGAGCCGTTGGGACCCATCAGGGCATGCACCTCGCCGCGGCCGATCGTCAGATCGACCCCCTTGAGAATCTCCTGGCCCTCGACGGCCACGTGGAGCCCCTTGATGACGAGTTGTTCGCCACCCTGTTTTTCGCCCTGTTTTCCGCTTGCGCTCATGGATGCTCTCGTGCTCGTGTTTCCGTTCCGAATCAACCGCTGATCACCGCCGACCAAATCAGGCCTGAACCTTCTGGTGATCAAACACCAGGCTGCCGTCCTCGACGGGCGACACCACGTAGCCGGAGTGGTGGGGCACCGGCAGTTCGTCGTCGATCTTGCCGAGGCCGTCGCGACGCTTCGCGATCCGCTGTCCGGCAATCTTGTCTTGGATCCGCATCAGCCCCTCGAGGAGGCTTTCCGGCCGGGGCGGGCAGCCGGGGACGTAGACATCGACGGGCACGACGAGGTCGACGCCCTTGACCACGTGGTAGCCCCACTTGAAGTAGGGACCACCGCCGGTCGTGCAGGCACCCATCGCGATCACGTACTTGGGATCGGGCATCAGGTTGTAGAGCCGGCGGACGCGGCTGGCCATCTTGTAGGTGACCGTGCCGGCGACGACCATCAGGTCGGCCTGCCGCGGCGTGGCGCGAAACGCACCGGCACCGAAGCGATCCATGTCGAAGCGACTGGCACCGGCTGCCATCATCTCGATAGCGCAGCACGCCAGTCCGAACGTCATCGGCCAGATGCTCGATTGACGAGCCCAGTTGATCGCCTGCTCGACGGTGGTGAGGACGAGGTTCTCCTCGAAGCGGCCTTCGATCCAGGGCTTGGGATTGACTAAGGGTTGTGTCATGGGGGGCTTCCTTCGTTGCGCTACTTTGACTTTTTCAGTGTTGTGGTCGCGGCTCTCGCCGCACCGCATTCGATGCTTCAACAGTATTGTTTTCAAGCCCCGTGCGGCTTGTTGCCCGCCGCGGGTGCCCCCGCCGACGAGGCCGTGAACTTGCAGCAGGAAGCCCCGTCGAGACGGCACTCCGACAACTGCACCGCCGACCCGACGAGTTCCTGAATCATGAGCCGCTCGGCCGCACAAATTCCCCGGTCCTGCTCGGCGAGTTCCGGGAAGGGGCAGGAGTAGGCGGTCAGCACCGAAAGGCTGCTGTTTTCAAGGGCCCCGCCCCCGGCGAAAGCTGTGTTTGATTCGACGTGCACGTCGCAGGAAAGCCGACGCTCCCGCAGGATTGCAGCGACACTCTCGAGCCGTTCAGTCGCCGTTTCACCGGCGACCTGCTCGCGATACATCCCCGCCATTGCGGATCCCACGCGGGCGATCAGCCCCTGCCGCACGGCCGGATCACGCATGCTGCGAATCTCCCGCCAGAGCACGAGCGAGAGATCGCGAAAGTTGTCACCGCCGGTTCGCTGTCCCTTTTCAGTGAGGCTGTAGACATGGGCGGGACGTCCCCTGGCGGCTGAGGTGCCGGGGGGAGCAAGGGTCTCCCGGCAGACGAGCCCCGCCCGCATGAGACGGTCGAGACGCTGGCGAATGGCCGTGGCCGTAACGCCGAGCGACGCGGCCATCTGTCCGATACCGAGCCGGGTTTCGACCCGCAACAGTTCGATCAGGGCGGTGTCTGAAGAACGGCTGTCGGTTTGGGGGGCTGGATTGCTCATGGCAACCCTATTTATAGGGGCTGCCTTAATTTTGACAAGCGATTGAGCGAAAAATGCCTGGCGGCCGTTATTTCGTATTTTCCTGGCATGACAGGGGGGGCGCCTGCGACGGAAAACTCGTCCGCATCACCTCCAGAAACTCCGCCTGGGATAGCACCCGCGAGACCCGGCCGCGGAATTCACGGGCCCCGGGCAGTCCCTGGGCATAGGAACAGGCGAATTTCCTCATCAAGAGCGTGCCGCGTTCGGTACCAAATCGCTGGCAGACCAAATCATAGTGGTGGAGCACGAGTTCATATTGCTCGGCGAGTGAGGGGTCAGGCGGCTTGGGTTCGCCGCGGAGCAGGGCGGCCGTCTGGGCAAAGATCCAGGGCTTGGAGAGTGACTCCCGCGCGATCATCACGCCGTCGACGCCCGACTCGCGGAGCCTGGCGACCGCCGTCTCCGCTGAATCGATGTCGCCGTTGCCGACGATCGGCAGCCGCGACACGCTTCGCTTCACCGCGGTGATCGCCTCCCAATCCGCATGGCCCGAAAAGAACTGCGCAGCGACCCGGCCGTGCACGGTCAGGCACGAGGCGCCCGCCTCCTCGATCCGCTGCGCCACTTCGACCGCGGTCTGGCAGGTTTCGGCGCAGCCCAGACGGATCTTGGCCGTGACGGGCACGCCATCGCAGGCTTCCACCACGCGGCGGACGATCTCTCCGACCCGCGCGGGGTCGCGGAGCAGCCAAGAGCCGCTGTGGGCCTTCACGGTCACCTGCCTCACCGGACAACCGAAGTTGAGGTCGACCACGCTGACCTGAAAATCCTTCGCCAGCCGGCGGCCGACCTGGGCGAGATTTTCGGGATCGTTGTCCCACATCTGCACCGCCAGCGGCCGCGGCTCCTCGCGAACGCCCCAGAGGCGGTCGGGGTGCTCCCCGCGATGCGTCTCGAGCCACGTGGCGCTCCGCGCGGCGATCATTTCGGTGGCCAGGAGTCCTGCCCCCCCGAATTCGCGAACCACCTGCCGGAAGGCGTAGTTGGTGTAGCCGGCCATCGGCGCCTGCAGCACCGGCGGATCGACAACGACTGGACCAATCCGCAACGGAACGACCGCGTTCAGCGGAGCAGTGGTGGAGGCGATCATGGCACCAGCTGTGGAACAATGGGCGTCGCTGGAATGGCCGGCTGCAGACGGGGCGGTGGCACGAACACCGGTGGAGGCCCGGACGGCGGCCCTCCCGCATCGGCCGGGAACGCTCCCGGTGGCGGCGCGACGATTCCCTCGCCCGTCGCCCCGGTCGTGATGATTGCCGACGGCCCGCCTGCCGGCGGCTGCGGCTGCCACGGAAGCGGCGTGCCGATCAGCATCGCGGCAAACGGACCGTGCGGCACTGACAGATCGGCGACGGCCATCGCGTATTCGGCGATGTCGCAATTGTAGGCCTTGAGCGCCTGGCAAAACTCACGTTGCTGCGCCACGAGCATCGACTGCCCGGCCGCCACCGCTTCGATCGGCCGGCGGCCCTTGGCATGGTCGGCCTCGGTCATCCGGAACGCCTCCTCGGCGGCCGCGACCGCCAGCGCCCGTTGCTCGAGAGCCTCGTGCTTGTTGGGCAGCACACGATTGATCGCCCGCACACGGCCCGTCGCCGGCCGCGTGGCAAAAATCGTGTCGAACTGCGTCTGATAGGGGGCGGCCAGCGGACGATCGATGGGCCAGGGAAGCGGCTCGCCCGCCGGCAGCCGCACGAGATCGACGAGCTCTTGCTGCGCGACCACGAGTTCGGCGCGGGCATCCGCCAGATTCGCGCGGGCCGCGGCCACCGCCGCGTCGAGTACGGCACGATCATGGGGCTCGGCCCCCGGCGCGATGAACTCGAGCCGCTCGACCGCCTCGGTCGAGAAGTGCACCAGTGCGAAGCCCGCCGAGACTTTCCAATAGGCCTGCGTGATCCACAGCCGTCGCGAGCGGTCGCCCGACCGCTCGAGCGCCTCCATCAGCGGCAGCGGCCGGTCGTAGAGCGGCGCCGCCAGCGGCGTGCAGGCCTTCGCCAGCAGTTGTGACGCAGCACCGACCTTGACCGGGTCGGGCTCTGCTCCGGCCCGCGCCGTCGGTGGATTCACGACCACCGACACGGTGCCGTCGGCCGCCACCTCCGGCGGCGCGTCTTCAGCGCGTGCGCCGCCCGGCAGCGCGACCCACGCCGCGGCGAGCACCATCAAAACGCATTGCAGGCGTGAGGAAGCAATCATCTTGGCACCAGCGGCAAAAAACTGACGAGTGAGCATCATACCGCGAAAACCAGCCAGCTTCGTAGGCCGTTTCCGCGGGGAAACACTGCCTGCCCGCACGTGAAAGCGGCTCCTGATGCTGAGGAGCCGCCGGCGAACCAATGCGGGTTGTCTGGAAAGGGTCGTAAGCGGGGCGAGATCCGCTTCAGAAGGAAGCGCACTCCAAACGGGGAAGCGGTCTGCGAGCGGGGGGGAACCGTCTACGAGGCGGCGTCGAGATACGGATCCTGGCTCATCTGGATGTGGGCCTCGGCCCGCTGCCGCTCAACATATTCGAGGAGCCGGCGCTGCCGCACGTGCCGGGCCTCGACCCGTTGCTGTGCCCGCTTGAAGACTCGCAGCATCCGTTCGGCGTTGCCGCCGAGCTTCGACGCGAGTTGGGCGCCGATGCGCCGGGCTCGCTTGGGGCCGTAGCCGGCCACGAGGATTTCGTCATCGAGCGACACGTATTGCCGCCACGTGCCCGGATCGCCCTGGCGGCCGCAGCGGCCGATCAGCTGCCGATCGATGCGGGCCGAATCGTGCAGTTCGGTGCAGACCACGTGCAGGCCGCCGAGATCGGCCACGCCCTCGCCGAGCTTGATGTCGGTGCCGCGGCCGGCCATGTTGGTGGAGACGGTGATCTGGCCATGCTGGCCCGCGAGCGCCACGATCTCCGCCTCCCGTTCGATCTGCCGCGCATTGAGCACCGTGTGCACGAGCCCCGCCTCGGCGAGCAGCCGCGACAGTTCCTCCGACTTGTCGATCGATCGGGTGCCGATAAGCACGGGGCGGCCCAGCGCATGCATGGCCTGCACCTCGTCGACGATGCGGACGAACTTGTCGTTTTGGTTTTTGCAGACGATCGGCGCGAGCCGCTGGCGGATCGCCGGGCGGTTGGTCGGCACGGTGGCCACGGCCACGTTGTAGGTGCGGCTGATCTCGGGGGCGCTGGTGGCGATCGTGCCCGTCATACCGGCCAGATGTGGCCAGCGGGCGAAGAGATCCTGGATCGTGATCCGGGCGGCATGTCCCGAGGGCACCGTGATCTCGATGCCCTCCTTGGCCTCCACGGCCTGATGCAGCCCGTCGCGCCAGGTGCGGCCCTCCGCGGCCCGGCCCGTGAATTCGTCGATGATCACGATCTTGCCGTCGCGAACGACGTATTGCCGGTCGCGGACGAACGCCTGTCGAGCCCGCAGCGCCCGCTCGACCGCCTCGTAGACCGCAAGCAGGCTCACCGAGTCGAGCAGTTCCGGCCGCTCGAACGCCCGCACGCGGCTGCGGCCGCGGCCGAGCAGTTCACAGGTCTGCTTCTGGACGTCGTATTCGTAGTCTTCGTCGCGCTCGAGCGTTTCGGCAACGGTGGCTGCGAAGCGAAAGACCGCCTGCTGCACGGCCTGCGCCTCCCCCGGAGGCGAGGCGATGATCAGCGGCGTGCGGGCCTCGTCGATGAGCACATTGTCGGCCTCGTCGACGAGCGAAAACCAGTAGGGCCGCTGCAGGAGTTTCGTGCCGCTGGAGGCGGCCTTGCCGGTGAGCATCGCGCCCAGATCGCCCCGGCCCTCGGCGATCTCGCGGCCCATCAGCCGGTCCTTGAGGAAGTCGAAGCCGAAATCCTTGGCCGTGCCGTAGGTGACGTCGCAGGCATACGCCTTACGCCGCGCGTCGAAATCCATCTCCGACTGCACGATGCCCACCGACAGCCCGAGCACCTTGTAGATCGGCTCCATCCACTCGGCGTCGCGCTTGGCAAGGTAGTCGTTGACCGTGGCCAGATGGGCGCCCCTGCCGGCCAGGGCGTAGAGCACCAGCGGCAGCGTGGCGACGAGCGTCTTTCCCTCGCCCGTCTGCATCTCGACGATCGCCCCGTGCACGAGCGCCACGCCGGCGAGCAACTGCACGTCGTAATGTCGCATGCCGATCGACCGCCGGCCGGCCTCGCGGGTGGCCGCAAACGTTTCGACGAGCAGCGAATCGACCGGCTCACCGGCCTTTGCCCGATAGGAAAGCGACCGCGCGAGACGGCGGAGCCCGGCATCACTCTCGGCCTCCATCGCTCCCGCGAGATCGTCGATGCGGTTCACGATCCGCCAGGTCGCGGCAGTGATGGCGGGACGAGAACCCGGGGCGAAGCCGGACAACCAACCGAACATGAGGCACCCTCAAACGTGGAATGCCCCAACTTACCACGCGGCGGCCCAGAGGGCGTCAATCCTGTTCGGCACAGCGACGGCTGCCGGAAAGTAGGACAGGCTTCAGCCTGTCATTGCCTGTCTTTGCTCGGCCTGTGTCAACAACCCGTATTGGTCGCCGGCGGCAGAAGTCTCCTTCGCGCTGCACTTCCGGCCTAGGGCCGGCACAGTTTTCTCCGCTGACGACCTGCGGAGCTGCCGACCTCAGAAGGTCGAAAATGCAGACGCTCGTCGAGCTTCAGCCGACCGACTCCCCAGCAGGTCGCCGGAAAGTAGGACAGGCTTCAGCCTGTCTTTGCTCGGCCTCTCCCAAGGGGAGAGGCAAGACAGGAACGACCACTTCTCCCAACGCACGCCTCGTGAAATCAGTACCGGGCCGGCAGTGCCGGCGTGGCCCGCGGCGGGGGCAGACCGTTGGGGCTCTGGAAGGGCCACCAGTTGCCATTCACGGTCTGCTGCTGCGGCATGGACTGCTGGACCTGATTGTTGAATTGGTTGGTGGCCTGCTGCATCTGCCCGGAGAGCTGCTGCTGTTGCTGCTGCAGGTTTTGGTTTATCTGGTTGGTGTACTGCTGGGTCGTGTTGTTGAGGCCCTGCTGGTACTGGTTGGCCGTGTTCTGCAACTGATTGGTCATCTGCTGCTGTTGATTGGCGAGTGACTGTTGCGTGGCGTTGGCCCATTGCTGCGGCTGGGCCTGCGCCTGATTGGCGTATTGCTGCGCCTGGTTCGTCAGGTTTTGCTGGTACTGGTTGGCCTGTGCGTTGATCTGGTTGCCATATTGCTGCATCGACGGCTGCGTGGCGGGGGCAGCCGACTGAGACCAGCTCCAGGAATTGTTCGGCGCCGTCAAACTGGGGGCGGCCGGTGCTCCCTGCATGTTGTTCGAGGGCCCCGGCATCACCGGTGCGCTCGGGGGATAGGCGGCCCCTTGGGGAGAGCTCACGTAGCCGCCGTACGGGGCGGGCTGGCCCATCATGCCCGTGCCCGGCGGAGCCACGGTCGCGGCGCCGTAGGCGGGCGCGGCTGACTGCGGCGGAGTCTGGCAGCCGGCAAGGCCCAGTAATGCGAGTGCCGCGAGCGCCACCGTGGCGAGGCAGAGATAGGGTTTGTGTTCAGGCGGCACGGCTTGTCTCCCCGCGGAAATGCGGTTTGGAAAACTGCAATCGGACGGGAGAATAGCGTCTCCCCCAAATGGGTCCAGACCACTTCCGCAGTTCTCAAAACAGCCCAATCCCCCGGCCCCGCCCGCAGAGCCAGCTGGAACCGCCGCCCGCCCATGCAGCCGCTTTCCTCCAACAGCCCCGGGCGACACGACCGCCCGGCCCTGCTCGCGAACCTCGAACAGGAGGCGGTGAGGCTGGGATTTTCGCGAATCGGCGTCGCAACAGCCGACCCGGCGTTGCGGGATCCCCGGCTGCACGAGCAGTTTCGCCGCTGGCTCGACCAGGGCCATGCCGGCGTGATGACGCACTGGCTCGAGCAGCACGAGCCGCTCCGCCGCGACCCGCGCAACCTGCTCGACGGAGCCCGCAGCGTGATCATGCTCGCCACCGACCACGCCCTGCACGCCGCCGCCGACAGGCATGGCGATGGCCACGGTCATGAATTGGACGAGGCGCCGGACCATCATGGGGCGTGCCCGCCGGGGCAGGGGAGGGTGGCGCGGTATGCCTGGGGCGACGACTACCACGATCTGCTGCGCAGCCGGGTCAATTCGCTGGCCGCCTGGCTCGAGGCCGCTGTGCCGGGCTGCCGCACCCGCGGCTTCGTCGATTCCGCGCCCTTTCCAGAACGCGAGTTCGGCTGGCTTGCCGGCCTCGGCTGGTTTGGCAAGAACACGATGCTCATCGATCCCACGGCCGGCAGTTATTTTCTGCTGACCGTGCTGCTCACCGACGCCGACCTGCCCGCGAGCACACCTCTCGAGGTGGACCACTGCGGCACCTGCACGGCCTGCCTCGACGCCTGCCCGACCGCCGCCTTCGTCGAACCGCGGATGCTCGACGCCAATCGGTGCCTGAGCGCGATCACGATCGAGGATCACGCGGCCGTGGACTCGCAACTGCGTGGCGAAATGGCCGACTGGATCTTCGGCTGCGATATCTGCCAGGAAGTCTGCCCCTGGAACCGTCGCGCACCGGGCTCTGCGGAGCCCTCGCTTCAGCCGCGCGACGGCCGGGCGACGCTGCCGCTCGCCGAACTGCTCACGCTCGATGACGCTGGTTTTCGCAGCCGGTTCAAGGGCTCGCCGCTCACGCGGGCGAAGCGATCGGGCCTGCTGCGGTCGGCCGCCCTGGCACTGGGCAACCGGCCCGATCCGGAGAGCGCCGACGCCTTGATCGCGGCACTCGCCGACGACGACAGCATCGTCCGTGGCGCCGCAGCCTGGGCGCTCGGCCGGTGGCGCGGGAGCGAGCCCGCGCTCGCCGCTCGCGCCCACGCGTCACTCACGGCCCGGTTGCCGATCGAAGCCGACGCCACCGTCCGCGCCGAGATCGAGGCGGCGCTCCCGTAGGACAGGCTTCAGCCTGTCAGCCTGTCAGGGCAGCGCCATAGCTCCCCGCCTCACGCGCACTCGGCCGTCTCATCGACGTCGGCAGAGGCGTCGCGGCCCGGCCCGTCTTCCCGATAGAACCGTTCGAGCACCTGCTGCCAGTCGGCGTTGACCTTCACGGCGATGAACGCGTCGCGCACGGCCAGCGGTTCCGGGTGCAGGCGGGCATACTTGATCGCAAATTTCCGCATCGTGCGGCCGGCGAGATCCTCGCCGTGCAGGGCCTCCGCCAGCCGGAAGTGTTCCCGCAACACGTCCCGCTGGGCGTGGATCGTCGGCGGCTCCAGCGGCGGCCCGCCCGCCAACAGCGCGAGCGTCTGCCCGAAAATCCACGGGTTGCCGATCGCCCCCCGCGCAATGCTCACCCCGTCGACACCGGTGCGGTGCAGCATCGCGACACAGGCTTCCGCGGAGAACAGGTCGCCCGAGCCGATCACGATGCGGTCGCCGGCGTGCCGTTTGACGGCAGCCAGGAAATCCCAGCTGCTCGGGCCGACATATTTCTGCTGCACGCTGCGGCCGTGCACGGTGATCGCCGCCGCGCCGCGGTCGAAGGCGCCGTCGAAGATCGTCCAAAACTTGTCGGCGCTCGCCTGCGAGTCGTCGATGCCCCGCCGCATCTTGAGTGTGACCGGCACATGGGCGGGAACGGCCTCCCGCACCCGCGAAACAATCTCGAGCGCGGTCTCGGGCACGCTGAGGAGATAGCCGCCGCGGCAGCGGCCGAGCACCTTCTTCACCGGGCAGCCAAAGTTGATGTCGATCACGTCGAAGCCCGCCGCGACGAGCCGCCGCGCCGCCGGCGCGAAATCGTCGGGATTTGCCCCCATCAACTGCCCACCGACGGGATGCTCGTTGTCGGCGATCGCGATCCGGGCGAGGTTTCGCTTGTTCGTGCCGATCACGACCACGAACGTGTCGAGCAGCACCTCGCAGAGCGTGTAGGCGGCGCCGTGCTGCCGGGCGAGCAGCCGCATCGGCAGATCGCTGTAGCCGGAGAGCGCGGCCTGCACGACCGGCGACGCGAGCGGCACGCCCCCGATCGAAAAGGGGGTCACGTCAGCACCGGGCACAGATCGAACCACGTGCGGCCCTGCGCGGCCATCCACTCGAAGCTCGAGAGCGGCCCCCAGTCGCCGGTCTCGTAGGCGTCGATCGGCGGCATGTCGACGGAGCTCCAGGCCCGCACGAACGGATCGATGATCTCCCACGACTTCTCGACCTCGTCGGAGCGGGCGAAGAGGCTCGCGTCGCCCGTGAGCACGTCGAGCAGCAGCGGCTCGTAGGCCTCGGGCAACCGCCCTTCGAACTCACGGGAATAGCTGAACTCGAGATCGGTGAGCCGCAGCCGCATGCCCTCGCCGGGCACCTTCGTGTGGAAGTGAAGCTGAATCCCCTCGGCGGGCTGAATCTGGATCACGAGCCGGTTGGCCTCGCGATGGAAGGTCCGCCGCCCGTCGGCGAAGAGTTCCAGCGGCGGCTGGCGGAATCCGATCACGATCTGGGTGGTGCGGCAGCTCATCGCCTTGCCGCTCCGCAGATAAAACGGCACGCCCTGCCACCGCCAGTTGTCGATCTCGAGCCGCACCGCCCCGAACGTCGCCGTCTGACTGGCCGGCTGCACGCCGGGCTCCTCCAGGTAGCCGCGGTATTGCCCGCGGATGCCCGCCGCCGCCACCTCGCTCAGGTCGAGCGGCCGGATCGCCTCGAGCACCTTCACCTTCTCGTTGCGGACGGCCGTGGCCTCGAACCGCACGGGCGCCTCCATCGCCGTCACCATCAGCAGTTGCAACAGGTGATTCTGAAACATGTCGCGGAGCACGCCGGCGGTGTCGTAATAGCCGCCGCGGCGGCCCACCTTCACCTCCTCAGCCACGGTGATCTGCACGTGGTCGATGTAGCGGCGGTTCCAGACAGGTTCGAAGATCGTGTTGGCGAACCGCAGTGCGAGGATGTTTTGGACCGACTCCTTGCCGAGGTAGTGGTCGATGCGGAAGACCTGCGACTCGTGAAACACGGCATGCAGGCTGGTGTTGAGGCCCCGCGCCGTCGCCAGATCGGTGCCAAATGGCTTCTCGACCACGATCCGCCGGGACCCGTGAGTTTCGGCCGCCAGCCCCTGGCTGCCGAGCGCGGCGACGATCGGTTCATAGAACTGCGGCGCCGTGGCGAGGTAATAGACCCGCGTGGCCTCGCCGCCCCGCTCGAGCGCCGTCAGCCGCTCGGCCAACAGCCGGAAATCCTCTGCCCGGCCGATGTCGCCGGGCTGATAGAAGATGTTTGCCGCGAACACCTGCCACGAGGCCTCGTCGAGCGGCCCGCAGCCGCAGTGCTTCGCGGTCGTTTCGCGGAGGCTCGCCCGCCACTCGTCGTCGCTCAGCGGCGTGCGCGAGAAGCCCACGATCCGCGTCTCGGCGGGCAAGGAGCCCGATCGCATCAGGTTGTAGAGCGCGGGCACGAGTTTGCGGCTCGTGAGATCACCAGACGCACCGAAGATCACAATGGTATGGGGCATGATTTTCCGAGTGTACCGTGTCTTCACCCAATCGTTGAACACGACCGCTGACGTTGACTCGCGAAAACCGGCACGGGGCTGCCGTGTGCCCTCATGTGGGACAGGCTTCAGCCTGTCGTGCCCGAACGCGCCCAACCCGGCTTCAGGCTCCCCGTGCCCCATCGCCGGACGTTCGCTGCGGGAATCCTGCCCTCCGCTCACTCGATGCTGCCCGCGCTTCGCCATCCTGGCTGCGCTTGTCAGCAACGCCGGCTCCTGGGGCACGGGGATCCCGAAGCCTCCCACACTGAATATGATCGAGCCCGTCTCGATCCTGTTCGGCACGGCGCTTGCCGTCCGGAAAGTAGGACAGGCTTCAGCCTGTCACACCGTTCAGAACCGCATGCCGGTGAAGCCGCCGTCGACGTAGATGCTCGTGCCAGTGATGAAGCTGCCGGCCGCCGGGGCGCAGAGCAGGATCGCCGCGCCCACGAGTTCCTCCGGATTGCCGAAGCGGTTCATCGGCGTCTGGCTCATGATCGTCGCCGTCCGTTCGGGCGAGAGAATCTTGCGGTTCTGTTCGGCCGGAAAGAAGCCGGGGCAGAGCACGTTCACCCGCACGCCCTGGGGCGCCAGTTCGCGGGCCACGTTCTGCGTGTAGTTGAGCACGGCCGCCTTCGAAGCCGAATAAATGAAGACCTTCGACAGCGGCTTGTCGGCCGACACGCTGCCGATGTTGAGGATCGCGCCGCCACCGAGGCTTGCCATGTGCGCTCCGAAGATCTGGCAGCCCAGGTGCGTGCTCTTGAGGTTGGTGTCGAGCACCTTGGCGAAGTCTTCGTCGGGGATGTCGAAGTAGGGCACCGAGGAATTCACGCCGGCACAGTTCACCAGAATATCGGCCCGGCCCCGCGCGTTGACCGTGCCCTCGAGCAGGGCCCGCACGCTGGCCCGGTCGATCGCATCGACCGAGATGAACGTCCCGTCGCCACCCGCTGCCCGGATCGAGTCGACCCGGGCCTGGCCACGATCGGCCCCGCGGCCGGCCACCACGACGAAGGCCCCGGCCTGGGCCAGCCCCTCCGCGAGCGCGCCGCCCAGCACGCCGGTGCCGCCGACGACCACGGCGGTGCGGCCTTTCAGGCTGAAGAGTTGTTCCAGGAAGTCGTTGGCCATGCTATTCCTTCCCTGAGGCTTTCTTGCCAGTCACCGGCTTCCGCAGGTCGAGCCACTCAGTGTGGAACGTGCCCGGCTTGTCGGTCCGCTCGTAGGTGTGGGCTCCGAAATAATCCCGCTGGGCCTGCAGCAGGTTGGCCGGCAGGCTGGCGTGGCGATACCCGTCGTAGTAGGCCAGCGCTGTCATGAACACCGGCGCGGGGATGCCGATCGTGGCCGCGGTGGCGACCACGTGCCGCCAGGCCTTTTGGGCCTTGGTCAGCGCCTCGGTGAAGTAGGGAGCGAGCATGAGATTTTCCAGGTTCGGCTGCGCCTTGTAGGCATCGGCGATCCGCTCGAGGAACTGGGCCCGGATGATGCAGCCGCCCCGCCACATCATGGCGATCGCGCCGTAGTCGAGCTGCCAGTCGTGCTCCTTTGCCGCGGCAGCCAGTTGCACGTAGCCCTGGGCATAACTGGCGATCTTCGAAGCGTAGAGCGCCTGTCGTACCTGCTCCACGAACTCGGCGGGATTGCCGTGGTTGGGGAGGTCGGGGCCCTTGAGCACCTTGCTCGCCCGCACGCGGGCGTCCTTGAACGCCGAGAGGCAGCGGGCGTAGACGGCTTCGGTGACGAGCGTGCTTGGCACGCCGAGATCGAGGGCGAGCTGGCTCATCCACTTGCCGGTGCCCTTCGCGCCGGCCTTGTCGAGAATCGAATCGACCATGAAGCCGCCCGTCTCGGAATCCTTCACGGTAAAGATGTCGCGGGTGATCTCGATCAGGTAGCTGTCGAGTTCGCTCTTGTTCCACTCATCGAACACCTGAGCGAGCTCGTCGTTGGAGAGCCCGGCACCGTGCTTCAGCAGCCAGTAGGCCTCGCAGATCAGCTGCATGTCGCCGTACTCGATGCCGTTGTGCACCATCTTCACGTAGTGGCCGGCGCCGCGCGGACCCACCCAGTCGCAGCAGGGGATGTCGCCCTTGGGCCCGACCTTGGCGGAGATCGCCTGGAAGATCGGCTGCACAAGGGGCCAGGCCGCCTTCGAGCCGCCCGGCATCAGGCTCGGGCCCTTGAGCGCGCCCTCCTCGCCGCCGGACACGCCCGTGCCGACGAAGAGCAGGCCGGCCGCCTCGACCTCCTTGGTGCGTCGCTCCGTGTCGGAATAGAGCGTGTTGCCGCCATCGATGATCACGTCGCCCTTGGCGAGCAGCGGCGTGAGCGTCTTGATCAGGTCGTCGACGGCGGGGCCCGCCTTCACCATCATCATGACCTTGCGGGGTGGCTTGAGTGCCGCGACGAGGTCTTCCAGCGTGTGGCAGCCGACGACGTTGGGCTGGTTGCCGCGCGAGGCCGTGAAGGCGTCGGTGACGCTCGCTGTTCGGTTGAAAACGGCGATGGAATAGCCGCGGCTGGCGATGTTGAGGGCCAGGTTCTCGCCCATGACGGCCAGACCGATCAGACCGATGTCACAAGAGGCTGTTTTTGCCATCGAGCGTTGCTCCTGCAGTTCCTGGAAAGGTGTGGAAGGAACGCAGACTATATCGATGCCCGCCCTGCCGGGCCACAATCGCCCTCCGGAAACCGGCTGGAAAGCGAAACTGAAGAATCCAGGCCGGTCTGGCCGATGCAATTGCTACAGCGGGACGAATCGCTGCATGAGGAGATTTCGGGAGGGTCGAGCCGACCGGCAAGGCTTGACCAAACGGCCCAGACTCCCATAGCGTGTGATTGTTGGTTTTCTCGCAGAAGGCTCCGTAGCCAAGTGGCTAAGGCAGCGGATTGCAAATCCGCCATCGTCGGTTCGACTCCGACCGGAGCCTCTTTCTTTTCTCAATCTCAACACCCGCGAGTGCTGCGGGAATCGTGGCACTTTCGGGCTCGCCGGCTCCTGCCTGCCATCGGTGCCCGTTGCCCGCATGGCAGCCGGCTCGGGGCGGTTCGTCCGCGGCGTTCCGCGGCCGCTGACGCCGGCAGCGGAAGTCTGGATCAACCCTCCCGAAAATCGGCCAACAGTCCGCACACTTGAACTACCCCGCGACACTCAATTCGTTTCGCAGCTGTCTCAAAGTCATTGACACGTTCCGGCGGACCAAACACCAAGCTACACCGCTGGACGTAGGCCGCCGTCTGATCCAACGCCTGGTTTTGGCTACTTCGAGTCTACGGCCGCGGCGATTGGGCGGCGTGGTGGGAGCCGGACGACTTTTCTGTCGCCAGCAGCATCTTGCCGCTGTGCTTCTTTGACGATGTCGTGGAGCCGGAACCCGAGCCGGGCGGCCAGCTGCTCGCGAACCGCTCTCACTTCGGCAACGACCGGATCAGTTTCCATCGTCGATCTCCAGAAGTTCCTGCGGGGTGCAAATGACAGGGGGCTCAAACCCCATTCTACGACAAACCGATTCGATTCGCGGCCTGAGGGCAGGGTTAGCGATATGCCTGCAGTTCCAGGTCAGCAGATATTCGACACCGTTGACGGCCGCGACCGCGATATGCAGGGCGTCGGTGGCTGCCTTTGGGGGCAACGGCACCTCTTCAAGCAACGCTCCGGCAAGTGATTCCGCATCCGTCGTGACCTCCAATAGCGGCACTTCGGCCAATACACGCAGGCGATCAGCCGCGGCGACCGAATCACCCGCCGCGCATTCGCCGACCACGAATCGCGAGACGTATACGGAAAAACGATGGCGATGCCCGGTCCACCACTCGTGCGTGGTCTGCTGGTTGGCAGCGATCCGTAAGACGCCGCTGGGCTGCATCGCGAGGTAGCCGATGATCGTTGTTTCGAGGTAAACGGTTGGATTCATCAATCACCCGAGGATGGTCAGAGGCTCGCCAGAACGTTGGCGATCAGCGGCTCGCGACCTTGGACTTTCCATCAGGGCCGATTTTATCGCGAGTCCGCTGCATCGCTTTGTTCGGCCTTCGCTCGGCCACGGCTAGCAGCTGCATTCGCAAACAGATTACCGAAGAGGCTCCACATACACCCCGATCTTTTTCTGATTATCCGCAACAAACACGAGTCCATGATCTTTCAGGAACGCTACAAGGTCGGCAGTCTTCGAAGCTTGCTGCAAAGCAATGTCGAAGGAATACAGCCCCTCGATGCCGGTCTGATTCACGACAGGCTTGCCGAAATACTCATCGAAACCACTCTTGGCAAGGCATTCCATATCACCCTTGAACTTTATCTGCACATGGCCCTGCGCATTCGTCGCTACCTCTTCAAACAAATGGAACTGAACAATCGGGGTGTCAAACAGCACGCCTTTCACGCGAGGGAGAGGCCGTTTATCCCAATCAGCCGTCTTGCGAAGGGCGACGACCGGCTCGTCGTAGTTTGCGACTCGTGCCTGAACTCGAAATGACCGCGCTAGCGACATTTGGAGAAGTTCGAACATTTTCTCGTTACCGCCTCTTGGCGTCGAGATTTCAACATTGTAGAGCCCGTCGGGAAGCGGCGCATTCAGAAACAGGTGATCCGCATCAACGGGTGCAGCGTCGAGCAAGATCGACGAAAGTGGCAATCTGGTGGCTGTGATCCGGCCGCGGCCATAAAAATCGGTCCGCTTGAAAGAGATGTATGGGGTTGTAGCCTGATCACGCGAGTCGACTCGCACGATGCTGACGCCTTTGACCGACGACAGTTGATGGCCAGCGGGCGGCATTGGCGCCTGCTGCGATTCGGGCGGCTTCAACGAAGCATCTTCCGAATACAAATTCGGGGCCGTCCAAAGCATTGCCGCTACGATCATCCACAACGAGAGCAACTTCATGATGCACCTCCATGCTTCAGCCGAACGATGGCAATCAGCGGCTCGCGACAAATGGATTATCCATACCGCCGGATTTTATCGCGAGTCCGCTGCATTGCGTGGTTCGGCATTCCGAATCGGCTGGGTGAAGCAGGCCGCAAGTGCCTCAGGGAGTCGCGGATAGGAGAAAGAGAATCGCTCTCGCTCAAGTCGGCTACTCTTCACGTAGCGACCATAGAGAGCGATCTCTGGATCCGTGCGGAGCAGAAGCGGCGCACCGATCCGGACCATCCATTCGAAGGCTGGCAGGGCCAGCGGCACCTTCGGCCAGGGCACTGCTTGGCGCAGGCTGCGCATGAACTCGGCGTTGCTCACCGGATTCGGGCTGCTGGCCACGTAGACGCCGATCATGCTGTCATCGGTAAGGCCGCGCTCGAAGAGCCGATTCATATCCACCTCGTGAATCCAACTCATTCCCTGCTGGCCACTGCCGACCGAACCGCCTAGACCGAACCGTGCAAGTGGCACGAGTTTCGAAAGCGCACCGCCCCCAGCGCCGCGATTCCGGCCAATGACGAAGCTCGTCCGCAACACAACGCCGCGTTGGTGCGGAAGCAGAGCTTGCGAAAACTCTTTCTCCCACGCGATCCCGACCGTTGGCGCCAGCCCATAACCCGTGGGACTGTCTTCGTCGCATAGCACGCTTGGCGGATCACCGTAAATGTGCGCGGTGCTCATCTGCGCCCATACGGGAGGCGGCGAGGCTACCGATCGACAAGCGATGCCCAATGCTCGGGTGGCCTCGACCCGCGACCGTAGAATCTCGTCGCAATGGTCGGGCGTCTTGACGCAGTCGACGGTGCGACCGACGAGATTGACTAGTCCGGCCGCGCCATCCAGGCATTCGGCCCATTTGCCCGCTGATCGAGCATCCCAGGCCACGTATTGCCACGGCCCCTCCGGACGCGGCCGGTTCCGCGACAAGATACTGACGAATTCACGATGAGGGATTCCTAGAGCTCAACCCCAGATCAACCGCACCGCCGACCGAGTGCTAACCGCTTGGGGGGTCAAATAGGAACCCGACGCGGGGCTTGTCGGCTCTGGCACGGGGCTTCTGTTGTCGAACGGCCGCGATCAGCGGCTCGCGACCTTGGACTTTCCATCAGGACCGATTTTATCGCGAGTCCGCTGCATCGCTTTGTTCGGCACTCTACTGAGCATCAGGCTCATCAGGTGACCGCGCTTGACCGTCGCTGGCCAGCCGTACGGATCACCACCATCCCAATCACGAGGGCGACGGCCACTTGAATCCCGTGCATCGCGAGTACGTCGAGTGACGGAGGCCACATACCCGAAAGAACCGGAAACCCGATCATCAGGGACGACTTTCCCGGCACGTCGCTGTAGTGAATTCGGCAGTCGAACAGTCCGGCGAAAGCAAGGACTTGTGCGGCGGCCGACACAAACCACCACTCGCTCGCCCTGCTGTGAACGTATGCCCGAGTAAAGAGCGCGGCCGCAGTCGCAAATGGGACGATCCGACAAAGCCACATGAACGTGTACGCAAAAGCGACTTGGACTGGTCGCAGAGTTCCCTCGTCCGAGAAGCTGAAGCACTCACCGAGCAGCCAGAAGCTGATTCCAAGCATCACGAACAGGCATAGTATTGCTGGCAGCGGCATCAGTCCAAACATCAGGAAGGGGTGACGGGCTGCGAATCTGCCTTGTGCATATTCCGCGGCAGTCGCCGTCGCGACGTGTTCAGGCGCACCCAGGCGGTCCGTGATGGTCTTCGAGAGTTTGTCGTGCGGAATGTTTTCAGACATGGCGATTTCCTCCGTGAGATCGATCAGGTGATCCTGCAGTTCTTCCAAGAAACGCTTTTGAAAAGAGAGCGGCACACCGCGACGCTCCAACTCGCGGCGATAGTGTTCAAGCCATGGCAGGGGAGGCACGGTTTCCCTCACTCAGGATTGCCTGAATGACCTCCACGCTCCGCTTCCAGGCGACTGCCGATTGTTCCAGTCGGCCGCGGCCCTTAGCTGTGACTCGATAGACGATGCGGCTTCGTCCTTGAACGGTCTCGCGGCGCCCATTTAACGCCCCATCCGCCTCGAGACGGTGCAGGACGGGGTAAATGCAGCCCTCGCCAAACGCAAAGTTCCGGCTCGTCGCGACCTGGATCGCCTGGATCAGTTCGTAGCCGTACATCGGTTTTTGCGACAGCAGGCGGAGAACGATGAGTTCCGGCACGCCGTTCAGGAAGTCGGGAGGCTTTCTGGCAGTTGGCATGGCGGCCTTATACCTCACTCTCCGAGGCATACCAATACCAATCGGCCTGGGAGTCTGTCGAACTTGAGCGGACGCATGCTGTCCGCAGTCCCTGCCGAACGATTGCAATCAGCGGCTCGCGACCCTACGCGAACCACTCCGACCGATTTTATCGCGAGTCCGCTGCATTGCGTTGTTAGGCGCTTCAGCTGAATACATGGGATCAAAACGTAATGTGAATCACGCCAAAGCTGTTCCGGTCAATGCTGCCGAACCACCTGACGAGAAAGTCATGAGTCTCGCGGAGGGTGCCAATGTACTCCTCGTCGGCGTCTGGGCTGTTATCGGCCACAAAAGCTTGAAGCGCGGTCGCATCGGGTGGATGTGAGCGGAGATACTCCGCAAAGCTTGACGCGAAATCCGCAGCGATGACGAAGTAGTGGTCGTCGACCATGGCGCTTCTCAGGGCAACGTTAAGGTGCTCGCGGAGAGATGCCGTGACGAACGAGAGCAGGTAGTCGATGAAAGCGAACCCTGAGAAGTCGAAGTCGGTTTTACCTGTGGTTGCGGAGTCCAAATACTCCCAGAGAAACCGGTCTCCGGTCACAATCTCCTTGGTGCCGAACA
>JAPLNR010000054.1 GCA_026401035.1 Planctomycetia bacterium | reverse complement strand
CTCCCGTGATCTCGGGCTCACGGATCTTCTTGCGACGCTTGCCTGCCATGGCTGTCTCCCTGCCAGTATGACATCTCTGGGATGGTCATCTGGCCATGGCGCAAATCTCGTGCCGAACAGGATTGAGCCTGTCCTACTTTGTGAGGCCGCGGACGAAGAGATCGCCGCCGGGATGGCTGACCTGCTCGATCTCGATCCCCGCTGCCGCAGTCGGCGCGGCCAGCGGCGCCAGCGGACCTCCGCCGCCGATGATCTGCGGCGCGATGAATGCCCAGACCTCGTCGACTTCACGGTGCGCAAACAGGCTGGCGAGCACCTGCGCGCCGCCTTCGACCAGCACGTTGGTCAGTTGCCGGTTGCCAAGTTCACCGAGCAATTCGGCGAGCCGCTTGCCGCTGTCGCCGGCCCGGCCGATCCAGACCTCGCAACCGGCTGTTTCCAGCTCACGCAGCCGCTCCACCGGAGCGTCGGGTCCGACGGCCACGAGCAGCGGCTGTTCGCGGGCCGTCTGCACGAGCCGGCTCGTGAGCGGGAGCCGCGCGGTGGAATCGAGCACCACCCGCAGCAGCGGTCTGGTGGGCAGCCCGCTCGCCTCCGCGGGCCGGGCGGTGAGGAGCGGATCGTCGGCCTCGGCCGTGCCGATGCCGACCACGATGGCGTCGACCCGCGCCCGCAGGTCGTGCACGATCGCCCGTGACTCCGCCGACGAGAGCCAGCGATCCGCACCGGCCGGCGCGGCCATGCGGCCGTCGAGGCTCATCGCCCACTTGGCGATCACCCAGGGTTTTTTCTGTGTCACGAGTTTGCGGAAGGGGGCGGTGAGCCGCAGCGCTTCCTGCTCGCAGAGCCCCGTTTCGACGGCGATCCCTGCCGCCCGCAGCGCCGCGATGCCGCCGCCATTCACGGCCGGAAAGGGATCGGTGGCGGCGATCACCACCCGCTGGATGCCGGCGGCGATGATGGCGGAGGTGCAGGGGGGCGTTTTGCCGTGGTGGCAGCAGGGCTCGAGCGTGACGAAGAGCGTCGCGCCGCGGGCGGCGTCGGCCGGAGTCGCCGCGAGCGCCGCGATCTCGGCATGCGGCCCGCCGAACCGTTCATGCCAGCCCGTACCGACGATCGTGCCCTCGCGGGAGACGACGGCGCCCACCAGCGGGTTTGGCTCCACGTGCCCCTCGCCCCGCCGGGCGAACTCGAGGGCGCGATGCATGGCGGCGGTATCAGTAGCAGTCCACGGCATGGTCCGCCCGCCGCCGGTCAGTTCGGCGTCCAGATGGTTTTCTTCTCGGCCGACTGGCCGGGCTGCGGCGAGCCAGGGGTCCAGATTCCACCAGGTGCGGCGGGGGCGGCGGCCGCGGGCATGCCCGCGGCTGATCCACCGGGCACCGTCTGGCCGGCCAGCGCCGACAGATCGACACCCGCCTCGACGAGCACCTCGGCCAGCGCCTCGAGCACCTTCTGATCGCGCGAGTGGTCGCGCCGCAGATGGTCGAGCAGCCGCATGATGTCGGCCTGGTCGCCGCGCTGCAGGCGGATCCGCAGTTCGGCGATGTCGATCATGCCGTCGCTCGCCTTCAGTTGCCGGGCGATCTCCCGCAGGTGGCCGATGATCTCGAGCTGCTTCACGCTCGATGTCGCGCGGCCCTCCAGCAGGCTGTAGGCCTCCCAGCGATCTTCGGGTGCGGTGTCGGTGCGGGACACGATCGCCTCGGCGGCCCGTTCGGCCGCAAGTTCGAAACCGGCGTCGAGCGCGGTGAGAAAGAGGCCGCGGAGCTGGTCGAGGTCGAGCGTGGCCATCGCCACGCGATGCCACCGCAACGGCGGCACCTGCTCGAGCGGACGCTCGGCGACGACGGGCGCGGGCGTCTGCATGCCGAGCCGGCCGCGGACCGCGGTCCAGGCATCGGCGGCCTCCCGCTGCCGCGACGTGGCCTCACCTTCGGTGACGAGCGCCTCGACCCGCCGCGCCCCGCCGGTGTCCTTGAGCGCCTCTCGGGGCGTCTTGCCGAGCAGTTCAGGCAGGGCCGTGTCGGGCCAGAGGTCGAGGAAGCGGGTCCAGAGCAGGGTCCGCTGCTCTTCGAGCAGCCGGTCGACCGGCGAGAGCTCGCCGGCGGGAGTCGGCGCCGTCGGCGGGGCCGGCGGCTGCATGCGAAACTGCGTGGTGAGCAGCCAGTTGGTGGGCGTGACCGAGGGCAGGCCCTCCTGCGATACGGGCGCCGCAAACGTCACGCCGATCGCCGACTCGACGATCCCCTTCGCGATGGCCAGATCGACGGCGAATCCCTGGAGAACAGCCTCCGCCTCGCGGTCGGTCTGCCGGCCAAACAGCAGGAGGCTCGCGAGCAGCCGGACCGGCTCCTTCGCAGCGGCCGCCTTCTCGAACACCCGCCACACCGATCGCGGCGGGGCGGCGCCACGGGCCACCCAGCTCGAGCGATCGAACGGCGCCGGCTCGAAGCGGGTGTCGTGGCGAAGCTTGTCTTCAAGCATCTCGATGCCGCCGGCGGCCGCCTCGGCCGCGGCGAGCGGGCAGCGGGCCAATTCGTACCGCACCTGGGGCGAGCGGTCTTCGTCGGCCTCGGTCTCGAGCGCGATCGCGCGGCCGGTGGCCTCGACGGCGTCGTCGGGGAGCGTGTCGCGCAAGCCGGCGATCTTCAGCCAGGCCTCCGAGGCCTCGAAGGGCCGGGCAAGCATCTCGCAGAGCACGGCGATGTTGGTGAACAGCTCCCGGCTTTCACCGGCCACACCCTTCAGGCTGCGGAAGGCGGTGAGCGCCTTCGAGAGCCGCCATTCGCGGGCCTGCTTCAGGGCGGAGTCGAATTCGGAACGCCACGGCGAGTCGGCCGCGACTTCCTCGAAGTGCACCTTCGTGCGGAGCGCCGGCGCGACGCCCGCGGAGCCGACGACGGCGGCCAGCACCCGGCGATCTTCCGGAGTTCCGAGCGACTTGTCGATCAGCCATTCGACGACGCCTTGGGCAAACCCCGTGTGCCCGGCCTGCGCGGCCGCCTGCACCAGCGTGGCGGCGATCCGCACGAGGTCGGCCGAGACCTCCGCGCCGGAGGCCTCGCGGGCCTTGTCGAAGTCGGTCGCCGCCTCTTGCACGTTACCAGCGATCACATCGCTGACAGCGGCATGCCCGAGGGCCAACGGGTTGTCCGGAAAGGCCTCGAGGAAGGCCCGGCTGGTTGCGGCCGCCGGGCCGAGCTGCTTTGCCGACAGTTCCAGTTTCACCTGCGTGGCCATCAGGCAGGCCCGCTGGGGGTGCTTCTCCGCGAGCCGCTTCACCTGTTCGAGCGCCGCCGAGGTCTGGTCGCCCTCGATGAGCCGATCGAGCTGCTCGAGGTCGCCCACGAGGTCGGCACAGCAAAACTTGACCTTCTTGCCGGTGCCGCCGGGACAGGATGCGTAGGGATCGATGGCCATGCTGCGAAATATCTCCTGGAAACGGTTGGACCTGAATGTACCAGAGCCGTCCCCGCCGGAAAGATGCTCGATCGCGCCGTGCGTGCGCACGCGGCTGCTCCAAGTTGCCCGCCGCTGCGGGCGGCTGCATACTTGGCCCACTCTCGAGCAGCGGTAGGCGGCCGGCGCTCGTGGATGCCAGACACCATCCCCACGGATGCACCACCCGCCATGCGTCAGCCCCGCATCCTCGTCATCGATCCCTCCGGCGCCGCGGGACTGCCCTACGCCAGATTCGTGGCCCGGCTGCAGCCGATGGAACTGCGGGTGGAGACATCACTCGAGGCCGGGCTCGCCGCGCTCGCAGCCGATGCCTGGGATCTCGGCATCGTGACGGCCCGGTCCCCTGGAACGGCCGCTCAACTCCTCCACGGGATTCGGCAGGCCGATCCCGATCTGCCCACCGTGGTGCTCGACTCGGCGCCGAACGTCGAGACCGCCCGCCTCTGCCTGCAGGCCGGCGCCGGCGACTACCTTGACATCGCGCGGGCCGAGGCCGACCTCGAAGACGCGCTCGTGCGGATCCTCGCCGAGTCGCGGCGGCGCGACGCGGAGGAGGTGCTCCGCCGCGCGGTCGAGCGGCCCTATTCGTTCGAGGGCTTTCTGGGCGAGAGTCCGGCGATGGCGGCGGTCTATTCGATCATCGAACGCGTGGCCACCAGCGCCGTCGACGTGCTCGTGACCGGCGAGACGGGCACCGGGAAGGAACTCGTGGCGCGGGCGCTGCACCGCCGCAGCCGGCGGGCGGCGGCGCCCTTCGTGCCCGTCGACTGCGGCGCGATCCCCGATGCCCTTATGGAAAGCGAGCTCTTCGGCCACGAGCGCGGCGCCTTCACTGGCGCCGACCAGCGGCGCATGGGGCTCATCGAGTTTGCCGACGGCGGCACGCTCTTCCTCGACGAGGTCGGCGAACTGCCGCTCGCCCTGCAGGCGAAATTGCTGCGCGTGCTGCAGGAGCGCCGCGTGCGGCGGGTGGGAGCCCGGCAGGAGACCGCCGTCGAAGTCCGTGTGATCGCGGCCACGTCGCGAAATCTCGACGCCATGGTGGAAAGCGGCGAATTTCGCCGCGACCTTTTCTATCGGATCAACGTCGTGCGGATCGATCTGCCGCCGCTGCGGGCCCGCGGCGACGACGTCGGACTGCTGGCCGAATTTTTCGTCAACAAGGCCGCCCAGGAGATGCACAAGCCGATCAGCGGACTCTCGATCGACGCCTACCAGGTGCTCAAGAGCTACCACTGGCCCGGCAACGTCCGCGAACTGCAAAATGCCGTCCGCCGCGCGGTCGCGATGACCCGCTCGGCGACGGCGGATGTCGAGGATCTGCCCGACGACATCGTCGCCGCCGCCGGCCGCGCCGCGATCAGCTGCGACGACGCCGACACGGGCTTCTTCGCCCAGCGGGCCCAGCACGTGGCCCGCTTCGAAAAGCAGTTTCTGAGCGACCTGCTCACGCGACACCAGGGCGACGTCTCTGCCGCCGCCCGCGAGGCGAAGCTCCCGCGCGGCACGCTCTACCGACTGATGAAGGGCCACGCCCTCGAAGTATCTACTTTCCGAAAGTAGGACAGGCTTCAGCCTGTCATGGCCCGGCCTGGCCTGTCACGTACCCGCGACCCGCCCCGCCACCCGCATTGCCCGCCAGGACGGTAGAAGTCGCGTCGCGTGGATTGTTCGCACCGTCGCCGTGCGGTAGCGGCCACCTCAGTCGAGCGAAAACTCCAATGCTCCTCGACCTTCCGCCGATCCCGGCTCCTCAGCATCGGGAGTTGCGTGTCGGCCGGCCGCCTCAGCCCTTCTTCCGCTCCCAGGTCTTGCCTTCCTTGTAGCGGCTGGCCCGCTCGACGAGTTCGGCGTTCTTGGTGGTGGAGATCACCTTGTCGAGCGCCTTCATGAACTCATCCTTGTTGCCATCGCGCAACTTCTGATGATGGGCGAGTTCGACCACGCTCTTGCAGGCCGGCTCGGCGAGCGCGGGGTTGTCGAGATACGGCAGCACGAATCGAAACGTCTCGACCGTGCGGATGGCATTGGCCCGCTCGAGCACCCGGGCCCGGTCCTCGTCCTTCTGGCAGAGTTGCATCGTCTTTGCGAGCAGCTCCAGCTTCTGCTGGTCGTTGAGTTTGTTGTCGGGCAGGGGCGCGATGCGGATCAGGGCGCTGAGCAGCATGTCGCGTTCGCCCTGACCCTGATCCTTATCCTGATCGGTCGCCTTGGCGAGCAGGTCGAGCAGCCGCGGGGCCACCGTGGCATCGGGCCAGCGGGTCAGGGCCTTGAGCCCGAACTGCCGCTTGGCGGGGTCGGGATCATTGATCAGGCCGTCGACGATCGCCATCGCGGCGGGGCCGCCGATGCGGCCGAGCGCCGGGAGCAGGGCGTCGCGATCGGCGTCGCCGGCCGCCTTGAAGGCGGCGAGGAACACGTCGGCCGACTTCTCCTTGCCGGTGTTCTGCGTGCAGACAGCCACGACGGCCCGCTCGGCCTGATCGCGTTCGCCCCCCGGAGCCGCCTTGAGGAGGCCGGCCACCATGCCCGCTACCTGGTCGGGGCCGCCGAGACTGCCGAGGGCCCGCATCGCGGCGGAGCGAACGGCCCCATCGGCATCACCGGTGGTCTTGACCAGCGCAGGCAGCGCCGAACGGGCCCGACGGTCGGCGAGGATATCGATGAAGACCGGACGGAGCCCCGGCTCGCCGAACTCTGCCGCCTCGACGATCTGCTTCACGGCGTCGTCGCCGCGCAGGATCGTGAGCGCCCGCCGCGCCGCCGACTTCTCGGGTTCTGCAGCGGCGAGAGATCGCTTGAGAACGGCCACTTCCGTGCCGCTACCGAGCACGCCCAGCCCCTGCACCGCGGCCGCCCGCACCGCCGGCTCCTGCGATGCAACGAGCAATGCCGTGATCGCCGGGATCGCCGCCTTGTCACCGCGGTCGCCCAAGGCCCCGATCAGTTCGATCTGCCGCTCTGCCGAAAGTTTGGCGAGCAGTGCGGCGAACTTGCCGGTCGCCGCCTCACCCTTGGCGGCGTGGCGGATGCGGTCGAGGCCGATCGCGCGGAAGTCGGCATCGTCACGGGAGACAAGTTCGACCGTCATCTCCACCACGTCTTCGGCACCGCTCGCGGGCCCGGCCGCGGCCGCAAAGAGAGCGATCGCCAGGCAGTGAACGGCAAGGATCGAAAAGCAGCGCATCATCGAAAGGCTCCAGAAGGAAGGCGTGTTGGGCTGGGAGGCAGTGCGGTTCAGGACGCAGCCAGGGTGTCGAGGCAGGCAAGGATGCCTCGCGTGGCCGCCAGTTCGACAGACCTGGCCTCCGGCTTTCCGGCAGCGGTCGCCGCGAGCGCCTTGTATACCGCCAGCGCGTCGTTCCGCTTGCCCTGGCTGATCAGCGCCTCGGCACAGGCCAGCCGGGCGTCGACGACGGCCCTGCCGAGGCCATTGCCCGCCAGCGGATCGACGGCGGAGAGAGCCTGCAGCGCCTCGGACGTATGAATCGTGCCCAGCGCCTCGGCGGCTGCGGCTGCGATCTTCGCGTCGCCGGCGAGCAGTCCGGCGAGCATCGGCACGCATGCCGCGTCGCCCCGGGCGGCCAGCGAGGAGATCATCCCGATCTTGAGGTCGACCGGCACGGAGCCGAGCGCCTTGCGGATCGCCTCGATGGCCTCGGGGCCGCTGATTCTCTCGAGCGCAAACCGGGCCATGTGGGAGTTGTCCTTGTCGGCCAGGAACGCGGCGAGGGCGGGCACGCTCGCGGCGGTGCCGATCATCATCAGCTTGCGACAGACATATTCCTTGGCCGCGCGGCTCGTGCCCGCGCCGAGGAGCGCCGCGAACCGCTTTTCGAGTTCAACTCTCAGGGCGGCGTCGCCGTGGGCGGCGATCACGGCATCGTCGATCGTCTTGAAGGGGGCGGCGTCCGCCCCCCAGTCGTAGGCCTTCAAGGCCGCAAACGGAGCATCGAGCGTTGCTAGGTCAAAAGCCATTGTGAGCTCCTCGAGAAAAGTCCTGATGTTCTTTGGGGGCAGCGCCCGAACGCTGCCCGTCAGCCGTCGGAAACCTGGTCTTAAATGGTCCAGGGCTCGCGGCGGGCGCGATCCAGAAGCCGGTTGGCCTCCGCATCGCCGGTAAACTGCTGGGCGGCGCGATCCCAGTTGAGCGAACGCTGCAGCCGGTAGCCGATCGCGATCATGTGCGGGCCGGTCATCGTGTTGACGGCCAGTTCGATGTCGCGGAACGGCCGCTCGCGGGTCTTCACGCACTGGATGAAGTCGCCGTAGATGCTGCCTTCGCCATTCTTGTAGAGCGGCACCGGCTTCGAGGCCCGGGGATTGCCGTCGCCGGCGATCAGAATCGAGCCCTGATGGGCCACCGACGGAGCCGGCCGCAGTTGCGCCGGCCGGTTATGAAAAATCTCCGTGCCATTCGGATAGGTGACCGACACGTAGGCCGCCTCCTTGCCGTCTGCCGAAGCCGGGTGATAGGTGACCTTCGTCGGCTGCACTTCGCGGAGGTCGGCCGCGAAGATCGTGCCCCCAAAGTGATGCGCGCCCCAGTCGGTGAGGCTGCCGCCGGAATAGTCGATGTATGACCGCCAGCTGTTACCGCCGGTGCCGAAGTTGCCATCGCAGCGGCCTGAGTTGTAAGGCTCCCACGGCGCGGGGCCGAGCCAGAGATCCCAGTCGATGTCCGGGGGCGTCGGCTGCGCTGCAAGGTAGCAGGGCATCGAGGGGCCGCCGACACTGATGTCGACCGATTTGATGGCGCCAATCTCACCTGCCCAGCAAGGATCGACGATGCCCCGGTAATCGCCAAGCACCCGCTGGCTGCCACCGGAGACGACGCGGCCATACCGGCGGGCGGCGGCCACCATCAGCGGGCCTTCCCGCAGCGTGAGCGTTTCGGGCTTCTGCAGATAGACGTCCTTGCCTGCGCGGCAGGCGGCGATCGTCATGATCGAGTGCCAGTGATCCGGCGTGCCGATGTGCACCGCATCGATGTCGGTGCGGGCGAGGAGGTCGCGGAAGTCGACGTAGGCAGCGCAGTCTTTGTTGCCATTTCGTGCGTCGGCGCGGTCCTTGCCGCCCGTCCGCCACTTCTCCCGCACGTCGCAGACGGCCACATACTGCACGTCGGAACGGCCCAGGAACGCGCCCTGATCGCCCGAGCCCATGTTGCCGATGCCGATGCCACCGACCACGATCCGGTCGCTGGCCGGTGGCGTGGTGGCATCGCCGAGGGCCTTCGACGTGATCACGTAGGGGGCCGCAAACGCGGCGCCTGCGGCGGCGCCGGTCGCCTTGAGAAATCCCCGCCGGCTGCGGGCACGCTGCTCCTTCATTGGGCGCTGGGCCATGGCGTCGCTCCTCCAGTTGTGTGCATCGGAAACGCCCCAAACTGTACCCGTCGGATCACCGGATCACAAACTTCCGACGGGGAAAAGGTGACAGCCGCCTTTTTTCCTAACGGTCCAGCGGCCTGATCCACACGTTTCGAAACCGGGCCGGGCTGCCGTGGTCCTGGAGAAAGAGCGGGCCGGCGCCGGTTTCCAGCAGCCGCTTCTCGACGCCCCGCAGGTAATCCGTCACGCCGTGCTTGTAGGGAATGTATGGCGATCGCGGCTCGGTGAACGTGAGCCCGTCCTGCACGCGCTTCCCGTTGAGCCAGGCCGTGATACTGCCGGGCTTCGTGACCGCGCCTTTCGCATCGCGCCGGGGCGCGATGAAGCGGATGTCGTAGACCTGCCACCGGCCTGGCGGCAACGCGGCATTTACCAGCGGCTTGCTGAAGCGATAGAGGCCGCCCTCGTCCTGCGCGGTCGGCGGCTCGACGCCATACGAGTCGAAAATCTGCATCTCGTAATGGCCATGGATGTAGAGGCCGCTGTTGCCCTTTGCCTCGGGTGCCACGACGAACTCGGCGTGGATGTCGGCATCGCGGAAGGTGGCCGTGGAGACGATGTGGTTGGCATGCACCGACGTCGTGTTGACGACAAGCCCGCCATCCTTCACCTGCCAGTCGATCGGTCCGCCGGCCATGCTCACAAACTTCGGCGGGGCCGCGGCGGCATCTGCCGCGACAAGCACGATCGCGCCCGGGGGCGGCGGCACCGGGAGGGGCGACTGCTGCGGATGGAACGGCTCTTCGGCAGCCGGCAGCTGCGACTTGTGTGGCGGCTTCTCGAGCAGGGTGCGATCGGCGAAATCGGCGAACCGCTGCCAGTCGTATTCGAGGAGGTCGTGCGTGCCGGAGCGAACGTGGTAGCCGGTCGCCTGGCCGATCGGCGTGTCGACCGGCGGATACTCGGTCGTGCCGAGACCGGTGATACTGAAGAGCTTCCAGGCCGGCTCCGCGGCGACGAGCGACAAAAATTCGCCGCGCGGATCGGCCCAGCGATCCTCGACGGCGCTCGCCGCATAGAGCGGCCGCGGCGCGACCAGCGCGAGGAGGCAATGCTGGTCGCACGCCAGTTCGGCTTCGCGGTCGGCGTAGGTCGCGAAGGCTGGGCAGAACCAGTGTGGAAATCGCTGCGTGATATCGCCCACCGTCTCGCCGTAGTTGCGGCGCGAGAGGGCGGCGCCGGCGCAGCCCGATTCGTTCGAGATGACCAGCGCAAACCGCTCGTCACAGGCGCCGGCCCAGAGTGCCGCCTTGCCGTTTCGTGAATGGCCGACGACCATCACGCGGCGGGCATCGACCTCCGGCAGCGTGACGAGCCAGTCGAGAATTCGCGAGAGCTGCCAGGCCCAGGTGGCGATCGCCCCCGGCTCGTCGGCAGGCAGGTCTCCCGTGACCGGTCGTCCCAGGGATTGCAGCGCGCTCGCTTCACGCCCATCGGGGCGATCGGGAAACACGTCGCCGTAGCAGGCCGTGGCCAGCCCGTAGCCGCGGGGCAAGAGCGCCGCGACGGGCAAGCGGTGGGCATGCACGCCGCGCGAGGCCTCGGTCGCCCGGTTGTTGACGATTCCGTTGGCGATGTCATCGGGCAGCCAGGCGGCACAGAGACGGATGCCGGGATCGGCACACTCTGCCTGATTGCCCTTGAAGTTGAGATTGAGAAAGACCGGCACGGGGCCGTCGCTCTGCGGTAGATAGAGGAGCACGTCGGTGGTGGGGGCCTCCGGCGTTTCACCCAGCCGGAGCCGGGCCTGGATACGGATGGCGGGCACTCCAGAGGGGAGCGTCACAGCGACACGTTCGCTGTCGCCGACGACGGCGACGGGCACAGCCGGCAGCTGCTTGCCGTAGACGTATTGCTCCAGCAGCTGCAATTGGTGCGGCCGCGATTTTGTGCGCCACGCCTCCACGTTCGCGGCCGGCACGCCGTCTGGCCCCGCCAGCGGGTCTGGCAGCGTGAACGGTCGCACGGCCGACTCGTCATAGTTTGGTTCGGCCGCAGCGGAATGCCCGGCGAAGACCGCACAGGCAAGTGCGGTGGCCAGCAGAATGCTGGACACGCTGGACACGCTGGACCAACTGGAGCAGCAGAACCCGTTGGAATGGAGTGCGGCGTTCATAAATCTTCCCGGAAGGCGTGCGTCGCCCCGCAGCCCGGTGACCGCAGCGCACGAGAGGGGGTGGACGATTCGACGAGTGTTTTACACCGGCGCCCTGTTCCATTCCCGGAGGCCCGCGCTCCACTGGCGCGACAACGGCCGAATCCCCGTAAAAATGGCGTTCATATGGCTGAGAGCCGTGTTCCTCAGCCCGTCATGCGCTTCAACGGCGCGACAGCCTGCATTCCGAAATAGGAGAAAAACAGGTCTTTCATGAGGCCTGCCGTTTGGCACGCCATCTGCATTGTCTGAAAGGTATTGAGAGCCGATCAGTGCGACCGGCCGCAGACGGAACAAGCCAGATTCGAGGAGACACACCATGAAGAAGATCGAAGCCATCATCCGCCATTTCAAGCTCGAAGAGGTCAAGGACGCGCTCAACGCGCTGGGCGTCAAGGGCATGACCGTCACCGAGGTTCGCGGCTTCGGCCGGCAGAAGGGCCACACCGAAACCTACCGTGGTGCCGAATACTCGGTCGACTTCCTGCCGAAGGTGAAGATCGAAGTCGTCGTCGACGAAGCCGAGGCTGCCAACGTGATCAACAAGATCATGACGACCGCGCGGACCGGCCAGGTTGGCGACGGCAAGATCTTCGTCACGCAGCTTGCCGACGTCGTGCGGATCCGCACCGGCGAAACCGCCGGCGCCGCGATCTAGCTGTTACGGCTGCAGGTTTACGGCTGCAGGGGCTATCCATGGCCCCTGCAGCCTCGGCCACAATTGCGATCCCACCTGCCACTTCCGATACTGAGGAGACGGTTGGAGGCACGCGCAGGAGACGGTGAACATTCCGCCTCACGAGCGACGAACCATCGCCCACCAGCCTCCTGCAGCAATGTCCGCCGGCTCCGAGCATGTCACCGCCGGCGACCAATGCGGCATGTCAGCACATGCCCCACCGACAGGCTGAAGCCTGTCCTACGTCACCCGTTCGAGCTTCGTGATCCGGCCGGTGGAGACCCACTCAGCCACGAAGATGTCGCCGACCGGCGTGAAGCAGGCGTCGTGCGGATGCACGAACTGCCCGTCGAGCCACTGGTCAGGCTGGCCGCGGAGATTTTTGATTTCGTCGAGCCGCTCGACCGCGCGGCCGAGCTTCACCACGACGTTGTTCTTCTCGTCGAGCAGGGTCACGCAGGCCTTCAGCTCCGGCACCATCAGCAGGTTCTTCCAGGTGTCGATGTTGGCCGGCAGACCGAAGCCCGTGAGCGTTTCCTTGTAGACGCCGTCCATCGAGAAGATCTGCAGCGTGTTGTGGGCGCGGTCGGTCACGACGATCGTCGGCTCGCGGGCCGTGCCGTCGGCGGCTGGCCGCCGGTCGATCCAGAGGCCGTGGGCCGTGTTGAACGTGCCCTTGCCGTTGCCCGCACCGCCGAAGGCGCTCACCCACTTCGCATCCTTGTCGAACCGGTGGATCTTGAACGAGCCGTAGCCGTCGACGAGCAGGAAGCCGCCGTCGTCGAGAAATGCAAAGTTGGTGGGAAGAAAACCCTGCCGGGTCCAATTTGGCTTGGTCGACGTGTCTTCGCCGGGGGCGTAGGCCCCCGATTCCATCGGCGCCTTCCTGAACCAGACGATCTCCCCCTCGGGCGTCAGCTTCGCGAAAGCCTTCACGCCCTGGTAGCCGCAGACGTAGAGAAACTCCTCGTTGCCCTCCTTGCGGACCTCGATTCCGTGGCCGCCCCCCTGGAATTCGCTGCCGAAGCTACGAATGAATTTTCCGGCGGGATCGAAGACGAAGATCGCGGGGTGGTCCTTCTTGTTCTTGTGCCCCTCGTGGATCACGTAGAGATTGCCCGCGGCGTCGACGGCGACGTTGTGCGTGGTCTGCCAGGTGTATTTGTCGGGGAGTTGCGGGAAGTTGTGGCGGACGCGGAAGGTGTGGCCGCCCTCGCCGATGATCGTTTCATTGCCGAGCCGGCGGGCTCTGGCTTGGGCTGGCTTCGTGGTGAAGGCCGTGGCCGCGACGGCCGCCACGCCGGCGAAGGCGCGGCGGGAGAGATTGGTGTCGGGCGTCTGCTTCGGCATGACAGTCTCCTGAAACTTTTTACGAACAGTCTCGAACGTTTTGGCGGACAACCCCGAACTGATCTTCCCTACGTGGCCAGCGGCCGCGTCATCTCAGCTGGGATCACCCACTGGTCGTATTGCTCGGGGGTGACGTAGCCAAGCTTCACAGCGGCTTCCTTCAGGCTCGTGCCCTCCACATGGGCCGTCTTGGCGATCTTCGCCGCCTTCTCGTAGCCGATGTGGGTGTTGAGGGCCGTCACCAGCATCAGCGAATCGTCGAGATGGTGCTTGATGCGGGCGAGGTTGGGCTCGATGCCGGTGGCGCAGTGGATCCGCATCGAGTCGCAGGCGTCGGCCATCAGGTCGGCGCTCTCGAGCACGTTGTGCACCATCAGCGGCTTGAAGACATTCAGCTGGAAATGCCCCTGCGAGCCGGCGAAGGCGACCGCAGCGTCGTTGCCAAACACCTGGACGCAGACCATCGTCAGCGCCTCGCACTGCGTGGGATTCACCTTGCCCGGCATGATCGAACTGCCCGGCTCGTTCTCCGGGATCGAGATCTCTCCGATGCCGCACCGCGGCCCCGAGGCCAGCCAGCGAATGTCGTTGGCGATCTTGAAGAGGGCCATCGCGAGGCCCCGCTCGGCCGCGCTCATCTCCACCATGGCATCATGGGCCGCGAGGGCCGAGAACTTGTTCGGGGCCGACACGAACGGATGCCCCGTTTCCTTGGCGATGTGGGCCGCGGCCACGGCGCCGAATCTCGGATGGGCATTGAGCCCAGTGCCGACGGCCGTGCCGCCAATCGCGAGGTCATAGAGACCGGGCATCGACCGCTCGATCGACTGGATCCGGTCGTCGAGTTGGGCCCGCCAGCTGGAGATCTCCTGGCCGAGCGTGATCGGCGTGGCGTCCTGCAGGTGCGTGCGGCCAATCTTCACGAGGTCGGCGTGCCGTGTCTCGAGGACGGCGAACACGTCGCGGAGGCTGCGGACGGACGGCAGCAGCCGGTCGTGGATCACCTCGACTGCGGCGATGTGCATCGCCGTGGGGAAGGTGTCGTTCGACGACTGGCCGCGGTTGACGTCGTCATTGGGATGCACGGGCTTCTTCGAGCCCATCACGCCGCCGGCGATTTCGATCGCCCGGTTCGAGATCACCTCGTTGGCGTTCATGTTTGACTGCGTGCCGCTGCCGGTCTGGAAGACGACGAGCGGAAAGTGATCGTCGAGTTTCCCGGCGATCACCTCGTCGGCCGCCTGCACGACGAGCTTCACGGTGTCGGCGGGCAGCTGACCGAGCTCGCCGTTGGCCTGGGCCGCGCACTTCTTGAGGATGCCGAGCGCTTTCTTGACGGAGCGGCCCCACTGGAAGCGGTCGACGCCGATCTTGAAGTTGTCGCGCGACCGTTCGGTTTGCGCGCCCCAGTAGCGGTCGGCGGGCACCTGCACCGCGCCCATGCTGTCAGACTCGGTGCGGAATGATTGTTGTGCTGGCATCGGTAAACCTCCGGCTGCACAGTGTACGGCAGTTCCATGCGATCGGTAGCCGGCCGCGCCCAGCCCGGAAAGTTCCCCGCGGCCAGCGCAGGAGCGGCCGGCGTCTCCGTCGGCCGTCGCGATAGCTGCAGCTTTGTCGCGTATCGACTCAGCCGAGGTTCGGCAGTGCCTCGTCGGGAAACGCTTCCTGCCAGATCTCCCGATAATCTGCGGCGATTCCTTGGCGATTCACTTCGTGATGAAGCCGCATAAAGTCGATGTCGTTGCGGTTTTCCCTGAGGATCATCGCCGCATCGGCGCGGTCTATGATTCGACCGGCGAGTAACTTGATCACGACGAGATCATCCGGACGCACGACTCGCACGTTTGTCTTGCCGCCACGGAGCGGCCAAGGCACGGCCCTCACCACCGCCGCCCTTTGAAATTCGCCAGTGACCAGCAGCACGTCGAACTGAAACGGCATGAGTGCGTCGGCCGGTTGAAACGTAAACTGGACGATTCCTTGGCCATCGATGAGCCGCAGTGGTGGCGAGTGCCGGGCATGGAAGCCGGCAACGCTCAAGGCCGTCACCAGTTCATCGACACGGCCAGCTTCGATAGCGACGAGAACGTCGGCGTCTCTTGTATAGCGGGCGTGCTTCCACGCAGTCATAGCGAGCCCGCCGATCACCGCTTTGGGCGCATCGACTTTGGCAAGGGCTTGCCAGCCCGCCTCCAGGGTTGCCAAGACGCCCTCACCCGCCATGGGAGCGACCCGTCGGACTGCGGCCCTTCAGCATTCGAATCTTTGCTGCGGTCGACTCGGCGTTTCGTCGTTCGAGCCATTCCTGCATGGCATGGCGGGCGGAACGCTCGTCGACGGAACGCCGGAGGAAACCTTCGAACAGCAGACGGTCACCCTCGTCCACCATCTGTGCCCACAGACCCGCCCGTTCTTCCGGTAAAAGATGGGCAATGCTCGGTGGAGCCAGATCGGGAGGTGGAATCAACTGCGATGATGTCATGCTGGAATCATACCACCGTGTATGGGCGGATCGCGCCTGCCGGCACGCGACCACCCTCCAAGCGGCCAGACAACACTTCACACGTCTCGCTGACAGGCTGAAGCCTGTCCTACTTGAAGAGCGTCTTGCGGGGCTGGGCCGCGGTCTTCGCCGGCTGGGCCGTCGCCGTGAGGGCGGGCTCACGCAGCCCCATCGCCAGGGAAAACCAGCCGTCGGTGCTCACCGCCTGCAGCACGTGCATGCCGGCGAGCCGCGGGTTGGCTGTCATCTTCTCCGGCAGTAACGGGATCGGCCGCTCCTTGGGAAACGTCTTGCTGAAGATCGTTCGCAGGGCAAACTCCACGCGGCCCTGATGCCCCGGCCCGCTCAGCTGCACCGGCCCCTCCCGCTCGAGGAACACCTGCGGGGCGACGGCGGTCGGCTTGTAGGCGACATGCGCGACGATGTCGTACCAGTTGCGCCGGCCGCTCTCGATCGCGTTGAGCGCCACCCGCACGTGCACGAGCCCATCGCGGCACTCCACCCGCAGCGGCTGCACTTTTGCGAACGTCACCTTCACGCCCTCCGGCAGATCGTCCGGAACCCGCGATTCGACTCCCATGCGGTCGGATATTAGGCAGATCAGCTCCTCGAGCGACAGCCGCCGCCCACCGAGCTCCAGCCGCTCGAGCGCATTGTTGATCGTCGAGTCGTGCACCTGCAGGCTGAGCATCGTGTCGGTCGGGGCCCGCGGCCGCGGCGTGTGCGCGGCGAGCTGGCCGTCGCCGGCGAGCCGCAGGCGAAGCGTGGCCACCGTCGGCGTCGTTTCCATCGCCACGGGTGTCGGCTCGAGGCCCAGCCGCACCATCGGCGACCAGACCCGCTCGCGGATCCGCTCCGCCAGTTCGGCGAACTGGGGCTCCGACTGCGTGTCGACCTCGCGGCAGGCGGTCGTGATGATTCGGTCGATCACCTCGCGATTGGCCTGCGGGAGACTTTCGTCGTGCTGATTGCGAACGATGTTTCGCACCAGCGACCGCATGATCGGCACCGAGTCGAAGCTCGTCTGCACGTTGGCCAGCTGGGTGCGATTGGAGGCGACGCCGGCGGCGGCACCGAAGAGCAGGCCTTCCGAACAGATCTTGATCGGCTTGTGGACCGTGAACGACGAATCACCGTGCGACGTAAGCGACACTCCCGCCGCGTCGGTCACGGTACGGGAGGCCACGTCGCCATGGATCTCGAGGTCGAAGCAGATCTCGTCGGAGTCGGGCGTGAAGCGGAGGGTCGTCGAGCGTTCGACCGTCCGCGTGCCGCGCACCTTGCGGCCCATCACAAACTCATCCACCGGTCCGGTGTTGACGGTCGTCTCCGGCAGCATCTTTTCCAAGAACTGCTGGTGCACCGCGATGCGGACATTTGCGGAAAGGTAATGATCGCGGACAGACTTCACCACGCCCTGCGAGCCGGTGTGTGCCGACGACTCGATGGCCGCGAGGGCCGCGGCCGCCGTCGCGGCGTCGGCCGGCGCCAGCGACGACTCAAACCGCTCGAGCGCGTCGAGCAGCCGCGCGGTCGCCGTCTGAAGTGTTGCGTGCGCCGCCGCATCGGTGGGCGGCAGCCCGGCCGCACCGCCGGCCGCGGCCTCGTTGATCACGGCGCAGAGTCCCGTGGCGGCCCGCCAAACGGCCACCCGCCTGGCGAGCGACAGGGCAGCCCGCCGCGTGGCCGCCGCGTGCGCCTGATCCGTCGTTGAATCGGCGATTCCCATGCCGGCGTGGACGGATTCCCCGAGTGTCATGAGTGCATTTTCAGCGGCCGCATCCCGCGGGCCCGCCGTGGCCAGCACGCCCCGCAGCCGCCCGAGAGCCTCCGCGGCCCAGGGTCCGGTGGCGGCGTGGTCGGCACTGGCAGCCGACGTGGCGAGCTGCTCGAACTGCTGGCTGAGCTTCACGGCCGCCGGCCAGCTGTTGATGTCGGAGGAAAAATCCCGCGGGGGCAGGCTCGCCGACGGACCGCCAGCCGCATCCGCAATCGCGACCCGGTCGCGGCCCAGAAGCCGCTCGCCAACACGCAGGCGGCTACGGATTCCGGCGCCCACTTCCACCCGCCGATCACCGAGCAGCCCGCTGACGGCCGGCCCGCGGAGCCCCAGCCTCGGTGCCAGAGCCTCCGCCGGCTTTGGCGCGGCATATCCGGGCGGCGCAGCGGACCAGTTGACGCTGTCGGGGTCGACCCATTCGGCGCCGGGAAGCGGTGGCGCGCCGAGCAACTCGTGCGGCACCTGGGCCAGCTGTTCCGCACCGGGCGGGCTGACACGAGTTTCCAACGGCTCGACGATCGGCGGGGGGGAAATACGGCGCGGGAGGTTCGACGCAGCCGCGGTCGGCTCCTGCGGCCCTGGGCGTGCGGTCTGCACCCGCACGACCAACGCCCGGAGTGATCCCTGATCCTGGCCGTTGGCGGTCGTGCCGGGGGATGACTGCGGCGTCATGTTTGGCGACTGGTTGGCAGCGGGCGGCGAAATCTGGACGGCCACCTGTGGCGGCGAGGCGGCGGGCGGGGTCGTGGTGCGGGCCGGCGCGGGCAGAGCCTGCGCGGCGGCCGCGATGCCGGCCGCCGAGTTACCAGGGCCCATCGCGAGCCGCTCGAACGGCGCTGCCGGAGGCTGCACCGGAGTTTGTGCCGGCTGCTGGACCACAGCCGGGCGCTGCTCGGCTGCCGTTTCCATGCCCGGTTCTTCGAGGCCAAAGAAGGGCTCGGGCACCGGCTCCCAGGCCCGCGGCGCAAAGATCCCCGCCGTGAGGAGGAGGCCAGCCACGAATGAAGACGCAACGATCGATCCGGCGCGTTTGTCGGCCATTCCCCGCCCCCAAGTGCCAAGCGTGTCCGTATGCCTGCCGGGATCGTGTCCGTAGTGGCCCGCGATCCCCGGGCGCCGCCAATCCGACAGCCCGCATAAGTGGATCGACACGCACGACCCGAAAAATCGATCTCACCGTCGGCTTGCCGTCACGGTCTGCCAGCCTGCGGCATTCACGTTCCCGAGAAAAAAACGTGGCCTGGCTCATTCCACCTGAGCGTGCATTCCGCTTGGCGACGCCCACTTCTCCCGCAGTCTGCCCAGGGTCCGCGGTTTGCACCCCGAAAAGGCAGGGGGGGCAAACTCAGGTCGACTGGGCAAGTCGCGGCTCTTCGAGAATGGCCGTCCAGGCATCGATGAGGATCGTGAGGTTCGCGTTGCGGTCGACCGCGTCGAGCGCATCGAGCGTGTGGAGCAGCGCCGTCGACGCCTCCTCGGCAGTGCCGTTCCAGCCCGCGATCCCCCTCGCCATCACGGGATCGGCGGGCAGCTCCCCCACCGTGTCGCGCCGCAGCACAGCCCGCAGGAAATCGAGCGCCGATTCGAGCACGAGCCGCAGCCGGGCCCGTCGCGGCGGGGCATCCTTGCCGGCGGCCTCGACCAGCGCGAGCGTCTCGCGGGCCAGCTCGACACCATGCAGCGGCTGGTGGGCGAGCAGTGCGGCGAGCCGGCCCCGGAATTCCGTGAGCGCCGGATCGAGCAGCAGCCGCGCCCGCGCGAGGCTACCGCCGGCCGCAGCCGCGCAGGCCCGGAGCCGCCGTTCGTCGGTCTGGCCCGGCTCGGCCTCGCGCTGAAGGATCCGAAACACGGCATCCTCAGGAAGCGGTCCAAACCGCACGATCTGGCACCGCGAGCGGATCGTCGGCAGCTGGCGCTCAAGCGCCGTGCCCACGAGGATCATCACCGCGCCGTCGGGCGGCTCCTCAAGCGTCTTGAGCAGGCTGTTGGCCGCCTCGTCGGAGAGGTGATCGGCATCGAGGATGATCGCCACCTTCCGACCACCGAGCGCCGGCCGCAGCAGGATTCGCCAGCAGAGCCCTTCCCGCATGCGATGGTCGGCATCGCCAATGAAGGTGTCGAGCGGGATCGTCGCGCGGTCCTCGGGCTTCTGCACGACATCGATATCGGGATGGCTGCCCGCCTCGGCCTGCACGCACGACGCACAAGACTCGCACGGCACGAGCCCCGGACGCGGGGCCGCGCAGACGAGCGCCTTGGCGAGCTTGCGGGCGAAGGTCGCCTTGCCGACGCCCGCGGGGCCGATGAAGAGATACGATCCGGCGACGCGGTTGCGGGCCTGCGCACCGACGAAGGCGTCGACAACGGCGTCGTGTCCCTCGATTCCTTGCCAACTCACATCGGCCTCCGCCAGCTCATGTCAGGCCAGTTCGGAAAAGCGTTTGGTCACCACGTCGCGGATTCGCGTGGCCACGTCGTCGATGCCGCCGGTGGCGTCGACGAGGCGGATGCGGTCGGGGCTCCGCGCCGCCTCGGCATGGTATCCGTCGTGCAGCCGGCGGCGAAACCCGTCGCCGCGATTCTCCAGCTTGTCGAGCGGCCGGGCGAGCCGCCGCGCCGCTGTCTCGAGATCGACGTCGAGCACGAGCACGAGATCCGGCATGAGCCCGCCCGTGGCCACCTCGGCCACGCCGCGGATCACGTCGGGATCGAGGCCGCCGGCATGCCCCTGGTAGACGATGTTCGAAAGCACGTAGCGGTCGGAAACGACCCAGGCACCGCGGTCGAGTGCCGGACGGATCACCTCGCCGACAAGCTGCGCCCGCGCGGCCATGTAGAGAAACATCTCGGCGGTGGCGGCGAGGTGAATCTCATGCCTGTCGAGAAGGATCCCGCGGATCGCATCACCGGCCGCCGTCGAACCGGGATCGCGGCAGGTGACGACTTCGCGGCCCTGCCGGCCCAGCCAGGCGGCGAGCGCCGCGATCTGCGAGCTCTTGCCCGCGCCGTCGATGCCCTCGAGCGTGAGGAAGCGGCCCCCTGTCGCGCGATCGTCGCTCATGGCTGGCGTTCCTGCGGCTTGCCGGCGGCGGCCACGAGCCGCTGGATGCCGAGCGGATCGGATGAATCGAAAACTGCGATCCGCCGGCAAATGTCCCGCGCCATCGGCTGGCGGCCCGTCTCGAGCAGGCAGTGCACGAGCCCCTTCGCGGCCTCATAGAATGGATGATTGCCGGGCAGCGAGTAGGGCAGCGGCTGCGGGTTGCCGGCCGCCTCGAGCGTCTTGAGGCAGAGCTCGTAGGCCCGGCCGAAGTGGCCGCGGGCCAGCTTGGGATCGTTCTCCTCCAACGCGATCAGGCCGAGGTGCACGTGGGCCTCGAGAAAATCGGGGCACTCGGAAAGGAGCCAGACCAGTTCGTCCCGCGCGATCTCCGTCTCGCCCGCCTCCACCATCGCCTCCACCTCGGCGATGTCGTCGCGCCGCTTGCGGGCACACCGCGGCTGCACGAATTCCCAGCCGCTGCCCGCGGGCGGCTGCTGCTGCTTGAGTTGAAGTTTCTCTGCCATTGATGCCGGGCTGAAAACGGGAGACGAACGCTACACTCCTCAGGTTGTTGGAACGGAACAAAAACCCGATTGCAAGGGGCCGCTGTGCCAAAGGGCAACGTGAAGGCTGCAGGGATTCCCTCTTCCCGGCAAATCGCGCGGCCGCTGCTCGCCTGGTATGCCCGCGCGCGGCGCGACCTGCCCTGGCGGCGGTCTCGCGATCCCTACCGCGTTTGGGTGAGCGAGATCATGCTCCAGCAGACGCAGGTCGAGCGGGTGAAGGATTTCTTCGTGCGGTTCATCGCCGCGTTTCCCGACGTGCAGGCGCTCGCGCAGGCCGAAGAGCACGATGTGCTGCGGCTCTGGGAGGGCCTCGGCTACTACCGCCGCGCGCGGCAGCTCCATGCAGCGGCCAAGCAGCTCCTGGCGGAGCATGGCGGCAGGTTTCCACACACGGTCGACGGGCTTCGCAGTCTGCCCGGCATCGGCCGCTACACCGCCGGCGCGATTGCGTCGATCGCGTTCGACGTGCCGGCGCCAATCGTGGAGGCCAACTCCCGCCGCGTGATCGCCCGGCTCGCGGGCCATGCCAAGCGGCTCGACGGGCCCAGCGGCGATACGCCGATCTGGGAGATCGCGGAACGGCTCGTGCCGAAGACCGCGCCGGGACGGTTCAACCAGGCGGTCATGGATCTGGGCGCACTTGTCTGTACGCCCGAGCGGCCGCTCTGCACGGCCTGCCCGCTCGCGGCGTGCTGCGTGGCGAATCAGACCAACCGCACCGCGACGATTCCCATGAAGGCCGCGAGGCGCGAGACGAAGCAGCTCCGCGAAACGGCGGTCGTCGTCTGGCGCGGCGGCCGCGTGCTCGTCGAGCGGCGCGGCCCGGAGGAATGGTGGGCGGGCCTCTGGGATTTTCCGCGGCGGGCGACATCGCAGGCCCTCGCGCCGCTCGGCTGCGGCAAACCGCGGCGGCTGGGCAGGATCACCCACACCGTCACGCACCATAAAATCACGCTTGAAATCGTCGAATGTGCCGCCGCCCGGGCCGGACGAACCGCGGCGAATCGCGCTTGGGTGCCGGTGGCAAAACTCGCCACGCTCGCGATGACCGCGCCGGGTCGCCGGATCGCCGGCATGCTCGAACAGACGTCCCGCTGATCCTCGCGGCGCCGACCCCCCGTCTAAAATCGATGGGACGGTGCTTTGGGTCGCGAAAAGAGCTGCGTCCCCTTTTCAGTCCGCTTGCGTGGATGAAAGCCATAATCGCCGCATCTCGTGCGTCGATTATACCGTCGATTCACCGCACGGACAAAGGACGTCAAAAGGCGGACGCGGTTCTTGGCCGCGTGGACTTCCGCCCACGGCCCGGGCCGCTCGCGAACGTCCATGCGGCCAGGGGTGAGCGGCCCGACTGGGACGCGGTCTGCGCCGACGCGAGAAAAACGCCACCACAGGAGAATGCGCGGCGTTTGGGCGAACCGCCTCCGGACGGCCGAAACGCCCAATCTCGCTGCTCAAGGGCAGTCCGTCAGCCGGAAGACCGGTGCGGAAGTGCCATTGACCGGGCTATCCTTAGGCCTACGCGGACAGGCAGTTTGTGCCGACTGGCGGGACAACTCTTGAAAACAAAGATGAGGGCAATGGCGAACGCCCCCCATGGCCGCGCAACGAATCACACTCGCCTTTCCGATCCTGACGATTAACGGGTACGTCTCGATGGGGTAACTCGGCAGGGAGGCTCGGTGATGCGTAGGCTGCTCTTGGCTGCTGCGGTGTTGTGTGCCTCCGTCGCCCGAGCCTACGCAGTCAATGATGTCGGCCAAAGCATTGATGACTTCGGTCTGCCGATTGATCTTCAGCAGTCGTGCGACGATGCGGCGTTCAACGACCTGATCGAGCCGGTCAGTTTCTTCCGTGGCAATAGAAATACCCGACGTCTGTACATCGCAGGCATCGTGGGCGACTCCTTCGCTACGCTCGGCACACCCCTCGGGCCGAACGGTAACGGCACCGGTGACCCATCGCCCAGTCCTGCCGCCAACCAGTCGCTTTTTACTGCGGGCGGTGCCATCGGCTTTGCCTTCGAAGCGCTCGACCGCGATTGGCGGGTTGAGTTCGAAGGCCGTGGCCGGAACAACCTCGTCAGCAACCGCACGAGTACGTTTGACTCAGTTGTAGGCCCGGAAACGTATCTCTTCACGACGACAGCGAAAAACGGCTGGTCAACGATGGTCAACCTTTGGCGGGACTATGAACTCACCGATAGGTGGACCATGTACGTCGGCGGAGGCATTGGGGC
This sequence comes from Planctomycetia bacterium, assembly GCA_026401035.1. GTDB lineage: Bacteria > Planctomycetota > Planctomycetia > Pirellulales > UBA1268 > RGVT01. The sequence goes on along the minus strand of JAPLNR010000054.1, from coordinate 122,174 downwards.
TGGTGGATACCGGTTCTCGTACCAGAAATTCAATCCGGCAGACAATTATCAGATTGAGACGTCGCCGCATGTGAGTGCGTTTGCATGGCAGGCTGGTGGTGGCACTGCCTATGCGATCACCGAGCGCATCACCCTTGACATCGGATACCGCTTCTTTCAGATCGCCAATGGTACTTCGACCGCGGCGATCTCCTATGTTCCCGGACCGCCTGTAGGAAGCGAGGTCGTTGGATCCGCATTCAGTGCCAGCGAACTATTCTTCGCGTTTCGCATCTACGAGCCATTCCGGAACTGGCGGTAGTTTGCCAGCCACTCCCTCTTCGCCTGTAGCGCCTCCGTCCTGCTCCTGAATGGCCCCAGCACCGGCCCGCGTGCGACGCCCCACCGGTGTTCCTGCCGGTGCGGCCGATCACCCAAGCTGATCTGGCCACGCTCACCGAGAGCGTGCGGCGGCGACATCCGGCTGATCGCGTTCAGACTGTTTTACCAGTGCGAAACCATCCCTGGCCTTCGCACTGTTGGCAACCTCCGGTTGCGGCGGACTTCCTGTCCGCGAGCCAGGGCCGATCCGGAAGATCCTGCAGGGGGAAAGGCAGGCGTTCCGTGAGCCGCCCCCAGAAGTCCGGGCGGTTCCACAGGTGGCTCACGAGCCGCTCAGCGGAACGGCGGGAGGTCGCCGAGCCCGAAGCGGAAGCGACGGAAACGGTCGGGTTTCTCCTTGCGCCCGGGCCGGACGAACCGCAGCGAATCGCGCTTGGGTGCCGGTGGCAAAACTCGCTACGCTGTCGATGACCGCGCCGGGTCGCCGGATCGCCGGCATGCTCGAGCAGACAGCCCCGCAAACGGTCGAGTGAGCGTCATTGAAGGAGAGTGCCATGAAGCGTTTGTGTGTCGTCGCCGTGTTGATTGCGTGTGCCTTCCCCCACGCCTGGCGAACTGATGTTCGCGCCGCGGACCCCACCTCTGGCACCGAGGTGTCGGAGGGGATCGCCAAGATGGCCTGGGACCTCGTGCGGACGGCCGGTGACGGCAACGTGATCCTCTCGCCGGCAAGCGTCTGGGGAGCACTGGCCATGACCCACGCCGGCGCCCGCGGCGGCACGGCGGCGGAAATCGCCGGCGTGCTCGGTATGCCCGACGACCGCGAGCAGTTGGCTGCCGCCGTCGAGTCGCTGCGGAGCACATTCAAGATCGCCAAGGGACAATTCGTCACGCTCGAGCGGGCCAACCGGCTCTGGGTGCAGCGGGGCAAGCCGCTCGATCCGGCGTTCACCACGCTGCTCCAGGAGCGGCACAACGCGGCCCCCGGCGAGGTCGATTTCGCCGGCGCCTCAGAGGCCGCGCGGGCGGAGGTGAACAAGTGGGTGAGCGACAACACGGAGGGCAGGATCGTCGAACTGATGAAGTCGGGCACGATCGATCCACTCACGCGGATGGTGCTGACCAATGCCCTCTATTTCAAGGCCCCGTGGGCCGAGCCGTTTGACAAGAGTGCGACGCGGCCCGAGCCGTTCATGCTCCGTGGAGGGCAGATGGCGGAAGTGCCGTTCATGCATCGCTCAGGCAGGCTGACCGCCGGCAAGGTGACCGTCGCTGGTCATCCGGTCACCGCCTGCGAGATTCCCTACGCGGGCAACCGGCTGGCGATGCTCGTCGCCGTGCCCGACGAGGCCGACGGCCTCGACCAGGTGGTCGCAGGGTTCGACAGCCACTGGCGCGACAAGTGGACCGTGAACGGCACAAAGTCACTGCAGTCGCGGCCGGTGGAGCTCGCGCTGCCACGGTGGACCGCCCGCCGGCCCTTGTCGCTCAAGGAGCCGCTGATGGCGATGGGCATGAAGCAGGCCTTCGAAGGCGGGCTTGCCGACTTCTCCGGCATCGACGGCACTCGGGATCTCGTCGTGTCGGCGGTCGTGCACGAAGGTTTCGTCGACGTCACTGAAGAGGGCACTGAGGCGGCCGCGGCGACGGGAGTCGCCATCGGCGTGCGAAGCGCGGCTCCCCCGACCGAACCGCCGCTCGTGGTGCGGGCCGACCGGCCGTTTGCGTGGGCGATCATCGAGCGGGCGACGGGCACGATCCTGTTTGCCGGCACCGTCCGCGATCCCCGCGGCTGAAGCTCCGACAGGCTGAAGCCTGTCCTACTTACGGCACCAGCAACTCCCGATGCTGAGGAGTCGGTCGGGGGCACGCGCAGGAGACGCAGACAATTGCGACTCACGGACGATTCGCAATCGCCCACGAGCCTCCTGTAGCAATTTCCGCGGCTCCGAGCATGTCACCGCCGGCGAGCAATACGGCATGTGAGCCAACGCCACACCACTGACAGACTCGGAATGGCCTTGAGGGGGCCTGGGGTGGCCGCTATTTTCCCGCTCGCTTCCACGTTCACCGCCCCCGTTCGGAGCCGCCGCCCGTGTGTCGCATCGCCCCCCTGCTGCTCGCCGTCTGCTGTCTGTGGAACCTCGCCCCGGCGTCTTCATCTGGCCAGGAACCCGACGGCGCGATCACCGGCCATCCGGCGCTCGCCCGCGCGCCGCGGGTGACCGCGACGCACGACGGCCGTCCCGGCGATGCCGTCAACGTCGCCTTCATCGGAACCGACGAAGAACTGCATCGCGTGCTGGCCACGGCCGGCTGGTATGCCGCCGATCCGATCACGCTCCGCACGTCGGTGCGGATCGCCGCCGACGTGGTGCTGCGGAAGCCGTATGAACATGCGCCGGTGAGCGACCTGTTTCTCTGGAGCCGCCGGCAGGACTTCGCGTTCGAGCAGCCCGTCGGCAACAGCCCGAAGCAGCGACACCACGTGCGGTTCTGGCGGTCGACCGAAGTCGACGGCAACGGCGAGCCGCTCTGGCTGGGCGCGGCCACCTACGACGAGCGGGTGGAGATCAGCCGCACGACCGGCGGCGTGACCCATCGCATCGGCCCGGACATCGACCGCGAACGCAACAAGCTCCTGACCGACACCCGCGACTCCGGCGTGCTCGACGGCTTTTACTGGGTCGACCGCTTCCATGGCTCCCGCGACGGCCGCAACGGCGGCGGCGATCCATATTTTACGGACGGACGGCTCGCCGTCGGGGTGATCGCGATCCGGCGGTGAGCGTGGTATCCTCCGCGGGCAATCCCACTCTCTGGAGGCCCGCCCCGATGATCCGCTTCGCCACCCGTGCCGTCGTTGGACTACTCGCCCTGTCGATCCTTCTCCCCGCTGCCGTGTCGGCCGCGGAGGCGGGCAAGCCGCTCGAGGTGCTCTACATCACCGGTGGCTGCTGCCACGACTATGACGGCCAGAAGAAGGTGATCTCCGAGGGGCTCTCGTCGCGGGCGCGGATGAAGGTCACGGTCGTCCACGAAGGGGGCGCGAGCACCGACCACAAGGTGTCGATCTATTCCAAGCCCGACTGGTCGAAGGGCTACGACGTGGTCTTCCACAACGAGTGCTTCGCCGCCGTCAAGGATCCGGAGTTCGTGAAGGGGATCGTCGCCGAACATAAGAAGGGCGTGCCGGCCGTGCTCATGCACTGCGCGATGCACTGCTACCGCACCGGTAACGACGACTGGTTCGAATTCTGCGGCATCCAGTCGCCCGGCCACGGGGCCCACTACGAATACACGGCGAACATCATCGGGAAGCATCCGATCGTGAACGGCCTGCCGAAGGAATGGAAGCTGCCCAAGGAGGAGCTCTACTTCTGCGACAAGCTGTTTCCCACCGCCACGCCGCTTGCCGAGGCGATGAGCCGCGAGCGGAAGAGCAACCAGACGGTGGTCTGGACCAACGACTACCACAAGACCCGTGTCTTCGGCACGACGATCGGCCACTACACCGAGACCGTGCGGATGCCTGAGTTTCTCGACCTCGTCACCCGCGGCACGCTCTGGGCCGCCGGCAAACTGCAGGATGACGGCACGCCCGCGGCCGACGTCACGCTCGCTCCCGGCGAGGCTGCCGCCGCGACCGATTGGGCGTCGTCGGTGAACCTGCCGGCCGAGGAGCAGGCGAAGGCCGTGAAGCTCTTCAACGGCCGCGACCTCGAGGGCTGGGAGGGGCACATCGATCCCTACTGGTCGATCGATGGCGCCGAGATCGTGGGCCGCAACACTGCTGAAAACGCCCCGAAGGTGAGCACCTACCTGCTGACGAAGAAGCCGTATCGCAACTTCCGGCTGCTCCTCGAGGGCAAGCTCGCGACGAGCGAGATGCACTCCGGCGTGGCCATCTGGGGGAAAAAGTTCGACAAGGATGGCGAGGCCTCGAGCTACCAGGGGCACCTCGTGATGTTTCCCTCCGGCTGGGGCCTCTACGACCTCTACCGGCGCAACGGCATCAGCGGCGACCAGGACGGCAAGGCGAAGAAGGCCGGCAAGCAGCACGACTGGAACCAGATGGAGATCCTCGCGATCGGGAATCGCATCCGCTTCGCAGTCAACGGGCAGGAGGTGCTCGACTGGACCGATCCGAAGCCGGAGCTCTGCGAGAGCGGCCCGATCGGCCTGCAACTCCATTCCAACAAGGTTCCACAGGAAGTCCGCTTCCGCGGCCTCCGTCTCGTGGAAGACCCGCAGGATGTCCTCGTGACGGCGGCCCCGACGGCCGCCCCGACGACAAAGTAACCAGCGGAAAGTAGCGAACTTGCAGACCGCTTCGTTCCGAAGCGGTCTGCAACCGAGGCGGTCTACAAGCGTCGGGCCTTCCGCTATCATGCTTCAAAACACATTCCCCGGAGGCTCATCGACGTGGCACGTGCGGCACTGGCTCTCGAAGACGGCACGGTCTATTTCGGCGAGTCGTTCGGCGCGACGGGAACCGTGTCTGGCGAGGTCTGCTTCAACACGTCGATGACGGGGTATCAGGAGATCCTGACCGACCCCTCCTACCGCGGCCAGATCCTCACGATGACCGCGCCGCAGATCGGCAACTACGGCGTGAACCACGCCGACGTCGAAAGCGGCCATCTGCAGATGGCCGGCTTCGTGGTCCGCGAAGCCAGCCGGGTGGCGAGCAACTTCACCGCCGAGGGCACGCTCGGTGACTATCTTGCGAAGGCCGGCGTCGTCGGCATCAGCGGCATCGATACGCGGTCGCTCGTGCGGCGGCTGCGGATCCGCGGCGCCATGACGGGGGTGCTCTCGAGCGAGGTGCTCGACGCGGCGCAATTGGTGACGCTCGCGAAGGCGGCGCCGCAGCTCGTGGGGCGTGATCTTGTCCGCGAGGTGATGCCGGAACGCCAAAGCGAATGGACCGAGAAGCTCGATGCCTGGGGCGAGCCGCTCCTGCAGCCGACCGAGGGGGGCGTGATGCCGTCGCCGCCGGTGTTTGCGGGCACAAAGCATGTCGTCGCGCTCGACTACGGCATGAAGTGGAACATCGCCCGGCACCTCGCGAGCACCGGCTGCCGCGTGACGGTGCTGCCGGGAAAGGTGACGGCCGCCGAGGTGCTCGCGCACCAGCCGGATGGTGTTTTTCTCTCGAACGGCCCCGGCGATCCGGAGGTGCTCGACTACTGCGTGACGACGGTGCGGGATCTCGTCGGCAAGGTGCCGCTGTTTGGCATCTGCCTCGGCCATCAACTGCTGGCGCTGGCCTGCGGTGCGAAGACGTTCAAACTCAAATTTGGCCATCGCGGCGCGAACCAGCCCGTGATGGACCTCGAGACCGGCAAGGTGGAGATCACGTCACAAAACCATGGCTTCGCGGTCGACGAGGCAACGCTCCCGCCGGAGCTGACGGTAACGCACCGCAATCTGAACGACGGCACGATCGAGGGCGTGCGGCACACGACCGCTCCGGCCGCGAGCGTGCAGTATCACCCCGAGGCCGCCGCGGGTCCGCACGACTCCGCCTATCTCTTCGAGCGTTTCCGCAGGATGATGGCCTGAAGCAGGACAGGCTTCAGCCTGTCGCCGTTCCTGACAGGCTGAAGCCTGTCCTACTTTTCGGGCGCGGTGAGCGTGAACGTCTGCTCGCCCGCGGCGTGCTTGAAGAAGTCGTCGCGGTTCCACGGCTGCTGCTCATCCTCGGCCGGCGTCGGCAGGTCGAACGTCGCCAGCAGCCGATACGTCTTGCCGTCGATCCGCGTGTAGCCGTAGGGCTGCTTCGAGGCCGGATCGGCGAGTTGCTGCACGTAGGTGTCGGGATCCTTCGCGAGGTCGTCGAGCGCGGCCGGCAGTTCGCCGCGCCGCGAATGGTAGAGCTCGACATTGGCCTGGATGGCCCGCAGGTCGCTCACCCGCTGGCTGTCGAGCCGCAGCATCCGCGCCCGCACCGGACTGCCGAGGAGCCCGAGGGCCGCAACAATCGCGACGAGCGCCACCGCGAGCGCCACGCGGGAAAGCCACTGCCGCCAGGGCGGGGTGGGGTGCATCGGGCCCGCACCGGACGTCGCACTCCCGGCGGCCAGCGCCTCCTCGCGGCGCACGTCGCTTGAGTACCAGAGGTAGACGCCCCCCGCGATCAGGAGCACGACGAGCGCCTTGAGAATGAACCGCAGCGTGGCATCGCCTTCGAGGAAGTTGATGACCACGCAGATCAGGTCGCCCGCCATCACCAGCGCCGTCACGAGCAGCGTGAAGTAGGCGAGCGCACGATAGACGGGTGTCATTCGCGCCATCGGATTGGCGGCGCTGTCGCGGGAGATCGTGCGTTGGACGAGGCCGAGGATCGGCAGCGACACGAGCAATGCCGCTGCGGCCCACCGCAGGATGTCCCGGAAGAAGATGCTCCGTTCGCCGGGCAGGGGCAGCCAGCGGTCGATGAGCACGAAGAAGATCACGCCCGTGGCGATCGCCCCGTGATAGAGCATCGCGGTGGCGAGCAGGTTGAGGAACGCGTCGCGGGGTGAACTCGACACGCGTTTCCGCGGCACGGGCACGGGCAGCGCTGATTCCGCGAATTCGGCGAGCGCGGTCTGCGCCTCGCGGGCCGACCACCCGGCCGCCTCGAGCGCCCGGGTGATCGCGTCGCGATCGAGCCCCCGCTGGAGGCAGTCCTTCACGAAGGCAACGAGCACGTCGGGGGCGGAGGCCATGGATCAACTCCTGGTTTCGTGCCGGGAATGGGCCGCGAAAGCGCGAATCGCTGTAACTCTCGCCACGCGCTGGAGATCCGTCCACCCCGAAAACCGAAAACTCGCGAAAAAGAAACTGTTCTTTGACAATATCCGGGCGTGTGCCAGAGTTGAGGGAAGTTGCGGCTGCACCCGCGGCTTCACCGCCGGGCACGGAATTCTCCGTCCCGATCACGGTCCCCCCCAGTCACTGCCATGGAGGCTCTTCTCATGGGTCGTTCGCTGTTTCTTTGCGGTCTTGCCGCCCTGTCGTTTGCCATCGGTTCGTCTGCCGAGGCTGGTTTTGGTCACCACCGTCGTCACCTCGATCCGACGTGTGCCGCCCCCGAGGCCAGCTGTGCCGCGGAGCCCGGCTGCAGCGCGTTCGAGCCGGCCTGTGCCATCGAGCCGTCGTGCGGTTTCGAGCCCGGCTGCGGTGCCGAGACCTGCTGCCCGACGAATCCCTGCATCAAGTATCGCCACAAGCACGCCCACAAGCACAGGTGCGACCGGGGCTGCTGCGAAGAGCCGACCTACGAGACGGTGCTCTCGCCGACGAGCCCGGAAACCTGCTGCACGGTCAACGTGCCGGTCTGCCTGCCGGCCTGCTGCCAGGGCTGCCCGTGCGAAACCTCCCGCTGCACGCTGCTCGGCTGCGGCCAGGTTCGCTACGACTACGGCTGCGGCTGCTCGGTGGTCATCCGCTTCCAGAAGCACGGCGACATCTGCGTGACCTACGTGGGCTTTTAGTCCGCTCTGATCGCCAGCTTCACGAGTTTCATCCGCCCGGCCGGGAGACCTCTCCCGGCCGGGTTTTTTAACGAGAACAGGCTTCAGCCCGTCGGCCTCCGCAGGCGGTGGTCAGTGCGTGCCCTGGGCAGCCAGCCAGCGTTCCGCGTCGAGGGCTGACATGCAGCCGGTGCCGGCGGCCGAGATCGCCTGGCGGTAGTAGTCGTCGGCCACGTCGCCGGCGGCGAAGACGCCCTCCACGGTCGTGTCGGTGCGGAAGTGCTTCTTCCACACGATGTACTTCTTGGGCGTGAGTTCGAGCTGGCCGTCGAGAAAGCCCGTGTTCGGCGTGTGGCCGATCGCGAGGAAGACGCCCGCCGCCTCGAGCACCTCGGTGCTGGCATCTACCGTGCTCTGCAGCCGCACACCCGTTACGCCCTTCGCATCGTCGCCGAGCACCTCGGCCAGCCCCGAGTTGAAATGGATCCGTATCTTCGGGTCGTCATGCGCCCGCTGGGCCATGATCTTCGAGGCGCGGAGGGCGTCGCGGCGGTGCACGAGGTGGACGGTGCTCGCAAACTTGGCGAGATAGGTCGCCTCCTCCACGGCCGAGTCACCGCCGCCCACCACGACGATCGGCTGGTTGCGGAAGCGGGGCAGCGCGCCGTCGCAGACGGCACAGGCGCTCACGCCGCGGTTCTTGTATTTCTCCTCGCTCGGCAGGCCGAGCCAGTTGGCGCTCGCACCCGTCGCCACGATCACGCAGGCCGCCTCGACCACGCCCCCTTCGCTCGGGAAGAGCTTGAAGGGCCGCTGCGAGAAGTCGACCTTGAGGATGTCGTCGGTGATGATCCGCGTGCCCATGTTGACGGCCTGCTGCCGCATCAGTTCCATGAGTTCCGGGCCGGTGACGCCCTCGCCCGCATGCGGGGCCATCATCTGCCGCCGCGCGGCCGGCAGGGCCGAATCGAGGAAGGCGCCGAGGTTGCCATGGGGGAAGCCGGCGTAGTTTTCCACTTCGCTCGTGAGGGCTAATTGCCCGAGCGGCAGCGTGCCCGACATCCGGTTCTTTTCGGTGATCGCCCCTTCGTAGACCAGCGGCTTGAGCTGGGCCCGGGCAGCGTAGGTGGCGGCCGACCAGCCGGCCGGGCCGCTACCGATGATGACGAGTGTTTCTTTCGAGGATGCGGCCATGTGGATGACTCCCTTCACGCGTGCCTTCGCTGATGCCCAGATCGCGCACCGGCGGCTTCTGGATCGACGCCACCGGCCGGAATCGGCATGATGGTAACGGTTCGTCGCGGACGGCACACCCGCCCCGCGGATTCCCCCGAAACAGGCAGCCCGCCGGCGGCCCTGAGCATCACCATGAGCCTTCTTGCCATTCTCATCCCGAGCGGCCTCATCCTCATGGTGGCCTACCGGCTTTATGGCAGCCTGCTCGCCCGGCTCTTCCGGCTCGACGCCGCCACGCCCACGCCCGCGGTCACGCTCCGCGACGACATCGACTACGAGCCGATCGCCCCGCAGCTCCTGCTCGGCCAGCACTTCTCGGCGATCGCGGCGGCCGGGCCGATCGTCGGGCCGATCCTCGCCGGCGTGGCCTTCGGCTGGCTGCCGGCCCTGCTCTGGATCTTGATCGGCAGCATCTTCATCGGCGGCGTGCACGATTTTGCGGCGCTCGTGGCCTCGATCCGCCACAAGGCCCGGTCGATCGCCGAGGTGGTCCGCGATCACATGAGCCGCCGGAGCTACGTGCTCTTCCTGGCGTTCGTCTGGATCGCGCTGGTCTACATCGTCGTCGCCTTCACCGACATCACGGCCTCGAGCTTCATCGGACGGCAGACACTCGAGAACGGCCAGGAGGTGTCGGGCGGCGGCATCGCCACGTCGAGCCTGCTCTATCTCGTACTGCCGGTGATCATGGGGCTTTGCATGCGGCATCTGAAGATGCCCCTCTGGCTGGCCACGCTGATCTTTCTGCCGCTCGTGGGCGTGGCGATCTGGATCGGCCAGTTCATTCCGTTCGACCTGGCGGCGCTGCTCGGCGTGAGCAACGGGCAGGCCCAGAAGATCTGGGGCGTGCTGCTCTTGCTCTACTGTCTCGGGGCGGCGATGGTGCCGATGTGGCTGCTGCTGCAGCCGCGCGGACACCTCGGCGGTTGTTTTCTTTATGTCGCCCTGGCAGGCGCGGTGATCGGCCTCGTGGCGAGCGACCGGCTGGTGGCGGGCGATTCGTGCGTGCGCTACCCGGCCTTCACAAACTGGCAGACGGCGAAGGCGGGCGAACTGATTCCGATGCTCTTCATTACGATCGCTTGCGGCGCCTGCTCCGGCTTTCACTCGCTGATCGCCTCGGGCACCACGAGCAAGCAATTGCGCAGGGAGACCGACGCCCGGCCGATTGGCTATGGCACGATGCTCCTGGAGGCGATGGTGGCGATCGTGAGCCTGTCGTGCGTGATGGTGCTCGCCGCCGACAGCCCGCTGGCAAACCAGCCGCCGAACTTCGTCTATGCCCTCGGCATGGGTCGGTTTCTCGAGATCCTCGGCGTGCCGACGACGATCGGCGTGTCGTTCGCGCTCATGGCCTTCACGACCTTCGTCTACGACACGCTCGACGTCTGCACCCGGCTCGGCCGGTACATCGTCCAGGAGCTCACCGGCCTGACGGGCCGGACGGGCGCGTGGCTCGGCACCGCACTAACGGCGGGCGTGCCGCTGCTCTTCCTCCTGCGGCCGCAGCTCGACGGCAACGGCGACGCGATCCCCGTCTGGAAAACATTCTGGAGCCTGTTTGGCGCGAGCAACCAGCTGCTGGCGGCGCTCACGCTCCTGGGCGTGACGGTCTGGCTGTGGCGAACGCGTCGCGAGGCCTGGGTCTGGCTCGTCACCGGCGTGCCGACCGTGTTCATGTATGTGATGAGCACCTGGGCGCTGGCGAGCATGACGCTGCCGCGCTTCCGCGGGGCGGGTGGCTTCGTGCTGCCGGCCGATCCGGTGCCCTGGGCGGGCGTGGTGCTGCTCGCGCTGGCGGGCGTGATGCTGGTGGAGGCCATTCGCGTCTTGGCGGCGCCGCCGGGGCCGCAGAGGCCGGGCCCCAGTGGACACCTTCCGGAGCCCAAGGCATGGGCCGCAGCCAAGACCGCGTAAACCGGCCCGCGAAGATCTGCGCCGCCTGCGGCCGCGAGTTTACGTGGCGCAAGAAATGGGAGCGGTGCTGGGAGCAGGTGCGGTATTGCAGCGACCGCTGCCGCGGCAAGGGTGCTGCTCAACCGTAGTCGTCACTCTCAGAGACAGAATCCTCGTGCCGCAAACGGCCCGCAATGGCACCCAATCGACCGCCCATCACCGGTCAAACGCCTGCGGAGGTGACGTTGACCGTCCTATCCCTTATTCATTCCCGATGTACCCCGTGCTCAAGCGGCAACAAGCGGCCGCAGTTCGTCTCGGTCGATGGCGGTTTGCCCCAACGATTCGAGCAGGGCAAAGAAGCTGTCGGGATCGAATCGGACAGGATCGGTGATTTCGATCCCGATCGGTCGGCCATCGGCGGCACGGTCAACGAGCAGTAGTTCGTCAACGCGTTCGGTCCGTACGGCAGAATCGCCAGGCTGCCGCGGCAGGTGAAAATAGGCCGCGATTGGCCGTCCGTGCCGGTACGTCACCTTCAAAAAAGAACGCTTCATAGTGTCACCCGATAGGCGGTAATTATGACGATCACCTGTTCGTGTTCATCCGGCTCCACAACAACTTTCCACGCATCACTGTCGTGCGTTGTTTCCAAGATCCATCGGCCTCCGCCGACGCCTGAACGAATGGCAGAAGTCGCTTCGAGCATGAGCCCAGGTCAACCTCGGAGAAACCTCGATCTAGCATCCGCTCCTCGACGTGTGGACTCAACTCCAGCTCGAAGTTCCGCCAGTCAGGATGTGTTTCGAGCGGCATTTTTGCGTCCTTGCCGAAGGACCTGATCTAGATCTGGCATGAGCATATCGTTTTCTGCGATGCCCGCCCGTCTACCAGACGTCGCCCCGCCCGGAGGCGTCGAGTGCCGTGCACCACAGCGGCGGCTCCGGCACCTCGGCCTGGGCGTTGCCGAAGATCTGATCCATGGCCATGCGGCAGGAAGTGAAACCGGCCGCCGTCCGCTGGATCTGCATGGAGGCGGTAGTTGTTGCGGCTGAGGCAGTAGCCATCCCAGTGGCCCGTCATCAGTTCCAGCGCGGCGAACGTGAGAAACGGTTCGACGGCGAGCACGTCCTCGACCGCCTGCCAGCGGTCGGGCCCGGGCCACGCGGGGCGTGGGGATGCCGGCCGCTCGAAAGATCTCCGACCCAAGCAGTTCCCGGACCAGGGATTCGGCCTGCACGGCCATGCCCTTCTTGGCGGTGCCGCTGCCGACGAGTTCGACCTTATCGCCATGCCTCCCGAGCACCTCGCACACGCGGCCCTCGACCGCGGCATCCGCCCCGGCCCGCACCACCACGGCGAAGGCCCGTGGACTTCTGCCCCGATGGATGGCGGCGGCGTCACGAAACAGCCAGGCCACCGCCCCCGTGGCGATTGTGCCCGCCACCGCCACCGCGGGCTGTCCGGCACCGATCGCCATGCCCACCGCCACCGCGAAGATCACGAAGGCGGTGTCACGCGTGTCCTGCACGACGGTGCGGAAGCGAACGATCGACAGGGCGCCCACGAGGCTGAAGGCGAGCGCGACGTTGTCGCCGATCACCTGCGTCACCATGGCGATGAGCACACATAAGAGCGAGAGCGTGCCCGGAAACGAAGCCGAGATCCGCGCAGCGTCTCGTGTGGCTCGATACAGCCATGTCACGACGAGCCCGAAAGCCGCCGCCGCCGCGAGTCGAATGGCCAAGGCCTGCCAGGGGAGCCCCGGCTGGGATCCAACGGAAACAGTCAGCCATTCAGGCATATACGAGCGGCTCCGTGAGGCATCTCAAGGCACGTCATTGGGCGGGCACGAACTCGACTACGGCAGTCGGTTGAGACGACTCCGTCAGCAGTTCCAGATATGCATGATAGGCATAGACACGGTCTCGCTGCTTCCCCGTCGTCTCGCGAAGCACGCCGAGCGACTCGAGCAGTTCAATGGCCTTGCGTGCTGGCGGCGCAGTAATGCCGAGGAGACCGCGCGCCCGCGGAACCGTCAGAACCGGGGTCGAGGGAAGATGGTCGAGGAGTTGGATGGCCGCGACGGTCGCCCGGGGGTGTTGGACAATTCGGTTGCGGTCGCGGGCAACGAGGGCGTGGATGGCCCTCGCGATGGCGACGCCGTCATCGGCCGCAGCGGCTACGCACTCGAGAAAGAACGACGTCCAACCTTCCCAGTCGCCTTCGGTGCGGACGGCTGCGAGGCGGGCGTAGTACTCGCCCTGGCGTCGCTTGAACGCGATGCTCGGGTAGAGGAGTGGCTGGTCGAGCAGGTCCCAATGCTCGACCAGCAAGGTGATGAGCATGCGGCCGATGCGGCCGTTGCCATCGAGAAACGGGTGGATCGTCTCGAACTGCACGTGCGCGAGCCCGGCCTTGACCAAGGGGGGCAGCGGATCGTCTGCATGGATCCACCGCTCAAGCGCGGCCAGCGCGGGAGCGACCTCCTCAGGTGGCGGTGGCACAAAGCTTGCGTTGCCTGGCCGGCTACCACCGATCCAGTTTTGACTGCGGCGGATCTCGCCTGGGAGTTTGTCAGCGCCGCGCACGCCACGCATCAGAATGCGATGCGCGTGGCAGAGCAGCCGCGTGGAGAGTGGCAGGCCCGCCGGATCATTGATCGTGGCACGGGACTGGTTCAAGGCATCGACGTAGTTACAGACCTCCGCGACGTCGGCCGGCCTGTCGGCCATGCTCGTGGCCTCGAAGGTGGCGACATCGCGGAGGGTCGCCTGAGTGCCTTCGATCTGCGACGACAGCACGGCCTCCTTGCGAACGAAGCCGTAAAGAAACCAGCTTGGATCGGGCACCATCGCCCCGGCGAGCCGGAGACGGCCGATGGCGGCAAGGGCCTCAGTGTGCCGCTCAGCGAGTTCATTCTCGATCGCCAGTGGTGGGGCGGCCGGCGGCAAAGGGTACGGCACAAACGCCCGGACGGTCTCCCCGTGGGTCGTACTGGTTCGGAAACTGCCGGTCTCGCGGGGCATCGAAAGAAACGATCCTTTTCGAGCAATAGACCGTAAGCAACGATCGTTTCCTAGAGGATAGTTCGCGGAAACTCATGCCGCAATCAATTTTCCGGGCGTGGCTGCCGGCGGGCCTTTTCTTGCGACCATACCCGGCTGAGTTTCCGGTCGCAGGGGCTCGACTTCCGCCTCACCGGCGTGGAGCCGTCGCACGTGATCAAAGAGATCTTGGCCTGATCCCACGACCGATGCGGGCGGCACATCAACGGACGAGCACGAACTCGACGGGCTTGATGCCAGGAGCCACGGAATGGGTGCGGCCGAGGGTCTTGGCGTCGGTGGAGTTTCAACCGTCGTCGGGCTACTCAGCTTGGATTCTCTCTGGGGAAGTGCTGCCTTTCAAGGGAAGCAGGTCAGCCGAAGTGCCGTTGCTCGACTACGGCAGGCGGTTGAGCGTGTACCAGCCGGTATCGTGCAGTAACGGCTGGCCAGCGGCGCCGTCGGCCGAGGCGGCGGCGCGGATCCCGGCGGCCCGAATCTCGTGGATCATTCCCTCGCGAAGGTTTCCCAGCATGAGCCTCACGCTGCGGCCGTCGGCCGTCGGCTCCGCCTTCTGAACCGGGCACGGCTCGTTGTCCACCACGGGGCTCCCGTAGGCCGACTGATAGATGTAGGTGAATCCACGGGCGGCATAGCTCCGCAGATCTGCCGCCGTGGCCGGATCGACAGGGTGCGTAAACTCGAGTTCGAATCCTCCGGCAATGGCCCTGATGGCTCGGATCTCGAACGGCGTTCGGCCCGTCCAAGTGACTCGTTCGAGGGCGAAGCTGCCGGGGCCGCGCGATCCCCAGCCGCGATTCGTGCCGCCCACGAAGAGCCTGCCCCCTGGCGAAAACTGCTCGGCGAGCGAGCCGCTCCGCAGGCCCGCGAGCATCGGAAAGCAGCCGCCCTGCTTCACGCCGTGGATCGTTTCCAGCGCGCACCGCATCACCATGCTGTGCGAGTTGTCGGTAACGAAGAGCTGTCCTGCAAAGGGGCCGAATCGGCCCTGGGTAGAGTCGCAGAGGATGCCCGCGGCGCTCTGTCCCATCAGTGCGTAGGGAAAGACCACGGCCGGTGGCCTCAGTCGCGGAATCCGCCTGGTCTCGGCCGTGATCCGCGAACCACTCTTCGGCTCTTCCGGCGCGGATCCCATCCCCGGCGCCTGGGTATACCACTTGTTGCCCGCAGGATTTCCCATGAAGTCGCCCGGCACGAGGTGCTTGAGCGAGCAGCTGCCGTTCCATGGGCCTTGATTGTCGGTGTAATAGACCTCGCCGTCGCAGCCGAAGCCGATGCCGCCGGGCGATCGAATCCCGCTGCAGGTGGGGATCATCGTGCCGTCCTCCGCCACCCGGACGCACCAGCCCCGGAACGGTGCATCGCTGGAGGTCGATGCGGTGAGGCAAAGTACGATCCAGATCCGGCCCTCGCGGTCGAACTTCGATCCGAAGGCGTATTCGTGGTAGTCGCCGTTGATGCCCCATGCATCGCTGACCGTCTCGTAGACATCGGCCACACCATCGCCTGTCTCGTCCCGCAGCCGCGAGAGCTCGCCTCGCTGCGTGACGTAGAGCCATGTGCCGTCGGGCCCGTCGCGCCAGGCCAGGCCGAACGGCTCGTGCAGTCCTTCAGCGAACCGCTTCCAGGTGACTTTCGAGAGGTCACCCTCGACGCCCGTGGCCAGCCAGATGTCGCCGCGGCGCGTGGCTACGGCCAGCATGCCCTCTGGAGCAGCGGGGGAAGCCGGAACCCATTCCAGCGCCGAAACCTCGAGCACCACGTCGGACGGTGTGGGCACCGCCTCGATCTGCCAGTAATCGCTCTGCGCGGGCGTGGTGCTCGCGGGTTCCACGGCAGCAACTGGCACGATCCACGCCAAACCCGACAAGAGCAACACGCAGCAGGCCAACGCTCGGCCGATTCGAATCACCATCTGAGTTCCTCCACCACCACAGCCTCGGCTCGGCCGTCGGCAGTTGGCTTCCAGACGAGCGGCACCCGCACTTCGGGGTGACCCTCGTCGCCACGTCGCACGATTGTCCCGTCTGCCTCGACCCGCACCCGCCACCGCCCATCGACGCGGTACCAGCCATCCGATTCATCTGCGATCGAGTCGCCTGTAGCGGCCCTGAATGCGACGGTCCCTGCGGGGGGCGATCCGGAGATGGTGAGCGTGCGTCTCAGGCCAGCGAACGGCCCTTTCCCGGCGCCAGCGGCCCCGAACGTCACCGGCTCGATTGCGTCGACCACGATGCACTCACCCCAGCGCCACCGAAAAATCGGTCTGCCGGCGGCATCGAGGCGATAGCCGAGGGCGGTATGCCCTGCGGCGGGGCCTTGCGACTTACGATCGGCGGCTGCCGGCCACATGGCGGTCGCCAGATCAGCCTTGGACGCAAACACGGCGAGCGGCGTCGAGGCGTCGGCGCAAAACACTCCGTTTCCCAACGGTGGCTGAAAGCCCGCGCCCCGCCCGGTCCAATGGCGGCTGGCGTCGATGAATCCGCCACTCCAGACCAAGGCCAGCCGTGAGGCATTCGCATCCCACGCCATGTTGATCCGCTCCGGGTAGCCGACGCCGATCGCCCGCGGGCCGGCTCCCTCGATAAAATTCCGGTAGACGATCGGCCGTCCTGCGGGAACGAGTTCGATCGGGTCGGTGGCCAGGCCGAGGGGCGGAGCGGGTTTCGCTCCCGAGACATACCGCCAGACGCTCTCGATCTGGCCGGCAGCGGAGCCATCGAGGATGTCAGTGAAAAACGTCTTGCCGTCGGGCCAGGCCGCGGGCATCCGCGTGCCGGGGCGAAACCGCTGTGGATTGGCGACGTACGCGAGAAACCATTCGTGGCGCAGGCGTTTGGGCATCCGTGTCATGTCGATCACGCCGAGGCTCTGCCCCTTCTCGCCGCCGAATGCATGGCACTTGATGCAGCCTAACGCCGTTGATCCGCACAGCCTCCGCCCCTGTTCGGCTACCTCTGCAGCGACAAACCCGCCAAGTTCGGGCACCGGCACCGAGGTCTTGGCATCCTCTGCGAGCAGGGCGGCGAGGGGATCGGCGACGAGACCGTTCCATTTCGGCATGCGCGTGTGCATGTAGCCAACGCGGTCATGCCCGCCGTCGCGAAGCACCTGTGCAAGAAAGTCGGGAGCCAGTTTGTCGCCGACGCCCGTGAGCAATGGCGGAAGCCGGGCTTCTTCGCCGAGTTCCGCCACCGCCGAGGTGAAGAGCGCGTCGCGGGCCGCGTCGACACGGACCGGTTCGCCCTCCTCATCCAAGGTGACTACCGCCGGCACAGTGCCCCCCTTACCGTCACGAACGTGGCATGCGTAGCAGTTGAGCGCTGTGAACCCCCGGTCGATGCGATACTCGCGGGTTGGCTCCTGATCCGCGGCCGATTCCTTCAGCCACGAGACGGCGTCGCGCAGCATGCTCCGCTGGATCTCGTCGAGTCCATACCGTGCCGCAGCGGGCCGACCACCCGCTGCCTGGCCGGGATTGGCCGTTAGGCAGCCGGAGGTCAACGCGCGCAACTCAGACAAGGATTTCGGCTCCGACAAGACCGCCAGCTGTTGCCCTTCACCGTCGTGCATCACATGGCAGTTCGCACAACCAACCTTCCCGAACAACTGCCGCCCCTCGGCAGCAAGCGCGGGATCGACCGTGAACGGCAGGGCCGCGACCTCCAACTTCCGCGTCTGGAACGCCGGATGGTCTTCTGCGCCGGGAGTGGCATGGGCCAGCAGCGTCCGCCGCCGGCGGCCGGGGGGCACCACATCGACGGAGAGCCCCTCGCCGCCAGTCGCCTCGAAATAGTCAATCCGCAGTGGATGAACTCCGGCCACGAGAGTGACCGTTTCCTGCCGTTCGGTAAGGCCGTGGATGCCGTCGTTGTTCACGACCAGTGTTCCCCCCACGAACAGCCGGCTGCCGTCGTCGCTCGCCAGATGAAAGGTATACGCTCCCGGCACGGGGGCATGAAAAAATCCATCGAGCTGCACGGCGAAGTTCTCGCGTGCCTGGGCCAGTCCAACGACATCGAAGCCCTTCATCGGCGCTGACCGCGTTGGCGGCCCGAGCGAGGCCATCTCGTCGAGCGTATCAATGCGGGCGGACCACACCCGCCCATTGAAGGCGGTCACGTCGTCGAAACTTGATCCATGACTCGGCGGGGTGGTCATGAGCGCGGCAACGAGTTGGCGGCGGTCACTGTCGGCGAGCACGGTCGTGGGCATCCGGCTGGAGGGACGTGTCGCCAGCGGGTCTTTGAGGAACTCGTCGAGCGACCGGGGAGACCACTTGCCGTCGAGTTCACCGAGCGGCACGCTGTCAGCAAGCGCAACGGCATCGGTCTTTCGCGAGCCGTGGCAGGCGGTACAGCCAGAACGCTCATACACGGCGAGCCCCTCCTGAAGACTGACGTTTGGCCGCTCGTTGCCCCAACCGTCGACGAATTCCCCGGTGGAAACCAGAAAGTGGGCAAGCGCCGTGGCCGCATGCTCCCGCTCGGCATCCGGCAGGCCGGCGAGCACGTGAGGCATGGTAGTGCCCGGCTTGGTCGCATGCGGATCCGCCAAGTAGCGGACGATCCATTCCGGGCGGAGCCTCGTACCGACCTGGTCGAGCACGGGGCCGGCCTTGGGTAGGAAGTGCTGCGTGGCTTTTGCTGAGCCGGCATGGCAGTTCACGCAGCCCAAATCACCGAGGAGGAGGAGCCCGGCCTCCACCCTTGCGCCGTCGCCCTCGGCGAAGCGGCCATAGCGCTCGAAGCCAGCCACGATCGGCACCGCGGCTTCGAGACGCAGCGTCGCGAGGCAGGCGGCCATGACCACAACGGTCGTCCTGCGCACTGCTCTCACTGCAGAAGTCCTGGGGGAAAATGGGAAATGCGACGAGCGAGCATAAATGAAAGAATACTACGGTGTTGCTGACGGCAAATCACCAGCATGGATTAGCAGGCCGTGGACGAGGTGATAGTCGCCTTCGGTGCGGACGGCTGCGAGGCGGGCATAGTACTCGCCCTGGCGTCGCTTGAACGCGATGCTCGGGGGATAGTTCACGGAAACTCATGCCGCAATCCGCGGCGGGTCGTGGTGGTGCCGATGGAGAGCGGCGCGTACGGGCTGGTGGGCATCGGGTGGTCTCCAAAGGAATTCGAGACGGTGAAGATCGGGATAGGCGGACGATATCGTCCCGAAGATAAATCGGGACGGGCGTGCTTTTTTTCGATTCTTTTACGCGCCGTCACCTCTCGCTTCAGGCCCTGCTCCAATCAGGCGCAGATCAAGCGAGCAGATGTCCCGATCCGGCTGTCTCTCACTTGCGAACCGGCTGAGGGTCAGCCTGCTGGTCCAGAACGATGTTCACCGGCTTCATGCCGGCTGCGACGTCGATCGAGAGGCCGGAGGTTTTCGTGTCGCCCAGCGTCTCGGGGATCACGCTCTTGGCAGCAATGTAGTTGCCCTTCTCGTCGAGTCTGTCGACGCCTTCTTTCGCTCGCACGGCGATCACTACTCGCCCTGGTCGCAAAGTCGTACGAAACCTGCCGTACGGATCAATCTGTGCAGAGGCTGCAGCGCCAGATTCAGCAGAAAAAAGAATCGTACCGGTAGTGAGCGGTGCGGCTTCGTAGGTCACGGTGCCCGCCACGACGACGAAGCCCGCGGGTACACGAGGCCCGCACCCGCTGGCCAAGAGTAGGCAGGGGAGCAGACCGGGAAGCACGACGAGGTTCGACCGGGCGACGGATACTGCTAGAGGCTGTTTCAATGAAGAGGTCATGGCACGGCCACGTTGGCGACATTGATGGCGAAGCCTGCGTCATCACGGCAGCCGAGGGCATTGTAGATCTGGTAGTCGATGTTGTTGTCGAAGAAGACTACCGCCCCGTCGCCCATGACGAAGCTGGCACCAGCGGCGTGGTAGCTGGCAGCGCCGCCGTTGTTGTAATCGGCGGTCATGTCGTTTTCCTTGATGTTTGGACTGTTGATCCGGTTTCCAGTCCAGATACAGGGCGTGTAGTAAGACAACTGCAGACAATTCTTACAGAGTTCGCCCCGTCGCTCGCCAAGCATGATCGTCTTCGAGAGGCCGTCGGTCACCGCCGAGAAAGGCACTTGCAGCGTGCTGCGACCACTGAACATGCCGGGGGTCGCATAGAGCTTTTGGAGTTTCGGGTCGGAGGCAGCCACGGAGCAGTAGGTGTTGTTGCTAGGGCAATCGACGGCCACCGATCCGCCGAGGGCGGCCGGATGCGACGGCCCCATACTCGGGGCATAGCAGCCCACGGCCATCTTGAACGAACCGCTCGGCGGGAAGAAGTAGCTCACGCCGTCCTTTGGCATCATCGTCGCGCAGAAAGGATTGCTCGGACATTCGAATTGCGGGAGTCTTCGGCCCCGTAGCACCGCGAGTGTCCAATAGTCTCTGTTAAAGTCGATCTGGTTATAGATGTCAGCCATATCCATGAAGGGAAAGATATATTCGCTCCAGGTGTGGGCCGGCCAACTCGAGCCCGCTGTGGTTGACCACGTCTGGGTGCCAGATGAGGACTCCGGGTTCAGCATTTTCATGCTCATGCTGGGCGAAGGCAGCTTTTTTCTGACGTCGTGGTAGTTGTGAAGCGCCAGCCCCATCTGCTTCAGGTTGTTGCCACATTGGATTCGGCGGGCTGATTCGCGGGCCGACTGGACGCCTGGAATGAGCAGGGCGACGAGCACGCCGATGATCGCAACCACGACGAGCATCTCGACGAGCGTGAAGCCCGATAATCGTCGGGCCCGCGGCACCGAAACGGTAGGCACGTTATTTCCCTCGGGCCCCAGACCCGTTGGCAAAGCCACACTCATGATCAACAAAGTGTACTGCTAATCTTCACCCGGTGCATTCGTCGCCGCTTCGCGGCAAACCACCCGGCAATGGTCATGCCGGTGCCGATCCCGGCGATGGCAAGAGCCCCAGGCTCAGGCACCACCACCACGTTCGCCGTTACGGTGAGCGTGTTGGTGCTCGTCCCACCGGAGAGGCCGGTCTTGTCGGCCATCGTGAGCGTGAACGTTTTCGTCTGTGTGCCCGACGTCCCAAATGACGTGGGATCGAAAGTGATCGTGAAGGGGGAAGATTGGCCGCCGAGGATGTCCGCGTAGGTGCTCAGGTTGGTCGAGAAGCCGTCGGCGTTGGCCGTGTAGTTCGTCAGCGACAGGTCGGCCGTGAGCGAAGCCCCGGCGAGGCTCGTGAGATTGGAGATGAAGAACGTTCCCGTGTTGCAGCCGGAGGTCCATGTCTGGCTCCCGTAGTCCCATGTGCCGAGGTCGAGGACGGCGCTCAGGACGGCCCCCGTCCCCGAAAGGCTCGATGTCGCATGGTCGAGCACCGTCACCGTCGCTGCACTCGTGGAACCAGTCAGGGCGATGGTGCCGATGTTCGTGTTCGTGGCCGTCGCCACGCTCGGCGTGAAACTAAACGTGCCGGCCGTCAGTGTCGTGAACGCCCCCGACGTCGCGCTCGTGCCTCCGGCCGTGATCCCAGAGCCGCTGGTGGCCCCGAGCGACACGCCATTTCCCACAGCGAGCCCCGTGAAGCTCAACGCATCGGGGCTGTTCGCCGGATTGCCGGCGTTGATCACGCCCGCCGTTATCGTGGCGGTACCGCCCACGATGATCTGCGCGGCGCTCGTGGCCGCCGCGAGCGAACGAGTCGCCGACGGGGCGTAGTTGAGGATCAGGCTCGTGCTGCCCGCGTTGGTCGTGAGCCAGAAGCCGGCGCTCGTCGGCAGCGAGTTGTTATTGGTGAACGCGGCCGTATCGACCGTGAACTTAGTCTTGTCGAAGTTTGAAATGCCTGCCGAGCCCGTGGCGATCGTGAACGAGGTCCCGTTGGCCCCGCCACCAAAGTTTGCCACTGCCCCCGTGGTATTCGATCCCGTGAGACTCGTCACCGCGATCTTGAACGTGCTGCCGCTCGTCGCGGTGATATTGAGCGCGCTACCCGACACGGCGAGCTGGTCGTAGTTGGTGCCGGCGGAGCCGGTCCAGTTGTTGATCTCCCAGGTGTACTGGCCGCCGGGGCCGAGCGTCAGTCCACTCGTGTAGTTTTGCGTGCCTGGCGAGTTGCCGGGAGAGAGGATGGCGCCAACGCCGGCGGTCACCGCCGCGCCGATCGTGCCCGTGCCGGAGATCGTGCCGGCCGTGAACGCGATCGGTCGCGTGAGCGTCGTCGCCGAGTTGTATTTCAGTTCGCCCCCGTTGATCGTGACCGTGCCCGCCGTGCCGCTGAGCGCCCCGGCCGAGGCGATCGAAAGCATGCCGCCATTGATCGTCGTGCCGCCGTCATGACTCCAGGCAGCCGAGAGCGTAAACGTCCCGCTGGCTGTTTTCACAACCGCCAGATTTTGCCCCCCACCGATCCCGCCGCTGTAGCTACTCGAAGCATTTCCTGCACCGATCGTCAGTGTCTTGAGCACGCTGTTGGTATTGAAGATACCGCCGTTCCCCGTGAGGCTACCAATAGTTGCATCTCCCGTGACGCCCCAGGTACCGTTGTTCGTGACCGAGGCTCCGGCCGGGATGCTGTTGTTCTGGCCGCCATGCCAGTAGCCACTGGAGGCGACGATTCCGCCGGTGAAGGAGTTGGAGCCGGTCAGCTGAAACGTGTTAAGGCCCTGTGAATCGAGCGTTACCGCCCCCGCACCAGAGAGATTGCCGCTCAGGTTCACCCAGGCCCCGGACGACGTCGATGAGGCGGCAACGGTCAGCCCGCCGACCCCAATCACCATCGGGGCGGTTACCGCGACGTTTGTGCCTGCCTGATTGGCGAACGTTACGCCCGACACGCTGATCGTGCCCGAGGCACCGGTCGTGAGGTTGCCGGACGCACCCGTGATATTGATCCGGTTGTTGGTGAGCGTGAGCGTGCCGTTATGTGCCTTGAGCGTGCCGGCCAGGGCGATCGTGCCGCTCGTCGAAAACGAAGTCGCGGTCGAATCACTGCCGAACTGGAGCGTGCCGGCATTCACGGTCGTCGAGCCCGAGTAGCCGTTGGCGCCCGTGAGGATCCAGAGGCCCGCGCCGTTCTTCAGGAGACTCGTGGCGCCCCCGTTGTCGCCGATCGCCATGGCGAGCGAGTTGTTTGCCGTGCTCGTGCCGGAAAGCGTGACCGTGCGGGCGCCCGACTGGCTGTTGAACCCCATGGCGCCCGTGCCCGTGAAGACCAGAGCCGCTGCTCCGGAGGCCTCGATGCCTCCGCCCGCGGTGCCGGTGCTGAACAACCGATTCGTTGAATCACCGGAACCGGCGTACCGGAGGACACCGCCGGCGAGAACGAGGTCCGTCGCCGCCCCAGCGGACGACCCTTTCCCGATGCTACTGGCGGTGTTGATGTTCGAGAGCTTCGCGACCTGAACCGCCCCGGCACTGATCGTTGTCGTGCCTGCGTACGTGCTACCGGCATTCGACAACGACCATGTCCCGGATCCGATCTTTCCGACATTGATGGTGCTGGTTGGATTGTTGTCGCTGATGCTCCCGGCAAAACTGCTGGAGGCGTTCCCTGACCCAACGGTTATTGTCTTCGCTCCGGCGGGATTCCTGAAGAAAAATGACGACGCGTTCGTGCCGCTGAGCGCGCCGACCGTGATGTCGTTATTCAGACCCCAACTGCCGCCATTGAACGTCACCGCGGCTCCGGTTGGGATCGAGGAAGCGCCGTCGTTGTTGAACGCGCCAGCGCCGGCGGCGATTATCAGCGGCCCGGTGAACGTGTTCGCGCCACCAAAGCGGGTGTTGCCGGCGCTCGTAATCGTGATTCCCAAAGCGCCACCGGCGCCATCGATGATCGCTCCGTTGATCGTGGTCTGGGCCGGCCCGGCGATCGAAAGTGTGCTCGTGCCAGTGGAGGCCCCCGTAATGCCTCCAGCCAGTGAGAGCGTTTTGCCCGATGCGCTATTGGAGACGGTACCGCTGGCACCCAGCACGATCTTCGCATTGATCGTCTGAGAGTTTGTGGCGCTGGCCGTTACCGTGATCGACCCGTTGTTGTCGAGTGTGATCTGGCCGGTGCCCGCCGCAGCGCCTCCGACCGTGTACGCGCCGACGCTGGCCGTGTCGAACAGCAGGCTGCCGAGCGTTATTGTGCCGGTGACGATCGTCTGGTTGTTACTCGTGCCGCTGAACGTCGCCGTGTCGCCCGTTCCCGGCACACCGCCGTTCCAGTTGCCTGTAGTGGCCCACGACCCGTTCGTGGTCGTGGTGTTCCATGTGCCAGTCGCCGCGAGAGCCGGTGCCGCCGATGCCAACGCCCACAAGCCAACGGTAATTCCCGCCCAACGGGCTGAATTGACTGCACGAAAATGCTCGAAAGCGACCATAATCGTCGACTCCGATTTCGGTTCCGGGAGAACTTCCCCCTCATCCGGCTAGAGTAGGCCATGGTTCGGAGGCCCGAAATAGCCAGAACTGGCGACTCACAAAGTTGGATTTAGGCCGGTTTTTCTGCCTGCGGCACGGCATAATGAGGGGGTCTGGCCGACCCAGGGTTCCCGTCATGGACGCATCGCCACGCCGATCTTGGTCATCATTTCCGGCACTGGCTGCCGCAGTGATGGCGGCTGGCACAGCTTTCGCGGGGGAGGATTCCTCTCCTCGCGGGCCGGGGTTCGCCTCGATCACGAGCCTGTCTGTCGATGGCACACCCATTGTCATGCGGGCCGGGCAGGCGATTCACCTTCCGGCCCGGCAGGAGGCCGACGTCTCCCTCTCGTTTGAACCCTTCGACCTGGCGTCGGCCGGCCCCTCAGGCACGAGGCTGCTCTTCAAATTGGAGGGTGTGGATACGGACTGGCGCGACATCGATTCGGGCTCCGCCCACATGCGGATGAGCGTCATCTTTTTTAGTGCTAAAAGTGCGCAGACGGGCATGTTCGAATTCTTTATGAAGGGGAAGAGTGCGGGGTGGCGCGGTACGCTGGCGGCGTCGCAGTTCACCCGCCGCACCAGCCGGGTGACGGTGCCTCCCGATAGCGCGAAGATGGGCATCGCGATCTGGTCGGGCGGCGTGTTCACGACGGTAGGGGTGCTCGCGATCGATGGAGTCACCGTGACGACACTTGGAAAGACGTCCGACGTCGCCCCCTTGGTCACCACGTTTTCCGTGGCGGCGACAGGCCTTCCGTGGGAAAAATTCGGCAGTAATTCCGACTCCGCCGTGATCGGTGATTTCAATGGGCAGCCGGCGCTTCAATTCATCGATGCGGATCCGGAAGGTTTCTCCGGATGGCGGCTGCTCAGCAGAGCGCAGATGGCGGTGACGCCGGGCGATACGCTCGAACTAGAATGGGGGGAAGTGTTCTCGATCGGCGCGAATTCGGGCGGCACGGAGCGCTATCGCCACCTGAAGCCGGGCACCTACCGCTTCCGACTTGCTGCCGCCACTACCGAGGGCGTGCCCACCGGCGTCGAGAAGGTCACGGAGATCGTCCTCCCCGAGCCGCTCTGGAATCGGCCCTGGTTCTGGGCGGCATGCGGGCTGGCGGCCGGCGGCGCCTTTTTCGGCACGTGGCGGTATTTCGAATGGAATCGGCTCCAACTTGAGCTGGCACGTCTCGAGAAGGCCCACGCCGTCAGCACCGAACGCACGCGGATCGCCCAGGATCTGCATGACGAACTCGGCGGAAGCCTCACGCAGATCGCGCTGGCGAGCGAACTCGCCCGCGACGGGCTTGCCGACCGGGAGGCGGCCCGGTCGCAGCTCGACACGATCTTCTCCACGGCCCACCATCTCGCGAGGCAACTCGACGCCGCCGTGTGGGCGATCAGCCCGGGCCAAGACTCGGTCGAAAGCCTGGCCACGTTTCTCTCCAAGGAGTCGCAGGAATACCTGCGGTCGGCAGGCATCGGCTGTCGGCTCCAGATACCCGACGAAATGCCGACGGGCCAACTCTCATCGATCGAGCGGCGCGGCATCTTCCTCACGATCAAGGAGGCTCTGCACAACGTCGTGCAGCATGCCCGGGCGACCGAGGTCTGGATCCGCATGCAGTCCGCGGACGGCTCACTCACGATCGAGGTCGAAGACGACGGCTGCGGAATCCCGGCAGACGCTCTGGCGGGCCGCCTGCCCCCGGGGCATGATGGACTGGGCAATATGCGGGCGAGGATCGCGGCCCTCGGCGGAATCTACACGATCGCGGCCGGAGCCGGTGGCCGTGGCACGATCGTGCGGTTTTGCGTGCCGCTGAAGCCCGGGCAACCACAGGGCCGTGGCACATGAGCAAGGCAGCCGTTGAATCTCCCGAGACAATACGGCCCGGCGGGCTGATCACCGTCGCGATCGTGGAGGATGATGCGGCCGTTCGCTCGTCGCTGCAGCAGATCCTGAAGGCCGCCAGCGACGTGCGGTGCGTGGCCGCGTACGGCTCCGCCGAGGAGGCGATCCGTGCACTGCCGAAACTCGCCCCGAAGGTCGCGATTCTCGACATTAACCTACCGGGCATGAGCGGCGTGGAGTGTGTGCGGCACTTGGCGGAAGGATCGCCGGAAACGCAGATCATGATGCTCACGGTCTACGACCACAACGACGCCATCTTCGATTCCCTCTCCGCGGGCGCCCACGGCTACCTCGTGAAGCCGGTGCGGGCGGCGGAACTATTGGCCGCGGTCCGCGACGTGCATGCCGGCGGTGCGCCGATGACGAGTAATATCGCCCGCCGCGTGGTGCAGGCCTTCAAGAAACCGGCCGGCCCGGCCCGGTCCGGCATGGAACACCTCTCCGAACGCGAGGCCGAGGTGCTCGCCCTGCTCGCGCAAGGCTATCTCTACAAGGAGATCGCCGCGAAGGTGGGCGTGAGCTACCACACGATCCATGCCCACGTGCGGCATATCTACGAAAAACTCCACGTGCGGTCTCGCGGCCAGGCCGTCGCCCTCTACAACCGCCGCGGGTGAGAACGGCCCGGCCAGGCCGTCGCCAAAAGTGGCTATGGTTCACGCGGGCAAGGCAGGACACGCTAGAGGGTGGAAGGCAGCGGCTACCACTGCTTTCCGCACACCTGAGGTTTTTCAATGCCTGCCCTCCCGGTTCGCGTGCTGGCCCGGCTCCGCGCAGTGCTGCCTGCCGCACTCGCCCTGCTCACGGGCACGCTCGCGGCAGGCTCGCCGCATGCCCTCGGGGCAGAGGCCGCCGCTCCCCGGCCCCCCAATGTGATCGTGATCGTGGCCGACGACCTCGGCTACGGTGAACTCGGCTGCTACGGCGGTAAAGACGCTCCGTCGCCACACCTCGATGCGATGGCGAAGGCCGGCGCCCGGTGCACGGACGGCTACGTCACCTGCCCCGTCTGCAGCCCCACGCGGGCCGGGCTGCTCACCGGCCGCTATCAGCAGCGGTTCGGCCACGAAAACAATATTGCGCAGAGTTTCGAACTGGAGCATGCGGAATTGATGGGCCTGCCGCTCGACGAGCAGACGCTCGCGGAGCGGCTCAAAGCCGCGGGCTACCGCACGGCGGCCGTCGGCAAGTGGCACCTCGGCGTTCACGACCGCTACCACCCGCTCTCGCAAGGGTTCGACGAGTTCTTCGGGTTCCTCGATGGCGGCCGGGCCTACCTTCCCGACGACGATGCGAGGAACTTCTACTTAAAGAGCTCACCGCCCCATCAGAAGGTGCCCTTCAAGGAAAACGGCCGCTCGCCCGTGATGCGGGGGCGTGAGACGGTACCCGAGCGCGAGTATCTCACCGACGCCTTCACCCGCGAGGCGCTCGCCTTCATCGACACCCACAGGGCCGAGCCGTTCCTGCTCTACCTCGCCTACAGCGCCCCTCACACGCCGATCACGCCCTGTGCCCGCTGGGAGGAAAAACTCTCCCACATCGAAAACCCGATCCGCCGCACGATCGCCGCAATGGTCGCGGCGATGGATGAAGGTATCGGAACAATTCGGGAGCGGCTCCGGACGCATGGCCTCGCCGACGACACGATCATCGTCTTCCTCTCGGACAATGGCGGCAGCCCCGGCGGCAACAAGACGCTCGTCGAGGCGGGCTGCGAGAACTACTCGCTCAACACGCCACTGCGGGGCTTGAAGGGGGAATGCTACGAGGGCGGCATCCGGGTGCCGTATCTCGTGGAATGGCCCGGCCATGTCGCCGCTGGCACGGCCTACGACAAGCCAGTCTCGTCGCTCGACGTCGTGCCGACCGCGCTCGCGGCCGCCGGCCTTGCCGCGCCCGGCGACACCGACGGCGTGAGCCTCCTGCCATTTCTTGCCGGCGATCGAGTTGGCGAACACGCCACCGAACAGCCGCATGAAGCACTCTTCTGGCGGTTCGCCGGCTGGAAGGCCGTGCGGCAGGGAAATCTCAAACTGCTCAAGGCACACGGCCAGCCGGACGAACTCTATGACCTCGCCAGCGACGTTGCCGAATCAAAAACTCTCGCGGCGGACCGGGCCGCTGATGTCGCGCGGCTGAACGCCGCGCTGGCCGAATGGGAACGCGGCACGATTCCGCCCCGCTGGACCGGCATGTCGCCGCGGGCCCGCGTCGGCGTGTTCGTCGATCGCGACTTTGCCGGCGTCGGCAAGAACGACTGCCTGCCCGGTCCCATCTGCGTCCGCGCCCTCGAGGCCTTCCTGCCCGTCGAGCAGCTCACCGTGGCCGATCTCGCCGATCCCAAGAAACTCAACGCCGCGCGGCTCCCGCTACTCGTCATGCCGTCCGGCGACGCATTTCCCGAGGAGGCCCTCGAAAACCTCCATCGCTACCGCCGCGCGGGCGGCAGCCTGATCACGTTCGGCGTTCCGTTCCATCAGGCTGCCAGCCGCCAGCCCGGCGGCCCCGCGGGCGAGTGGACCACGCGGCACATCAAAGACCTCTGGGCACACAACGACGCCGGTCTTGCCACGGGCGGACTGCTCGGCCCGCTCCCGGCCGATGCGAAGGCC
The DNA here is from genome assembly GCA_026401035.1 of Planctomycetia bacterium. Lineage (GTDB taxonomy): Bacteria > Planctomycetota > Planctomycetia > Pirellulales > UBA1268 > RGVT01. The sequence goes on along the minus strand of JAPLNR010000054.1, from coordinate 93,271 downwards.
GAACGCATGGTGCCGGCGAATCCACTGGGCTTCACGACGGCGATGCTCGCAGGCACACACGCCCACCAACGTCGCCTCGAGCCCAAGACGTTTCCTGACGGCGACGAGGTGATCCCGCTCGTGACGATCCGTTCTGCCGATGCCCCCGAGCTTCCGATTGCCGCCGCAATCCGTCACCGCTGTCAGTTCTGTCCGCAGGCCTGCGATGTCTGGCTCGGACAGACCGTCTGGAATCTGAACGCGGCCGAACGCTATGCCGGGGAACAGTTGCTCGTGCGGGGCGCACTCTGGAGCCTGAAGGAACGGCAGTTGCTCGGCGCCGCCGACGTGGCGGAGCGACTCGCGACGCTCGACGCGATGCCCAAGCCCGAAGACACGAGCACGGCGCCCGTGAAGGCAGTTCTGGGGCCGCGATCCTGGGGCGACACGTTCGTGCCAAAGTCGCTGCCGCCGGCCCGCACGATTCAGGCTGTGTCGCTGCACGGCCTATCCGCGGACGAGCGGATCGCGCTGACCTGCCTGCAAGGACTGCTCGCCCGGAAGCAGCCCCGGCTCTTCCTGATCCAAAACGCCGCCCAAGATCAGTTCTGGATGGACTGGTGCGTGGCGAAGGGGCACGTCGACGCCTTCGAGACCGTGGCCGACTGGAAGACGCTCGTCGCCGCCCATCGCGACAGTATCAAGGGCGTGGTCGTTCCCGACCCGGCGCTCTACCGGGGCGACCTGCTCGCTGTGAACGTCGCGGCCTGCGAAGACCTGCTCGTCGCGTCGCCACAACTGGCCGAGCGGCTCGGGCTCCCCGTAGTGATCGATCTCCGCGGCCGATTCACGACCTACGCCGAGGGCCTCGAGTGGCTGCGGGCCACCTACAAGGACCGGCTCAATCCCCACCTCTGCGACTTCCGCTTTCCGGGGCTGTTGCTGTATGGAACGTTCGACTACGCCTACCAGTGGCGGGGCCTCATGTTTTGGGTGGCCGGCCCCCGCGAGGAATGTCACGCCGGCGTCGATCGCCTCGCGGAACGCGATCTCATGGCCCGCATCCTCGCCGAAATGCCGGCGGATGGAATCTCGGTCGGGTTTCCGGGCATGGGCGACGGCGAGGGGATGGGCGAGCCGCCGGGCGTCGAGCTGCTCAGCCGATTTGGCAAGTCGCTCGTCCCCACCAACCATCAGGGCAATCACTCATTCTCAAGCAGCATCCGGATCGACAAGCTCACGCCGCCACCCGCCTCGCCAGCCCCGGCGCTCGAGCGCGACAAGATCTACATCGCGCTCAACCTCTCCGACGGCGACAACCAGATCCTCTGGCCTGGGTTCTTCCGCAAGTATTTCGAGCACCCCGCGTTTGGCACGTTTCCACTCGCCTTCGGCATCGGGCCGGCGATCCGCGAATTCCAGCCGGCGGTGGCCCAGTGGTATTTCGAGCAGGCCACGCCCACGACCGAGTTCTTTGCCGACGTGTCGGGCGCCGGCTACATGCAGCCCGATCACTTCGCGGAGGCGTATGCCGATCGTGAGACCGTCTGGTCGAACTATCTCGCCTGGACCCGCCGTCTGATGGAGCCGCTCGGCCTGCGATCGGTCCGCACCGTCGGCGGCAGCGATGAAAACGTCGCCCGCTTTGCCACGGCACTGCCCTTCTGCCACAGCATCTTCGCCGACATGGGCCGCTACTCCGGCCGATCGGGAATCGAAAACCTCACCTACTCGCTGCCCGACGGCATGCCCGTGTTCCGATCGGTGACGAGCTGGCGCTATGGCAAGGAGGGCTTCCTGCGGGAGATTCGTGAGCAGGTGGGCGACCAGCGGCCCGCCTTCGTCAACGGCTTCATCCATTGCTGGACGTTCTCGATGGACGACCTCGCGAAAATCTACGCCGAGCGGGACGCCGACATGGTGTTCGTAACGCCATCCCAACTGGCCGAGCTCTACCGGACCGCTCAGACCTCCTCGGCAAAGCCCTGAATGCTGTCCCTGACTGTCCAGTCCGGAAGAGCCGGGGCGCGAACAGCGGGGCGGGGTCCGCTTGACCGGGCGAGAGCCGGTCAATATGGTTACCCATATGAAGACAACCGTAGATATTGCCGATGACCTTCTCCTCCGTGCGAAACGGGAGGCCGAGGCTTCCCAGACCACGTTGCGCAGCCTCATTGAAGAGGGCCTGCGTGAGGTGCTCGGCCGCAAGGGGTCGTCGAAGCAAAAGCCGATCAAGCCCGTGACTTTCCGGGGAAGAGGGCTGCAGCCTGAATTCCGCGGCAAAGGCTGGGACGCAATCCGCGACGCCATCTATGGAACCGCGGAGTCATGATCGCGATTGACACCAATCTGCTTGTCTACGCCCACCGCGAAGACAGCGAGTGGCATGCCGCAGCCAATTCGTGTCTCGTCGATCTCGCCAACAGCGGAAACTCCTGGGCCATCGCCTGGAGTTCCCTGCACGAGTTTCTTGCCATCGTCACCCATCCGCGCATCTACGCCCCACCCACCCCGCAGGCGACTGCCTTCGAATCGCTCAAGGCCTGGCAGGGCTCGCCAGGCTTGCATCTGCTCCACGAGGGTCCCGGCTATCTCGACAAGCTCGAACGCTTGTGCGTGCAGGCCAAAATCGTGGGCGGGAAGGTTCATGATGCACGGATCGCGGCTATCTGCCTGAACCATGGTGTCGCCGAGCTCTGGACCGCGGACCGCGATTTCTCCCTCTTTCCCGAATTGAAGACCCGAAACCCGCTCATCGCCAAGTGATCGGTGCCTCTCATGCCTGCTCCGCTGCGACTCATGTGACAAGCCCCGTTCACACGACACCTCCCGCAAAAGCCTGGGCCAGGCTCATGGCGCGGGTGGGGGAGGATTTTCCGCTGGAGTCCCCTGGCTGTAGCGGCGACATCTGACTCGTCGCATTCATCACCGAGCCGGGGCCGCAGCCTCTGAACTGTGCCGGTATCGCTCTCGATCTGGACGCCATCCATCCGGGGTGGTTCAATCGTCGCATGACGGAGAAACAGTTTTTTGACTGGCAGACGTCCGGCGGGACCGACGACGTGATGCGGCTCGTCGATTGCCTCGAACGGGCCGACCTGTCTTGGTGCTGCATCGGCGGCGTGGCGGTGAACCACTGGGCCGAGGAGCAGATGGTCACACGCGACGTGGACCTCGTCATCGCCCTCGATGACGTCGACCGGGCCGTCGCGATCCTCGAACAGGCCGGTTTCAGGAGCGAGCGATTCGACTGGTCGATCAACCTCCGCGGTCGCTCGGCCGTCACGATCCAACTGTCGACCGAGGGTTTTTATCGGGATTTTCCCGGCCGGGCGGTTCCAGCCGATGTCCACGGCATCCTGCTGAGGGTGGCCTCACTGGAAGACACCCTGGCCGGCAAGATCAAAGCGTGGAGCGAACCGACGCGACGGCAGAGCAAGCAGGCCAAGGACTTTACCGACATCGTCAGGCTCGTCGAGGCACACCCAAGGCTTTGGGCTCACCTCCCGCCTGACCTGCAGGCCCTCGTCAAACGACCGGCCGACGCCAGATGAACCTCTGCTCATGCACGTGATCCACCTCGCGCTGATGCGGCGAATCATGTGACAATTCCCGTTCACACGACACCTCCCGCAAAAGCCTGGGCCAGGCTCATGGCCCGGGGCAAGGCGGCGTAGGGCCGCTGAACGCCGCGGCCATGCACGGCTGACGATCGGGGTCAACCTCGGACGCGTGAGAGCGTCACCGACGGCGATTCGCCGAAATGCCGACGGTAGCGGACGGCGAACCGGCCAAACTCCCAGATGCCGTGCCGAGCGAGCACGTTGGCCACGGTCACATCCGCGCCGGCCGCGGTTCGCAGGCTGCGCCGGACGGCGTGCAGTTCACGGAGGATCAGGTACTGCCGCGGCGGCACGCCGAATGTCTCCTGAAACGTCCGCAACAGCGTGCGGCTGGTGACGCCGACGTCACGGGCGAGATCGGCTGCTGTCGGCAGCATCGCCTGGCCGTCGATCGCTGCCATCGCGCGCCGTACGATCTCGCCCCGATCGAATCGCGGCCGCCCGATCGGCACGGGCGGCGCCTGCTGGGCCGGCAGGCATGCCATAGCGGCCTCGGCCAACGTGCGGCCCGCCGTTAGATGGGCAGCGGAGCCTCCCGAACGGTCGAGCATCGCTGCCGCAATTTCGGTGGCGAGCCGCCGCACCCGCGGCACGAGGCCCGGCCCGCAGGCGATCCGCGCACTCGCCGGCGTCGGCTGAAGCGTCGCAGCGGCATCGTCCGGGAGGGCGATCGAACACCACGCGTGGGCTCGCTTCCGGACGGCGATCCGGAAGTCGGCGCCTGAGGGGATGGCCAGGAACGAGTCGTTGTCGAGCCGTTCGCCGTTCGCAACGTGTTCCGACGCATGCGTGAGCGGAACAAACAGAATCGTTCCCGGGTGCGTGTTGGCCCCGTAACACAGCGTGCCGCCCCCTTCCCAGCCGATCTGAAGCACGACGCTGCCGAGGTCCACTGTGCCGAGCGTCCAGGCACGCTGTTCGACGGCGTCGCACGTGAGCCGCAGGCTCGCACCGCTGATCGCGTCTCCCCAGGCGTCGAAATCATCGAACCGGATCATCGCGCACCACCGCAGCACTCGCCAGACTGAGCCAAAACATCCTGGACCACGATCACCCCCGACAGACGTCGAAAAGGCCGACATCATCGGAACACATCGCGGCAGCGCTTGAAAGCCCGTCGTTCTGTCGGAAAACGCACAGGAAAATCCGCCGACCGTGCCGACCATGCCGATCATGACGAACCGGCATCTTGTGAACCTGCGCGAGGGACATGACAATGCATGGCGTTCCCGGGTGCCAGCCAGCGTGGTCACGGCGCCGCCGCGGACGACGACCTTTTTTTGTGGAACTCCCTGGCATGAACTGGTTTTGCTCCCGCCTGACGGCCGCACTCGCCATCACCCTGATGCCATGCGCGTCGTACCTTGCAGTGGCTCGGGCCGCCGAGTCGCCCACGGTAGCTGCGTCGCCGATCGAAGCAGCCATAGACCGTGAAGCCGATGCCACCGTCAAGGCGTTCAACGCCGGCGATGCCGCCGCCCTGAGCGGCATGTTTCTCGATGGCGGCGAACTGGTCGACGAAGCGGGCACGGTGCACGCGGGCCGGCAGGCGATCACGTCGCTGTTCGACGGATTCTTCAAAAAGTTTCCCAAGGCCGTGCTCGAGATGCAGCCGACATCGGCGCGGCTGGTGGGCGATGCGCTCGTGGTCGAGGAGGGCGATCGCCGGATCACGACGGCCGAGGGCGCGGCATCAGCGCAGGTGCGCTATGTCGTCGTGCGATCGAAGCAGGGCGCTCGCTGGCCGATCGCGTCGTACCACGAGTTCGCCGACGACCCGTTGCCGACGCCGCGCGAAATGCTCCAGTCGGCTGCCTGGCTCGTCGGCAACTGGGTCGATGAAGGCTCAAGTGGCCGGACCGCCGTGACGTTTCGCTGGAGTGATGACGGCAATTTTCTGCTCGGCGACTACGAGATCACCGGCCCCGATCAGGAAGCATCCCGCAGCACCCAGCGCATCGGCTGGGATCCGGTGACGGGACGGCTGCGGTCATGGACGTTTGATTCCGATGGGGGATTCAGCGGCGGCGAATGGGAGGCGACTGCGGACGGGTGGACGGTGAAGTCGGAGGCGACGATGCCCGATGGCACGCTCGGCTCGGCCACCATGACGATCGTGCCCAAGGATGCCGACCACTTCGCGGTGCGGGCGACCGACCGCATCGTGGCAGGCGTCGAAGAGCCCGACTTCGAGCTCACGATCGCCCGTCGCGCTCCGGCCCCGGGAGTGAAAAAGTGAAGAAACTCACCAGAATAGCAACCGCGTTTGTGCTGCTCTTGGCATTGTGCGCGCCGGTGGCGGTGGCCCGGCCCGCTGGCGGAGGCGGACGTGGCGGCATGGCCCGGCCCGCTGGCGGCATGGCGCGGCCGGCTGGTGGAATGGCCCGTCCTCAGATGCCTGCCGCACGTCCTCAGAGGCCCGCCATGCCGGCGCAACGGCCCCAGATGCCCGTCGCACGTCCCCAGATGCCGGCGTCGCGTCCTTCGCTCCCAAACGTCTCGCGGCCACAGCTCGGCCAACGCCCCAGTCTCGGAAACATGCAGCGGCCGGCAGCCACGCGGCCCGCCATGCCGGCACGGCCGACGTTTCCCACAGCGACGACACGGCCCTCGCTGCCGGCAGGCGGAGCCCGCCCAGGCATCGGCTCGGTTCGGCCCGGTCAAGCGGCGACCACCAAGCCCGCTCCTCGGCCGGGCCTCGGGGGCAGTGGAGCGGCAGGAAGTCGCCCCAGTCTCGGGGGCGTTCAGCGTCCCACAACGCTTCCCGGCAAGCTTCCCAACGCACCCAACCGTCCGAGCATCGGCGGAAACCGTCCGGGAATCGGTGAAAATAGGCCGGGCCTTGGTGGCAACAACCGTCCGAGCATCGGCGGCGATCGCCCCGGCATCGGTGGCGACCGCCCCATCATTGGCGGAAACAGACCTGGCATCGGCAACGACAACAACCTCTGGAATAACGGCAACATCGGGATCGGCAACAACTTCAGTAACAATAATTTCAACAACGTGCACGTTGGCGGCCCCTGGGCCGGTGGTGGCTGGGGCTATCCGGGCGGCGGTCGCTGGGGCTATCCCGGGTATGGAGGCGGCTGGGCAGGCGCCTGGAATGGCGGCTGCGTGAACCCGCACTATGGCTGGTACAACGGCTGCTGGGGCGGCGGATGGTGGGCTCCGTTCGCAGTCGGCGCCGCCACGTGGGGGTTGGCCTCGACGGTCGGCGCGTGGGGGCTCGGCTCCAGCGCGTGGGGCTACGGCACCGCATATGCAAACCCCTACTACTCCACGATTCCGGCGACGGTCGTCGCGACGTCACCCTACGACTACGGCCAGCCGGTCGCCGTGACCACCTACGCGCCTCCCATGGAAGACATCGGCGGCATCGACGCGGCACCGGCTGCCGCCGCCCCGGCCGACGCGCCCACCGAAGCCGAGCGAGCCTTCGACGACGCGCTCGCGCGATTCAAAGCCGGCGACTACGCTGCGGCGCTCACGGCGTGCGACAAGGCCGTGCGGCTGGCACCGAAAGACACGATCGTCCACGAGGTGCGGGCCCTCGCGCTCTTCGCGCTCGCCAGATATCCGGAGGCCGCCGCCGCCTTGAATGCGATCCTGGCTGCAGCGCCCGGGATGGACTGGACCACTCTCAGCGGCCTCTACGGCTTGGGCGACGATTACACCCTGCCAAGCGCATCCCGCCGACGCAGCGTCCCACTTCGTGCTCGCGTATCACTATCTCGTGGGCGGCCACAACGCCGAGGCGGCCGACGCCTTGCGCGTGGTCGTCAAACAGAAGCCGGAAGACGCGGTGGCGGCCCACCTCCTCGCGACCGTCGCCCCGGCGGAGCCCGCCGCCGCACCGCCCCCAGCACCCGCCGACACCACTCCCGAGACCGACCTTGTCGGCACGTGGAAGGCGGCCGCTGGCAAGGACGCCGTCACGCTCACGATCGGGGCAGACTCGACGTTCTCTTGGAAAGCGACGCCCTCGGGAGGCTCCGCCGTCGAGATCTCAGGCACGATTCAAACCGCCCGCGATGCCATCGCACTGGTTAGCGAAAAGGCGGGCACGATGACCGGCGCAGTCGTGCCGAAGGGACCAGACGCCTTCGAATTCACCCTGACCGGAGGCCCGCCGGGAGCGAAACCGCTGCTTTTCAATCGGCAAAAGTAGCGGCGTCGGCTCCCGGCTGCGAACGACGGCAAGGCCTCAGTCCTTCGTCCGCTCCTCCGGCAGCGCATGCCCGAAGACCGACCACACGACCCCGTCGCTGATGATCGACAAGGTCATCCGGCCGTCGGTGCTCACGATGACGCTTACGACGCGGCCGTGCTCCACGCCGGAGAACACCCGCTGCCCGTTTACGTCGTGCACTGTGTCGAGCTTCGTCACCTCGCCGCGCCGAGACTCGGGAGCGAGCAGTGTCAGTTCTTTCTTGTCGGCATCCAGCCGGAAGAACGTGGGCCGTTCGCGGTCGCCAAGGTCGGGCGGCCCCACGGTTCCATCCTCGTCCACCGCCACAGCCGAGCCCACCGAGCAGAGCCATGACTGGCCGGCCCATGCGTCGCCGCATACCGTGCCCATCGCGGCCAGCATCACCATCATCATCGTCGTCGCTTTCGTCGGCATTGATTCACTCCTTGGATCACTTGGTTGAGGGTTTGAGACTGTCGCCGTCGATTCCGGCGTGTCGTCAGCGGACGGTGTAGCCCTTGGCTTCCATGGCCGCCATGAAGTTCCGGTTCCACAACGCGAATTGCTGCTGGTAGGCCGCGATGGCGGAATCCGCCGTGCCGCCTGCCGCCTTCGTGGCCCGGCGGGAGCGAACCCCGCCCGTCAGTCCGAGCGACGTCGCACCGATGGCCGCTCCCTTGCCGGCGTCGCCGGCGATGGCGCCGATCGCAACCCCGGCGAGCGCGCCTCCTGCAGCACCCTTGACGGCGCCGCCTCGGGCCGCTGCACCTGCCGCTGTCGCCGCCTGGGTCTGCTGATCCAGAAGGGTCTTGGCCTGATACGGGTCCCACCCGGTTTGCTTCGTGGCCCAGTCATACGCGGTCGCCTCGTCGGCCTTCTGTTGCTCGGGACTCTGCCCCCGCGCCGGGAAAATCGCCAGGTTTCCGGGGTTCGTGCTGAGAGCCGGCGGACCTGCGTGGGTCATGGCCGCCATGCTCACGACGATCGTCATCGTCATCAAGAATCCATGTGCAGTCTTCATTCGCTCGACGCTCCTGTTCATCATGCTTTCTCCTCAGTAAATGCGGCTGCTCGGACAAACGCGTCATAGCACCGGGGCTGCCGATCCAGAAAGACGAGTTTCCATACTCGAGGCGCCGACGCCGGCGTTGCCTTGCGTGCTTCTATGCACAAACCGACAGAACAGGTTCGTGCGTGTGGCGGCGCGATCGCGGCCCATCCGGAAAAGCGTTGCGGAAGTGCCGTTGACCGGGCTGTCCTTGAAGAATGACTATCCGGAATATTGAGCAAGCGGAATGCTTGGCGTTGTCGATAATCGAGTGATGTCGGGCGGTGGCAAAAAGTCGCGCGGCGTGCTCTGCGGGACATCGCGGTCAACCACCGCCCTCAAGTCAGACCAATACCTCTGCGTAAGGGATTGGCATGCTCTACAGCCCGTCCATGAACATTGGGTTCGCCCACTACCCGAAAACAGCCGGGCATTCGCTCACGAAGTGGTTTCGTGAGGTGTTCCCTGACGCGAGCCTGATCGAGCAGCATCCAAGGTACGAGGTCAACCACCTTTCCGTTCGGCATTCACTGGAGCGGTTGGGGCTGGTGGAACCATGCCCACCCTCCGATAGCTCGCGGCGTCGCCGCATCGCTCGGGCCTCTGCCGATCTTGTCCGAAGTCTGGGCAGCTGGATACCCGCGCGGCGTGAAAGATCGACGGGCGGAAAAACCCCCTGCTTCCCCCGCATCATCGGCGTCGTCCGGGAGCCGTTTGAGATGCTGGTGTCGTTGTTCGAATACTGGCGGGGCTATGACTTTAGCGAAGAGCCCTCGCAGCCGCTCATCCGCTGCGCCCGGACGGGTACATTTCATCGCTTTCTCGAAATGGCGGTCGTCGAGCATGCCGTGCAAAACTACCGAGATTTCTTCGACATGGATGGACCGGCGTCAGCCCACACCCGGCTGCTCGACTTCAATGCCCTGAAGCCCGCGCTCCTGCAAGTCTGCCGTGAATTTGGTGTGGAGGTTCCGGCTGACAGGCTCGGTGTTCTCAACACCGGGCCGAATCGGCACCGCAGTCTTGAGCGCCATCGGGTGGCAGCCGGAAACATGCTGCCGGAGGTTCGCTCCCATTTTCGGTGGTATTACGAAGAAGGTGTCCATCTCATGGTCAAGGGAAACGGGAACGAGTCCTCGGCCCCCGTCGCGGGCGGAACTGCCTGACCGTTAGCAGCTTCTGAACGATCGAGAATGGTCATGCGGCGCGAGCTGTTGAGAGGTAGCGGTGTCATGGCGGACGAGCCTGCCCGAGGTGGCGGGTGATCAGGGTTTCTATTTCGCTGGCTACGAGCCGGCGGAACTCGCGGCGGTGTATCGGGACGGTCTGTCACGGTATCGGTCCGATCCGGCCTTCGCGGCACGGCTCAAGGACCATGCGGCCGGTTTTTCCTGGGCCGCCACGGCCCGGGGGTATGCCGAGTGTGTACACGGGCATCATGCGCGGTTTCTGACCTGGGAAAGTGCCGTATCGTCGGCCATACCCGGCTGCTAGCGTCCGGAACCAGGGAGGTCTGCGCCGTCACCAGAGCGGTGCAACGCTCGTCTTCTCAAAGGGCCCGAGACGCATGGAGTTTTTGCGATGCAGCGGCGTGCCGTGGTCACGGGTGTCACGGGTCAGGACGGTTCCTACCGGGCGGAGCTGCTACGCGGAAAGGGCTATGAGGTGCATGGCCTCCGGCGTCGCTCAAGTACGTTCGGTACCCAACCGATCGAGCACCTGATCTTCGGCGACAAGCCCCGGCTCACGCCGTTCTATCTGCGAAGCCCATGCGGCGTGGCGAAGCTCTACGGCCACTGGATCACGGTCAACTATCGCGAGAGCTACGGGCTCCATGCCTCCTACGGCATCCTCTTCAATCACGAGAGCCCGCGCCGTGGCGAAACCTTCGTGACTCGAAAGATCACCCGGGCCGCCACACGGATCAAGGTGGGGCTGCAGGGCAAGCTTTTCCTTGGCAACGTCGACGCCCAGCGATCGATGCCCCACCGTACCACCAGTGGGCCACCGATCCACCGGCGAGGATCAAGCACCTGCGGCTCAATCTGGCCGGATATGCGTCGACATCGATCGCCTTGATCATTTACAAGGCGGCCTAGCGGCACCGCGAAGATTGACCACTCGTTCGAATATTTCTGACTCTGGAGAAGCCAACGCGATGATTTCGTACGCTCAGAACTTCGAGGATGTTGTCCTCAACCGAGTGTTTCACGACGTGAAGAACGGCCGCTACATCGACGTCGGCGGCTACGACCCCGTGGTCGACTCGGTCACGAAGTACTTCTACGACAAGGGCTGGTCGGGCGTGAATGTTGAGCCAGTCGTGCGGTTCTATGAGAAATTTGAACAACAACGGCCCCGCGACTGGAACCTCAACGTCGTGCTCGGTACCGAGCGTGGGTCGGTCGAGTTCAGCGAATGGGGCGACTCAGGCCTGTCGACGTATCGCGATACGATGGACGCCAAGAGTTTGGCGGGCTTTGGCCTTGCGAAGAAGACCTATTCCGTCAACATGATCACCCTCGCCGACGTCACCAGCCAGTTGGATGGCCAGGACGTGCAGTTTCTCAAGATCGATGTCGAAGGCGCCGAGCGGGACGTGCTGCTCGGCGGTGAGTGGCGGGCCTTCCGGCCGCGAGTGATTTTGCTCGAGGCGATCAAGGCGAAGCTGCCCGGCTGCGACATTTACTCCTATGAGCCGACCTGGTTCGAATGGGAGGGGCTCCTCTTCGAGCACGGCTACGAATTTGGCCTGTTCGATGGTTTGAACCGCTACTACTACCGCCGCGAGGAGCCCTCGCTGCGGGCCCCGCTCTCGTATCCCGCGAACATCACCGATGGATTCAAACTCGTGAAGGGGCATTACCTGGCGACCCCTGCCGCGGCCTAGTCAGAGGCACGTGGCCGCTCGAGCACATTCAGTCTTTCGAAGCAGAAAGGGATCACCGTGAAGATCTGGTACGACGTCTCCGACCTGGTGGGGTGGAAGCTCCCGCACCTTACCGGCATTCAGAGGACCACCGTCGGCATTCTCAACGGTCTCATCGCCGCCGGTGCAGCGGTGCGATTGGTGCGGTACGATGCGAAGGCTGGCCGATTTTCCACCATGGGCGAGTCCGAATTGCCCGCGGCCGTGCGGTGCCATCTCCGCGGATTCGCTGCTGTCGAGTCGGTCAAGTCGTCGGCCGAGTCGGCACGTTCTGGACCGCTTCCGGCGGCGAAGGCCGCGGCGCGGCCCGGTCGCCGCAAGCTGAAGCTGTTCAAGAAAAGCTTTTTCTTCAGCGGTGCTGGCGAAACCGAGGAGCTACGAAGCGCGTTTCGGCAGTTCAAGACCGCTGCACGGCAGCTGCGAAAAAGCATCGGGCACTGGGCGAAGCGGCGACTGCGGCGGGCGGCTCGCCCGGGCCAGCCGCTGGCTCCGCCGTCACACATGCGGGGAGTGGCCCCGCATGGAATGGCTGCGTTGACAACTCCGGACGTGGCGGCGTTCGCCGCACCCGGCGATGTCCTCATGTCGATCGGCGCCACATGGTGCCTGCCAGGCTGCGCAGAAGCCGCAGCCCGGGCCCGCAGTCGGGGCGTGAACGTGGTATGGATGATCTATGACCTGATTCCGACCATCAAGCCGCAATGGCTGGAGCCGGTCCATACGAAGTCCATTACGGCATGGGTTCGCAGCGTGCTCCGTGAATCCGACCGCGTATTGACGATTTCAGAATTCTCCCGGCAGGAGATCGAACGCTATTGCGAGGAGTGCCGCTTTGAGACACCCCCGCTGACGGTCGTCCGGCTGGGGGATGTGCTGGGCGATGGCGCTGCAGCGGCGACGCCCGCAGCGTTGCCGCGGTTCGTTCCGACGCGGCCGTTCTTCGTCTGCGTCTCGACACTCGACGTCCGCAAGAATCACCGGCTGCTCTACGATGTCTGGACGCATCTCGCGGCCCAGCGGGGTGAGGGCTGCCCCGATCTGGTCTGCATCGGCACCCCCCATCTCTACGTTGCCGACCTGCTCCGTGAGATCCGCCAGGATCGCACCGTCAACCGCCACATCCACGTGCTGCATGGCATCGAGGACAGCGAACTGGATTGGTATTACAAGCATTGCCAGGCCACCATCTATCCGTCCAAGTATGAAGGCTGGGGTTTGCCTGTCGCGGAAAGCCTGGGACACGGCCGGATGTGCCTGGCGTCGAACGCCACGAGCATTCCGGAGATCAGCAGCGATCTGCCTGAGTTTTTCGATCCCTTTGATGTTCACGGGCTCGTAACGCTCGTGGAACGCGTGCTGGATGACCCGGCCTGGGTGCAGCACCGCGAGGAAACGATCCGGACGGAATTCCGCCCGACCGCGTGGCGCGACACGGCAGCCCAGGTGCTGGCGGCCATCAACGCACCGGCTGGCCGGGCCCGCCCAGGAGCGTCGCCTCGGAGCGGGCAAGAAGCCGACGCAGTGCGGCAGCACAACGAATCGACCAGAACCTTGGGGGCGGCATGAGCACACTCTGCATGGCTGGTGGGGCAGCAGCGCACACCGGCGAGCGGAAGCACGGCGGGGGGAGGGTGTTTCTCGACTGCACGCAGACGATCAGCACGCCCAGGCAGGCCGGCATTCCGCGGGTGGTGCGAAACATCGCCCGGCATGGTGCCGCGGCGGCTGCCGCCCACGGCGCGGTGCTCGTGCCCGTGCGGTTCGCAGAAGACCGGTTTGTCGCTCTCGGCATGGCCTCGACCGGCGATCTTATCGATGTGTCCACGCGCGCCGCGCCGCCGTGCCATCCACTGCTCCACCGCCTCCACAAGTTGCTCGTGCCCAGAACGATCATGCGGGCGGTCCGCACGCAGTGGCGGAAACTGTTTCGAAGCACGCATTCGGGTGAGCGAATCGAGTTTCAGCCTGGCGATTCGCTCCTGCTTGCGGATTCATCCTGGACGAGTCGTTGCTGGCACGCTGTCGATGAAGCCAGGGCTGCCGGAACCCGACTCGGGGTCGTGCAATACGACTTCATTCCGCACACGCATCCGGAACTCATGCCGAAACGGCTCCCCGCCACATTCCGCGATTGGATGACCAACACGCTCACGCGGGTCGATTTCGTGGCGGCCATCTCTGAGGCCGTCGCCGTCGAAGCCCGTGAGGAACTGCGGCGGCTGGGCCGGGAGCCGGAGCGTGCCCGCCCGCTTGTGCAGTCATTTCGGCTCGGGGCTGATGTCGAGCCAGCGATGAAGGTCGAGGCGCCCAGGCCCGAACTGGCCGCATTCATCGCCGCTGGGCCAGGCGGTCCCTATCTCACCGTGGGAACACTCGAGCCCCGTAAGAATCAGGACCTGCTGATGGATGTCTTCGAACGGGTCTGGCAGCAGGTGCCCGAGGCCCGTTTGCTGGTGGCTGGTTTCGTCGGCTGGAAAGGGGATGAGGTCGTGCGCCGAATGCGGCAGCATCCTCGATACGGCACGCACCTCATGCACTTTGTCGACCTGTCCGACGGCGAACTGCTCTACGCCTACGGCCAGGCACGCGGGCTGGTGTTTCCGTCGCTGGCCGAAGGCTATGGCCTGCCAATCGTCGAGGCGCTGGCGCACGAGCTGCGAGTGTTCGCCTCCGACATTCCCGCCCACCGCGAGGTGGGGGGGCCGTGGTGCGTCTACTTCCCACCCACCGATGCTGGCGCACTTGCGGAAAAAATCATCCGGTTCGAGCGGGAAGGAATTTTTCAGGCCGTGAAGCCGGAGGGGGATTTTCAATCGCCGACGTGGCGGCAGGCGGTGGATCAACTCATGGCGATCGCGCTGGCCTCACCTGACGTGAACGCCCAGCGGCAGGAGTCCGGCCGCGTGGCGGCGTAGACCAAAACACCGGGCACTTTTTCAGGCTGACAAAACGTTCGCCTTACCAATAGCGACCGGTAGCAAGACACGAGAGAAACGATCATGGTACGGGTACGCGAACTGCTGGGATCGATCACAGCCTGGGGGGGCCGGCCCTCGCGCCGCGGGAAAAAACCAGCGCGGCCGTCTGCCGCCCGCATCGAGGTCGACCGGTTTGTGAAGGCTGATCCCACCATACTTCTGGGTAAGACGCCTGAACAGGGGCCTGAACAGGGAACGGTGTCGAGCCTCTGCACCTTCGATCAACTCGACAGCCCGCGGTTTCGCCACTGGGCGGCTGCCATCCAGGAGCCCTGGCGTGCCCACCGCAAACTCTGGGAACTGGCCTACATCTGCGAGGCGCTTGAAGAACGGGGCATGCTGCAACCGGGTCGCAGGGGATTGGGCTTTGCCGTGGGCGCGGAAAAACTGCCGGCCTTCTTCGCGGCCCGAGGCTGCCTGATCACGGCGACCGATCTTCCGGTCGAGGACGAACGCAACCAGCAGTGGGCCAAGACCGGACAGTGGGTCGGCAACCTCGCGTCACTCAACCACGCCAGCCTTTGTCCAAAGCAGACGTTTCGTGACAACGTCACCTACCGGCCCGTGGACATGAACCAGATTCCGGCTGACCTCACCGGCTTTGACTTCACTTGGTCGACGTGCTCCTTCGAGCATTGCGGGAGCATCGACCTGGGGCTCCGGTTCCTCGAGGAGCAGATGCGGTGCCTGAAGCCCGGCGGCGTGGCGGTGCACACGACGGAGTTCAATCTCTCCTCAAACGACGCGACAGTGACGGACGGCGGTTGCGTGATCTTCAGGCTCAAGGATATCGAGCGGATCATCGCGCTCCTCCGGTCACGCGGGCACGCCGTGGAGCCCCTCGATCTTGCCACCGGAAACACGGAGCTAGACCGGCATATCGACCCGCCACCCTATACGCAGGATCGGCACCTCCGGCTCGACCTGTTCGGGTATGCATCGACCTCCATCGGTCTGATCATGCGGAAGGGCTCGGCAGCATCGACCGCGGAGAAGTGACATGCGAGGTATTTCCAGTGGGTGCGGCAGAACGCGTGCGGCGGCTGGCCCGGGGCCCGTCGTTGACGTCCTGTCAGCCGTGCGGCAACGGGTGCAGTTGACCGTGTCGTGCCGCGACGCCGACGCGGTGCCGAAGGTGCCGAACGCGGGCCAGGTTGTGGAGATTCCGGACGGGCGGGTGCAGATCATGCACGACGGCTCGAGGGTGATGGCCGGCGGGTACCACGGCGACTGGATGATCGAGGTGATCCGCAGCCTGCGCGGGCACCACGAGCCGCAGGAGGAATTGCTCTTTCACTACCTGCTCGGGCATGTCCGCCCGGGCACGCTCGTTGTCGAACTCGGCTGCTTCTGGGCCTACTACACCAATTGGTACCTCGGCGCCGTTCCCGGCTCACGGGCGGTTTGTGTCGAACCGAATGCAAGCAATCTGGAAGTCGGCCGTCGCAACATCGTGTTGAACGGCCACACGGCGGAGTTCATAAACGCTCTGGTGGGAGAAGCGCGCAACCCAGGTGCGCCGGGGCTTGAGTGTCTCGACATGGATGCCTTGCTTGACCGTATCGATTCATCGCCGATCGAGGTGCTCCACATGGATGTTCAGGGTGCCGAACTGCCCTTCATCCGTTCGATGCCACGGGCCGTCGAGGCGGGACTCGTGCGGTTTGTCGTGGTGTCCACCCACGACGCGGCCATCAGTGGGTCGGCGACCACGCACGCCGACTGCATCCGGGAATTGGAGTTCTGTGGCGGCACCATTCTCGCCGAGCATAGCGTGGCCGAATCGTACAGCGGTGACGGACTCATCGTCGCTGGTTTTCAGTCGCAGGACCGAGGCATCCGCCTGCCGGAAGTGAGTCGCAATGATCCCGGGCAGGGCGTGTTCTTATAAAATCCGTTACCGGGCAGGATGCCGTTCAGGCCGCCATCCGAAGGGGCTGCCTGCCCCGTAGCATGAGGTGGACGCCCTCCTCGTAGTACCACCGAAAGTGTCGGCGGACGTCTCCCATGAGCGGCCCGATTTCATCCACATACTGTTGGATGTCGCGACCGCCCTGCGAGCGGTTGAGCGAAGGGAGTGGCCGGGCGTGGCCAAGACCGTGGTCGTCACAAAATGACTGAAGCGCCGGCTGGAGCGACTCGAAGTCGAGGAGCGTCGTGTTGTGCCAGAGCGGCCCGCCGACGTCGAAGAACTGCTCGTAGGTGGCGATCCTGCCGCCGATGACTGCGGCCGCGACAAAATCCCGGAAGGTATTGCGCCGCGCGATACCGATGAAGGCATCGGTCGTCTCCGCGAGGGATGGCTCCCGTTTCCAGAACTCAAACAGCGACACGAGCATCTCAAGGGGATCCCGCATCACGCCGACGATCCGCAGGGATTCGTGCAACGGACGGTAGCGATCAGCCAGCCCTGGCGACAGCAGCGTGAGGGTGCGGCGCGTGAAGCGTCTGAGCCGCCGTTCAACGGTGTTTGGTCGCAGCCGTCTCAGGCTCAGTGCTACGGGATAGTGGGGGTTTTTCGGCAACAGGAGCGCAGCATCCGGGCAGGTCTCGATAAACCAGTGTTGGAGCGATGTGCCGGCGGTCTTTGGATAGTGGGCAAACCCGATCTCAAATGTGCGGCTAATCAGCATGGCAAGTCTCCACAATCGCGGATCCCCGAGACTATCCACGCCCTGTGGATGCGGGCCTGGAATCCTCTCAACCAAATCAGGTTCTCCATTCGGAATCGACAGTTCTATCCGCGAAACTTCAATGATCGTTACAGGCCGCAGCGTCCCGGTCTGGTGAAGGGGCCTGGTCGATTTGGCATGCCTCGCGACCTGCTGGGCGACGCAGTCTGCCCAAACCTCCGCCGGTCTGGCGGCTCTGTCGTCGATCTGCCATCGGGGATGGACTGCGACACGGGAACGGCGGCGGGGGTTTGCGTGCGGGCCGAAGTTACTGCCACGTTTGTCGCGCGGAAGGTTGGCTTCGACCAGCCGGACGCCGATGGGCCAGGGGAGCGGCACCGGCGTCGAGCCGGCCCGGCCCGTGACGGCGATCCTGGCCTGAATTTCCAGGGCCGCCCGCTCGTTGCGGGTGCGGGCTCCGCAGGGTAGCCTGCCAGAGAGGTTGGATCGTACCGGTCGTGTCGCTCGGACAGTCTGGCGAGGCTGTCCTGCACGATCGGCGGACGATCCGGCCGATGGAAGAGCGGCCTGGGTCTCGGGATCCGGTGCCTGGTTTCATGCGAGGAACTATGACGGTGATCAGACGACTCAGCGTGTTCGGTTCGAGGCGGGCGGCCGCCGGCCCCCAGCGGCGTTCCCCGGCGACGGCGCGGCGCCGCCTCCAGGCCGAGCGGCTCGAGCACCGGCTCGCGTTGGCCGCGGTTCCAACGGCCACGATCAACGGGCCCGATCTCAGCGCCCTGATCGGCCAGGAGATCCCGCTCACCGTTACGTTCGACAACACGGCGACCAACCCCGCCGACATCGGCTACTCGCCGTTCGTGGACATCGTGATGCCCGCCACGGGTGACGCACCGCCGACGCCGTTCGACGGCATCTCGTTCAAGCCCGGCAGCGCCACGTACAACGGCCTGTCGCTCGCCACGACCGTGCTCACCTTCAATGCTCAGGGGCAGGCGACGCATCCCTTCGCCAAGAACCCCGACGGCACGTCGCTCGTGGTCACCGGCAAGCCGGGCGACCAGCTCGTGGTCGTGCAACTCCCCTTTGGCAGCTACGGCCCGGAGCAACCCGCAGCCGAGATCGACTTCGTCGGCGTCGTCAGCCCGCTCGCCCAGCCCAGCAGCTCGTATCCCGTGACCGCCACCGGCGGGTTTCAATACCAGACCGACACGGCCGGCAATCCCACGGTGAACGTCGCGACGATCGGTGCGACGACCACCGACCCTGTCGAGCCGCAGCTCTTCCGGATCAAGAAGACCTCGAGCGCCCCCGAGGCCGAGACGGCGACGGGCCCCAACTTCCAACACACCTACACGGTGAGCATGGCCGTGGCGCCGGGCCAGACGGTTACGAATCTCCAGCTCGCCGACGTCCTGCCCGGCAACGTGCAGTTCGTGTCGCTCGTCACTGCAACGGGCAACGGCGCCACCACGGTCACCCCGGTCGCCACGCCGAGCACGACAGTGCCCGGCGGCACGCTCACCCGGCAGTTCAACCAGGTGCTCGGCACCGGCAGCGATTCCGACGTGGTGATGACATTCTCGTACTTCGTGCCCCAGGACGATGCTGCCGGCCTGGACGTGATCCCGCTGGGCACCGGTGGCACGGCGATCGCCACGAACGTTGCCAATGCCACCGGCACCTGGACGAGCCCCAACCCCAACTACCCCGGTCCCCAGACGATCGCGAGCGACCCCGACGACGCCAACGCCCAGCACACGCTCACGGTCCGCACCGTCGCCCTGCAAAAGAGCTATGCGGACCTGACCAACCCCGGCTCGCCGCGGGCCGGCGACCTGATCGAGTACACGCTCAACTTCCAGGTCAGCGACTTTTTCGCGCTCGACAACTTCGACATCACCGACGTGATCTCCGACGGCCAGGAGTTCGACGCCACCTTCACGCCGACGCTCACCTACACCCAGCAGTCTGAGTCGTATACGGCCGCTCCGTTTGCGCCGGCGAACGTGACCGTCACGGTGAACGATCCGGGAAACGGCACGACCGACGTGGTGTTTGACGTGTCGAGCCAGCTTGCCGCCCTCCGCAGCAGCGCCGACGGCGACCTGCTCGGCGCCGCGATCCCGCCCGGCGGCACGGGGGGGCCGCTGCCTGACCCGCTCCCCTCCGGCCCGGGCACACGCGGCACGATCAAGTTCCGCGCACGGGTGCTCGACCAATACCGGCAGACGCCCCGGCCGGGAGCCGACGTCGTCCAGGGCGACGTGATGACCGACATCGCCACGACCACGGCCGACGTGCTCGCCTTTGCGAATCTCGCCCCAACGGCGAGCACGGTCTCCGACGGCAGCTCGCAGTCGTTCACGCTCGTCAGCGGCCAGGCCGCGAAGAGCGTCTTCGCGATCAACGGCGTCCCCGCCTCCGGCACGCCCGTCGTCACCGCCGGTGATGCCGTCACGTTCCGGATCACCTACAACCTGCCGTTTTCGAGCATCAAGGACTACCAGATCACCGACTTCCTGCCGCTGCCGATCTTCACAGCGCAAAGCCTCACGTTTGCCGGCGGCAGTCCCAGCGGGACGGTGCCGGCGGCCGGGCGTTGGAGCTACGGACCGACCGACACCTACAGCACGATCTCAGGGATCACGCCGACAAACTCCTTCAGCGCCGCCGCCAACAGCGAGACGTGGAGCTTCGGCACGTTCCAGGACAGCCTCGACCGGTCGGCCGTCACCGACATCCTGTTCACCGTCACCGCCACCAACCGCCCCTTCGCCGACGGCCTGCTGCTCACCAATCAGGCCGAGCAGAGCGAGCGCAACGAGACGGGCAACGTGCTGACGAGCAACACGGCACTGGCCCAGGTGCAGATCTCCGAGCCGCTGCTTGGAATCACGAAGGGGGTCGTCTCGACGAGTAATTCAGCGGGCGTGTTTACGCCGCCGACGGTCGCTCCCGCGGGCGTCACGTTCTCGCCGCCCGGTCAGCCCGGGGCGGCGTTCACCGGCACGGTCAGCTCGGGCGGCCTGGCCAGTCAGCCGATCAACTCAAACCTCTCGAACGTGCTCGGTAGCGACCTTGTCAAGTTTACGATCGTGGTGGAAAACACCGGCAGCGGCGTCAAGGGGGCCTTCGACGTGGCCGTCCGCGACGCCTTCGACGCCACCCGGATGCGGATTCCGACCAACACCACGGGGATCAACCTCCAGGTGACCGACGGCACAGGGGCGACCCTGCCATTCACCGGCGATTTGTTCGGCTCCGGGATCACGCTCGTCGATCCTTCGGCCTCGACCGGCGCTCTCGACCCCGGCAAGACGACCGGCGGCACGGTCATCAACACCGGCGCCAACATTGCGATCATCACATACGACCTCGAGCTCTTGCCGACGGTCGTGCCGAACGACGTGATCCCTAACACGGCCACGCTCACCGCCTACGCCTCCACCGAGGGCGGCCCCAACTTCGTGCCGGGTGGCCTGACCGACGACGCGACCGTGACGGTGCAGTCACCCACCGTGACGAAGTCGCTCGTCAGCACGTCGATCGTCGACTCGTTCAACTCCAACACGCAGGGAGTGATCGGCGAGCTCGCCACGTTCGAGCTGACCGTGGATTTCCCGCGGGGTACGACGCCGTCGGCCGTGGTCGTCGACTCGCTGCCGACCGGCCTGGCCTTCGTGCGGATGGTGGGCACGCCGGTCGTCGATCCGGGGGTGACCTTCACCGGTTCGGCTGCCCCGGCGGTGACCAACAGCGGCCGCACGCTCACGTTCAGCCTCGGCGACGTGACCAACGCCAACGCCGGCACGGCGCAGCAGGGGATCACGTTCCGCTACGAGGCGGTGGTGCTCAACGTCTCGAGCAACGTCGCGGGCAAGACCCTCACGAACAGTGCCAAGCTCACCTGGACGGGCCACACCAACCTGCCGGCCGCTCAGTCGGGCACGGTGACGGTGATCGAGCCCAAGCTCACGATCGACAAGTCGGTGACACCGACGACGGCCCAGGCGAGCGATTTGGTGACGTTCACCATTCTGGTCACGGCCAGTCAGACCACGGCCCACAACGTCGCCCTGTCCGACATCTTCCCCGGCGGCATCACCTACGTCGCCGGCTCGCTCGTCCACATCGCCGGCATCGCGCCGACGACGCTGGCCACCGCGGGCGGCGGCACCTCGTTCACGGCCACCTACACGCAACTCACACCCGGCCAGACGAGCACGCTCACGTTCCGCGCGAGGCTCGATCCGACCGTAATCGCGGGCCAAGCGATCACGAACACGGTGACCGAGCAATGGACGAGCCTGCCGGGCAACCCCGGCCAGATCACACCCAACAATCCAAACGCCTACGAGCGGACGGGTTCCGAATCGACGAGCCAGGGCCAGCTCAACAACTACAAGTCGAGCGACTCGGCGATCGTGACGGTCGCCATCCCCACGGTCACCAAGGAACTCGTCACGACGTCGATCGTGAACGCGTCGAATTCGGCCACGCAGGCCGTGATCGGCGAAAAGGCCACCTACACCGTCACGATGAAGATCCCGCAGGGCCGCACACCAGCGGCTCAGCTCATCGACGCCATGGGATCGGGCATGGCCTATGTCCGGACGATCACGGCGATCAACGACGATCCCGCGAAGCTGACCGTGCCGGGGCTCACCAGTGCCCCGGTGCTGACGAACTCCGGCACCACGGCCACATGGAACCTCGGCGACATCGTCAACAGCGACACCGACAGCGCTACCGACGAGACGATCACGTTCACGATCGAAACGGTTGTTCTCAACGTGAACACGAACACCAGCGGCGTGTGGCTGGTCAACAAGGCTCAGGCCGGCTGGAACTTCGCCTCGTTCTCGCCGATCGTCGAAGCCGGGCCGGTCACGGTGATCGAGCCCAAGCTCCGGACTACGAAGGCGGTTGCCGTCGGCGGCCTCGGTGGCAACGTGGGCGACCCCGTCACCTACACGATCGTGGTGCGGCAGTCGGGCACGAGCGACACCGACGCCTTCGGTGTCACGCTCCGCGACGTGATCCCCGCGTCGATCGCGAGCCCCGTGCTCACGAGCGTCGTGGACACCTCGGGTGTCGTCACGGCCGCCAACTTCGCGCTTTCCGGCAACACGCTCACCACGACCGGCACCGGCTTCGATCTGCCGAAGGAGCCGACCACCCGCACGATCACGCTGAAGGTGAGCGGCACGCTCGCGGGTCCGGTCACGGCCAACCAGCGGATTACCAACACCAACCAGATTAAGTGGTCGAGCCTGCCCGGCGAACCGGGCCAGATCACCCCCAACAACCCCAATGCGTACGAGCGGACGGGTTCCGGCTCCAAGACTTTGGGGGAACTCAACAACTACGTCACGACCGCATCGGCCAGCTTCACGGTCAACACCGCCGATCTGGCCGTCGTGAAGACGGTCAGCAACTCCACGCCCAACGTCGGCGACACGATCACGTTCGTCGTCACGCTCTCGAACCTCGGCCCCAACACGGCGACCGAGGTGGAGGTGACCGACCAGTTCCCGACGACGGGGCTCCAACTGCTCTCGGCGACGCCCAGCCAGGGCACCTACACCGGTGACAAGTGGGACGTGGGCACAGTGCTCTCCGGGGCCGGGAACGCCCAGACGCTCACGATTACGGCCCTCGTGCTCGCCCCCGCAGTCAACACGATCCCGATCGCGCAGACGAACGTCGCCACGGTGACCAACTCGGCCGAGCCCGACCCCAACCCGGGCAACAACACGGGCTCCGCCACCGAGACGCCGAAGTATGCCGACCTGGGCGTCAAGAAGACGACGGACAACGTCCAGCCGGGCGTCGGCGACACGGTCACCTATACCGTGAGCCTGTTCAACCTCGGCACATCCGCCGCCACCAACGTCGAGGTCACCGACACGCTGCCGGCCAACGTGACGTTCGTGAGCGCCACGCCATCGGCCGGCTCGTTCGACAGCACGAACAAGGTGTGGAGCATCCCGAACGTGCCCACGACGAACGGCATCGCCAATCCGCTCACGCTGACGATCGTCGCCACGGCGACGTCCACGGGCCGGAGCTTCAACACGGTCGCCATTACGGCCAGCGACGTCTGGGATCCAAACGACCGCAACAACACGGCGAAGACCCCGACCGACCCCCAGGAGGCCGACCTCGTCGTCTCGAAGACGGTGAACGACTCGACGCCCAACGTGGGCGACAACGTCACCTTCACGGTCACGCTGAACAATCTGGGGCCGAGCGCCTCACAGAACGTCGTCGTGAATGATCTGCTCCCCGCCGGGCTCACGTATGTGAGCCATACGGCGAGCAACGGGGATCCGTCGTATGTGCCAGGCACGGGTGTCTGGACGCTCGGCAGCGTTGCCGCGAACACGACCAACACGCTGACGGTCGTGGCGAACGTGACCGCGCCGTCGTCTGGCCTCGCCCCGGCGCGAACCAACACCGCGACCGCCACCTCGACCACGCCCGATCCGAACCCCGACAACAACACCGACGACAAGACGGTGACCCCGCTGCAGGCCGACCTAGCCGTGTTCAAGGTCGTGGACGATCCGAATCCCAACGTGGGCGACACGATCACCTTCACCATCGAGGGGGACAACTTCGGCCCCGACGCCGCCACACAGGTGGTCGTCAACGACATCCTGCCCGCTGGCTTGACGTTCGTCTCGGCTTCGACCTCAACGGGCACCTACGCCGGGGGCGTCTGGACCGTCGGCGAGGTCGCCGCTGGCGGCTCCGCGACGCTCACGGTCACCGCAACGGTGACTGCCCCCACGTCCCCCGGCATCCCGCAGCCGGTCACGAACACCGCGACCGTCTCGGGCCGCGAGTACGACCCCGATCCCTCCAACAACACCGATAGCGTTACCGAGACGCCCCAGTACGCCGACCTGGCCGTCACCAAGGTGGTGAGCGACGCCACGCCCAACGTCGGCGACACCATCACCTTCACGATCACGCTCTCGAATCTCGGGGCTGACACGGCCACGAACGTGACCGTGCTCGACCAGCTACCGGCGGGTTTGCAGTTCGTGGATGCGACGGCCAACGAGGGCACCTACGACCCTGGCACCGGCATCTGGACCGTGGGCACGGTCGACACGCTCTTCGCCCGCACGCTCCAGATCGACGCGCTCGTGCTGCCGCCGGTCTCGGGCGTGCCCCAGCCTTCGACCAACACGGCGAGCGTCAACACGAGCGACCAGTACGACCCGGATCCGTCGAACAACACCGACAGCGTCACCGAGACGCCGCAGTATGCGGATCTCGCGGTCGAGAAGGTCGTCAGCAATCCCAATCCGAACGTCGGCGGGCAGGTCACGTTCACCATCACGCTGCGAAACCTCGGCATCGATGAGGCCACCGGCGTCACGATCGCCGACCCGCTGCCGAGCGGCCTGACGTTCGTGTCGGCGAGCCCCTCGGCGGGCACGAACTATTCGCCCGCCACCGGCGTCTGGCAGGTCGGCACGATCCCGGCCGGCGGCGAGAAGACGCTGGCGATCGTCGTGGCCGTCCCCGGGCCGGGCTCGTTCACAAACGTCGCCGCCGTCTCCACGACCAACCAGTTCGACCCCGACCACACGAATGACAGCGGAGAGTCCACGATCTCGACGCGGGAGGCCGACCTCGCCGTCGCCAAGACCGTCAGCGACCCGAACCCGAACGTGGGCGACACGATCACGTTCACCGTCACGGTCTCGAACCTCGGGCCCGACTCGGCCAACAACGTCCAGATCACCGACTCCTTCCCGGTGGCGGGCCTGCAACTCCTCTCAGCCGTACCCAGCCAGGGCACGTTCAACACCGGCACGGGCGTCTGGACGGTCGGCACGGTGGACGTGGGCTCCGCGAACACCGAGACGCTCGTGATCAC
Organism: Planctomycetia bacterium; assembly: GCA_026401035.1. Taxonomy (GTDB): domain Bacteria; phylum Planctomycetota; class Planctomycetia; order Pirellulales; family UBA1268; genus RGVT01. The sequence continues at coordinate 67,989 of JAPLNR010000054.1, read as the reverse complement.
CGCGCGGGTGCTCGCCCCGGCCGTGAACACGATCCCGCCGGCGCGGACGAACGTCGCCACCGTCACGAAGGCCGACGAGTACGACCCCAATCCGGGCAACAACACCGGCACCGCCACGGAGACGCCGCTCTACGCCGATCTTGGCGTCAAGAAAACCACGAGCAACGTCCGACCCAATGTGGGCGAAACGGTCACCTACACCGTGAGCCTGTTTAACCTGGGCACGGCCGTGGCCACCAACGTCGAGGTGACCGACGCCCTGCCGGCCAACGTCTCCTTCCTTTCGGCCACGCCCGCCCCCGGCACGCGGTTCGAGGAGTCGCCCACCGGCGGCGTCTGGAGCGTGCCCTCGATCGCCCCGGGCCAGACCTTCGTGCTCACGCTCACGGTCGAGGCGGTCAACACGAGCGTGGCTTTCAACACCGCCACGATCACCTTCAGCGACGTCTGGGATCCCAACAACCGCAACAACACGGCGCGGACGCCGACCGACCCGCAGCAGGCCGACCTGATTGTCTCCAAGACGGTCAACAACACGGCGCCCAACGTGGGCGACAACGTGACCTTCACCATCACGCTCGAGAACGTCGGTCCGAGCACGGCCCAGAGCGTGGCGGTGACCGACCTCCTGCCGGCCGGGCTGCAGTTCGTTTCCGCCACCCCGTCGGCCGGCTCGTACAGTGCTGGCTCCGGCGTCTGGACGCTCGGCTCAGTGCCCGCGGCGACCACGAACACGCTGCTGGTCGTCGCCACGGTGCGGGCCCCCTCGTCAGGGCCCGCCCAGGCGTTGACCAACACCGCCACGGCCACGAGCACCACGCCCGATCCGAATCCCGACAACAACACCGACCAGTCCACGCTCACGCCCCGGTCGGCCGACCTGGCCGTGTTCAAGACGGTCGATGAGGCGGAGCCGTCGATCGGGGAACTCGTCACGTTCCAGATCGTGGTGGCCAACTACGGCCCCGACACGGCGACCCTGGTCACCGTCAACGACCCGTTGCCGAGCGGCCTGGAGTTCGTGTCGGCCTCGGCCAGTCAGGGTGCCTACGTCGCAGGCACCGGTGTCTGGACCGTGGGCACCGTGACGACCGCTGACACGCCGACGCTCTCGATCACCGCCAAGGTGATCCGTCGCACCGGCGGCACGGAGACGAACACCGCGACGGTGTCGGGCCGCGAGTACGATCCCGATCCCTCCAACAACACCGACTCGGTGGACGTGGATGTGCAGGCGAGCGGCGTGATCGTGGGCACCGACATCGGCTGCATCAGCGGCCCGTTCGTCCGCGTGATCGACCCCGACACGGGCGCCGACCGGATCATCCCCTTCTTCGCCTACGAGCCGCGATTCCGCGGCGGCGTCCGCGTCTACGGCGCCGACGTGACCGGCGACGGGATCCCTGAAATCCTAACCGCGCCCGGCCCCGGCCGGCCGGCTCAGGTGCGGGTGTTCAGCGAGACGGGCGTGCCGCTGCCCCAATACAACTTCTTCCCCTTCGGCCCCGGGTACACCGGCGGCCTGGAGATCGCCGCGGGCAGCGTGACGGCCGCCGGCACGACCCAGATCGTCGTGGGGCAGAGCCGCGGCGGCACGGTCCGCGTGTTTGACGTGACCCCCGGCGCCGCGACACCGGTGGCCGGTTCGCCGATCCGACAACTGCAGCCCTTCGGGGCCGCCTTCCGCGGCGGCGTGAGCGTGGCCACGGCCGACCTGGGCACCTTCGCGGGCCGCTCGCGGACCTCGCCCAACCCCGACGGCATCACGGAACTCGTCGTGGGCAGCGGCCCGGGCATGCCGGCCACCGTCAAGGTCTTCAACGGCCGGCCGAACCCGCCGGTGACGATCAACGAATTCCGAGCGATCGCCCCGGGCTACGCCCGCGGCGTGTCGGTCTCACGACTGCCGTCGAGCACGGGCGCGGCCGACAAGATCCTCGTGGCGGCGGGCAGCGGCGCCGGCGGCCTGGTCGAGACCTACAGCGGCCTGTCCCGCACCCGCGAAGCGGCCTTCCGCGCCTTTGGCGGTGGCCGAGCGGCGATCTTCGCGGCCGCGGTCAGCGAGGCGGAAATCTTTACGGTCGAGGGTGAGTTCGGCCGCACCAACGGGGTGCGACGAAACAGTTCGACCTCGGGCGCCGGCGGTCGGCTATTGCCGCAGTCCACCGTCGCCTACCCGCCGCTGCGGGTCGCGATCCTGCGACGGTAAAGGGAGGGCCCGACCCGCCAATCCGCGTTCCTCCGAGCGCAACCCAATGGCCTGCAAGGGGCTGCCCGTGCCGTGGAGCCGGCGTAGGAAACCAAGCGCAGCCCGGAGGGCGAAAGCGCGGTTTCCTCCGAGCGAGCGAAGGGCAGGATGCCCGCAGCGAGCGGCCGGCGACACGGCACGGGCAGCCCCGAGCCGCGCGCGCGAAAGGCCCCTACCACCGATACTCTGTGCCCAGATTGGCACCGTGGAGAAACAGCCCGCCGTTGTCGTTGATGCCGGTGCCGGCCCCGGCAGCGGTAGCGAAGTCCCACTGGGTCGGGGCCAGGGCGGCGCCGGTGAGCCAGTAGAGGTTGTAGCCGGCCCGCAGGCCCCAGCGCTTAGTGAGCCGGTAGATGAGCGTGCCATTGAGCCCGCCAATGAAGCCTACGCCGGCGGCATTGGCCGACTCGGCGGGCCGCTCCTCGCCTGAGATCGTGCCCACGATCGGGTCGGCCGACTGGTAGGCCGAGGTGCCGCACAGGGCCGTCTTCCACCAGCCCTCGACCGCCCAGCGGTCCCACTGCCGGCGGCCCCGCATGCCGACTTGGGCGCCGAAGTAGTTGGTGCTCGTCCGCACCGTGTAGTTGGCAGGCTCCGGCGGGGAGCAGCAGAGGACCTCGAGATTCGCCGTCTCGTCGAGGCCCGCCCAGACGAAGCCGGCCAGCCAGTCGATGCAGTGGCAGTTGCGGCGGCAGCGGGTCAGACCGCACCAGTTGGGCCCGCACTCCTCGCAGCAGTCGTAACAGAAGACGTTGGCTTCCGCGATGTTGAGCGTCGAGGCATAGGTGCCGCGGACCTGCTCGGCGTCGTTGAAGTTGTTGACGGCCAGGCCCAACGGCGGCGGCAGTTCGAGGTTATCGGGCCCGTTCACCGTCGCGTCGCCGAACATCCCGTAGATGCCGGTGTAGCCCACCTCCCAGCCCATGCTGTCGTTGATGAACCGGCCGTAGAACAGCCGGAAGCCGGTGCCGATGCCCGGCTGCAGGTCCTGCGCGGTCATCACCGGCAGATTGGTGTCGGCGTTGAAGGCCAGCGGCGCGTTGCCGATCTGGGCATTCCGCTGCAGGAACAAGACGTCGAAGATCGCGTAGTGGCTCCAGCCCGGGCAGCATGAGCAGCAGCGGCGGAGTTCCTCCATGCAGGCGTCGGCCGGGAGTTCTGCCGCGCGGGCCTCCCCGGGTATGAAGGCGGGCACGCTCGCCTCCGTCGGCACCCCTGCCTCGTCAGCGACAGCCTCGCCCGTGACCAGCAACGCGATCACCGCGGCGGCAGCCAGCACGCCCTGCCGCCCTAGTTCGGTAGCTCCGAAACGCCCCATGCTTCACCTCCTGGCATCCCCTTCCCGTCGATCGCTACGATCGATACGACCGGGGTCTATCGGCCCACGGCCGCCGTCGCGCTCAGGTGGAAAAACGACTCCGGGGCCTAAAAAACCCTCTCCAGCCGCCCCAGGACAAATCGCTGCCGGTTGCGTTGAGTTTGCGGGCTGAACCGGTGAAGCCGGCCGATTCGCCGGTCACGGCGGCCTCGAGCGAATAGCCAGCCGCCGGGGTGCCGTCGGCGGCGAGCTTGCCCGCCGCCCAGAGGATCCCGCGGCAGACCAGGTCGAGGTCCAGGTCGAGATCCAGGTCGTCGCCCACGGTGTCGTTGTTGTGGCCCAGCGACGTGCACGTGCTCGATATCGGCGTGCCGAAGCGGCTGCTGGCATAGGGCGGCACCATCGCCCGTCTCGTGAAGACCGGGCTTGGGCAGGTTTTCAACCTATTGCCGAGACAGGCTGAAGCCTGTCCTCCTTCACTTGCTGTCCTCCTTCACTTGCTGTTCGAGGAACGTCCAGCCGAGGGCGTCCATGAAAGCTCGCTGCTTGTTGTCGGCGGCGCCGCCATGCCCGCCCTCGATGTTCTCGTAGTAGAGAACTTCCTTGCCGTATTCCACGAGCCGGGCCGTCATCTTGCGGGCATGGCCGGGGTGGACGCGATCGTCGCGGGTCGACGTCGTGATCAAGAGCGGCGGGTAGGCACGGCCACGGTCGACGTTGTGATATGGCGAGAAGCCCCGGATCGATTTCCATTCCTCGGGCGAGTCGGGGTTGCCGTATTCCCCCATCCAGCTCGCGCCGGCCAGCAGCGTGTGATACCGACGCATGTCGAGCAGCGGCACCTGGCAGACGACCGCACCGAAAAGGTCGGGCCGCAGCGTGTACATGTTGCCGACGAGCAGGCCGCCGTTGCTGCCCCCCTTCACGCCAAGGTGCTTGGGCGACGTGATCTTGCGGGCGATCAGGTCCTCGGCCACCGCAATAAAATCCTCGTAGGCCCGCGGCCGCTTCTCCTTGAGCGCGGCCTGATGCCACGCGGGGCCGAATTCACCGCCGCCGCGGATATTAGCAATCACGTAGACGTTTTTCTGCTCGAGCCAGGCCACGCCGGCCACCGGGTCATAGCCCGGCAGCAGGGGAATCTCGAAACCGCCGTAGCCGTAGAGGAGCGTCGGCGTCGTGCCGTCGAGCGGCAGGTTTTCCGGGGCGATCTGAAAGTAGGGCACCCGCGTGCCGTCCTTCGACACGGCCTCATGCTGGCTCACCGTCAGCCCCGCAGCGTGAAAGAACGCCGGAGCCTGTTTGAGCCGCTCGGGAACCGGCCCGCCGATCGTGCCCAGCGCGAGCGTCGAGGGCTCGAGGGAACTGGACGTGATGAGAAAGAAGTCGTCGCTCTCGAGGTCGTCGACGGGCAGGGCGTTGCCGGTGCCGATTTCCGGCACGCCCGGCAGCGGCTCCCGCTGCCAGCGGCCGTCACGAAAGGCGAGCGTGAACAGCCGGTTTCGCACGTTGTCGAGCGTGGTGATGATCACGTGGTTTTTCGTGCTGGAGAAACCCACCAGCGACGTGCGGGGGGTGGGCTCGAAGAGCACGTTCAGCGTGCGGTCGCCCACGAGAAACTTTTCGAGGTCGGCGGCGAGCAGGCTGCCGGCCTTATATTTCGTTCCGCCGGCTTCCCAGTCGCTTCGCAACTCAACGAGCAGCCACTCGCGATGGACCGACGCATTCGCATCGTCGGGCTTCTCGACCTTGATGAGCCTTCCGTCGCGCCGCAGGAAAAAGTCGCTCGTGTAAAAGGTTTTTTGCCGCACGACAAAATCCCGCTCAAACCCGGGCGTGAGGTCCCGATAGCCCGTCACACTCATGTCCTCGGGCTGACCCTCGAAGACGAGTGGCGCTGCCGCGAGCGGTGTGCCCCGCTGCCATTCGCGGACCGTCCGCGGGTAGCCCGAGGTCGTCAGCGAACCCGGTCCGAAGTCCGTGGCCACGAAGAGGCTGTTTTCATTTCGCCAGGCCACGCGGCTCTTCGCCTCCGGCAGCGTGAACCCATCCGTGACGAACGCCTTCCGCTCGAGATCAAACTCGCGGACCACATCGGCATCGGCCCCGCCCCGCGAAAGCGACACGAGGCAGACCTGATCCGCGGGCTCGAGCACCATCGCCCCATGCCAGACCCAGTTTTCCTTCTCATCGGCCGCCAACGCGTCGAGATCGATGACCGTCTCCCAGGCTGGATCCGGCTTCTTGTATTCAGCGAGCGTCGTGCGGCGCCAGAGGCCCTTCGGGTGCGCCGCATCCCGCCAGAAGTTGTAGAACCGTTCGCCGATCTTTGTGACCATCGGGATCCGCTCCTTCGAGTCGAGGATCGAGAGGATCCGGGATTCGAGGCTGCGAAACTCCTCCGATTCGGCCAGCGCCTTCACGCTCTCGGCATTCCGTTCCCGGGCCCACGCAAGTGGCTTTTCGCCCGCCACGTCCTCCAGCCAGAGATGGGGATCGGCGGGTGTGGCATTGATTTCAGCCGCATGGATTTCAGGCATGACGCAGAGAAGGCTCCAAAGGCACGAGAAGACGAGTGAACCGCTGACTACGCAATGACGGCGCGCGAATAAACCGGGCCTCCGAGAAGCGGCGGTGGACGAAGGCGAGAGGGTCGGCGAAAGCTCGACGAGCATTTGAGATTTTACGGAGCGCCAGCGGCGTAAAAGATCACCGCGAGGAGACTTTTGCCGCCCCCCGAGCCGGCCCACACCATACGAGCCTCGCAGCATCACGCCCGTACCTGGCCGGTGCCAAGCACCACGTATTTATAGGTCGTGAGTTCCTTCGTACCGCAGGGGCCACGGGCGTGGAGTTTGTCGGTGGAGATCCCGATCTCGGCACCCAGACCCATTTCGCCGCCGTCGTTGAACCGGGTGCTGGCGTTGACCATCACTACGGCCGTGTCGACCCGCGCGGTGAACCGGTTGGCCGCGGCCTGGTCGGCCGTGACGATCGAGTCGGTATGCCGTGAGCCGTAGCGGTTGACGTGGTCGATCGCCGCATCGAGCGAATCGACGACGGCTACGGAAATTCTCGGCCCGAGAAACTCCGTGGCGACGTCGGCCTCCGTGGCCGCGCCCGCCGTGGGCAGAATCGCCCGCGTGGCCGCATCGCCGACGATCTCCACCTTGTGTTCGCCGAGGGCGGCGGCGATGTCGGGCAGAAACTTCTCCGCGACGTCGCGGTGCACGAGCAGCGATTCGGCCGCGTTGCAGACGCCCATCCGCTGGCACTTTGCATTTACCGTGATGGCCTGCGCCATCGCGAGGTCGGCCGCGCGGTCGACATAGACATGGCAATTGCCACTGAAGTGCTTGAGCACGGGCATCCGGGCCTCGGAGCAGACGCGGCGAATGAGCGTTTCGCCGCCGCGGGGGATCACGATGTCGATAAGGTCGTCCATCTTCAGGAATTCGCCGACTGCCTCGCGGTCGGCAGTGTCGACGAGCTGCACGCAGTCGCCGGGCAGCCCTGTGGCGGCGATCGCCCGCCGCATGCTCTCGACGATCCGTGTGCTGGAGTGGGCCGCCTCCTTGCCGCCGCGAAGGATGATCGCGTTGCCGGCGGCGAGGGCCACGGCCGCCGCATCGGCCGTGACGTTCGGCCGCGATTCGTAGATGAAAAACACGACGCCCAGCGGCACGCGAACCTTACGGACGATCAGGCCCGTGGGCCGGGTCGATTCCTCGAGCACTTCACCGACGGGATCGGGCAGCGACGCCACCGCCTCGACACCGGCGGCGATGCCCTCAACCCGCTTGGGATCGAGCGTGAGCCGGTCGATCGCGGCGGCCGTGAGCCCAAAGCCTGGGGCAGCTGCGATGTCGAGCTTGTTCGCGGCGAGGATCTCCTGCACATCGGCCCGGATCTGGGCGGCGGCCGCCTTCAGGCAGGCGGCTTTTTTCTCCGCGGGCACGGCAGCCAGATCGATCGCAGCGTGACGGGCCCGGGTGGCGATATCGCGACAGTGCTGGGCAAGTTGTGACATAAGTAGGACAGGCTTTAGCCTGTCATTCAAAAATAACCAGAGTGTTGCGACAGGCTTTAGCCTGTCTTACCGCTGCATCGTAGCAAAGAGTTCCAACGCCGCCCGCACGAGCCCCACGGCGTGGACGCGGACGATCTGGATCCCCTGCCCCGCGAGCCCGCAGGCCGCGCCGGCGGTGCCGGCGTCGAGTTCGTCCCGCGTGGCCGACCGGCCGAGCGCAGCCTCGAGCGCCTTGCCGATGAAGCCCTTCCGCGAGTGGCCGACGAGGATCGGCACACCGAGATCGAGAAACCGGCCTGCCTGGGCCATGAGTTCCCGGTTGTGGGCATGGGTCTTGCCGAACCCGATCCCGGGATCGAGGCAGATTTTTTCGCGGGGAATCCCCGCCTGCAGCAGCGCGTCGCGGCGGGCCGCGAGATACCGGTGGATGTCGGCGACGACGTTGTCATAGCGGGGCTCGACCTGCATCGTCTGCGGCGTGCCCTGCATGTGCATGGCGCAGACGCCCGTGCCGCTCGTCACGGCCACCCGCAGCATGTCGGGATCCCCTGCGAGCCCCGTTACGTCGTTGATGATCTCGGCGCCGCCGGCGATCGCCTCGATGGCCACCGCCGCCTTCGACGTGTCGATCGAGACGGGCACGCCAGACCGCTCCGCGAGTTGCCGCACGACCGCGCTCACGCGGCGGAGTTCCTCGTCGAGTGGCACTGGCGCCGAATACGGTCGCGTGCTTTCGCCCCCCACGTCGAGAATGTCGGCGCCGTCGGCGACGAGTTGCAGCCCGTGCGCAACAGCCGCCTCGACGCCCGCATGCCGGCCGCCGTCGGAAAAACTGTCAGGCGTGACGTTCACGATCCCCATCACGAGCGGCCGCCGCAGGGCACCGCGCGGCTGGGGCAGGGCGAGGGACCGCGTGCGAAGCTGCCAATGGGTGGGAAGCATGAAAGACAATTTACATGAACATGCCACGACAGGCTGAAACCTGTCCCACTTCGGAGTGCAATCGCCGTGGCGGGTTGAGCATCCACTGCGGGAGGCTTCGGGCTCCCCGTGCCCCGTCGCCGGCGTTGCTGACAAGCGCAGCCAGGATGGCGGAGCGTAGTCAGCATCGAGTGAGCGCAGGGCAGGATGCCCGTAGCGAACGTCCGGCGACGGGGCACGGGGAGCCCGAAGCCGGCTACCACGGTTCTTCCATCAGGCCCACGATCTGCTGGGCCATCTTCACGATGGCCTCCTGCTGCGTGCTCGCCACCGAGCGGCCGTATTCCGGCACAAGCATCGCGGCCTGCCCCACGTCGACGCTTGCCGCCGGCATCGGCACCCCGCCCGACGCGAGCACGGCGCCGCCGCGATCGGCCCAGGTGACGAGGGCCTGGAAGTTCATCTCCACCTGCCGCGACTGGTCGGTCGGGCTCTCGACGACCATGCGTTTGGTGTCGGCCACGATCCGGGCCGTGAGCACGCTGTCGGCGTTGGGGTCGCCCACCACCTTGAAGGGCGTCCGCTTCTCGATCTCCTTGCAGACGGCCTCCGTGAGCCGTTCGCCGAGGTCGATGCCGGGGGTGGTGCGAAAGCTTTCCGACTGGATCATCGGCACGTAGACCGTGCGGACGTTCGAGGCGTAGAGCGTGTTGTTGCCGAAGCGGTAGCCCGCGCAGCCGCCGGTGGAAATCAGCACGGCCGGCACGCCGACGAGCAGGGCCGCCGCGACCGCGAGCCGGCGCATGCAAATGACTCTGGCGGCCATGGTTGTAAATCCGGTCAGCGGAGCGGGGCGCCCATGCCGGAGTTGTCCTCCCTGGCGATCATGGCATCGGATTCGGCCATGGCGTCGAGTTCGGCCTCCTTGAGGGAGTCGGGGTTCAGGACCCGCGTGAGCATCGGAAACGGATCGTCGGAAACGTCGTCGAGCCCGTTGATCTTGCCGAGCCGTTCACGGGAAGCCTGCGCGAGCATCGTCTTGGGGTAATCGCGGGCGATCAGCGCGTAGTAGATTCGGGCGGAGGTGTAGTGCTTGCCCTTCGCGTAAAACTCGGCGCGGTTCCAGTGCCGCTGCGCCTGCTGGGCGGCGATCTCGGCCCGGGCCTGGGTGACGCGTTCCTGCTCGTCCTTGCCGAGCTGGTCGGGAAACTGCACGAGAACCTGGTCAGCCAGCACTTCCGCCTCGTTGAGCACGCCGCCTTCGTAGCCAGGCCCCTGGTAGGCCCGCAGCTTTGCCTGCAGCCCGAGCAGGTGGGCCTGCATGAGGAAGTCGCTGTCCGGATACTCCGTGCGGAGCAGGCCGTAAAAATAGTCGGCGTCGATCCACTGGCGATCCATGAAGTGGGCGTTGGCCTGCGCCATGATGCTGTCGTCGGCGAGCGGCCCCCGCGGATCGTTGATGCGGACGTGGTCGTAGGCCTTGAGCGCCCGGCCGTGGGTATCGAAGAGCGGTCGGCTGCGGTCGATGAGATTCGGCACGATCACCGGCAGGTGGAGCTTCTGGTCGACCGCGACCCAGTATTGCGCGATCACGAACTGCCGCTGCGCGATCCGGTCGAGGTAGCGGGTGTTGGCATATTTCTTCACCAGTTCGTCGTAGCAGTCCTCCGCCTTCGGATACTTGTCGGTGAAGAACCAGCACTCGGCGAGCTGCCAGAACGCGTCCTCCTCGACCACGGAGTCGGGCCAGCGGTCGGCCGCCATCTTGTATTTCGCGATCGCCTCGTCGTATTTCCGCTCGCGGAAGAGGGCGTCGCCTTCGGACAGCGCCTTGCGGGCGATCGGCTCGTTGGGCCCGCGGCCGACCATCTTCTTCCAACGCTTCTTGATGTTCTCGCCCTTGAAGTAATCCCAGCCCAGGTCGCTGTCGGACGGCGCAAATTCGGAGGAGATCACGGCGGAATCGGCGTCTTCCCCCAAATCCTCGGTGAGCTGGCCGTCGGCGGCCTCCTTTTTCGACCAGGGCATCGTCGGCATCTTCATGGTCGCGCAGCCGGCCGCGGCCAGCACGGAGACCGCGACGAGGATCAGGAGACTGCGGCCGAGCCGCGCGGCAGCCCCGCTGCCGGTGGAGAACGTGGCGGCCCTGAGCCGACGGCCGAGAACGTTTGTGAAATAGGTGTTCATGATCGCCCGCAACTCCCCCGCAACGCGGTCGGGAAGATCGATCGTGCGCCATGCTTCTGCAGAGCCGGCGAGCAGCCGGAGGGCGGCCAGGGCGTCTGGCGAGACCGACACGACCGACCGCTTGCCTTGCCGGCAGCGCGGGCAGAGGACCCCGCCGTCGAGCATGCCGAAGGCGCAGCGGCCCTGCGGATCGATTGCCGCCCGGCATTCGGCGCAGCGGCCGAGCGCCGGGGCATGCCCCACGATCCGCAGCATGGCGAGTTCGGTGTGCACGAGCAGGGCTCGCACAGCCCGGTCCTGGCCTTCATAAGCTGAGAGCTCCAGCAGTGTTGTTTCGGCCACATCGAACAGTTCCGGTTGCGGATCGGCATCCGCGGTGAGCGCGTCGAGCAGTTCGGCGACCTCCATGCCACCATGAAACGCCGCCATGCTCCTGCCGATCCGAAACCGATGGTCGAGCCGCGCCTCCGTCAGCAGATCGAGGCCGCCCGAGCTTTTCCGCAGGACGAGTACCTGACAGATGGAAAGCAGGTCAAGGGCGGCGTCAAAAGCGCTCTTGGGACGCCACGCCCCTTTGGCCAGAACCCGCAGCTTGCCAAATTCGCGGGTGAACAGCGTCGCCACGCAGCTCGTCTCGCCAAATGGCACCGCGCGAATCACGATTCCCTGGGCATTTTCCGCAGCCATGATCGATAGCAGCCCCTCGAAAACCAGGTGGCCCCGGATGTGATGCCCGTCGGCCGTGGAAGCCTACCGCGGCAGCCGCTCAATCCTCACCAGGTCGATCCGCCGGCCGGTGGCCGCGAGCACCTCAAGCGCCACCCCGTGCGACTCGATCCGTTCGCCGACCTCGGGAAACCGGCCACACTGGTGAAACACGAATCCGCCGATCGTTTCGAAATCGGCCTCTTCCGGGAGCGACAGGTCCATCTTCTCGTTGATGACGCCGATCCGCACCGCCGCGCGGGCCTCGCAGACGTCGGACGTCACCATGCGAACCCCGTCGGAGAAGGCCTCGTCGTGCTCGTCGGCGATCTCGCCCACGATCTCCTCGAGCGCGTCCTCGATCGTGACGAGCCCGCAGACGCCGCCAAACTCGTCGGTGACGACGGCCATGTGGGTGTGGGTCCGCTGAAACTCGCGCAGCAGCTTCTGGACGCTCATCGACTCCGGCACGAAGTACGGCGGCCGGAGCAGCGGTCGGATCTCGAGCAGCGGGGTTTCGGGGGCGGCCGCCCCGGCCTTCGCCCCGGCAGGCATCGCCTCGACGAGTTTGGTGAGCAGTTCACGGGTGTGGAGGATGCCGACGACGTCGTCGGGAGACTGCTCCCAGACGGGCAGCCGGGTGTGGTGGCTCGCCGAGGCCAGCCGCACCGCCTCCTCCCACGAGGTCGCGATCGGAATCGAGATCATGTCAGTGCGGGTCGTCATGATCTGCGACACCTTCGCCTCCTTGAGCTCCATCACGCCCTCGATCATGGCGCGGGCGGCTTCCTCGAGCCTGCCCTCGCGGTGCGCCTCGTCGACCACCAACCGCAGTTCGTCCTGCACGCTCTCCCGCGCCGGCTCGCCGCCACGGCGGCCGAAGGCTTTGCCGAGGAGCGTGGCCACGCCGCCGAGCGTCCGCACGGCCGGCGAAATCAGCCGCACCAGCGGCCGCCAGAGCCCCCACGTGGCCACCACGAACCAGGGTCCTGCGAGCTTGGTCACGACCATCGGCACGACGACGAGCACGAGCCACACGGTTCCGATCCAGCCGGCCGCGGTCGAGGCGTCGAAGACCAGTGATCTGCCGGGGCCGATCAACAACACCCGCGAGGCGATCAGCGTCGCCGCGGCGGCGGCCAGCACGACGATCGATGCGGCGATGAAGGCGATCGTCTCACTGCCGTCGACGATCTCTTCATAGCGTTCGGGTCGGCCGCGGCTGCGGCAGAGTTCAAGGATGCGGTGCCGCTGGGCGCCGCGGACGGCGCGGGCCTGGATGGCCGCCACGCTCGCCAGCAGGAGCATCACTAGCGCCGATTCGATTCCGGTGGTGGCTGCGAAGCTCATGATCGTGACCGCCGTGAACGGGTTCGGGGCGGCGCAGGCATGCCGATGGCCCGCATCACCGCCCGCTCGCGGGCCCGCATCGCCCGCCGGTCGGCCACCGTGAGGTCGTCGTATCCGGTGAGGTGCAGGAGGCCATGAATAACGTAATACGCCACTTCCTGCCGCGGCGTCCAGCCAAACTCGCGGCTCATCCGCCGGGCCGTCTCCGTGCTCACGATGATGTCGCCGCAGAGCAGGCTGCCGGCCCCGCCGCCGGGGCCCGCGGCGGACAGGTCAAACGTGATCACGTCGGTGGGGGTGGGGTCGCCGAGCCACTCGGCGTGCACCTTGGCGATCCGCTTGTCGTCGACGAGCAGGATGCCGATCTCCGCCTGCCCGATCTCCTCGGCCACCAACGCCCGCCGCACGAGCCGCTCGAGCCACGGCGCTCCGATCCGGACGAGCTTTTGGCGATCGGTGATGTCGATGGAGAAATCGTGCGCGACGAGGGGCTTTGCCATGGCGGGTGTTGGAGCGTGATGCCGCCCCATCATGCCGTCCTCTGGTCGGGGTATTTCACGCGACCGTGATAGACCGCCGTCAGGCTTTTCACGAGGCTCTGTTCGATCAGTTCCAGCTCCTCGAGCGTGAGGCCGCATTCGTCGAACTGCCCGTCCAGCAGCCGCTTCATCGCCAGCTCGTGCACGAGGCTGGCGATGCGGGCCGGGGTCGGCTCGGTGAGGGCGCGGCTCGCGCTCTCCACGGCGTCGGAAAGCATGAGCACGGCCGACTCGCGGGTGGTCGGCTTCGGGCCGGGATAGCGGTAGGTCTGCTCGTCGACATCGCCGGCGTCGGGATCCGCCTGCTGCCGCTCCGTGGCCCGGCGATAGAAATACTCGACCAGCGTCGTGCCATGGTGCTCCGAGATGAGATCCACGATCGGCTGCGGAAGCTTGTATTGCCGGGCCAGTTCCGCCCCTTCCTTCACGTGCGCGATGATGATCAGCGTGCTCATCGCCGGCACGAGCGATTCGTGGCGGTTTTCAGTGCCCTGGTTTTCGACGAAGTAGGCGGGCTTGAGCATCTTGCCGATGTCGTGGAAATAGGCCCCCACACGCACGAGCAGGCCCCGGGCACCGATCGCCTCGGCGGCCGCCTCGCCGATGCTGGCAACGTTGATCGAATGGTTGTAGGTGCCTGGCGCGCGACGGACGAGCTCCTGCAGCAAGGGATGCGCCACGTCGCCCACCTCGAGCAGGCTCAGATCGGTGAGCACGCCGAAGAGCCGTTCGACGAAGGGCAGCAGGCCCGTCATCAGGAAGCCGGCCAGCAGCGTCCAGACGCCCATCCGCGCCGCCTCGTAGAGCAGCTGCGTGTCGAACACGCGATCCTCGAGCAGGTGGGCGCCGATCTGGGTCGCAAACGCCACGGCGGCCGCCCAGAGCCCGACGTAGATCAACTTACTACGGCTGCGGATGCGGCCCATCCAAAACACCATCGCGGCGGCAGCGGCGGTGAGCGTGACATAGTCGCCCAGGCTGCGGCCCAGCCCCACCACCACGACCAGCGCCACCTCCGCGGCCATCAGGAGCGCGAGATCCTCCTCGTAGGCGATCGCGACGGTCATCGCGAAGACGAGCAGCGGCAGCACCTCGGCCTGCCAGGCGTCGTGCGCCGAAAACAGGCAGAGCACCACGGTTATCACGGACAGGCCGATGAGCGTGATGACGTGCCCGAGGTCGTCGAGCACCTCGCGATGATGGAGGTGCATGTAGAAACCGGCGAGCGCGAACATCGCCACGAACAGGCCGAAGAGCGACACCGCCCGCAGGGCCCGATCGCGGAAATCCTGCTGCCGGACGTATTCGTCGTGCTCGCGCCGCAGCAGCACCAGCTCGTCAGCCGCCACAGCCTTGCCGGCGGCGGCAAGCATGTCGCCTTCGGCATAGCGAATGAATTGCTGGGGAGTCTTCTCGACCGCCTCCGCCTTGGCCTTGGCGGTGGAATCGCGGTCGATCTCCAGCGAGCCGGAAAGCTTGGGATCGATCCATCCGAACACGCGTTCGGCGAAGGGCCCCTTGCCGAGCTCCTCCTCGATGCGGTCTTTGAGCCGCACCTTCGCCTCGCCGAGGAGCACGTCGGCCACCTGCACGCGGTTTAACTCGGCGGCATTGCCCAGCGGATGGACGTCGATCTCGGTCTGGCTGCCCTCGTCGATGCCATGCTGAATCTTCTCGAGCACGCCGACGTTCTCGGCATCGGCAAACGCCCGATCGATCGCCTTGTCGAATTCGACCTGCTTCTCCTGCGTGTCGAGCTGCGACCGAAACTTTTGAAACACCTGCTCGGCGGCGACGACGAGCGGATTGGGCTGCTCCGCTTCCGGCTTCGCCTCGTCGGAACCGGTTTTGGGCAAGCTCTTCTTGGTGTCGGCCTTTTCGTCGGCCTCGGCGGCGGCCTTGGCTTCCCCCTTGGCGGTGGCCGTGCCGGCGTCTTTTGACTTGGACGCCTTTTCATCGCCAGCAACGGACGCCGCGGAGGATTCGGGCGGATCGGGGGCCACGGGCGGTTCGCGGGCCGGCGCGGTGCCCGGCTTCGGAATCGGGATCAGCTTGAGCGCCTCGGCGGCATCGGGCGTGAACTCGAGCCATGCCTCCCGCGACACGGTGGCGAGCGTGTCGGCGGCGGCTATTTCCGCCATGCGATTCTTGAGGCCGTCGCGGAGCCTGACGATCGGCGCCTTGTCCTGCGTGTAGACCACCCGCACCTGCGCAGCGGCCCGATCACGGGCCGCGCGGGTCCGCTCCGGATCGGGCTTCTCGAAGGGCACGCGGGCCACGATGCCATGCGGCACGACGGAGCCCTCGCGGAACGGCTGCGGACCGGTCCAGCCGTGCAGCAGGATCAGCAGCACCAGCGCGGCGGCCAGGCAGAGCGCCAGCCGCACGAGCACCTCGGCGCGGGAGATCCGCTCGACGATCATGGCCCAGAAGCCCTGCGGTCCCTCGACGGAGGTGCCCCGGCGGGCGCGGCGACGGTAGGAGGATGGAGCGACGGGGGTCATGTCTGGTCGTCGTAGGCCTCCACGATCCGCTGCACGAGCGGATGCCGCACGATGTCCTTGCCACCGAGCCGTACGCGGCAGCAGCCCCGCACATCCTGCAGCCGGTTCATGGCATCGATGAGGCCGCTGGAGCGGTTCGTGGGGAGATCGATCTGGGTGATGTCGCCCGAGATCACCATCTTCGAGCCGATGCCGAGCCGGGTGAGAAACATCTTCATCTGCGAGATGGTGGTGTTTTGCGCCTCGTCGAGAATGATGAACGCGTTGTTGAGCGTGCGGCCGCGCATGTAGGCCAGCGGAATCATCTCCACGACGTCCTGCTCGGTGAGCCGTCTGAGCAGGTCGTAGTCCATCATTTCGCGAAGGGCGTCCATCAGCGGTCGCAGGTAGGGGTTGATCTTGGCCTGCAGGTCGCCCGGCAGAAATCCGAGGCTCTCCCCCGCCTCCACCGCCGGCCGCACGAGCACGATCTTTCGCACCTCCTCGGCGCGAAGGGCCGAGACGGCCATCGCCACGGCCAGAAACGTCTTGCCGCTCCCGGCCGGTCCGGCGCAGAGCACCACGTCGTTGTCCTTGATCGCCTGCACGTAGGCCGCCTGCCCCTCCGACCGGGCCTGCACCGATTTCCCGGGCCGCTGCACCTCGATCGGCTCGTGGTGCGGCACGGGCTGCCGTTCGCCGGTGGCCACCGCGAGCAGCCGCGAGACGTCTTCCGCCTCGACCGCCCCCTGTTCCCGAGCGATGCGGTCGAGCTGCTCGAACAGTTCCGTGGCCCGGAGGACGTTGGGTTCCTCCCCCTCGATCTGGATCGAGTCATCGCGGGCCGACACGCCGACCCCGAGCGCCGAACGAATTCGGCGCAGGTGCTGGTCACGCGGCCCGAAGATCGTGAGCAATCTCTTCGAGTCGACAACCGCGATGGTCGTGCGGGGCATCGGAGCCCGCGGCGGATACAGCCGCCGACGGTCTCGGAGGAATGGGGCGGAAACTACTCTCTAATATACTCGCTGCCGAAATCCCGGTCGGAATCTGAAAATCGAGCTGAAAAAACCGGTTTTCAAGCCTTGTGAGGCAGCCTGAAGGCTACCCTCCTTTCCGGAGTGCATGGAGCCGTAACGCGTTGGGCATCCATTGCGGGAGGCTTCGGGCTCCCCGTGCCCCAAGAGCCGGCGTTGCTGACAAGCGCAGCCAGGATGGCGGAGCGCGGTCAGCATCGAGTGAGCGCAGGGCATGGATGCCCGGAGCGAACGCCCGGCGATGGGGCACGGGGAGCCCGAAGCCGGATTGGGCGAAGTTGAACCAGACAGGCTGAAGCCTGTCCTACTTCACCGACCAGAGGATCCAGGCGACCGGGGCGGCGAAGAGCAGCGAGTCGACGAGATCGAGCACACCACCCATACCGCCGAGCGAACCGCCCGAGTCCTTCACGTCGGCTTCCCGCTTGAGCAGCGATTCGGCGAGGTCGCCGAGCATGCCCGCCAGGCCCACGGCCAAGCCGAAGACCGGCCAGCCGCCCCATGGGCCGGTCGGAGGTTCGATCGGTAGACGCTCCAGCACGAGCCATGCCGCCGCCAGCGATCCGGCGATCGAGGCGGCCGCGCCCTCCCATGTCTTGCCAGGGCTGAGCACCGGGGCCATGCGGGTGCGGCCCATCGTCGAGCCGAAGAGATAGGCCGCGATGTCCCCCGCCTTGACGACTGCCACGAGGCTCACCAGCGGCAGGATGCCGAGGTGCCCGCGGCCGGTCTGTTCCGGACCAAGGTTCTCGAGGCACAGGAGACGCAGGCTCACCATGAACGCCAGCGGCAGGCCGAGGTAGGCCAGAATAAGCGCCGAGGCGGAGAGCCTTTCGAGTGCTCTGGCCCGCTTGTGATAGCCCATGATCTCGTCGGTAAAGAGCACCACAACGGCGAGCATGTAGGCCGCCGCGGCCCAGCCCATCGCGGCCGCGGACGAGGCCAGTGCCGTGGCCGCACCGAAGGCCTGGGCGCCGAAGGCCGCCGCGATCGGAATCGCCACCGCCGCCGGACGCAACAGCCAGGCGGGCAGCAGCAGGTCGCGCGAGGCGCAGAGCCGGATCAGTTCGCTGACGCCGCCGATGGCCAGGACCACCACCACCGGCAGCAGCCACCAGGCGGGCATGGCACCGGCAAACCCCCGGGCATCGGCCCAGGCCAGCAGGCTAAAAGTCGCCGCGACGACCGCGGCCACGACCACCCGTGATGCTCCAGACAAGCCGTTCGCGCCGTTGAAGTCGTTGACGCCTTTGAAGCCGCTCATGATTGTGACAGCCCTCCGAAGCGGCGCTCCCGCGCGGCAAACGAGGCGATCGCCGTATCGAGGTGCGCCTCCGTGAAATCGGGCCAGAGGGCGTCGGTCACCCAAAGCTCGGCATAACTGATCTGCCAGAGCAGGAAATTGCTAATCCGCATCTCGCCCGCCGTGCGGACGAGCAGGTCGGGATCGGGCATGCCCGCGGTGTCGAGCCGGTCGGAAAACAGGGCCTCGTCGATCTCCTCCGGGTCGAGCGTGCCGGCCACGGCCTCGGCCGCGAGTTTTTGCGCGGCGGCCACGATTTCGCCGCGGGCGCCGTAGTTGATGGCCAGGCAGAGCCGCATGCCGTTATTCCCGGCACACATCGCGACCGTGCGATCCATGGCCGCGAGCGTTTCCGCGGGCAGGCCGTCGCGGCGGCCGATCATGGCCACGCTGATCCGCTCCCGCATGAGCAGCGGCCGCTCCTCGATCATGTATTGCTCGAGCAGCTGCATCAGAAACCCGATCTCGGTCGCCGGCCGCCGCCAGTTTTCGCTGGAGAGGCAATAGAGCGTCAGTTGCTCGACGCCACGCCGGGCGCAGTGCTCGGTGATCCGCCGCACGCTGGCCACGCCCTGGCGATGCCCCTCGATCCGCGGCAGCCCGCGCTGCTGCGCCCAGCGGCCGTTGCCGTCCATGATGATCGCAACGTGCCGCGGGACGTGATCCGGGGCCGGTTCGTCGCGGCGGGCCGGGTCGACGCTCACGCGTTGGCTGGCGCTGGGTGCTGGTGTCGTGGCCATGATTTTTTTTGTCCGGGCCAGTCGCAGAAGATCGTCTGGGCCCGGTCCGGGCCGACCGACACGATCGACACCGGCCGGCCGAGCAGTTCTCCGATCCGCGCCAGGTACTTTTTGGCGCCCTGCGGCAGGTCATCGTAGCGGCGCACGGCCGAAAGATCCTCCTGCCAGCCGGGCACCGTCTCGTAGACCGGCACGGCATGCTTGAGATCATCGACGTGGCTGGGGAACTGTTCTACGCGTTTGCCGTTAATCGTGTAGGCCGAGCAGATCTTGATCTCGTCGAGACCGGAGAGCACGTCGAGCAGCATCACGGCCAGTTCGTCGACACCGGACAGCCGGGCCGTGTAGCGGGCGGCGACGGCGTCGAACCAGCCGCAGCGCCGCGGCCGCATCGTCACGGTGCCATACTCGCGGCCGCGTTCGCGGAGATGCTCGCCGATCGCGTTGACCTGCTCCGTCGGCATCGGTCCGCCGCCCACCCGCGTCGAATAAGCCTTCACCACGCCGATCACGCGGTCGATCCAGCGGCCCGGCACTCCCGATCCGCTCGCCACGCCGAGGCCGGAGGAATTGCTGCTGGTCACGAACGGAAACGTGCCGTGGTCGATGTCGAGCAGCGCCCCCTGCGCCCCCTCGAAGAGCAGCTTCTTGCCCGCCTCGACGGCGTCGAGCAGGTAGGCATTCGTGTCGCAGACGAACGGCCGCAGCCGCTCGGCATACTGCATGTATTGCGCGTAGATCGTGGCGGAGTCGAGTTCGATCGCCTTGCCGTCCTGCCCTGTCGCGCCCGTCCAGCCGGCGAAGAGCCGCTTCTTGAACTCGACGATGTGGTCGAATTTCGTGCGAAAGTCGTCGCGGTAGAGGTCGCCCAGCCGCACGGCCAGCGAGCGGCCGACCTTGTCGCGGTAGCAGGGACCGATGCCGCGGCCCGTCGTGCCGATCGCCTCGCCGCCGGAGAGGCTGCCGTCGAGCAGCCGGTCCTCGGCGATGTGCCAGGGAAACACCACGTGGGCCCGGTCGCTGATCAGCATCTTGCCGTTGATCCGCACGCCGCGGGATTCGAGACCATCGATCTCCTTGATGACGCTCGCCGGATCGAGCACCACGCCGCCGGTGACCACGCAGATGACGTCGTCCCGCAGGATGCCGCTGGGGATCAGCGAGAGCTTCCAGGTTTGGCCTTCCGACACCACCGTGTGGCCGGCGTTCGCCCCGCCCGCATAGCGAACGACGATTTCGTTTTCCTCGGTGAGAATATCGACGAGCTTGCCCTTGGCCTCGTCACCCCACTGCAGACCGATGACGCATGTGCCGGGCACTGTCGGAGTTCCTCACGAAAGAATGAAAACGGCGAACCGAATGGGGAGGCAGCCGTAGTGAGGCCTCCCCACAGAGTCTAAAACTGCGAAAAACCCGGTCAAGGGACGCCATCTTCGCCGCCGCGTGTGTTACCCTCGGGGGCATGAAACCCGCTCCCGGAACAGTCCATCATGTCACCACCGCCGACCGCGGCCAGACGCTCGCCGCCTTCCTGCGGGAGAAACTCGGCGGCCCCAGCTGGGGCCACGTGCAGAAGATGGTGCGGTCGCGGCGCGTGATGATCCACGGCAACATCTGCACCGACATCGGGCGGCGGCTGAAGGTGGGCGAGGTGGTGAAGGTGCTCGCGGTGGCGGCCGCCCCGCCTCCGAAGCCCGACGACCTGCGGGTGGTGTATGCCGACGATCAGGTCGTGGTCGTCGAGAAGCCGAGCGGCATCACCACGACGCGGCACACGGAAGAGCTCTCCTGGCCGACCCGTCGGCGGCAAGTGCAGCCCACGCTCGACGAGATGGTGCCGGAGGCGGTCGCGAAGCATCTGGCGGCGCGGGTTGGTCCGCGGGGACCGAAGCCGCGGCGGGTGCCGCCCGTGCGGGCGGTGCACCGCATCGATCGCGAGACGAGCGGCCTGGTCGTGTTCACCCGCACGGTGCCGGCTGAGCGGATTCTGGCCGAACAGTTTCGGGCGCACACGACCCACCGGCGGTATCTCGCCATCTGCATCGGTCGCGTCGGCGCCGGCACGATCATGACTAACCTGATCCGCGATCGCGGCGACGGCCGCCGTGGCTCTTCGGGCACGGAAGAAGGCAAGCGGTCCGTCACCCACGTGAAGCCCGTCGAGAATTTCGGCGACGACTACACACTCGTGGAGTGCCAGCTCGAAACCGGCCGCACGCACCAGATCCGGATCCACATGGCCGAGATCGGCCACCCGGTCTGCGGCGAGCGGGTCTACTCCGCACCGCGGCACTTCAAGATCAAGGACACGTCGGAGGCCCCGCGGGTGATGCTGCACGCGGCGGAGCTCGGCTTCGTGCATCCGGAGTCGGGCGACGAACTGCGTTTCGAAAGCCCGCTGCCGGCCGACATGCAGCGGCTGCTCAACTACCTCCGCCGCGAACACGCCCCAAAGTAGGACAGGCTTCAGCCTGTCAGTGCCGCACGCTCGAGCCCGTCACTCGAATCCCGCCGCCTCGCCCCCGGCCCGCGTCGACAGCGCCTTCCAGACCGCGGGGTCGACGCTATCCGTGACAAAGTGCGCCGCCCCATCCGCGGCCATCACGTTTACACCGCCCGGGTGCCGGCTCCGCGCCGCCCGCCAGCCGTAGCCGGCGTACTGCCGCGCCTTGTCGACGCTGCTCATCTCGACGCCGATGCAGTCAATCGTTGCCGAGTTCGGGGTGCGGTAATGGTTGTAGGCGGTGGTGCGGTACTCGCCGTTGGCCCAGGAGAAGCCACGCAAGTCGGTAAAATTCCAATCCGTGGCCCGCTGGCAGCGGGTTTCGGTGAGCGGGATGAAAAACGTGAATGCGTAGGCCGTGACGGGATTGGCGAAGGCCCGATTGGTGGTGGCCTGCGGGCCGTCGCCGAGGATGCTTTCCGAGAAGGCGACCGTCTTCGACAGTCCGTCGGTGATGTCCTTCGGCCTGATCCGGGAATTGATGAAAAATAGTCCGTCCGCATCGAACGGCGTGCCGCCGCCGCCGCCACTTCCCGTAGACGCTGCGTAGTTCGTCGGGCCAAATATGGTCGATACGGGCATGCCCCGATCCCCGGGGCAGAGAAAGAGCGGCACGGTCAACTTGACGATCGGCTTGTTCTGCGGAGCGATGTCGGTGGGCGAGAAGCCGGTGTACAGGGGCACCGACAGGTCGAGCCCGCGGAGGATCTCTTCGGCCTCGTAATACGGCGAAAGATGCGCGAGTACCGACCAGCGAAAGAATTGATGCGGAAACGTCGGCTGTTCGGCCCACTGCCGCGACTCCGCACCCACGGGAAAGTGGCCGCGGGCGGCTTCATGGCCGGCAAGACCGAGCCCGATCTGCCGCAGGTTGTTGCCACAACTGCTGCGCCGCGCGGCCTCGCGGGCCTGCTGCACGGCAGGCAGCAGGACGCCGGTGAGGACGCCAATGATGGCGACCACGACCAGAATCTCGACGAGCGTCACGCCCCGCCGCGTTCTCCTCATCGGTGGTTGGAACTCCGTCCCCGCTCGCGCCGGAGCCATCCGACCAGACACACGACACCCACCGAGCTGAGGACGATCGCGCCCGGTTCAGGAACGGCCACGATGCCACCGATCTGTCCGAAGTTCCCATTTGTGAACACGCCCGCGAATGTTCCGCCCGAGGAGAATTGGTAGATCGTGTCGCTCTGACCGGAAACGCTGCCCACCAGCAGGCTGCCATTCGAAAGCTGGGAGATGGGCCCAGCCTCGAAGGGATTGCCCGTGGTCGCAAACTCGGTCGTAACCTGCGACACGAGATTCGTGCTGAAAATCTTGCCGTTCATGACGCTGGTGGCGTAGAGCGTTTGACCTGAGAGCAGGAGGCCCGTGGGGCCGGACAGACCGCCTTCGCCGGATCCGTCCGCCATGACCTGAGCGGCGTAGGCTCCGTCGGCGCCAAAGCTCACAACCGGTCCGGAGGCGACGGCGAAACCGAGTGCTGGGACGTACGTATACAAGGCGTTGCTGACGTACAGCGTGCCATCGGCGGCCGTCGCCAGTCCCAGCCCGCCATCGAGCGCAAGCCCGGTCGTATAATCCGACACCGAAGCCCCGGAGCCGCTCCAGTCAGCAACCTTCAGGATCGGCCCTGCGCCCAGCCGGCCCACGAGCATTTCGCCCCCTTGTGAAGCCGGCCGAAAAGCAATTGAGGACGGGTTTTGCTGCGTCGCGTAGTCAAGCGTGGCGACTATGGAGAGCTGCTGCGTCGCCAGGTTGAACCGCGAAATCCGCGGATCGACCGTATCTCCGTTTCCCCACTCGGCGATGTAGAGATTGCCGTCCGATCCCAGCGCCAAGGCCGACGGACTGAACAGGCTGGACGTCAAAGTGGTCACGCTGCCCGGCGCGGCGGTGTCGAACTGCAGGAGCTTGTTGGTGGACTTGCTCACGACATAGACGGTGTCGGCCCCGGCAGTGCAAGGCCGCAGCAGCCCGATGGTGAATAGCGAAACAACGAGCACTTTTCGAATCATGATGTACTCCATGAAGTGGCAGTCAGGCGGGAGACCAAGGCTCTTCAGCGACGTGCGCGCAATAGCCTTCGCAATGAGTTCGAGAGCAAACCCCACCGATGACAGACAATTCGCCGGCACGCGTCAGGCGTGCCGAGGCGGCGTCATCGATCAAGAGAGCCGACGTCCAAGACGAAGGCTACGCGTTCACGAGCGTTTTCCGGGGTGCAGAATTCAGCCGCCTCCGCGACGGCTGAACCCTCAAAATGCTATCGCAAAAAAAGCCGGCCGCAAGCAGCCGGCGGAATTACCCGGCTAGGATTCGAACCTAGACAAAGGGAACCAAAATCCCTTGTGCTACCGTTACACTACCGGGTACCGACGGCCAACCAGCATACCCGATCGGCCCGTATTTCAGCCCCGGCGAACCGCCCGGGCGGGAGACCACTGGTTTGCGTCAGCCGGGATCGCCGATTTGCCGGAGCAGTTCGGCCAGCCGGGCCTGCAGGTCGAGCATCGCCTGCCAGTTGGGAAACTCGAGTTCTACCTTTTCGTTGCCCGGCCGCATCACGGCCCCCTCGGTCGCCTCGCGGAGCACCGACTGCACGTAGTTGAGCAGTTCGCAGAGTTCCGCCGATTGCGCCGGGCTCAGCCGGCCCGGCAGTGGCGGCGGTCCGCCGGGCAACAGCGGCGTGCGCACCTCGGAAAGATCATCGATCACGTCTGAATCATTGGCGGCGAGCCGCTCCAGTCGCTCCCCCATCTGCCGTCGCGCCTCCTCGCCGGCGGGGTGCTTGCCGGCGATCTCCGCGATCCGTCGGTCGATGTCACTGTGGGAGCCGACGAGCAGGAGCGAGCGGCCGACGGCGATCAGGTCGCCATCACGAACGATCCGCACCTGAATGTCCTCGCCGTTCACCTTCGTGCCGTTGGTGCTCTCGAGATCCGTGAGCACGATCTTCTCGTTGTCTTCCTGCAGCTTGAGGTGGTAGCGGCTGATCCGCTCGTCGTTGAGCTGGATCGAGTTGCCCTCCTCACGGCCGATCGTCACGGGCGTGGGCAACTGGTCGAAGATCTTTCCTCGATCCGCACCGTGAAGAACTCTGAGCGTGACGTGTCCCATTGATTCCACGATAATCCCCCAAAACACGAAACGGGTCAATTCGGACGGTTTCTCCGGGCGAACAAAACCGGTACCATCTCTCCAACGCGGTGGGCCGCGAAAGGCCTGCCCGCGTCACACGCGTCCGTAGCTCAATTGGATAGAGCATCGGTCTTCGGAACCGAGGGTTGCAGGTTCAAGTCCTGCCGGGCGTACTTGAGTAGGCGATCCAGTGGCGGAGCGAGGCCCGAAGGGATCGCGAGCGGCGTCAGGGCAGATGCCGCCGGTGCTGATAGATCTCGTCGCAGGCGAGCCGGGCGACGAGCCGAAAGCCGGCGCGGTCCAACAGGGAGCGGAGCCGCGAATCGCCGTAGTTGTTCTCGACGCTCATCAGGTTCACGTCGAGCCGCGAGAAGTCGATGCTCCGCAGGATCGCCAGTTCGCCTCCCTCGGTATCGATGCTCAAATAGTCGATGTGGGTCACGCCGTGCGCGGCCGCCAGCCCGTCGAGGGGAAAGCACGGCACCTTGATCTCGCGTCGAATGCCCCCGTCGGCCGTCAATTCCCGCTCGATCCGCGCCATGTGGCGGGGGTCGTAATGGGCCACCACACCGCTGAGCATGGCGGCGGGCCCCTCGATTTCGAGGAACAGGGCCGTGCCGGGGGTGGCCGCGATGCAGCCGTTGACCACGACGCAGCTGCGATTCCGTTCGAGCAGCGCGAATGCCGTCGGCGACGGCTCGACGGCGATGCCGGTCCAGTCCAGCTTTTGCTCAAGTGCCCAGGTGTTGCTGAACGTCACGCCGTCGAAGGCACCGACTTCGACGAACACGCCCGCCCGCTTGCCGCCGAGCCGCTCGACGACGAACCAATCCTGCCCGTATTGGCTGGTGAAGCCCGCCGATCGGATCGCCTCGGCCGGATGCGTCACTTCGGGCACGTGCCGCGTGCACGCGCGGTACCAGGCCTTGCGCAATCGTTTCGTCAGCGACATCAAGCGGGCCTCCGCGGGCGCTGCCGGGGTGCCGACGCCGGCACGGCTACCGGCAGCAGGCGAGGAAGAGGAGTAGGACGATCAACCGCACTTCCGCAAACGGCTGCCCGACAATGGACCTTGGCCGAACCACTGCAGGGGTCTTGCGGAACCCCGCGTTCGGGCGAAAGTGTAAAAAGAGAAGAATTGAACGGTCAACGGCAGCTTTCCACACATCCATTGTTTATTCGACCTGTCCTCCATCGTCTTCGCGATTCTTAGAAAGGGATCCATGATGGTCTATCTCCCGTGCCGCCCCCTTTTCAGAGTGTCGTATCGCGTCGTGCTGGCGGTGGTCGTGTCCGTGGCCGTTGTCGTCTGAATCGCGTCACGATCGTCGTGGGCCTGAACGAGCTCGACGACGCCATTGGCCCCGGGCCGGGTGGACTTTCGGCTGCGACCGGGGCCAACCCAGTTGGCGGCTTTGTGCCTGGGCAGCCCGTAGCGGACTTTGGTTGCGCGGCCATCTTCGCCGCGGATCACGGAGAGCCGCTCCAGTGCGAAGGGGTGCCGGGCGCAAGACTGCAGGGGCAACGGCGATCCCGAGGGCGGCCATGTCGGCGGCGGCCAGGGCCATCACCGAGGCGATGCGGGTGAAGTTCGACGAGTCGCCCAGCATCAAGAGCAAGATGGATGACGTGGCCGAGGCTGGTCTAAAGGTCGATTTCGTGGTTTCTTCGAGAGTTGCACAATCGCCCCACCTCAAACTTCGGAACCGAGGGTTGCAGGTTCGAGTCCTGCCGGGCGTACTGGTTTTGCCGCCGGCTCGTCGCTCACGAGATCCGGCCTACCGCCAGCCGCTCGGCACGCGGGGCACGTCGACCGGCTTCGGCTGCACGTCGAGCATGATGCCGTCGAAGGATCGCGGCATGATCGCGCCGGTGGCCAACTTTGCCGGATCGGGGCCGAGTTCGCGGACGATCCTCGTGATCTCCGGATTCATCACGGGGGCGCCATTGGGCCCCGGGCTGGCGAGTTGCTGCAGGGTGCCCACACAGACGATGCTCGATTCGCGGTCGTGGAATTCCCAGGCCTGCCAGCCGCCGCGGCGCAGCGCCTTGGTGAGCCGGTGGGCCTTCTCGGCCGCCTCGACGAGCCGGCTCTCGAGCTTCACGCCGTCGTCGCCCCCCTCGATCGCCTTCTGGTCGAACGTGCCGGCGCCGGTGAACGTCGCCACCCGCACCGTGTAGCGTCCGGGACAGTCGAGCAGGCTGTGCGTGACGTCGGCGTTCATCTCGATCACGAATTTGTCGACCTGCTGCCGCGTGAAGAAGTCTTCCGGCAGCAACGGATTCGGGATCACGAAGGCGAGGTGCATCGGTCCCTTGGCGGCATTGCGGTCGAGGCCGATCATTTTGCGAAAATCGGAGAATGACTGGCTCTTGCCGCTGTCGCCGGAGAGCGACTTGGGGTGCAGTCCCTTGATCTTGGCGAGCATCTTCTGGCCGCGGCTGTCGTCGAAGGAGGCGAAGTCGCCGACGAGCACCGCCACCTCGACCACCTCCTCGGAATTCGCAAACCGCATCTTCTTCGGCGTGCCGTCGGGGTTGAGCCCCAGCCCCTGCTGCTTGCCCGTGTAGTCGAACGACTTCTCGAGGGTGTAGGCCTTCAGCTTCTGGTCGCGGCGGAATTCCTGCACCAGACTGCGGGCGTCTTCGCGGGCGCCGTCGCCGCGAAAGGTCGTGGCCAGCACGAGCCAGGGGCCGTCGTTTTCAGCCAGTGGAAACATGGCCTGCGGATCGATCTCACCCGCCGAAAACCAGGATGTCGGCAGCCAGCCCGACTGCGCTGCGAGGTCGCGCGGCGCGGCGGCGATCGCGAGGATGGCGAGCAGGAGCGGCAGGAGCGGCCGAGATGCGCGGCGGACCAGCTTCACGCGGCGGGTTCCTTGGTCGACTGTGGGGGAAATGGGTTTGCGGGGGCGGGAAGGTAGCAGCGGCCCGGTCCCGATGCCAGAGCGGTTGCCGCCCGGGGAAAGCCGTGAAGAATGGGGGCATCCATCGTGAGCGCCCCTCCATGAACGCCCCTCGATCACCTCGCGTCACCGCCGTTCTCGCCCTCCTTGCCGCCGCCTGGCTGGCGGGCCTGACCATTCCCCCGGCGCTTCTCCTGCGGTCGCGGTCGGCATGGCTGGAGCAACTCGACCGTCCCGAGGCGCAGCAGCACTGGGACGAGTTTCGCGCGGCGATGAGGCAGCAGACCGGCAGGAGCGGTCCGGTGCAGCGGAAGGTGCCCAAGAGCGCTGAGCCGCCGCTGCGGGTGTGGCTGCGTGACTACGTGTGGCTGGCGATCGCCGCGTGGGTCGTCCTCGGCGGCGTGCTCGGGCTCTTCGCGGCCCTGCTCGTTCGCGGGGCGCTACTTGCCCAGGATCAGCCAGCCCGTGACGGCGACGACGAAAAACAGAATGACCGTGATGCCGAGAACACCGAGAAGCGAAAACACGACGGCTGACCTGCGGAGGATCGGGAACCCGGGATCAAATATCCGATCGGCATCGTAAGCACCGCTGCCGGCGCGAACAAGATTGATCCGCCGACGGCATGAAAACGGCGACGGCACCCCTGTTGCTGCAGGGGCGCCGCCGGGAGATGTGGACTGGAAAAAGGTGACAGTCGCGCC
Source organism: Planctomycetia bacterium (assembly GCA_026401035.1). Lineage (GTDB taxonomy): Bacteria > Planctomycetota > Planctomycetia > Pirellulales > UBA1268 > RGVT01. The sequence goes on along the minus strand of JAPLNR010000054.1, from coordinate 39,871 downwards.
GCGGCGGTTCTACTGCGGCGGACGGCGGAAGATGTCGTCCGGCATGCTGTAGCGGGCGGTGCGGCCGACGTCGTCGAGCGTGCGGCGCTGGCCGACCGTGTTCCACGGGGTGACATCCCGGAGTTCGGGCATGATTTCCAGGATCTGCTCGACGAGCATGTCGACCGTTCGCCCCACGGGTGTGCCGCTGGTCCGTTCGCGGATCGCCGCCGCCGTCTTCATGAGCTTGACCATCCGCGACCGCTCGAGCACCGGCCCGGAGAGCTGACCTTCGCCTTCGACGAGCAGTTCCGCGATCGGCACCTCGAGCACCGACTGCCAGAGCATCACCTCCGAGAGCCGCAGGTCGCTATCAGGCTGCTCCTGTCGTCGCACGACCGACAACTCGATGCCGAGCCGGCGGGCCACGTTCCGGAGGGTCACCCCCTGACGCTGCCGCACCTCGGAGATGCGATGCATCCGTTTCCGGAGCCGCCGCTGCGGCGGCCGCTGCTGTTCCGCAGGCTGGTCGTCGTATTCGGAGGCGGCCCGGGCCACATCGGAGTGCTCGCTGTCGGCGACGGCGAACGGGTTGTTCGTGACTTCATCGGAATCGTCGAAGTCATCTCGGCAATCGGCTTCGTAGTGGACAGTGGCCATTGGAGACCTCCTCATCGTTCGGGCAGCGTCCGCACCGCGGGCGGCACATCAGGGAATTGCGAGCAGGGCGGCGTGTGAGTCACGCGTTTTGGTTCGTCGCACCGCGTCTTCGTTGCGGTGAGAGACTTACGCAGCCGGATGTCGGGGCGTTCGCGCCAAGGCGAAAATATTTTTCAAGATTCGTGGCGTGGCGAGTAAATCCGTTGTTTTGCGGGCGTATCCGGCGGTTTGCGGCGGCACCAGCCGTGGTAGCCTGTGGCTGCGTCGGACCCGCCGCCCCCTGAGACCACCCGCCATGAACGCTCCGCGCCCCTCCGCGGCCCCCCCGCCAGCGGGCTACGCCGAACTTCGCAATTCGGTGGCATGGGCCGACCTCGGCCGCCGCACGACGGTTCTGGCCACCGGAAACGATGCCGTCCGCTTCATCGACAACTTCACGACGGCGGCGGTCTCGCGGCTGGCACCGGGCGAGGGAACGGAAGGTTTCTTCACCGACTCCAAGGGCTGGGTGCTCGCGCTGGCCAACATCTTTTGCGTCGCCGGCGACCCTGCCGAAGAGACTACCGGAGAGACTGCCAACAGCCTCTGGGTCGACGCACCAGCGGCGCTCCCGCACTCCCTCCGCGAGCACTTGGAGCACTACCACATCCGCGAACGAGTGGAGCTGGTCGATGCCGGCGCTGATTTCACGAGCCTGCTCGTCGCGGGCCCCACGAGTGCCGACTGGCTCGCGGGGCAATGTGATCGGGAGCGTCCGGGCGGCGGGCCGTTGCCGGTGCAGTTGCTGGGCCATGTTCAAAAAGTGATCGCCGGGGTTTCACTCGTGATCGCACGGGTCGACTGGGCGGGGCCCGTGGGATTTCTCGTGAGAATCGCGGCCCGCGATTGGCCGCGGCTGGCTGCGCATCTGCGGTCGACGGGTGCTGCCGAGGCCAGCCGCGAGGCGGTCGAGACGGTGCGGATCGAGGAGGGCCGGCCGGAGGCGGTCGACATTTCCGAGAAAACGCTGCCGCAGGAACTGGGCCGCGACGTCCGCGCGATCTCGTTCACCAAGGGCTGCTATCTCGGGCAGGAGACGGTCGCCCGCATCGATGCGCTCGGACATGTCAACCGGCGGCTCGTGGCCATCGCCGTCGACGGACCGGTGGCGGCCGGAGCCGGGCTGCACTCGGGCGGCGAAACGGTCGGCACGATCACGTCGGCCTGTCACTCGCCGCATGTCGGCGCAGGTCTCGGTCTCGCGATCGCGCTGGCGAAGCGGCTGGGGCCCGACGCAGTCCTCGAGGTCGATGGCCGGCCGGCCCGCGTCGTGACGGTGCCCCTGACCGGCCCCGTGACCGATTTCCAAATGGAGGGTGGGCATGACCGATAAATCTTCCGGGGCCGGCGCGGGCGCGCCGCCTTCGCAGCGTGGCGGCGAGGTCGTCTACACGGCGAAACGGTTTCGTGTGGTGCGGGTCCCCGAACCGCCGGGCGCCTTTCCCGAAGCGGCACAGCGCACCCGCGACGTCATCGAACATCCGGGCAGCGTCGTGATCGTGCCGCTGGTGTCGCCGCAGGAGGTGTGCCTGATCGAGGTCGTTCGCGTGGCCGTCGGCAAGACGCTGCTCGAACTGCCCGCCGGCACGCTCGATCGGGTGGAGTCGCTCGCGGAGGCGGCCGCCCGGGAACTCGCCGAGGAGACGGGCTATCGCGCCGGCCGGATCGAGCCGGTGGCGGCGTTCTGGATGTCGCCGGGCATCCTGCGGGAGCGGATGCACCTCTTCGTGGCGGAGGATCTCCTGCCCGGCCCGCAGGCGCTCGAACCCGGCGAGCAGATCCACACCCGCGTGGTCGCCTGGAACGAGGCGCTCGCGATGTGCCTCGACGGCCGCATCGACGATGCCAAGACGGTCGCGGGGCTGCTCCTCTGCGACGCGCTGCGCCGGGATCAGGGCGTCTCGCCCGCCTGAGCCGCGGCATGATACGGATGGCGGTCGAGCAGGAAGAGCGCGCCGCCAACCAGCCCCATGAGGATCGTCGAGAGGAACCAGAGCAGACCGATCGCGACGGCCTGCTCCGACGCGACGCCGGACGGGGCCAGCAGCATCGCCAGGCCGCCCTCCCGCACGCCCACCCCGCTGATGCTGATCGGCAGCACCATCGCCAATGCGATGAGCGGCACGACGGCAAACCAGATCGACAGCGGCAGATCGATGCCGATGCCGCGGGCGATGAACGCGACGGAGATCGCGCCCCCCGCCTGCACGACGAGGCTCCAGCCCACGGCCTTCACCATCAGGCTCGGCCGCAGCTGGTAGGGAAGCAGTCGCGCGATGAACTGCCGCGCGGCGTGCGGCTCCGGAAAGATCGTCAGCAGTTTGTCGAGCGAGCCGACTCCCAGCCAGATGACGGCCAGGGCGGCGAGCAGCAGGCCCGCGCCGACGGCAAGCGTCGCCGCAAGACCGAATCCGGTCTCCTTCGCGATCAGCGCGGCCCCCGCCAGCACGCCGAGCGCCGTCAGCCCGGTGAGCCGGTCGGCTAGCACGGTGCACCCCGCCAGCAGACGACCGTGCGTGGTATCGGCCAACCGATAGGCCTTCACCACGTCGCCGCCGATCGTCGTCGGCAGGCAGAGGCTGAAGAACATGCCCTCGAAAAACCGCCAGATGAAGAGCCCGATCGAAAACGGAAACCCGATCGGCCGGGCGAGCGCCGCCCAGCGAACGGCGGCGACCACCTGCACGAACATGCTCGTGGCCAGCCCGGCCGCCCACCAGCGCCAGTCGATCTTGGCGAATAGCCCTGCCAGCTTCGGCCATTCCACACCGCGAAGCGCCAGCGCCATGAGCGCGACCGTGGCGGCCAGCCGCAGCGTGATGTTCAGCCAGCCGGGCAGGCGGCGACGCACGGGCGGCTGGTCGGCAACAGTCGGGGCAAATCCGGTTTCTTCCGTCGGCATGCAGTTCCTCTGCGAAGATGCTATCGGCGACGCTACCCTACACGAATCCCGATCGGCAGTCCCAGATCGAAACGGGCAAACGCCGGAGTGTCACGGAAATGCCTGCCAGCTTCGAAGGGCTGATCGTGCTGCTGACCGACACCTGCCTCGTCCTGTTTGTGTTCGTCATCGGGGCGAACATCGGGAGCTTTTTGAACGTGGTGGTGCACCGGTTGCCCCGCGGCGAGTCGGTGGTGCTGGGTGGCTCCCACTGTCCGGCCTGCGGGGCGGCGATTCGCTGGCGGGACAACGTGCCCGTCTTGGGATGGCTGCTCTTGCGGGGCCGCTGCCGTGATTGCGGCGCAACGATCTCGTCGCGCTATCCGTTGGTCGAGGCCGTCACGGCCATGATGGTGGGACTGGTCGCCTCGGTGGAACTGCTCTCGGGGGGCATGAATCTCCCGGGCGCACGCTTTGCAGGCCGGCAGTGGGGCGGCGATGCCTTGCTGCTCAATCCCGACTGGCTGCTCGTGGCCGCCTGCGTGCTGCACTGTGTCGTGCTGGTCACGCTGCTGGCTTGGGCGCTCCTCGACGAGGCTGGCCAGCAGGTGCCGTGGCCGTGGGCCGCCGTGGCGCTCTCGCTGACCGGGGCCGCGGTGCTTGCGCTGCCCGAACTGATGCCGGTGGGGGCGGGGATTGGGCCGCAGCAGGGTCCGGTGCGGGGGCTGATCGCTTCGGCAGCCGGTCTGGCCGTCGGCTGGCTGGCCGGCCGCGGTCTCGGTGATCGCACGGCGGCTGCGGGCCTGATGCTGCTCGGCACGGCCCTGGGCTGGCAGGCGGCGGTGTCGGTCGCGGCGCTCACGCTCGCCGTGGGGGGGATGCGGCGAATGCTGGCCGCGGCCCCCGGGGGCGGCGCTCCTGGCAAAGGAGTGTCCACCGATCTCGTGGTGGCGGCAGTAACGCACCAACTGGCGTGGCGCGGGATCGACCGGCTTTGGAGGCTGGCCGCATGGTGTATATTTTCGGAGTCGGGTGGGTAGCCTTGAAGAGCGACGAATGAAGCCAAAGCCGATTGTTTCGGTCGTGTCGAAGCCCGCCGCGGCCAGCATCTCGCGGTCCGTTGGCCCCGTCACGTCCTCGCAGTATGTCGACGAGGGACTCTTCGCGGGCGCCAAACGGCGGCTGCTGGAATTCATCCGCGATCTCGAGCGTCCCGACGATCGTGCCGCCTGGATCGCGATCGCCGGCCTGACGGCAATGCTGATTTACAGTTACTGGCCCGGGCTCTTGAATGCACAGTCCAGTTGGAGCAACCCGCAATATTCCCATGGCTGGATCGTGCCGCTCTTTTCGGCGGCCCTGCTCTTCTGGTGGCGCCGGCCGATCGAGCCGGTGACGCTGTCAGCCCGGCTGGCCGGACTGGCCTTGCTGGTGGGCAGTTTTGGGCTCCGCCTGCTGGCCGCCCGCTACCGGATCGTGACGATCGACATGTACACGTTCGTGCCCGCGTTGGCGGGTGTGTTTCTGCTTGCCGGCGGCTGGAGCATGTTTCGCTGGGCGTGGGCACCAATCGCCTTTCTGATCTTCATGTATCCGCTGCCCGACGAGGCGACGCGGTATCTGCTCGGACCGCTCCAGACGCTCGCCACGATCGTCAGCACCTACGCCCTGCAGACGCTCGGGCTCGACGCCTTCCGGGAGGGCAACCAGATCGTCGTCGGGGAAATGCACCTGGGCGTGGTCGACGCCTGCAGCGGTCTCAGAATGCTCACGATCTTCATTGCCTTGTCCGTGGCCCTCGTGCTTCTCGGCGACCGGGAGTGGTGGGAAAACGCCGTTATTCTGGCGAGCGCAATTCCGATCGCACTGATCGTCAACTCGATTCGTATTACGGTCACCGGGCTGCTGTACCAAGTGGCCAACTCCGAGGTGGCAGAGATGGTTTTTCACGATCTGGCAGGGTGGGTGATGATGCCGATGGCCCTGGGAATGCTGTTTTCGCTGCAGTGGATCCTGGCCCACCTGTTCATGACGGAAGATCAGGCCCCGGCGGTAGTTGCGTCACGGGGGCTGGCTGCTGGCAACAGAGCCGGAGGGGCGGCACAGCCGCGCCAGGCCCGACAGTCGGCAGTCGTTCAGCAGCCGGTAAAACGTTCGGATTGACCCGAAAAAATGGGCTAGAATTGAGGGTGTGGCTCACCGCCACAGGACTTGGTTTTCAACGCGCCCGTACAGTTGACCCCGCACAGTTGAACCACATCCCTGGGATACTTACGCAAGCGACAGTTTCAACCGCGAGAGACCGCGGTTGCTGCTGATGAACCACTGCTGAAGCCATGAGCGACTCGACCACAGCAACGGACGCGAATATGAGTGCCCATGCCTCGACGGCGACAGCCGGTGCGTCGCTGGGCACGCTCACCGTGCGCGACACGGCCCTCGCCCCCCAGCAGCAGCCACACTATCCCCCGACCTATGGTGGTGGCGACGATCCGCTGTCCGGCGGCATCGACTACAAGCGGGTTTGGCATTCGTTCCGCCGGCGGTGGCTGCCGGCCGTGGTGCTCGGCACGCTCCTCGCCTCTGCGGCATCCATTTCCACCTGGCTCTTCATGCCACGGGGCTACGAGGCCGTCGCGTGGCTGCGGGTGCGCGACAAGTCGGGCATGCTCACCGGTGGCGGTCGTGACGGCGGCGAATACGAGGCCTATCGCAAGACGCAGGTGACGCTGATCAAGTCGCCGTTCGTGCTCACGTCGGCCCTGCGCCGGACCGGCATCGCCGAACTGCCGACCATCCGCGAGCAGGACGAAGACCCGGTCGGCTGGCTCACCCGTTCGATCCAGGTGACGGCACCGATGGAGTCGGAGGTGGTGCAGGTGCGGCTGCGGGGCGAGCACGCCCCCGAAGTGGCGAAGATCGTCAATGCCGTGACGGCCTCCTATCTCGAGGACATCGTCAACAAGGAGCGGGCGGAAACCCTCGGCCGCCGTGACGCGCTCGAAAGAAAATACAAGGAAAACATGGCCGAGATGCGGGAGCGTCGCGAGACGTTCAACACGCTCGCCCGCACGCTCGGCACCCGCGACAGTTCCGAGGTGGCCACGCAGCGGAGCCTTCTGCTCGACCATCTCGGCACGCTCCGCTCGCAACTCTCGCAGTCGCAGCGGGATCTGACGGCGATCGATGCGGAGCTCGCGATCATCGACGCCAAGGCGCGGGGCGAGATCGCCTCCGAAGACGCCCTGCCGGAGGAGATGGTCGAGTCGGTCTTGGTCCGCGACCAGCAGATCGTCGAGCTCGGGAATCGGCTCGCCGGCATCGAGGAAGCGATGCTCTTTCAGGAGCAGCGCAGCGCCCGCGGTGTCAACGAGCCGGCCGTGAAGCGACTGCGGGCGCAGCGGGATCAGATCGCCCAGCGGATCGCCGAGCGGCGGGCCGACCTGCGGCCCCAGATCGTCTCGCAGCTGTCGCTCGAGGGGACGGGCAGCCGCACGGGGCAGCCACTCGAAAGCCCCGTGGTGCTCAAAATGCGCCGGGAGATGCTCTCGTTGACCCTGGCGGAAGTTTCGAAGGAGTTCGACAAGGTGGCCAAGGAGGCCACGGAACTCGGCAAGGCGAACGCCGACCTCGAAGCCCGCCGCGGCGAGATCGAACAGCTCCAGCGGGTCACCGACCAGATCGGCATGCAGCTCGAGACCTCGTCGCTCGATCTCTCGATGCCCAGCCGGGTGACGCTCATCGAGGAGGCCAGCGTGCCCGAGGGCAACGACCGCCTCTTCCGGCTCATGCTGTCGATGCTCGCCGGTGGCGCCGCGCTGGTGCTCGGTGGCGGGTCGATCGTGGCCCTCGAATACCTGCGGGATCGCCTCAGCACCACCGACGAGGTGCCGCGGCGGATCGGGGTGCGGATGCTCGGATCACTGCCGCGGATCAGCCGCTCCCGCCGCAACACCAACGACGGTCTGCTCGCCGAATGCGTCGATGGCATTCGCACGCTCGTAATGCAATCCGGCCGCGAGTCGCCGCGGGTGATCCTCGTGACGAGCGCCGTCGAGCACGAGGGCAAGACCACGTTTTCCTCGCAGCTGGCGGCGAGCCTCGCCCGTTCCGACAAGCGCACGCTGCTTCTGGACGGCGATCTGCGGCACCCCAACGTGCACCTCGCCCTCGAACTGGAACTGGGCGTCGGCCTCTCGGAATTGCTGCGCGGCGAGATCACGGGCGATGAGGCCGTGCAGCCGACGAGCATCGACGGTCTGTTCGCCGTCACGGGCGGCGACTGCGACTACGCTGCCGTCACGGCGCTGTCGCGACCCGAACTCGCGAAGGTGATATCGACGCCGGTCCCGTGCTCGCCTTCGCCGACGCCCTGCTGCTGGGTCAGCAGAGCGATATCGCCATCGTGGCGACCATGCGCGACTCCAGCCGGGTGCCGCTGGTCAACGCGGCGATCGACCGGCTGCGGGCCGTCGGTATCAGGGTGCTCGGCGTGGTGATGAACGGCGTCAATGACGCCGGCCCGCGCCGGCTCTACGCATCCCCGTTGCCGCGGTAGCGGGGAGCATCCATGAAAACGACAGCGTTTGCGAGCCTCGTGCCTGTGCTCATCGGCGTGGCGCTCGTGGCCGGGGCGACCGTGCTGCAGGGCATGTGGACCGACCGCTGGAGCGGCCGCAACGTGGCCGCCGATCTGCAGCAGGCTGCACAGGTGCTCGAGCAGAAATTTCCGGAGCGGTTCGGCGGCTGGGAATTCGTGCAGGAACTGCCCTCCGATCCCAAGCAGTTGGAGCGGGCCGGTGCGGTCGGGCACATCTCGCGGCTGTTCGTCAACAAGGAGTCGGGCGCGAAGGTTTCGGCCTTCATCGTCTGCGCGACCCCACACGACGCCTCCGGCCATACGCCCGACCGCTGCTATCCCGGCGCCGGCTTCGAGATCGCCGAGGCGGAGCATCGCCAGAGCATCCCCCTCGCCGACGGCCGCACCGCCGAGACGTTCACCGGCACCTTCCGCAAGACGGGGCAGACGCTGCGGGTGTTCTGGACGTATGGCGTCGACGGCCGCTGGATCGCGCCACAGATCGCCCGGATCGAACTGGCCGGCACGTCGGCCGTCTACAAGCTCTATGCCATCATCGACGAAACCCGCCTGGCGGGTGGGCAGGCTCCGGTCGTGTGCGCCGATTTTCTGTCAGCGCTGCTGCCGGCCTTCGATGCGGCCGTGTACGGCGAAAAAGCCGCCCCGGCGCCGGAAAAAACGGCTGAAAATATCGGTAATCGGGGCTGACCCCGGCCGGCAAGCGCGGTATCGTACGGCGGCGATTTCCCGAGCAAACGGAGTTTTACCGCCGTGTCGATTTCTTCCAAGCGGGCCCTGATCACCGGCATCACCGGGCAGGATGGTTCCTATCTCGCCGAACTTCTGCTCGACAAGGGCTATGAAGTGCACGGCCTCATCCGCCGGTCGAGCACGTTCGGCACGCAGCGAATCGAGCATCTCTACCGGGACATCCATGACGTCGACCGTCCGCTCCTGCTGCACCATGGCGACATGGCCGACGGCAACGGGCTCGCCAGGCTGATCCGCGAGATCCGCCCGACGGAGGTCTACAACCTCGCCGCGCAGAGCCATGTGCGGGTGAGCTTTGATCAGCCCGCGTACACGGCCGACGTGACGGCTGTCGGCACGCTGCGGCTGCTCGAGGCGATCCGCGACTTCCAGGATGCCGCGGGCTACCAGATCCGCTTCTACCAGGCCTCCAGTTCGGAGATGTACGGCAAGGTGGTGGAGACGCCGCAGAGCGAGACGACGCCGTTCTATCCGCGGAGCCCCTACGGCGTGGCGAAGCTCTACGCCCACTGGATCACGGTCAACTACCGCGAGAGCTACGGCCTGCACGGCTCCTGCGGCATTCTCTTCAATCACGAGAGCCCGCGCCGCGGGGAAACATTCGTCACCCGCAAGATCACGCGGGCCGCCACCCGGATCAAGCAGGGCCTGCAGAAGAAGCTCTATCTGGGCAACCTCGATGCCCAGCGGGATTGGGGCTTCGCCGGCGACTATGTCGAGGCGATGTGGCTCATGCTCCAGCAGGAGGAGGCCGACGACTACGTGATCTCCACCGACGAGACCCACTCAGTCCGCGAATTCTGCGAAAAGGTCTTCGGCCGCCTCGACATGGACTACCGCGACTTCGTCGAGATCGATCCGCGGTATTTCCGGCCGGCGGAGGTCGACCTGCTGCTCGGCTGCTCCCGGAAGGCCCGCCAGAAGCTCAACTGGCAGCCGCGGGTATCGTTCGATGAACTGGTATCGCTGATGGTCGATTCCGACATGGAACTGGCCCGCAAGGAGCAGGTGCTGCTCGCGGCCGGCCACGACGCCAGCCTGCCGAACCGCTGAAAGACCAGCCATGACGGATCTCGGCAGCAAGCGGATCGTGGTGACCGGTGGCGCCGGCTTCCTCGGCCGCGCCGTCTGTCGCGTGCTTCGCGAACGTGGTGTATCTGAGGAGCGGCTCTTCGTGCCCCGCCGGCGCGACTTCGATCTCACGTTCGAAGGGGACGTCAAGCGGCTCTACGACACCGCCCGGCCCGACGTGGTCATTCATCTGGCGGCCGAGGTGGGCGGCATCGGCGCCAACATGGAGCAGCCCGGCCGATTTTTCTACGCCAACATGGCGATGGGCCTGCATCTGGTCGAGCATGCCCGCCGGCACGGACTCGAGAAATTCGTCCACACCGGCACCGTCTGCGCCTATCCCAAGCACTGCCCGATCCCGTTTCGCGAAGAAGACCTCTGGAATGGCTACCCCGAGGAGACAAACGCCCCCTACGGCGTCGCCAAAAAGGCGATCTTCGTGATGCTCGACGGCTACCGTCGGCAATACGGCCTCAAGAGCGCGGTCGTGGTGCCGGTGAATCTCTACGGCCCGTGGGACAACTTCGACCCGAGTTCGAGCCACGTGATTCCCGCGCTCATCCGTAAGTGCGAGGACGCGCGGCGGGCCGGGGCGGCCGAGGTGATCTGCTGGGGCACGGGCTCGGCCACCCGCGAGTTTCTCTACGTCGACGACGCGGCCGAGGGGATCGTGCGGGCCGCCGAGATCATGGAGGAGCCGCTCCCGATCAATCTCGGCGGTGGCGTCGAGATCGCGATCCGCGATCTGGTCGCCAAGATCGCGAAGGCCTGCGACTATTCCGGCCGGATCACCTGGGACACTTCGAAGCCCGACGGCCAGCCCCGCCGCGGCCTCGACATCACGCGTGCCAAAACACTCCTCGGCTGGGGGCCGCGGCAGGACTTCGACACCGGCCTCGCCACCACCGTGGCCTGGTGGCGGGAGCAGAAGTAGGAGGGGCTTCAGCCTGTCATGCCACCCTCTGTTGGCCGCGCCAGTACCAACGACCCGCATTGGTCGCCGGGACGGCAGAAGTCTCACCGCTCCCGGCTCCTCAGCATCGGGAGCCGCAGGTGCTGAAGGCCATGACAGGCTGAAGCCCGTCCTACTTTTCATCCGCCGGCTCGATCGAGCCGTGACCGAGGATGAATTTCCGGGTGCCGGCGGGGCCGTCGAAGATCACCGTGCCGACCGATCGCGGGCCCGTGCCGCTGATGCCCGACAGCAGGCCCGCGCCGTATTCGGCGTGCCAGACCCGTTGGCCGGCCGACAGGTTGTGCTTTGGTTTGACGCTACCACTCAGCCGTTCGGCAAGATCGGCGGCCGTGGCGAAGGCGAGGTTTGCGCGGGCCGGACGCCGCTGCGGTGCGGCTGCCGGCGCGTCTTCCAGCTCGAGCGTGAGCCCGTCCTGTCGCGTGATCTGCGCGGAGGGTGCAGCCCGCGCGTCGTCCGCGAAGTCTGCTGCGTCGAATCGGTCGTCGCCCGACGGGTCCTCGTCGAAGAAGGACTCGACCGCCAGGTTGCCCGAGGCCGGGGCCTCCGGGCCGGCGAGCACCGTCTCGCTGCCGATCATCTCGTTGAGGAACAGGCTCGGTGCGGAGATCCGCCGCGTGCCGCGGTAGTCGCGCATCCGCGCACAGCTGGCATGCACCTCGTGCATGCCGCGGGTGATGCCGACGAAGACGAGCCGCCGCTCCTCCTCGAGCTGGTCGGGATGATCGAGACTCCGCTCGTGGGGCAGGATGCCATCCTCCATCGCCACGAGGTAGACGACCGGAAATTCGAGCCCCTTGGCCGCGTGGAAGGTCATCAGCGCCACCCGCTCCACGGTCGGATCCCAGATGTCGGTGTCGGCCACGAGCGCCGTTGTTTCGAGGAATGCGGCCAGCGGATCGTCGTCGGCAGCGGCGCCGCTCGCGGCCGTGTCGCCCGCCTGCCGGCGGGCGGCGATGTCGTCGTCAAGCTGCTGCGCAGCGGTGATGAGCTCCTCGACGTTCGCGAGCCGGTCGTTGCCGTCCTCGTCGACCCCGTCGTCGGCGAGCATCTGCCGATAGCCGGTCCTGTTGAGCACGGCCTCCAGCAGCGCGGCGATCCGCAGGTCCGGCGCGGCTGCAGCCGCACAGAGTTCGGCATGGAGGCGGCCAAACTGCACAAGGGCGTTGGCGGCCCGTTTTGACAGGCCGGGAATGCCCGCAGCCCGGGCGGCGGCGTCGAGCCGGCTGAGACGATGATCCTCGGCCCAGGCGGCGAGGAGTTCCAGCGACTGCCGCCCGATGCCCCGTGGCGGCACGTTCACGACCCGCAGCAGGGCCTCGTCGTCCCGCGGGTTTTTCAGCAGCCGCAGCCAGGCCACGACATCGCGGATCTCGCGGCGCTTGAAGAACTCGAGGCCACGGACGAGCTGGTAGGAAACGCCGCAGCTGCGCAGCGCGACCTCGAGGGAACGCGACAGGGCGTTGGTGCGGAAGAGGATCGCGAAGTCGCGCGGGGAGCGCTTGCCGGAGGAGATGGCGTGGGCGATCTCGGCGGCGATGCGGTCGGCCTCGTCGTGGCTCGTCGAGTCGAGCACGATCCGCACCAGCTCGCCCGGGGCCGCCGCGGTGATCAGCCGCTTCGGTTTCCGCCGCGAGTTGTGGGCGATGAGCCGGTCGGCCGTGCCGAGGATGTTGGCGGAGCTACGGTAGTTGTGCTCGAGTTTGACGACGGCGGCCGTCGGATAGTCGCGCTCGAATTCGAGGATGTTGCGGATGCTCGCGCCCCGCCAGCCATAGATCGCCTGATCGGGATCGCCCGTCACGGCCAGGTTGGGATGGTCGATCGAGAGCCCGCGCACGATGCAGTACTGCACGGCGTTGGTGTCTTGATACTCGTCGACGAGGATCCAGCGGTGCCGGGCATCGAGGATCGCCCGCAGATCTGGGTTGTCGGTGAGCAGGCGGGCGCTGTGCACGAGCAGGTCGTCGAAGTCGACGGAATTGGCGTCGAGCAGCATCTGCTGATAGAGGGGCCAGAGCCGCCGCGCCACCTCGTCGGCCGGACGCCCCCAGCGCGGCTCGAAGGTTTCCGGCGTGAGCAGGTCGTTCTTGGCCCGGCTGATGGTGCCGGCCAGGCGGTCGATCGGCGTGTGCGACAGCGACAATCCGAGCTTCTTCGCGGCCCGCTTGAGCACGGCACCGGCGTCGTCGGGATCGAGAATCGAGTAATCACTCGTGAGGCCGACGAAGCCGGCGTGCCGGCGGAGCAGGCGGGCGGCGAACCGGTGGAACGTGCCCATTTCGACCGGCTGCGGACCGACGAGTTCGGTCACCCGGCGCCGCATCTCGTCGGCGGCCTTGTTGGTGAACGACAACGCCACGATCTGCCCGGCCGGAACACCCTGCGAGATCAGGTGGGCGATGCGGTGGGTGACGACGCGGGTTTTTCCGCTGCCCGGGCCGGCGAGCACGAGGAGCGGACCCTCGACGTGCGTGGCGGCCTGCCGCTGGGAATCGTTCAGGGAGTCGAGTGAGGGGATTGGCAAGGGAGCAGTGCTAGCATGCGCGCAGACGGGTGGTAGTCGAATTGAAGACATTTCGATTATATTCCCCCGCGGCCATGATCGGGCACGGTTGCTCGAAGGCCCGGCGAATTCGTTCGCCCAGCAGACCCATCACGGAAGAATCATCACCGGTTTCAGAACAAAGGGAGGGACCCCCCAATGCCTCGCATCCCCTACAAGAATCTCGCCCAGTCCGACGAAATGGCGGAAAAGCTCGAGATGAGCACGGCCGAAATCGGCCTCTCCGTTCGCACGACGAATTGCCTGGAGGAGAAGGGCATCTTCACGGTGCACGACCTGCTCAACTGCACCCGGGCCGATCTGCTTTCGATCTCCAATTTTGGCGAGAAGACGCTTGAGGAGGTCTATCGTTCGCTGGAAAAGATCGGTTTTTTCCGCTCCGCGACGCATGTGGGCGAAGAGGTCGGCAGGCGTGCGGAAACAACGGTCGCCTAGCGGTTTTTCGGCACGCTGTGCGGGTATACTGCCGGCGTGCTGAGGAGACCGATAGTGAAGCTGCCGCGATTCTTTGGCAAAAAGCGCGGCCATAGGCGAACGGGCTCGCAAATCTGGGGCTCGGTCGGAGAAGGACTGTTCTATGCCGCCCTCGTGGCGGCCGGACTGATCTTCGGAGGCCTGCTCGTCTCCGGCGCCGTGGCCTATGCGCCCGCCGATGCCGAAGGACTCGTGCTCGACAACCGGCAGGCCTGGTGGCTGTGGCTGTTGACGCTGTTGATTCCCGGGGCACTCCTCGCCTTCGGCGGCTCCGGCCTGGCCCGCGTCATCCGCGCGTGGGGCAAGTCGGAGGAGCGGCGGGCGGCCTCGGTGGAGATGCCCGCACTCCTCGACAAGATGGGGCATGCGGCCGACGAGGCGCCCGGCCATCCGGGCGTGCCCACCTGCGAGGATCTCGTCAATTCACCGGGCACGATCCTGCGCTATCGCCTGCCGATCGAGAGTCCGGAGAGTTGGACGCTGCTGGGCTTCGGGCTCTTCGCCCTGCTCTGGAACGCAGTCGTGCTCGTGCTCGCCGTGGGTGCCGGCCTCGACCTGCTCAGCGGCCGGACCGACTGGCTGCTGCTCGCGATCCTCGTGCCCTTCGTGGCCGTGGGCGTCGGCGGCATCTTTCTCTTTGGCCGCGCGCTTTTGCTGGCAACGGCCGTGGGGCCGACCCAGGTGGAGATCTCCGACCATCCGCTCATCCCGGGCGGCAGCTATGACGTGCTGCTGGGCCAGGGGGGAACGGGCACGTTTCGGGAACTGCAACTCCTTCTTGAAACCGAGGAACTGGCGACTTTCCGGCAGGGCACCGACACCCGCACCGAGCGGATCGTGGTGCGGCGGGAGCGAGTGAAGGAGTGGCATGACGTGCAGCTCGCGCCGGGAGCCCGCTTCGAAACGCACGTGACCCTCGCCATCCCCGCCGACGGCATGCATTCTTTTGCCTCCGACCACAACGCCGTGAAGTGGCGGCTCGTCGTCCGCGGCCGACCGGAGCGACGGCCGGCGTTCACCAGGATCTTTCCCCTGGTGGTCTTTCCGGCGCAGGCCTCCGCGGCAGCGTCCGCGGCCGGTCGCTCCAGCCCCCGGCAGGAATCCCCATGAAGCCCGGTTCCAACTCCACCAACAGCATCCCGCCACCGCCACTGCCGCGAGTGACGGCGCAGTTTGACCGTACGGCACGGGTCTACGAGCCGCAGCAGCAGCTCTCGATCAGATATCAGATCGAGGGCTTCGACGAGGCCACGGTGCAGGCCGTCGAGCGGTCGGTGCTCTGGTACACGGAAGGCAAGGGGGAGGAGGATCTCGGGGTTCATTTCTTCGAACGGACCGAAACCCCGGAGGGCCTCGCGGCAGCCATGCCGGAAGGCGCCTTCGTGGTGCGACTGCCCGTCAGTCCGCTGTCCTACGAGGGTGTGATCGTGAAAGTGCGGTGGTGCATCCGCGTGCGGATCTTTTTCGTCAGCGGACGCGACTTCGTCTCGGAACATGTCTTCGATCTCGGCCACATCCCGCCCGCCCTTGGTATCCGCGACCCACTCGATCTTTCGGAGCCGTCGCCGTGATCGCCGGCAATCCGTTTGCGACGCGACACACACGCCCCGGGCGGATCGTCCCGTTCGACGACCAGGGCCGCCGGCGCGACACCGACGCGCTGCTCCGCCGGGTTGCGACCCTCGGCGGCCGGGCCGCGATCCGGGGCCCGCACGGCAGCGGCAAGTCGACACTGCTCGAACATCTCGCTCGCGGCCTCGAAGCCCGTGGTTCCACCGTGGCTCGCGTGCGGCTGCGGTCGTGGCGAGATGCCCCGCTGTCGGCGCTTCGCGACAACGCCTCGGCCTTGCGCGCCATCCTGCGCTGCGCCTCCGGCGACACCGTCTGCGTCGACGGCTGGGAACAATTGGGTCGGCCCGGAGCGGCAATCGTGACGCTGCTGATGCGTCTCAAGCGCTGCGGCCTCGTGGTCACCACCCATCACGACACCTGCCTGCCCCTGCTCGTCGCCTGCGACACGACGCCCGCGCTGTTGGCATCGATCGTCCGCACCCTTCCCGACAACGACCGCTGGGCCGGGAATGTGATCGTCCCCGCCGACATCGACGCCGCCTATTCGAAATGCGGCGGCAACGTCCGTGAAGCCCTCTACGAGCTCTACGACCGGTTCGAAGAACGGACCAGATGAGGCCACGGTTGATGGCCGGCGGTGAGGGCCGCTGCTTGCTTCACCCGGTCTTGAATCATGTTGGTGCCGGCTTGTGATCTCCCGGCCAGATGCGTCTTCATGGTCCGGTTATTCGGGTGGTGGCTGGTATGCCGGTTGTGTCGGGGCGATCCGGAAAATTTATGAAGCGGGCGGGAATTTTTCCGCGCAGCCCCCCCCAAGCGCGACCTAGTCTTGGAAGCAGTCGAAAAACCGGGCACGCCCGTGAATATCGACCCACCCGAGTTGAGGAGTTTGAGATGAAGACGCGACGCTGGATGTTCGTTCTGCTCATGGCTGGCAGTAGTGCATCCATCTGGCCGCAGGCGAGCGAGGCGCAGTGCTGCCTGGATGCTTTTTTCGCAGGCTGCGGATCGTGCTTCCGCAAGGCGCCGCCGGCCTACGCCGTGGCGCCGATCATGGCCCCGGTGGCCGCGCCGATCGCCGCACCGCCGCCGCCCGTCGTCGTACCAGTGCAGCAGGTGAGCTACGTTCCCGAGACGACCTACCGCACGCAGTACCAGTCGGTGCCGGTGACGTCCTACAAGCCGTCGTGCGAGATCGATCCGTGCACGGGCTGCCCGCGGGAGTGCATGGAGCAGGTCACCAACTACGTGCAGCAGGCAGTGAACGTGCCGGTCACCCAATACCGCGCCGTCTACTCGACAAAATACGTCCAGATGCAGCAGGGTGCGCCGGCTTATGGCGCACCCGCCGCGGCCCCTGCTTATCCCGGCATGGCGCCGGTCGGCGCGGCGGCGAGCCCGTTCGCGGCCCCCGTGCAGACGACTCCGCAGGCCTGGGGCGCTGCCGGCGCCGACATTCCGCAGCAGATGGTTCCGGGGCAGACCAGCATCGCGGCACCGACGCTCCCCCAGGGCTTCGCGCCACAGGGAGCAGCCCAGCCGGGCATGCAGCCCACCTTTCAGCAGCCTGCGTTCCAACAGCAGATCGTGCCGCAGAGCGGCAACACCTACGCGGCCCCGGGGCCGATCAATGGACAACTGCAGCCGACCGCTCCGCCGGCACTCGCGCCGACGCCGTCGCTCAAGCCGATCCCCGAGATGCCGCGGACCCCAGCGCCCCCAGCCGGTGGCCAGTTTGGTAATCAGTTCGGCAGCCAGTTCGGCACTCCAGCGGGCAGCCAGGCTGGCACTCAGGCTGGTGTGGCCCCGCAGACATACGCCGCTCCGTCGCTGAAGCCCGTGTCGCCCCCGAGTCCTGCCCCGGGCACGTCCGGCACGGCCCCGACCAATGGAGTCAATGGAGCCAATGGCAACCTCTCCAACGGCGCCGGCACCAACGGCGGCACCGGTCCCAACCAGATGCCGGTTGTGCCGGGCACCGGCCCCGGCGCCGCCACGGGGGCCTTCCCGCGGCTGCTCGAGCCGACGAGCCACACCACCTCCTGGCAGCCGATGAACGTGCGGCCCACGTCCTATCCGACCGCCGCCCTCCCGGGCCGGCTGCAGTAGCCACAGACCGTTCCCGTGGATCTCGTTCGAGTGAATCTGGAACTGATCGGGCGGTTTTCCCGGCGGACCTCCTTCCGCTGGTGATGCCTGTGCCTTGGGGGGCACCGGTCATGAGCGGTTCGGGGCGATAGACTTTCGCGTGCTTCGCCCTTTTGCCGTCGAGGGTTTCGTGACCAACGCCGACATCGCCGTCGTCTTCGACCACATCGCCGACCTGCTCGAGTATCAGGGCGACAACGTCTTTCGCGTGCGGGCCTACCGCAACGCCGCCCGCACGATCGGCAGCCTGGTGGAGTCGCTGGCGACCATCCGCAGCGATCCGCGCCGGTCGCTCACCGACCTCGAGGGAATCGGCTCCGATCTGGCCGCCAAGATCGGGGAACTGCTCGAAAGCGGCCGGCTCGGGATGCTGGACGACCTCCAGAAGAAGGTGCCGGCAGTAGCCTTCGAATTGATGCGGGTGCCGGGGCTTGGCCCCAAGAAGGTGAAGGTTCTCGTCGACCAGTTGCGGCTCAAGTCGCTCGACGATCTGGAGGCGGCCTGCAAGGACGGCCGCGTGCAGGAGATCAAAGGCTTCGCCGCGAAGACGCAGGCGGCGATCCTGGAAAATATCGCCTTCGCCAAGAGCCCCGAGCACAACCGGCTCCTCTGGCAGGAAGCCGACACAATCGTGCAGGAGCTGCTCACCTGGATGCGTGACTGTCCGGCGGTACAGCGGATCGACGGCGCGGGCAGCTGGCGGCGGGGCCGGGAGACCGTGGGCGACATCGACGTGGTCGTCGAAAGCGCCGCTGCAAAGGCCGTGATGGACCACCTGCACGCCTGGCAGGAAACCTCGGCCGTGCTGCTCGCCGGCGACACCAAGACAAGCGTCCGCGGCCCACGCAACGTGCAGATCGATCTGCGGGTGGTGGAGCGGGGCTCGTTCGGCGCGGCGCTGCAGTATTTCACCGGTTCCAAGGAGCACAACGTGCGGCTACGGTCGCGGGCCCGCGATCAGGGTCTCACGATCAACGAATACGGTGTCTACCGGCTCTCCGCCGGGAAGGGGCGGCCAGGCGAAGCCGACACCGCCAAGCCGGTGAAGAGAAAAAGCATCGCCGGCAGCACCGAGGAGGATGTCTATGCCGCGGTGGGGCTGCCGTGGATCCCGCCGGAACTCCGGGAAGGCGGCGACGAGATCGGTCTGGCCGAGCGGGGCGAACTGCCGCAGCTCGTCGAACTCGCCGACATCCACGGCGATCTCCACATGCACACCACCGCCACCGATGGCGAGGCTACGCTCGGCGAAATGGTGCGGGCGGCGATCGAGCGCGGCCTCAAGTACATCGCCATCACAGACCACGGCCAGCGGGTGACGATGGCCCACGGCCTCGATCGGAAACGACTGCTGAAGCAGTGGGACGAGATCGACCGGCTCAACGAATCACTCGCGGAGGAGGGCCGGCCGCCGCTCGTGGTGCTCAAGGGCATCGAGGTCGACATGCTCGAGAAGGGCGGACTCGATCTGCCCGACGACGTGCTCGCCCAGGCCGACTGGGTGGTGGCCAGCCTCCACTACGGCCAGAATCAGCCCCGCGAGCGGATCACCGCCCGGATCATCGAAGCGATCGAAAACCCGCACGTCACGGTCATCGGCCATCCCACCGGCCGGCTCATCAACCGCCGCCCGGCCTACGATGTCGACATCGAGGCGGTCATCGAGGCGGCGGCCCGGACCGGCACGTTCCTCGAGATCAACGCCAATCCCTGGCGGCTCGACCTCGACGACAGGCATGCGGCCGCCGCGAAGCAGGCTGGCGTGAAGATTGTGATCTCGACCGACGCCCACTCCACCCGCGGCCTCGACGTGATGCACTGCGGCATCCTGCAGGCCCGCCGCGCCGGCCTCGAGGCGAAGGACGTCGCCAACACCCGCACGCTCGCGGCCCTCAAGAAGCTGATGAAAAAGTAGGACAGGCTTCAGCCTGTCAGGGCCTGGTGCCGGATTCGACAGGCTGAAGCCTGTCCTCCTCAAATCGCTCAGGGCGCCTTCACGCAGCGGAAGCTGATGTGGTTCGTCGCGCTCGAGATCTCCCCCTTGCCGCGGGTGCCCACGATGTAGCGGGCGCAGTATTGGTCGCTGCAAAGATAACTGCCACCCCGCTGCACCCGCTTGGCCTGGCCGGGCTCCTGCGGATCGTAACTGGAGGTGGGGCCCTGCGGATTGCTGGCGATCGTTCCCGTGGCGGCCAGTTCGACGTAGGTGTCGGGGCGGTACCAGTCGGAGCACCATTCCCAGACATTGCCCGACACGTCGTGGAGGCCGTAGGCGTTGGCGGGGTATTTCGCGACCGGTGCGACGCCCGGGTAGCCGTCTGCGGCGGTGTTTTCGGCGGGAAACGTGCCCTGCCAGGTGTTGGCCATCCAGCGCCCCTCCGGGAGAAACTCGTCGCCCCAAGGATAGAGGGCGCCGGCACGGCCCCCACGGGCGGCAAACTCCCATTCCGCCTCGGTGGGGAGCCGCTTGCCGGCCCACTTCGCGTAGGCTTCTGCGTCTTCATAGGCGACGTGCACGACGGGGAAGTCGTCGTGATCTTCGATCGAACTGTCCGGGCCGAGCGGGTGCCGCCAGTTGGCGTCCTTTACGTACGCCCACCAGCGAAGGTGGTTGTCGAGCGGCACGCGCTCCGCCGGCGGCGTGAAGACCACCGAACCGGCGACGAGATTCTCCGGCGGCGCATCGGGAAAATCCTCCTGCCGCGGCACGCGTTCGGCGACGGTGACATAGCCCGTGGCGTCGACGAAGGCCGCGAACTGGGCATTGGTGACCTCCGTGGTGTCCATCCAGAAGCCATCGACACGCACGCGATGGATCGGCCGCGCGTCGCCCATCGCGTCCGGTCCGCCGTATGGCTTGCTGCGGGGATCGGCGCAGCCCATCGAGAATTCACCCCCCGGAATCCAGACCATGCCGGCGGGCGGTTCCGCAGGGGGCTGCGGGGTGGCGGCGGCGGTGGCAGCGAAGCCCGCCGATGCCGGCGGCCTCGGTGTCGGGCCGTTCGTCGGGCCACTCGTCGGGCCGAGCGCCAGTCGGCAGAGTCCCCAAATGCCGATAGCGACGGCCGCACCCACCGCGGCCTGCCAAGAGAGCGAATTCCGCCACGGGATCATCATGACTGTGAACTTTCCGGGGAGCCTTTCGAAAATCATGCCGATTCGCGGCGCAGGGTTCGCTCGAACCGCCGCATGAGCCCGCGGCGCCGGGCCGGACTCCACCATTTGGCAAACTTCTTGCGGGCCTCGTCGGCGAGTATTTCTTCTTCCCGTTGCAGCCGCTCGAGGGTCTCACGATTTGGGGAGGCGGATTTGTCGTTGGCCCAGCGCCGGAAGCGGTCGGCGGCGGATGCATGATCGGTGAAGTCGCCGAGCGTTTCCTGCAGGCGTTCGAGCGCGTCAGAGCAGCGGGCACGCACCCCGGGGGGGAAGACGGTGGCAAAGATCTCCATTGCGTAGCGGAGCTTCTTTCCCTCGATTCGCAGTTCGTGCAGTTCGTCGGCGTTGCGAAGCCGGTGGTCGGCCGCCGCGAAGAATCGGCTGATCATCGGCCGAACCCGGCGGCGGGCGTAGGCGCCGAAGGTCGCCCCCTTCCGGCCCGTCGACACGTTCTCCAGCAGTCTTTCCAGCCGTCCCGTCCAGTCGCTTTCGAGCAGTTTCTCGTGGCGGTCGCGGATCGGCCGGCGGGAACACTCGCGCTGTTTCGAGAGCATCGACACGAGGCGGGCCCGCGCCTTGCCGACCTGTGGCCGCGGCCCTCTGCCATCCGCCTGGGCAGCGGCTGCAAGCCGGTCGGTCAGAACGTCGAGGTCCCGGGCATCGCCCGCGGCACGGCGGATGCGGCGCAGTTGCTTCTCGAACCAGGCGACCTGCTTTTCCGGCAGCAGGTCGCGAAAGGCCTCGAGCGCTGCGAGCGCCCGGCGGGTCGCGACCCGCAACTGATGGACCGATTCGGGATCCCGCTGCGGTTCGCTGCCGGCCTCCGGCAGCCAAGACCAGACGTTCTCGAGCCGCTGGCGCAGCGTGCGCACGGCGACGTGGCTGGCGGGCATCTGCTCGCCGTCCACCACCGTCCACCTGCCGGACATTGTTCTCGAGAGTGCCATGAGTGCCCGCCGTTCCTGCCTACGAGCACTCTAGCGGTCGGGCAGAGCCCTAATCCAGAAGCGTGGGCCGTAGGGCCGGAAAGCCGCCCTACCACCCATCGGGAGGGCGCTGGGCCGGCAAGGCCACGTCGCCGCCGTGGGCAACTTGCCGCCGAGCCCGCTCCATGGACAGACTCGGCGCGACTCTACAGCGCCTCGTCCGTGTCCTTCGTCTCCTCGAGCGTGGCCAGATCGCCAGTTTCCAAAGCGAGCTTCAGATCCTCGCCGGACCGGGCGGCTTCCAGCAGCGGGAACTGCCGGGTGAGCACGGTTTCGCGATCCATGCGAAGGGATTCGAGGGCCTCGGGCCGCACGCGAACCTCCGACGACTGAAACGTGTTGAAGCCGGTTCCGGCTGGGATCAAGTGGCCGAGGATGACGTTCTCCTTGAGGCCGACGAGGTTGTCGACCTTGCCGGCAAGCGCCGCCTCGGTGAGCACCTTCGTGGTTTCCTGGAAACTTGCCGCCGAGATGAAGCTCGAGCTCTGAACGCTCGCCTTCGTGATGCCGAGCAGCTGCGTGCTGGCCGTGGCTGGCTTCGGCTTCGCACCCTTGGCGGGCGTGCCGCCGAGGGCCTCGATCTGGGCGTTGGCCTGGGTCAGCACGTCCTTCGGCACGACGCTGCCGACGGCGAATTCGCTGTCGCCCTTGTCGGTGATGCGCAGGCCATTGGCGATCCGGTCGTTCGCCAACTTGAAATCGTACTTGTCGAGCACGCTGCCCGGGAGCAGGGTCGTGTCGCCGACGGTCTCGATCTTCAGCTTCCGCAGCATCTGCGAAACGATGATCTCGATGTGCTTGTCGTCGATTTCGACCCGTTGGCTACGGTAGACGTTTTGAATCTCACGCACGAGGTAGCGCTGCACTTCCTCTTCGCCCGAAATCCGCAGGATGTCGTGCGGCACGAGCGGGCCGTCGACGAGCGCCTCGCCCGCCTTCACGAAATCGCCGGCGTGCACGCGAAGGTGCTTGCCGTGCGTGACGAGATGCTCCCGTTCGAGACCGCTCTCGCTCTTGACGATGATCGTCCGCTTGCCGCGCCGCTTCTCGCCGAGGAGTTCCACCTTGCCGTCGATCTCGGCCATGATGGCCGGATCCTTCGGCTTGCGGGCTTCGAAAATCTCCGTAACCCGCGGCAAACCGCCGGTGATGTCCTGCGTGCCGGAGGCCTCGCGGGGCGTCTTGGCCAGCACGTGGCCGGCGTTGACGGTCTCCCCCTCCTGCACCTCGATGTAGGCCTTCTCGGGCAGGTAGTAGAAGTCGAGGATCTTGCCGGTCGTATCCTCGAGCACGACCTGCGGGTGATAGACACCCTTGTGCTCCATGATCATGCGGCGGATGTGGCCGCTGGGATCCTTCTCGACGCGGAGCGTTTCGCCCTCGACGACGTCCTCGTAGCGAACCTTGCCCGCCACTTCGGAGAGAATCGGGATCGAGTGGGGATCCCACTGCACGAGCACCGCACCGGCCTTCACCTCTTCGTCGTCCTTCACCTTGAGGATCGCACCGGCCGGGATCTCGAACTTCTCCAGTTCGCGGCCCTTCGGGTCGACGATGGCGATTTCGCCGTTGCGGGCGAGCACGACCTGCTCACCCTGCTCGTTCTGCACAGTGCGAAGCCGCGTGAATTTCACGGTGCCGCCACGCTTGGCGCGGCTTTCGCTCTCCTCGATGGCCCGCTGACCGACGCCGCCGATATGGAACGTCCGCATCGTCAACTGCGTGCCCGGCTCGCCGATGCTCTGGGCGGCGATGATGCCGACGGCCATGCCCTCCTCCACCATGGAGCCGGTGGAGAGATCCATGCCGTAGCAGAGCCGGCAGACGCCGAGCGGTGCCTCGCAGGTGAGGGGGCTGCGGACCTGGATCTTCTCCAGCCCCAGTTCCTCGATCTGGCGGGCAACCTTGGGCGTGATCAGCTCGTCTTCGTGCACGACCACCTCGTCGGTGATCGGGTTCACGATGTTGGCCCGGCTGACACGGCCGCGGATGCTGTCGGCGAGGCTGACCTCGACTTTTTCGCCGCGGTAGATGACCGTCTTCGTGATGCCCTGCGTGGTGCCGCAGTCGTGCATCGTCACGACCACGTTCTGCGCCACGTCGGCCAGCTTGCGGGTGAGGTAGCCCGAGTCGGCCGTCTTGAGTGCCGTGTCGGCCAAACCCTTACGGGCACCGTGAGTCGAGCTGAAATACTCGAGCACGGTCAGGCCTTCGCGGAAGTTCGCCTTGATCGGCGTCTCAATGATCTTGCCCGACGGCTTGGCCATCAGGCCACGCATGCCGGCCAGCTGGCGGATCTGCTCCACGCCGCCTCGCGCACCGGAGTGCGCCATCAGGAAGATCGGGTTGACGTAGCCGGCGCGGCGGGTGTCGCGGGCGTCGGTGTCCTGCTCGAGCTCCGCCATCATGTCCTTGGTGATCTGCTCGCGGGCGTGGGTCCAGGTGTCGAGCACCTGGTTGTACCGCTCGCCGTCGGTGATCACGCCGCGCTGGTAGAGCTTCATGATCTTCATGACGCCCTTCTCTGCCTCGCCGATGACCTTGCCCTTGTTGGCGGGCGTGATCAGGTCGTCCGTCGCGAACGACAGACCGCTCTTCGTGCTCCACTTGAAGCCGGTGCGGTTCATGTCGTCGAGGAGGTCGATCGTCTTGCGCCGACCGAGAGCCTGGTAGCAATCGGAGATCACGCGGGCCAGCTCACTCGACCGCATCGGGATGTTGTAGAAGAGCATCCCATCGGGCAGCACCGAGTTGAAGAGCACGCGGCCGGCCGTCGTTTCGATGAGGGCGCCGGGATTCCCGAGCGTCTCGTTGTCGATCTTCAGCCGGCGGAGCGGCGGCAGTTTCACCTTGATCTTGGCGTGGGTGTCGACCTTGCCCAACGAGTGGGCGAGCTCCACCTCGTCGACGTTGCGAAACACCATGCCCTCCCCCTTGCGGCCGGGGATCAGCATCGTCAGGTAGTAGCATCCCATCACCACGTCCTGCGACGGGCTGATGATCGGCGCGCCGTTGGCGGGGCTGAAGATGTTGTTGGTCGAAAGCATCAACGTGTGGGCTTCGACCTGAGCCTCGATTGAGAGCGGCAGATGCACCGCCATCTGATCGCCGTCGAAGTCGGCGTTGAAGCCCTTGCAGACGAGCGGGTGGAGCTTGATCGCGTTGCCTTCGACGAGGATCGGCTCGAAGGCCTGGATGCCCATGCGATGGAGCGTGGGGGCGCGATTGAGGAGCACCGGGTGATTGCGGATCACCTCTTCGAGGATGTCCCACACCTCGGCATCCTTCCGCTCGAGCATCTTCTTGGCGCTCTTGATCGTGTCGGCGTGGCCGAGTTCCTTGAGCCGCCGGATGATGAACGGCTGATAGAGCTCGAGCGCGATCTTCTTGGGCAGACCGCAATGGTGAAGCCGGAGCGTCGGACCGACGACGATCACCGAGCGGGCCGAGTAGTCGACGCGCTTGCCGAGCAGGTTTTCGCGGAAGCGACCCTGCTTGCCCTTGATCATGTCGGTGAGGCTCTTGAGCGGACGGTTGCTCGAGGCGAGCACCGGCCGCTTGCAGCGGTTGTTGTCGAAGAGGGCGTCGACCGACTGCTGCAGCATCCGCTTCTCGTTGCGGATGATCACCTCGGGGGCGTTCAGGTCGACGAGCTTCTTGAGGCGGTTGTTGCGATTGATGATCCGGCGGTAGAGGTCGTTCAGGTCGCTCGTGGCGAAGTTGCCGCTGTCGAGCATGACAAGCGGCCGCAGGTCCGGCGGGATCACCGGGATCACGTCGAGCACCATCCACTCGGGCTTGTTCTCGCTGTCGCGGATGCTCTCGACGATCTTGAGCCGGTTGACGAGGTCCTTCTTCTTCTGCTTGGAGCCGGTAGTGTGGAGCTCCTCGCGGAGATCCTTCGAGAGCTGCACGAGATCGAGGGAGAGGAGCAGTTTGCGAACCGCCTCGGCGCCCATCTCGGCCTCGAAGGCGCCGTCGCCATAGGTGGCACGGGCCTCGCGGAATTCCTCCTCGGTGAGGAGTTGCTGCTTCTTGAGCGGCGTGTCCTTGGGCTCGAGAACGACGTAATCCTGGAAGTAGATCACCTTCTCGAGGCTCGACGTCTTCATGTCGAGCAGGGCACCCAGCCGGCTCGGCATCGCCTTGAAGAACCAGATGTGGACGACCGGCGCGGCCAGCTCGATGTGGCCCATGCGCTTGCGTCGCACGCGGCTGTGGGTGACCTTCACGCCGCAGCGGTCGCAGATCATTCCCTTGTATTTCATCCCGCGATACTTGCCGCAGGAGCACTCCCAGTCCTTTTCCGGTCCGAAGATCTTCTCGCACATCAGGCCGTCCTTTTCGGGACGGTAGGTGCGGTAGTTGATCGTCTCGGGCTTCTTCACCTCGCCGAACGACCAGCTGCGGATGTCGTGCGGCCGCGCAAGGCTGATCTTGACGGCCGAATAGTCATTGACGCGATCGTAGGTGGATTCGCCGATGCTCACGAGAAAACTCCTGGTGGTTCAGTGCCGTTTGCGATCAACCGTCTGTTCTGCCGTTCAAGTTCGATCTTCAATCCGCGGAGCCGGGGCCGGCTGCAGCTCGACTCGCTACACCCGCCGTTTTTCGAGTGACATGTTCAAAGCCAAACCGCGGATCTCGTTCGTGAGCACGTCGAAGCTGGCGGGGGTGCCCGCTTCGAGCGTGTTCTCGCCCTTGACCATGCTTTCGTAGATCTTCGTGCGTCCCTCGACGTCGTCGCTCTTCACGGTGAGCAACTCCTGGAGGATGTAGGCCGCACCGTAGGCCTCCAGTGCCCACACTTCCATCTCGCCAAACCGCTGTCCGCCGAACCGGGCCTTGCCGCCGAGCGGCTGCTGCGTGATGAGCGAGTAGGGACCGGTCGAGCGGGCATGCACCTTGTCGTCGACGAGGTGATGCAGCTTGAGCATGTAGATGTAGCCAACGGTGGTCTCCTGCTCGAGCGCCTCGCCGGTGCGACCGTCGTGCAGCTGTGCCTTGCCGTGTCGCGGCAGGCCCGCGTCGACGAGCACCTGGTTGATCTCCTCCTCGCTCGCCCCGTCGAACACCGGCGTGATCGCCTGGAAGCCGAGCAGATTGCCGGCCCAGCCGAGGTGCGTTTCGAGGATCTGCCCCACGTTCATGCGGCTCGGCACGCCGAGGGGATTGAGCAGGATCTGCACCGGGGTGCCGTCCGCGAGGAACGGCATGTCTTCCTTCGGCAGGATCTTCGCGATCACACCCTTGTTGCCGTGCCGTCCGGCCATCTTGTCGCCGACGGAGATCACCCGCTTGGCGGCCACGTAGACCTTCACCATCTGCAGCACGCCGGGCCGCAGCTCGTCGCCCCGCTTCATGCTGTTGATGCGGCGCTCCCGGGCGTCGATCGCCTCGTCGACGGCGGGCCACATCGTCTTGTAAAGCTTGTCGACGTCGGCCTTCCGCTGCGGCGAGCGGACATCGAGCTCTTCGAGCCTGAAGGCGGCGGCCCGGTCGGCCACCACCTTGTGGTCCTGATTCCGCACGAGCGGGCTGCCGTCCGGAGCGGTCAGCGGCTTCTGCAGCACCTTCTCCATCTCGGAAACCATGGCGCCGAAAACCTCGGCCACCCGCAGGTTGCCCTCGCTCTCGGCCTCCTTGAGCTGCTTCTGAAACTCGCGGCGCTCGTCCTCGGAGAGGCTCATCTGCCGCGAGAATTTCTCAGTGGCCGTCACGATGCCTTCCACGCCGGAGGGCACCTCGAGCGAGTCGTTCTTCACGTCCTCGCCGGCACGGCCGAAGATCGCGTGGAGCAGTTTCTCTTCCGGCGTCAGTTCCGTCTTGCTCTTGGGCGAGACCTTGCCGACGAGAATGTCGCCGGAGCGGACATACGTGCCAATCCGCACGATGCCCGATTCGTCGAGGTTATGCAGCGCCCGCTCGCCAACGTTCGGGATGTCGCGGGTGAATTCCTCGCGGCCCAGCTTCGTGTCGCG
The DNA here is from genome assembly GCA_026401035.1 of Planctomycetia bacterium. Taxonomy (GTDB): domain Bacteria; phylum Planctomycetota; class Planctomycetia; order Pirellulales; family UBA1268; genus RGVT01. Next base: position 12,035 of record JAPLNR010000054.1, on the reverse strand, counting down.
GATCTCGATGTCGTATTCCTCGATGTGAATCGAGGTGTAGACGTCGTTCTCAACGAGCTCCTCGCTGATGATGATCGCGTCTTCGAAATTGAAGCCGTCCCAGGCCATGAAGCCCACGAGCACGTTGCGGCCGAGCGCGAGCTCGCCCTTGTAGGTGGCGGCACCGTCGGCGAGCACGTCGCCCTTGTCGACCTTCTGACCGAGCGCCACGATCGGCTTCTGGTTTTGACAGGTCCGTTCGTTGAGGCCCACATATTTGCGAAGCTTGTAGACGTCGACGGCGGCATTCGCGGACGCCGGGGTGACTTCGATCCGCTCGGCGTCGACGTAGGTGACGACACCCTTCTTCGCGGCCCTCACGATGAGGCCCGAGTTGACGGCCACGTCGCGTTCCATGCCGGTGCCGACGATCGGCGGCTCGGCGACCAGCAGCGGCACGGCCTGCCGCTGCATGTTGGAGCCCATCAAGGCGCGATTGGCGTCGTCGTGCTCCAGGAAGGGGATCAGGCCGGCCGACACGCCCACCATCTGGCTCGGAGCCACGTCGATGTACTCGACCGAATCGGCGGCCACGAGCACGAAGTCGCCGCGATACCGCGCGATGATCGTCTCACCCTGCAGCTTGCCGTCGATCACCGTGGCATCGGCCGGAGCAAGGTGTGCCTCATGCTCCTCGTCGGCCCGCAGCCAGACGACGTCGTCAGTGAGCTTGCACTTCGACACCTTGCGGTACGGCGTGACGAGAAACCCGTAGGAATCGACGCCCGAATAGATCGCCAGGCTCGAGATCAGGCCGATGTTCGTGCCTTCCGGCGTTTCGATCGGGCAGATGCGGCCGTAGTGGGAGATGTGCACGTCGCGCACCTCGAAGCCGGCCCGCTTGCGATTGAGACCGCCAGGGCCGAGCGCCGAGAGCCGCCGCTCGTGCGTGAGCATCGAAAGCGGATTGGTCTGATCGACCACCTGCGAGAGTTCGCCACGGCCGAAGAAATACTCGATCGCCGCCGAGATGCTCTTCGGATTGATGAGCGAGCGGGGCGACATGTCGGTGACGTCCTTGAGACCCATCCGCTCCTGCACGGTGCGGCGGAGCTTGAGGAAGCCCTTGCGGAGCTCGTCGCTGGCCAGTTCGTCGATCGTGCGCAGGCGGCGGTTGCCGAGGTGGTCGATATCGTCGACCTCGACCTCGCCCTCGCCCTCGCTGAGCTGCAGCATGTATTTGATGGCTGCGATCAGATCGTCGGGGCGAAGCGTCATCTCCGTCTCGGGCACGGCCAGACCGAGCTTGCGGTTGATGCGGAAGCGGCCCACGCGGCCAAGACGATAGCGGTTGGTGTCCTTGAACTTCTCGTCGAAGAGCGTTCGCGCCTTGTCGAGGGCTGGCGGATTGCCCGGCCGCAGACGCTGATAGATGCGGATCAGGGCATCTTCGTGGCTGGGCGCCACGGCCGTGCGCCGCTTCGACTCATCGGCATCCTCGCGGAGGCTGTTGACGATGAGGGGCACCTTCTGCTCCTGCATCAGCTCCACGGCCTTGAGGCCCGACGTCGCGATCAGTTCGGCCTGGTCGTGCGTGATCTTGCAGCCGGCATCGACGAGGATCTCGCCGGCCCGCTCGCTCCCCTTCGGATAGACGATGTCATCGACCGCGATCTTGCCCTCGATCTTGGGCACACTGCGGCCGCCCAACACCTTCTCGACCGACGTCTTGTAGAAGAGCTTGAGGATCTCGGAGTCGCGGGAGTATTTCGGGTCCATCGCCCGCAGGAGCGTGAGCGCCGAAAACTTGCCGCTCTGATCGATCCGCACCTGCAGCGTGTCTTTCTTCGACACATTGAGCTCGATCCAGCTGCCACGCTCCGGAATGATGCGGCAGTTGTAGGTCTTGCGGTCGGCCGACTCGGTGTCGGCGACAAAGTCGATTCCGGGAGAGCGGTGCAGCTGGCTCACCACGACTCGCTCGGCACCGTTGATGATGAACTCGCCACCGCCGAGCATGATCGGGATGTCGCCGAGATAGACTTCTTCCTCGATGGGCTGCTCGCGAGTGAGCCGCAGCAACACGCGCAGCGGACGGCCGTACGTCAGCCGCAGCTGGCGGCATTCGTCAGGATCGTAGCGCGGCTTGCCGAGTTCGTACCGCAGATACTCGATCTTGACGGTCTTGTCGTAGCTCTCGATCGGAAAGATTTCCCGAAGCACGCCCTCGATGCCCTCGTCTTTCCGCTTGTTCGGAGCGACATCGTATTGCAGGAAGCGGTCATAAAACCGGGTCTGAATTTCGGTGAGGTCGGGAATCGCATGGCTGGCGCGACGGCTGCCGAAGTGACGAACTTCCGTGGGCTGAAGGCGACGAACGGCGCGAGTTGCCATTGACAGAATGCTCCTGTGGCTGGCTGGAAAAACGGAAAGAAGGCGAAGCCGGGCGGAGGACGAACGCACGGCACGGCACGATCAGGCGGACCGAGGTGGGGCAGCGGAGGAGGCAGACCAGGCAAGACCAGCAAAAACTATACCGAAAAACAGCCGGGACGCCAAGTTCCCGACTGTCTTTCGGCCGTTTTCGCTAGTTTTACTTGATTGAGACCTTGGCGCCGGAATCTTCGAGCTCTTTCTTGAGCTTCTCGGCGTCGGCCTTCGAGATGCCTTCCTTTACCTTGGAAGGAGCGGCTTCGACCAGATCCTTGGCCTCCTTGAGGCCCAGGCCGGTCGCGGAGCGCACCACCTTGATGACACCGATCTTGTTGTCGCCGAACGCGTCGAGGACAACGTCGAACTCGGTCTTCTCTGCAGCGGCCTCTCCGCCGCCAGCAGCGCCACCAGCCGGGGCGGCCATCATCACCGCGCCGCCGGCAGCCGGCTTGATGCCGTGCACTTCGTCGAGGTAATCCGAGAGTTCCTTCGCGGCCTTGAGGGTCAGCCCGACGATCTTGTCGCCCAGGTCCTTCGTATCCTTCGAGAATTCACGTGTTGCTTCAGCCGTTGCCATCGCTCGAGATCCTTTCCCTTCGAAATAAAACCGGACGCCTGTGCGACCGGCATGGTGTGTGTATTGGGGCTACTGTCTTACCACGAAATTTTGCCGAGTGAAGCCCGGCCCATGAATCAGCCGTCAGGCCGCAGGCTCGGCCTTCTCCAGGTCTTCGATCCGGGACGAAATCTGCCCGGCCAGCACGCCGCCGGCGGAGATGATCTGGCCTGACAGCATCGATCCCAGTGACGAAATCTGGCCCGACAGGATCGAAAGCTGCTCGCTGCGACTGGGCCACTTGGCGACCGACTTCACGTCGCGGGCCTCCAGGCGGGCGCCGTCGAGGGCCCCGCCACGGAATTCAAAGCCCTCGAATTCCTTCACGCCCGAGAGCCGATCGAGTTCCTTCGCCAGATCGACGACGTCTTCGCCGCCCCAGGCGATCGCGAGCATGCCCTCGGTCTGCTCGAAGGCCGGAGCCAACGGCGTGTCGAGCGAGGCGCGACGGGCCAGGCTGTTCTTGATCATCTGCAGATTGATCTTCTTTTTTCGCAGCGCCAGCCGCAGCGCGGACGTCTTTTGGGCGTCGAGCTTGCCGAGGCTAACGACGATCACGTCGCCGACGTTGGTGAGGCGGGTCTTCAGGTCGTCGACCAGCAGGTTTTTGACAAGTTTGCTCATGGGTGCTCTGGCGGCTATGCCGCGACCATTACTCCAGGGGTCATTGTGCCGGAGATCGAAATGCTCTTTACGTATTGGCCGCGGACGCTGCCGGGCTGCAGCGACATGATGTGATCGACGAAGGCGCGGATGTTGTCGGCGAGTTTGGTCGCATCAAAGCTGCACTTGCCCACGACGGCATGCACGATGCCCGTGGGGTCGTTGCGAAACTCGACCTTGCCGGCCTTGTACTCGCTCACGGTCTTGGCGATGTCTGCGGTGACCGTGCCTGCCCGGGGGCTCGGCATCAGGCCGCGCGGGCCGAGAACTTTGCCGAGGGGGCCGACGAGCCCCATCATGTCGGGGGCGGCGATGCAGACGTCGAAGTCGGTCCAGCCTTCCTTGATCTTCTTGGCGAGATCATCGGCCCCCACCTCTTCAGCGCCGGCTGCCCGGGCGTCGTCGGCGAGGTTGCCCTTCGCAAACACCACGACCCGCTTCGACTTGCCGATGCCGTGGGGCAGCACAAGGGAGCCGCGGATGATCTGGTCGGCCTGCTTCGGGTCGATTCCCAGACGCATGTGGATCTCGACCGTCTGGTCGAACTTGGTGGGCGGAAAACCCTTCAGCACCGCAATGGCTTCGGCGATGGGCAGGGCGGCTTCCGACTGGGGCTTCTTGGCGAGCATCGCCCGCATGCGCTTCGTAACTGGCACGGCTGGAGTCCTGGTTCTGGTGAACGAATGGAAGGAGGGAGGGGGAAGTTGTGAGGGAAATCGTCGTTGTTTGGAACGGATGCGGGAAACAGCGTCAGCCTTCGACCGTGATGCCCATGCTGCGGGCGGTGCCCTCGATCATCCGGCGGGCATGCTCGGCGTCGCGGGCATTCAGGTCGGCGCCCTTGAGACGCACGATCTCGTCAAGCTGCGCCTGTGTGACCTTGCCGACCTTGTCCTTGTTGGGCACGCCCGACCCCTTAGCGAGGCCGACCATCTTCTTGAGCAGGGCCGCGGCCGGGGGGCTCTTGGTGATGAAGTCGAACGAGCGGTCGTTGTAGATCGTCACGACGACGGGGATCGCCATGCCGGCGGCCTCGCGCGTGCGGTCGTTGAACTGCTGCACGAACTGGCCGAGGTTGATGCCGAAACGGCCGAGCGAGGTGCCTACCGGGGGCGCCGGCGTGGCCTGTCCGCCGGGAACCTGAAACTTAGCCTGTCCGACCATCTGCTTTGCCATGATTTATCCTTCGCTCACCTGTTCGCCAATCAATCACTGAATCGATCATTGCCGGCCCGCGATGGGCCGAGTTCAAATCACACCGACTCGATCTGCCAATACTCGATGTCCACGGGCGTCGATCGGCCGAAGATGCTCAGCATCACCGTCACGCGGCCGTTGGCCTCGTCGATCGCCTCGACCTCGCCCTCGAAGTTCTCGAAGGTGCCCTCGTTGATCTTTACCCGGTCGCCCTTCTTGAAGTTGATCTTCAGGCGGGGCGCCTCGTCGGCCTTCTCCACGGTCTTGTTGAGCAGTTTGGCGACATCCTGCGGCAGCATCGGGCTGGGACGCCCGGCCGATCCGGTGAAGTCGCCGATGCCACCGGTCTCCCTCACGAGATACCACGTCTCGTCGTTCAAGATCATGTTCACAAGGATGTAGCCCGGATAGAGCTTGCGTGAAACCACGCGTTTTTTGCCACCTTTAAACTCGGTGACCTGCTCCTTGGGAACGATCACGTCGCCAAAATAGCGGTCGAGCCCCTGCATCGAGATCCGGCGGAGCAGGGTTTCGCGGATCGAGTCCTCGCGATTGCTCTGCACCTTGAGGATGTACCACTGCCGGTCGCCGATGGGCGCGGTCTCTTCGTCGGAGGCCGTGGCGACGGGCTTTGCGTCTTCGCTGCCGGCAAACGGGTCGTCGAGTTCGGCGGGCGTGCCGTCGTCTTCGTCTTCCAGATCCTCGGCGACTGAAGATTGGGCGACTGGCGCCTGGGCAACTGGCGATTCATGAGCAGCCGACTGCGCGGCGGGATGCTCGTTGGCGGCCGCCAGCAGGGGGTCTTTTTCGGCCGGGGTTTCGTCGTGCGAATGGTCGTTCATGGCGTTCATGGCGTTGCCGTTGTGGTGAGAATCACTTGAATCCCTGGATGGCCCGGAGCACGAACCACCAGAAGAGATCGTACGCCGCGAGGATCGCCGCCAAGGCGAAGATCAGAAAAATCACCACGGCCGAGCTGCGGACAACCTCGGAACCGCTCGGCCAGGACACCTTCGCCATCTCCGTCTCGACGGAAATCAGGAAGTCGGCGACCCGCGGCACGTTGACCAGTCTGAAGAGAAACCATAATCCAGCCGCCAGCAGGATCCAGGGCACCAGGAATCGCACCACGCCGAGATCGGCGGCCGGCTCCGTCGGAGCGAGGGCCGCACCACTCGCGAACCACAGCGGCAGCAGCTGCGAGAGCCGCCACACACCAATGGCCAGGGTGATCGCCAATGCCGCGAAGGTTACCTGCCTCGTCACTCTCCCTTGGTTGCGCTTGTAGACACCGAAGCTCAGGAGTTCACTCCAGAGCGTTCCACCGGCGGCCTGATTGTCTTGCGTACTTGCCATGTTTCTTGGCGCTCCTTCGCGCTGCCTTGGCTCCGCCTCGATCCAGCAGGGGCGGCGGGAATCGAACTCGCAACCTCTGGTTTTGGAGACCAGCGCTCTGCCAGTTGAGCTACGCCCCTGTGGTTGCGGAGCCCCCGGCGACGGGGGCTCCGCTCCTAGTTTTCAATTACCAATAAGTCTCTTTCAGGCCGGCAGACCGGCCTCAATCAGCCGAGCCGGGGCTGGGACCCCGGCCTTGATCAGTCGAGGATCTTGGTCACGATGCCGGAGCCGACCGTCTTGCCACCTTCACGGATGGCGAAGCGAACACCGTCGTCCATGGCGATCGGCACCATCAGCTCGACCTCCATCTTGACGTTGTCGCCCGGCGAGCACATTTCGACGCCGCCAAGCAGCTTCGTCGAACCGGTCACGTCGGTCGTGCGGAAGTAGAACTGCGGGCGGTAGCCGGCGAAGAACGGCGTGTGACGGCCACCCTCCTCCTTCGACAGCACGTAGACCTCGCACTCGAACTTCTTGTGGGGCTTGATCGAGCCCGGCTTCGCAAGCACCTGACCACGCTCGATGCCGTCGCGAGCGACGCCACGCAGCAGGCAGCCGACGTTGTCGCCGGCCTGTCCGCTGTCGAGCACCTTCTTAAACATTTCAACGCCCGTGCAGGTCGTCTTCTCGGCCTTTTCCTTGAGGCCGATGATCTCGACTTCGTCGCCGACCTTCACCATGCCACGCTCGATACGACCCGTGGCCACCGTGCCACGGCCTTCGATCGAGAACACGTCTTCGATGGCCATCAGGAACGGCTTGTCGAGTTCGCGGGTCGGCTCGGGGATGTAGGCGTCGACCGCGTCGAGCAGGTCGGCGATGCACTTGTTCTTCTCCGGATCGGCCGGGTGGTCATAAGCGGGCTTGCCGGCACCGCGGATGATCGGCACGTCGTCGCCGGGGAAGCCATACTTCGTGAGCAGTTCGCGAATTTCCATCTCGACGAGGTCGAGCAGCTCCGGATCGTCCACGAGATCGACCTTGTTCAAAAACACGACCAGCGCCGGCACACCGACCTGCTTGGCCAGCAGGATGTGTTCCCGGGTCTGGGGCATCGGGCCGTCGGCGGCACTCACCACCAGGATCGCGCCGTCCATCTGGGCGGCACCGGTGATCATGTTCTTGATGAAGTCGGCGTGGCCCGGGCAGTCGATGTGGGCGTAGTGGCGCTTGGCCGACTCGTATTCCACGTGGCTGACCGCGATGGTGACCGTCTTCGTTTCGTCGCGAACCGTTCCGCCCTTGGCGATGTCGGCATAGCTCTTCGCCACGGCCAGATTCTTCGCTGCCTGAACGGCGACGAGTGCTCCGGTCAGGGTCGTCTTGCCATGGTCGATGTGACCGATCGTGCCGACGTTGACGTGCGGCTTACTCCGCGTAAACGTATCCTTTGCCATGCTTTCTCCCTCGATCTTCCTCTCTGGTGGCTGCAGGCACCACGGCCTGCCGTCAGTTCTCGAAACCTCTTATTTCCGGCCGGAAACGGTCCGACCGGAGTGACTTGAACAGATGGATTGAAATGTCTCGTGCCGGAAGCTGCTGATGGGACTTGAACCCATGACCTCGTCCTTACCAAGGACGCGCTCTACCAACTGAGCTACAGCAGCGAGTGCGACCAGGTTGCCGCGGCGGAATTCAGATGTGCAGTGTTCCAGGTGTTGTGTTTTGGTGGGTGGTTGGGTGCGGCGTGAGTGGGAGGAAGCGGGTAGAGGGAATCGAACCCTCGTCTTTAGCTTGGAAGGCTATTGCTCTACCATTGAGCTACACCCGCAGTGGCAACAGGGCAGGACTGGGGAGTGCAGGATTCGAACCTGCGAAGGCATAGCCATCAGATTTACAGTCTGACCCCTTTGACCGCTCGGGAAACTCCCCCTGTCTTTTTTGGACGTGTGTTGTTGTCGGTTGTAAATAACTGAAACTGAAGTCTTTGCGCGAGACCGTGGGCGGGCGTGGCTGCGGTGAGCTAGCGGCGGGAGTTGAACCCGCAACCTGCTGATTACAAATCAGCTGCTCTGCCAATTGAGCTACGCTAGCGGCCGGTCGGGACCGCGAAACTTCAAAGTGTACGGATTCGAAATTCCCGTGCAAGACGGCCCATTTCGCGGGCCAAGACGGGCGGGTCGGCGGTTGTTGCGGTCAAAAATCAGCCCAAAACGAGCTCGACCATCGAGAAATCGTCGTTGAAATCGTCGCGTTCCGAGATTTTTCGCACGGCGGTCACGAGGGCGTCCATCCGGCTTTCCTGGCCATTGGGCCGCGCCGTCAACGTCGTCAAAAACTCGTCGAACGACCACATCGATCCATCCGGACGGCTGATTTCAAAGGCTCCGTCGCTGTAGACAAAGAGCCGCGACCCGGCCGGAACCGACGCCTCCCGGGAATCGAACTCCAGGCCGTCGACGGCCCCGATCAAGGGACCATCGGAGTCGAGCATCGTTGGTTTCTCGGTCTCGTCGCCAGCCAGCAGCACCGCCGGCGGATGGCCGCCACCCGCCCAGCGGATCCTTCGGGTGGCCGTGTTATAGACCCCGTACCAGATCGTGAAAAACATGTCGTTTTGCCGCTCCATGGGAAACGCCTTGTTGAGCGCGGCCAGCACGGATCCGGGGTCGTGAAAATCGGTGTTGGGCAGCGCTTCGCTGCGAATCGCATTCAGCGCCGACACGCTGAGCAGCGCCGCGCCCACCCCGTGGCCGCAGACGTCGAGCAGGTAGACCGCCACGGTGGTGTCGTCGAGTTTGTGGTAGCCAAACGCATCGCCCCCGAGATCTGCCGAGGGGATAAACCGCCAGTCGGCCGCCACCGTGTCGATCTGCTGGGGGGGCGGCAGCAGTGACCGCACATATTGCGCCGCGGTCGCCAGATCGTTTGCGAGCACCTGCTGGCTCGCCTGCAGAGCCGCAAACGCCTCGTTTCGCTCGAGCAGCGCGACATAACCGCGGGAGTGGTGCCGCACCCGGGCGATCAACTCGAGCCGGTCGGGCAGTTTCACGATGTAGTCGTTGGCCCCGAGCGCGAAGGCCTCGGCCTTCACCGCCGCCTCTTCCTTCGTGGAAAGCACGATGATCGGCACTTCGCGAAACCGCTCGTCGGCCCGAAAGAGCTTCACGAGTTCGAGCCCCTCGATCTCGGGCATCACGAGATCCTGCAGGATGACCGTGGGGCCGATCGCGGCCGCCATCTCGAGCGCCGCCGGCGCATCCTTGCAGTAATGAAACGTGATCCCCTCCTCGCCGGCGAGCATCCGGCGGACGGCCTCGCCAATGATCGGCTGGTCGTCGACGAGCAGCACGGTCGTGCCGCGGAGGGTGGGGGTCTTCGGGGTTGTCATGCGACGTAGCGTAGCGTCTGGCCGACACGCTGACACCGTCGGACTTGTCATGGCTCTTTTTGCCGAGCCGATCGCCCCGCGCTATCGAACTTCACAGGGTCAGGCGAAGGGCTACCCACGCCCCGGGAGCCGGCGTTGCTGGCCAGCGCAGCCAGGATGGCGGAGCGCAGTCAGCATCGAGTGAGCGAAGGGCACGGATGCCCGCAGCGAACGTCCGGCGACGGGGCGTGGGTAGCCCGAGCCGGGTTGGGCGTGTTGACGACGGCAACGCGTTGGCGTGAAGAAGCGCGTGTGGGGCGGGGCTCGGAGTCCGCCCCACACGCCGACTCAGGCCTTCAGTTTCTTTGGCCGGCAGGCCGGGGCTTCGGCCAGCGAGAACACGATCAATTCCTCGCCCGTGATCGTCGAGATGTCGTGGTGCACGCTCACGAGCTTCACACCCACCGACTCCTCCACGATCGATTCCAGCCGATTGCGGCCGGTTGCCACCATGTGGGCGCGAACCTGCTTGAGCAGCGAACGGCCGTTGCCATTCTCGTGCCCATTTCCATTCCCGTGGCCATTCCCGCTGCCGGCTTCTGCCGGCTCATCACGCGGTGCGATCAACTGCCGTTCGGCCGGGGTGAGCACCCCCTGAAGACGCACGACCAGCAGGGTGCCGATCAGGTGCGCATGGATGTCCTTGGGCCCACGACCGATGAATTCCTGCTGGAATCTCGAGATACCGTCGCAGACGGCGGCCTCGATTTCACCTTGAGACTTCATGGTCAAGCCTCCCGTTTACTTCTTTTCGGCCCGTGGGACAGCCGCCGCTGATTCTCCATTGCAGATCCGGTCCCACACCTCACGGCGGTGGATCGGCATCTTGTTGTCGGCCTCGAAGCCGAGCCGCACGCGGCCCCCCTCGATTTCGAGGATCGTGATTTCGAGCACGACCTCGAGATCCTCAGGCCGCCCGATCACGACGCTTTCGCGATTCTTTCTCGTCAGCACCAACATTGGTCACCTTCTTCATGGTTATGGGTCCTTCCGGAGAAAAAGCTCAGTTGCAAACGGCTCCATTGCCGTTCGCTCCATTGGCATGCAGATGGGCATTGACCGGCACGCCAAGCGCCGGCAGTCCCTGTCCGAGCAGAAAGAGTTCCACGGCCGGATTGGTCGTGAATGTTTTGAGCACGCTGCCCGTGGCCGTGTCGATGTGCGCGATCGCGCTTTGCAGTTCGACACCCGTGCTGCGTTTGACATGGCTGCGAATCGAGTCGAGCGACTGGTCGAAGAGGTAGCGGTGGAAGTCGTGGACCCGCGCGGCCCCCTCCTCGTGGGCCGCAAGCCGGCGCTCCACCGGCGAAAATGCCTCGAGCAGGCTGACGACCAGCCACTCGCCGTCGGAAACCACCGTCACGCTCGTGGGCACGCGGCCCGTCAGCAGGTGCTCGAAAGTGCCGGTCGCCTGGGCGACCTGCCGGGCGAGTCGCTGGCTGGAAAGATGGTCGTCGAAATAGGTTGCTGGCTTCATCGATCGGGGCTCGCTTTCTTGATGGTTCATTCGCATTCCTGCGGGGCTCGTGATCGGGTCGGCATTCCCCACGCCGGGGAATGCCGCACGGTTCGTCGCCTCGCTTCGTTCAGGCGTTCGCAGCCCGTCTGAGCCAAAAGCGCCGGACAAAAACGAAAAAAGCCGGCGTGGGAGAACGCCCGAAGGCTTTCTCTCGCGCCGGCTTACGCTGCGACGGACCACCCGGACCAAGGCCGGAGTGCCCCTCGACTCGTCTTCCGTCAAATTGCTGTTTTACCGACGTTCAGGGCAGATTTGCATTCACCACAGCCCGTCGATGGCAGACATTATATTGGGCAAACTGGGAAACACAAGCAAGATTTTCCGGCTGTGCGTGTGTTGCTCACGGCAGCGGGCAGGTGGCGACGAAATCAACAGCACACCCCCCACCACGAGGGGGTGCGTGGCTGACGGCGGGGCCCCTGCGGGAGATTGCACATGGTGAATGCCAAGCACGTGAAGTCGCAGGGGGAGATCGAAGCCGCGGTGTGCGACGTCATCTCGCGGTTTCAGCAGGAGTACATGGGCCGCGGTCCCCGCGATATCCATACGCACCTGATCGACAATAAATTGTTCGTGCATCTCCAGGGGGTGCTCACCGCCGCCGAGCAGCGGCTGATCGAGTCGCATGCCAACGGCAACGGCAACGGCCGCGGCGCGGAATTGCTCAAGCAGCTTCGCAGCCATCTCGTGCTCACGGGGCGGCCGATGCTTGAGGCGATGGTCCGTGACGTGACCGGCGCGCAGCCGGTGAGTGTTCATCACGACATCAGCACGGCGACGGGCGAAGAGGTGATCGTCTTCACCCTCTCCGCAGTGCCGAGCGTGCGCGACAAAAAACGCAAATAGCAGCGCCGCGGTCT
>JAPLNR010000074.1 GCA_026401035.1 Planctomycetia bacterium | reverse complement strand
CTTGAAATACTTGACTCCCGTGATCTCGGGCTCACGGATCTTCTTGCGACGCTTGCCTGCCATGGCTGTCTCCCTGCCAGTATGACATCTCTGGGATGGTCATCTGGCCATGGCGCAAATCTCGTGCCGAACAGGATTGAGACAGGCTGAAGCCTGTCCTACTTTGGCATCGGTAGCGACTCGATCGGCACCGGCGGACCGGGGGCGATCGTCGCGCCCGGCGGCAGCTGTTCGGGCGGGATGGGGGCGCCGAAGACGGGGCTAGGCTGCGGGGCCGCTGCGGCAGGCGGAGTGCCGCCGGCTTCTGGAGGCTGGTAGTAGGGTTCGGCCTGCGGCATCGGGGCCACGCCGAGCCGGGCCAGCAGCAGCGACTGCATCTTCTGCTCGAGCAGCGCGTCACGGCCGAGCGGAATCCAGCCGAGGTTTGGGGTTGGATTGGCGACGGGCCGCGGCTGGTCGCCGACCTGCTGGCCGAGCGTGGGCAGCGGGGTGCCGTAGCGGTAGAGCGAGTCGTCGTTGCGGAAGGAGGCGCCGCCGGTCGTCGATCGCATCGGCCGCGGCAGGTATTCGAGTTCCTTCAGCACGACCGTTTCGATCCGCCAGCCGGCGGGGTCGGGAATGAGCCGCATCGAGGCCGTCCGTCGGATCGATTGCAGCGTGCTCTCGAGGCGTTCGCGGAAGCCGACCGAGTCGCCCCGCCAGGGTTCGAGTAGCGTGGCGCCGGTCTGCGGATAGGTGTCGACGCGGCCTTCGGCGGGCACACCGTTGGAAAAGACGACCCGCTGCTCCGACTGCACTTTGAAGTAGTCGTCGAGGACGTTCACCATCTGCGACCAGACCTGCTCCGCATCGAGCGGCGGGATCACGACGGAGTTTTTCGGACCGGCCAGCGGACCCGGCAGGGCCGGTCCCTGCGGGCCGATCACGGCGCCCGCTGGCAGCGGCGCAAACGGGTCGAGCGGCTGGCCGGCAACAGGCTGCGGCGGCTGCGCGGCAGCAGGCGTGCCGCACAGGGCGGCAAAGACTGTGGCGGCAAGAATGGGCAGCCTGAGCATGGCGGGGATGGTCGTGAATCCCCCGCCCTGGCTCAAGGCCAGTGTTTTGGCCTGAGAAGTCAGATTTGCCGCGAGTGGGCCAGTTACTCGGTCGCGCCGAAGCGGCCGGACATGTCGTCGAACTGCCGCGCGAAGCGGGTGTGCGACGTGTGCAGGTGCTCACCCTGCGAGATGAACCGCATCCGGTCGTTTCGATCGAGCCCCTGCTCTGCCAGGATCCGCTCGAACGGGGTGCGATTGGGGGCGTAGACGACCAGCAGTTTGTGTTCGTCGAGTTGCACTTCCATCGGCAGTTCCGGATGCATGATCGCGATCCCGGTACAGCCGTCGTTGAGCAGCAGGTCTTCGAAATCCCAAAGCACGCTTTCCAGCACGAGCCGTTCGATTCCCTCACGGGTGAACTCCGTGCGGCTGGAATCGCCGGTGCGGCCTTCATGCGAGGTTTCCAGCACCACGTCGCAGGTATCGCCGAGCGGTTCGAGCAGGCTGAGAAAGGTGTCGAAAAGCTGCTCGCTCGAGACAGACGCGATGAGCGCGGGCAGCCGCGATCCCGAGCGGGGATCGCGGTAGCTGTCGAAGCGGTAGCCTGCCTGCGGCACGACATCGAGCTGCCAGCTCGGGCGGATCGCCTCGGTGAGCGTAAAGCGGCCGTAGCGGCGGCGGGCGAGGTGCGCCTCGAGGGAGGCCCTGTCCGGACGGGCGATCACCCCCTCGGGGGCGGGCGAACGGCGGGGGCTCTGCATGGCGTCGATGTAGTCGTCGAGGAATCGCATGGTCGGATGAGGGGCCGTCGGGGGAAGGAAGGGCGAAAAGGTGTTGGCAGGCAGCCAAGCCGATCAACGCTCAAACCTAGGACACGGTTTTGCGCCGTGCGGCGGTCGGCGTGGATTCGGCCGTGGCGCAGGGGCGGTCGTTGCCCTGCGGCGCCGGAAACCGCATAATTCGCGACTTTCCACCCTCTTCGGGAGCCCCTCATGGACGGGAAAATCGTCGCAACCGGGATCACCTTCGATGATGTCCTGCTGGTGCCGCGGTATTCGGCCGTTGTGCCGGCCGAGGTGGATCTCAGCACCAGCCTGACCCGCGGGATCCGGCTCAATATTCCCATCGTGAGCTCACCGATGGATACGGTGACCGAGAGCGAGATGTCGATCGCCCTGGCCCAAGAGGGCGGCCTCGGGGTGATCCACAAGAATCTCTCGATCGAGCGGCAGGCCGAGGAGGTCGACAAGGTCAAGCGGAGCGCCAACGGGATCATCATGGATCCCGTCACCCTGCCCCCCACCGCCACCGTCGCCCGGGCCCGCGACGTGATGGATCAATACAACATCTCGGGCGTGCCGATCACGGCCGGCGACCGCCGCCTCGTCGGCATCATCACCCGCCGCGACCTGCGATTTCTCGAGAGTGGCGAAACGCCCATCGCCGACATCATGACCCGCACCGGGCTCGTGACGGCCACCGGCAACGTCACGCTCGATGAGGCCGAGAAGGTCTTGATGGCCAACAAGGTCGAAAAACTGCTCCTTGTCGACGGGGCCGGTCTGCTCACCGGCCTGATCACGATCAAGGACATCGACATGATGAAGCGGTTTCCCAACGCCTGCAAAGACCGGCAGGGCCGGCTGCGGGTGGGGGCGGCGGTCGGCGTGTTCGACTACGATCGCGCGGAAAGCCTTATTTCCAAGGGCGTCGACGTGCTGATCGTCGACTCGGCCCACGGACATTCCTCGAACGTGATCGAGACAGTCTCGGCAATCAAGAAACGCTGGGGGATTGAGGTCATTGCGGGTAACGTGGCAACTCGGGAGGGCTGTCGGGATCTCATCAAGGCTGGCGCAGATGGAGTCAAAGTTGGGATCGGTCCCGGGTCGATCTGTACTACGCGGGTCATCTCCGGTGTCGGCGTCCCCCAGATCACGGCGGTCTGGGAGGCCGCACAGGAGGCGGCCGGTGCCGGCGTGCCGGTGATCGCAGACGGAGGCATTCGCTACTCGGGAGACATCACCAAGGCGATCGCGGCCGGAGCCCACTGCTGCATGGTGGGCGGGCTCCTGGCGGGCGTCGCGGAAAGTCCTGGACAAACCGTCCTTTACCAGGGGCGCACGTTCAAGGCCTACCGCGGCATGGGATCGCTCGGAGCGATGGTTCAGGGTTCAAGCGAACGCTACCGGCAAAAGGCGACGGGCCGCGGCGGCGACAAGTTGGTTCCGGAGGGTGTTGAGGGGCGTGTGCCCTTCAAGGGGCCCTTGAGCGTGTTCGTGTATCAGCTCGTTGGCGGCCTGCGGGCCGGCATGGGCTATTGCGGCACGCGAACGATCGATGAACTGCGACGCGACGCCCAGTTCATCCAGGTTTCAGCAGCCGCCGTGCGGGAAAGCCATCCACATGACATCGTCATCACGCAAGAAGCCCCGAACTACAGCGCGGAGCACAAGCAGGGCGAGTGACCGCACGGCCCTCGGGCTGGCGATCGCCATGGCCCTCATCGCCGCCCTTCCTGCCGCAGCCACCGAGTGGCGGCTGTACGACCGTCGGGCCGCGGGCGAGGAGACCGAAGCGGTCATCCCCGTCAGCGCCATGACCGAAGCCTGCGCCGACGACGACAAAAACTGCAGCGAGGCACTCAAGAAACTGCGGGAAGACCGGCTGGCGAATATCGACCTCGACATCCGCGTCGGCGGTCGTGCCGGCAATGACTATCCCTGCGAATGCCGGCTCGAGGGAGAGACGTTCCAACCGCGACGGTTTGCCCACACCACGTTCACCTGGAAGGCTGCCGGCTACTGCCACAAGCCGCTTTACTTCGAGGACTGGAATCTCGAGCGCTACGGCCACTCGCACGGCCCGCTGCTCGACCCGTTCGTGTCGGCCGCCCACTTCTTCGTGCGGGTGCCCCTGCTCCCCTACCAGATGGGCGTCGAACTCCCTTGGGAATGCGTCTATCCGCTCGGCTATTACCGCCCGGGTGATTGTGCCCCGTGGACCTGCCCGGCCGTGCCAATCAGCTATCGCGGCTTGGCGGTTCAGGCCGCCACGGTCACGGGCATCGTCTTCCTGCTGCCATGATCCAGCCATGATCCAGCCGTGATCCAGACATGATCCAGCCATGATCGAATCCGGTCCGCTGCCGACATGTCTGGCCGGGATGTGTTCGGGGCCGGTGTTGCGGATCGTTGTCGGCGATTCGGGAATCGTTTGCGCCGGCTATTTTTTGGTCAGCGTCGCGATGTAGGCGTAGCGGCGGGCGACCGATTCAAACTGCACGTCGGCCCGGCCCGAGCGACCGAGTTCCACGAGCGCGTCGTGCACCTCGGGGCGGTAGTGCACGTGAAACAGGGAAAGCCACTTCTTGAGGCCGGCGGCAAAGAGCGCCGGCAGTTCCTTCTGATCCCAGAAGTCGACGATCAAAAGCGTGCCGCCCGGTCGCAGGCTCGCCAACGCGGCCTCGAGGGCCCCAGGCCACTTCGGCACCATCGAAAGGCAGTACGAAAAATAGATCGTGTCGAAGGGCTCGTCGCGGCCAAACATCCGCGTGGCGTCGAGCTGCTCGGCCAGGCCCTGCCGCAGCACGATCTGCTGTTCGTGGCGGCGGTCGACGCCTGTTTTCTCGATGCTGGCGGCGGCCGTTTCGAGCATCTCGTGGGAGGCATCGAGGCCGTAGAGCCGCCCCGGCTCCCGCCGCTCGGCGAGCTTGATCAGATTTCGCGCCGTGCCACAGCCCACTTCCAGCGTGGCCGTGGTTGGTGAGGTGGCCACCTTCTCGAGCAGCCGGTCGCGGCCGAGGAGGTAGTAACGCCGCGTGATGTCGTAGATGTGCCGCGTGACGCGGTACATGCGGTCCATCGCGACGGCCTGATCAGGCAGGCCAGAACCCTTGTTGTTGGACGAAGAGACGGGAGACGCTGGTTGATTCATGATGCTGCCGATGGCGGGGAGAAGGTCGGCAGTCTACCCATTTTGGCCGCCACAGGTCAGGGAAGCCGTCTTCCAACCGGGGCCAATGGTGCTCCCCCCCGCGCCGGCGGCGGTGCCCGCAGATCGATCTCCCCGGCGAGCAAGGCGGAGGCGCCGTCGAGTTCGCGGCCCAGTTCGACGACGGCCGACTCGACGCCGCTGAGTTCCGTAGCCAGTTTCGCGACCCGTTTTTCGAAACGCTCGGCTGTCTGGCCGGCCGCTTCCACATCCGCCTGCCAGCTTCTCAGGTCGTCGGCCAGTTCTTCGGACTCCTTGGTGTGGATGCCGAGTTGATTGTCGGCGCTCGACTTCGCGGTCTGCAGCCGCTTGGTCATCGCGTCAATGTCCGCAATATCGGCGTCGAGCATTCGGCGGATGAAGGCGATGCCTTCGATCTGCACCTTCGCGCCCGCTCCATTGCCGTCCGTCGGGGACAGGGTGTGCTCGCCGCCACGCAGCACCGCCTGGGCGTCGGCCAGCGGCCGACGGGATTCGACGGAGATGATGTCGACGATCTCATCGTCTTTCAGTTTCTGCGCCGTTTCGAGGTCGAACGAGCCGGTCTGCCCCGATTCGAACTCGATCGGCTCCCGCGTGTCGCCTGGGAGACGCTCGGAGGAGTACGGCTTCTTGAACTCGACCTGGGCCCAGTAACGGCCCGTCTTGGTGGTGTCGGTCTTGAGTTCCTCGAGCAGTTCCGGCCACTTCTCCTCGGCCACGGGTTCGGCGTGTTGCCTGACCTCCGCGAGCCGCGTCTCGAGATGCTTGAGCAGGTCTTCGGGATCGATCTTCTGCGGTGCCGGGAATGCGTTCTCGGCTTCGTCCTCGGCTCCTTCATCGTCGGCAGCAGCGGCCTCCCCCGGCTTGGTGGCGGTGCGATGGAATGCCAGCCACGAGTCGGCGGGCAGGCTTTCGTAGACCGTGACCGCCTCGCGGGGCTTGGCCCAGAGGGCCTTGTCGTCGGCCGTGGACGGCACGGCGGCCGACACGGAGACAACGTTGCCGTTCACTCCCTCGACGCGAAACGCCCCGAGGAAGCGGCCCTCGTCGGCCACGTCGGCCTTGTCGAACACGTAGATTTCCGAACCGGCGTTGAGCGTGAGTTTTTCGACGTCTTCAATCGTGATCGTGCCCGGTCTGGCATCGCTGGGGGGCGTGAACGATGCGGTGGGCCAGGCCCGGCCGCCCCATTCGTCGACGCGGTGCCGGATTCGCTCCCAGCGGGCCTTGTCCTGCTTGAGTGCAGCCAGCGATTTCAGATCCGGCGACTGATCGAGTCTGCCGCCTGCGACCGGAACAAGGCCATCGCGTTCCTTGGCAATCGCCGCCTGGTAGTTCGCGACGATCGCCCGCCAGGCCCGTTCCCGCTGGGCGACCATGCCCGCCAGGAACGTGAAACCGAGGGCCACCAGCAGCACGAGCACCCCGGCTACGACGGTGCCCGCGTTCCAGCCCTTCCGGCCGACCACAAACGCGGTGATGCCCGCCAGGAAGACGATCGCAATCAGGATCAGCAGAATCATCTGCATACAGCACAAACCTCAGCGCCACAAAGGCCCGCGGGCGGCCGGGCCGGTTGGCCGTCGGCTGCGCCTGCCGCAACGAAACCGGATTATAAGCCTGCCCCCGGTCCTTTCGACGAGGTCTGTTTCGAGTCGCCGGCCCGTCGTTCTTGAACACGGCGCGCCACGGCGTTGCATTCCGTCGACCCGGACGGCGGTGGCGCGTCGCCCTGGGGCGACAGACCGGCCGGGTTTTTGCCGCTTCCGCCGGCTCAAAAAAATGCGGAGAGCCTTAAAAAAGACTCTTTTCGGACGGGCTGACGGTAGTGCGGCGGAATTGGCACCGGGAATGCAACGACTGCCAGCAGGATTCCGTCCGCAGCCCCCAGAGGCTGCATCGCCTTGATTCGAAAGGATTGCCATGCGCCGCGCCGCCCCCCCTGCTCCCAGTCTGCCGAATCCACCCCAGGCCAAGGCCAAGCCGCGGGCCAAGGCTGCCGTGCCTCGCAAGCTCGGGGCGATCGACGATCCGGTGCGGCTCTATCTCCTGCAGATGGGCGGCATCCCCCTGCTCACCCGCGACACCGAGGTGTCGAGCGCGCGGCAAATCGAAAAGTGGCGCCGAAAGTTTCGCGACACCATGCTCGGCAACGACCTGATCCTGTCCGGAGCGGTGCACCTGCTCGAGCAGGTGCAGGCCGGCAAACTGCGGCTCGATCGCACGATCGAGGTCTCGGTGACGAACACCGAAGAGAAGAAGCGGACGCTCAAGCGGCTGGGGCCGAATCTCGAGACGCTCCGGCGGATCGAGGAGGAGAAGAAGCAACTGTTTCGAATTGCCATGTCGCGAAGCACGCCACTGGCAAAGCGCCGGTTGGCCTGGCGGCAGCTCGTGCGGAAGCGGAGCAAGGCGGTGCGGCTCGTCGAGGAGATGAACTTGCGGATCCAGCGGCTCTATCCACTGCTGAAGAAACTGCGGGGCATCGGCGACCGGCTGGACTGGCTGAAGACACAGCGCGACGGCCTGGGGAAGTCGGCCGCTGACGGCCGCACGGCCGAGCCGCTCAAACGCGAGCACCGCGGCCTGCTCCTCGCGGTTCGCGAAAGCACCAGCACGCTGCATCGCCGCCTCGAACAACTCGAGGATATGCAGCAGCGCTACGACGCCGCCAAGCGGGATCTGGCTGCGGGCAACCTGCGGCTGGTCGTGTCGATCGCCAAGCGGTACCGCAACCGGGGCCTGAGTTTCCTCGACCTCATCCAGGAGGGTAATTCGGGACTCATGCGGGCCGTCGACAAGTTCGAGCATGCCCGTGGTTTCAAGTTTTCGACGTATGCGACCTGGTGGATTCGGCAGGCGATCACCCGCGCGATCGCCGACCAGAGCCGGACGATCCGCGTGCCCGTGCACATGGTCGAGACCATGACGAGGCTGCGGAACGTCGCCAGAGACTTCCGTCAGGAGCACGGGCGCGAGGCGGGGGTCGAGGATCTTGCCCGCCTCAGCGGCCTGTCGGTCGAGGAGGCCACCTGCGTGCACCGCATGTCACGGCAGCCGATCTCGCTCGACCAGCCACTCGGCGACAGCGACGATGCCGGTGTCGGCGACATCATCAAGGACCACCGCGAGGACGACCCGCTCAAGGGGATCAACGACCAGTCGCTCCGCGACTCGCTCTGCCGGGCGCTCGACGGCCTTTCCTACCGCGAACGGGAAATCATCCGGATGCGGTTCGGGCTGGCCGACGGCTACAGCTACACGCTCGAGGAGGTGGGGTCGATCTTCAGCGTGACCCGCGAGCGGGTGCGGCAGATCGAGGCCAAGGCCGTGGAGAAACTCAGGCAGCCCGGTGTCCAACACGGTCTGGCGGGATTCGTCAGCGATGCTCTGCTGGAAAAGATCAGCAGCGGCAGGCGGATCGAGCCTCGCATGCGGCGCGAAACGTCCGTCATGCACGCCTCCGGCGTATGAGCCGCCGCCACCACCCGGTATTTTGCACCGGGTGGTGGCCGGCAGCGCCGATCCTTGCGGCCAACGCCGTCGTCAGGCAGTCTTGGCTTCGTCGAGGGCCTGCTGCAGTTTGGCCTTGGGCTGCACGCCCATGAACTGCTGCACCAGACGGCCGCCCTTGAAGATCATGATCGTCGGGATGCTGGCGACGTTGTAGGTCATCGCCACCTTGCTGTTCTCGTCGACGTTCACCTTGCCGACCCGGAACGTGCCGGCGTTCTCAGCCGAGAGTTCCTCGATCGTCGGTCCGATCATGCGGCACGGGCCGCACCAGGGCGCCCAAAAGTCAACCAACACCGGCACCGTGGAATCGAGAACTTCCTGTTGAAAGTTGTCGTCGGTGAATACGAGCGCCTGTCCCATCGTCGTGAACTCCTTCCGTTGCTACCCACAAAATCATTCGCGTTTTCGAGGCACCGCGCTAAAATGCGGGGCCCGGCGAGCGCGGAAGTATATCCCGGTCCCCGATTTTCAAAATGGAAAAACACTCGATCCATCTCGGGAATGCCTGGGAGCCGCCGGCCGGCGCGGGACCGCCTGCCCCGGCTGACGGGGCCGCAGATGGGGCCGGGAATGGGGTTTGGATCCGCCGGTTTGGCAGGCCAGCGGGCCTGGAGCCCGTCGATCGGGTGCTGCTCGTCTGCGAACAGCCGGCCGCAGGGGCATTCCGGGCGGAGTTAACCCTCAACGGCATGCCATTGCCGGCGCTCGGACCGGCAATGCCGCGTTGGCAGCACGACATCACCCCCCTGCTCCGCGATCACAACGAACTTTTCCTCGTGCCGCTCGGCGCGGCCGCCATGCGGTTGTCTGCCGGCTCCGAAAACCAGCGACGCACCGCCCTGCCGTCGGCCTGGTGCCGTGTTTCGGTGGAGATCGTGTCGGCGTCGGATTGACACTGCCCCGCCGTGGCCGGTACGAAACAACTCCAGGCAGGTTTGGAACGAAGGCCAACCGCCTGCTCGTGTACCAATCAATCGAGGTGTTTCATGTCGGTGATCCGTGTTGGAAGCAGCAGCAGTTATGCCGATGGCTGGTCCCAGGCGTTTGCCAAGGCCGCGAAGCCGGCAGCCGGCAAGAAGGCCAAGGCGGCAAAGAAGGTCGCCAAGTCGGCCAAACCAGCCAAGGTTGCCAAGCCAGCGAAGAAGAAGGCAAAGAAGTCGGCCAAGCGGCGCTAGCCCGCGCGGCAAAGCAGCGCTAGCCCGCTCCCAGTTCTCGGGCCCGTGAGGCGGCCGCCACGACGGCATCGATCACGGCGCCCCGCACGCCGCGCTGCTCGAGCACGGCGAGACCGGCGATCGTCGTGCCTCCCGGGCTCGAAACCCGGTCCTTGATCTGGGCGGGATGCTCCCCCGTCTGCTCGAGCAGGGCCGCCGTTCCGGCGAATGTTTCCACGGCCAGCGCGAGCGCCAGCGAACGCGGCAGTCCCGCCTTCACGCCACCGTCGGAGAGCGCCTCCACCAGCAGGGCGACGAAGCCCGGACCCGATCCTGAAAGCCCGGTCACCGCGTCGAGCAGCGACTCGTCGAGTTCGTGCACGTGACCCACCGCCGCGAGAAGTTCGGCCACCCGACGGCCGGTCTCTGCGGGCACTTCGGGCATACGGCAGACGACCGATACACCTTTCCCGACCAGGCATGGCGTGTTTGGCATCACACGCACGATCCGGTTCGTGTTGAGCAGGCCGGCGAGCTTTGCCATCGACAGCCCCGCCACGATCGACACGACCACAGCACCGGCGGGCAGTGCGGCCGCGATCTCGCCGCAGGCGGCGGCGGCCTGCTGGGGCTTGATGGCGAGGAAGACGATTCCCGACTCGGCCACGGCCGCCGGCCCGGTCGTGGCGAAACGGACGCCTGGCACCCGTGCCGCCAGACGTTCGCGGGCGGCGTCACTGGGATCGAAGACGGTGATGTCGGCTGCGCGAAGCAGGCCCGCGCGGCAAAAGCCCTCGGCAAGCGCCAGCGCCATCTGGCCGCCGCCGACGAAGGCGACTGCGGAGTGACTCATGGTGCCGGTTCTCGAGGGATGGCGGGGTTTTGGTCTGCCGGGATGGCAAGATCCTGAGACAGACGGTCGAGGTCGATTGTCGACACCCAGAGCTGACTCGTTGCCCCGCGGCCGCCGCTGCCGTCGCGGCTGGCCGTCCACATGAGCAGCGTGCCGTCGGGGGAGAAGGAAGGCAGCACGTCAGCCCCTTCGTGGTCGGTGATCCGCAGGGGAGGGCCGATCCGAAACCGGGGGCTCTTCGCGTCCGCGTCGGCCTCGTAACGGGCCATCCAGAGATCGTAGTTGGGCCGCTTCGCGGGGTCGGAGTGGTCGGCCCCGGTCCAGATGAGCCAGGGCTTCGTCGGATGCCAGTAGGGCGCCCAGTGAACCCCCTTGCCGCTGGTAAGCGCGACGTCGCCCGAGCCATCGGCCCGCATCACGTGGATCTGCAACATGTCTTTCTCGACACGATCCGTGCGGTAGGCGATCCATGTGCCATCGGGGGAGAAGAACGGGCCGCCATCGTAGCCCGGCTCGTTCGTCAACTGCCGCACGTTCGTGCCGTCGGCGGACATCACGTAGATGTCGGCGTCGCCGTCGCGGTCGCTGACGAACAGGATCTGCGTTCCATCGGGCGAATACGAGCACTCGGCGTCGTACCCCTTGGAGTTTGTCAGCCGCACGAGATCGCTGCCGTCGGGCCGGGCCGAAAAAATCTCCATCTCGGGATCGAAATCCCACTGGTAGCGGCGCCGCCTGCCGGTCTTGGCATCTTCCTCGGCCTGCGCCTTCGCCGCCGCCTCGGTCTGGTTGAGCGCGGGGTCGAGGTGGCTCGAGGCGAAGAGGAGCCGCCCGCCATCGGGCGAAAACCAGCAGCAGGTGGTCCGCCCGCGGCCGGTGCTCACCCGTTGCGGCACGGCGATCCGCGGTGAGCGGGCATCGAACGGCTGCACGTAGATTTGATAGAAGGGATAGCCAGCCGGCACTCCCTGGTAGCAGATCCGCCGCGCGTCGGCGGAGAAATAGCCTTCGCCCGCCTTGACGAGGCCGTCGGTGACGCGAACCGGTGGCGACAGGTAGGTGCGTTCGAGGCCCCCGGCCTCAGCCGCCGCGATCCGCTCCCCGCAGAAACACGCCAGGAGCGTCGCGCAAATGAGGCCGGCCAGCAGGTGCGGGTTGAAGGTTTTCATGACGGGCACCAGTATAGTGCGCTTTCATACCAGTTTGAGGAGAGCGCAGGCATGAAGATCTACACCAAGACCGGCGACGCCGGTGAAACCGGGCTCTTCGGCGGTCCGCGGGTTCGCAAGGATCACGCGCGAATCGACGCCTTCGGCACCGTTGACGAACTCAACAGCCATCTGGGCCTCGTGCGAACGCTCCCCCAGTCTGCCCCGCTCGACGAACTCCTGCGGCGCATCCAGTGCGAGCTCTTCGATCTGGGCGCCGAACTCGCCACCCCCGGTGACGCCGCCGAGCGGATCGGCATGCAGCATGTCGAGGCCCTCGAGTCGTCGATCGATCACTACGACGCCCTCCTCGAGCCGCTCAAGTGTTTCATCCTGCCGACCGGCACACCGCTGGCGGCGGCCATCCACGTGGCCCGCACCGTCTGCCGCCGGGCCGAGCGGCGGGTCGTGGCCCTGGCCGCCCAGCTCGACACCGTGATTCCGTCGAATGCCATCGAATATCTGAATCGCCTGGGGGACCTTCTGTTCGTGCTGGCACGCTTCGCCAACAAACAGGAGAATGTGGCTGATGACCCCTGGCACCCAGCCTGAGACGGGAGACGCCGCCGGAACCGTCGCCCTGGCGGCTGCTCGGCTGGCTGCGCTCCGGGAACGCCTCGCAACGCAGCATGCGGCCGGTGCGCCCGGCGCGCAGACCTGCAACCTGGCCTCCGATCTCTGCGACGTCATCGTGATCGACATCTGGCGGGCGATTCTGGCCGACCTGCCGCCGGCAGACGCCGCGGTGCTCGAAAGGCAGGCGGCGCTCGTGGCCCACGGCGGCTACGGCCGGCGGGAAATGGCCCCGTTCTCCGATGTCGACCTGATGATCCTCCACGCGCCGGAGGTGAAGGCTCTCGTGGCCAATCCTGCCCGGCGGCTCCTGCAGCATCTGTTCGACGCCGGCACCCAGGTCGGACAGAGCGTGCGCACCGTGGGCGATGCCTATCGGCTCGCGGGCGGCGATGCCACGATCTTCAGCACGCTCACCGAGTGCCGCGTGCTAGCGGGTAATCCCGATCTGCTCGCCCGGCTGACGGTGAAGCTTCGCGGACTGGCCCGGCGGTCTCCCCAGCGGTGCGCCGAGCGGCTCATCGAGGCCCGGCGGGAGGAGGCCGCGAAGTTCGGCCAGACCGTGTCGCTCCTCCAGCCCAACGTGAAGCGGTCGCCGGGGGGGCTGCGCGACATCCAACTCGTCCGCTGGCTCGGCTTCACGCTCTGGGAAAGTTCATCGTTCGATGAGCTCGCGCAGCTCGGCGTGATGCCGCGTTCGGACGCCGACAGCCTGCGGGACGCGGCGGAATTTCTCCTCCGGCTGCGGAACGACCTGCACCTCGCCGCGGGCCGGCCGGCCGACGATCTGACCCGCGACGAGCAGGTGCGAATTGCGGCCGTCCGCGGCATCGGGCCGCAGGACGGCCTGCTGGGCGTCGAACGGTTCATGCGGGAATACTTCCGTCACACGCGGCAGGTCGCACACGTGCTTGAAAGCGTCGTGCGGCGGAGCCGACGGCCAAACGCCGCCGGCCGCTGGCTGATCGGATTGGTCGGGCATCGCGTCGACGGTCTCTTTCGCGTGGGGCCGCTCGACGTCGGGGCGCTGCCGGGCCGGGCCGGCGACGTGGCCGCGCGTCCCGCGCTCGTCGTCAGGCTCACCGAACTCGCGATGCGGTACGAACTGCCAATCGAGCAGGAGACATGGGATGCGGTGCGATCCACCATGGCCGAAGCACCGCCGGTCGACGTCGACGCCGATACGCGGGCACGGTTCCTCGCACTTTTCACCGGGCCCGGGCGGCTCGGCGAGCCGCTGCGGCGGCTGCACGAGGTGGGGTTGCTCGAGCGGATCATTCCGCAGTTCGCGCACGCCCGGCACCTGCTGCAATTCAACAATTACCACAAGTTCACCGTCGACGAGCATTCGATCATCGCCGTCGAGCGGGCGCTGGAACTGGCTGCCGACGACGGCTGGCTCGGCGCCGCGTGGCGGCAGATCAACCGCAAACGCGCGGTGCTGCTGGCGCTTTTGATCCACGACCTCGGGAAGGGCTTCGTCGAGGACCATAGCGAACTGGGCGCCCGCATGGCCCGCGAGGTGGCCACCCGGCTGGAACTCCCCGCCGACGAGGCGGCGATCATCGAGTACCTCGTGCTCAAACATCTGGCGATGGCCCACATCGCGTTCCGCAGGGACGTGGGTGACGGCAGCATCGTCGTCGGATTCGCCCGCGATGTCGGCTCTCCCGAGGTGCTGCGGATGCTCGCGGTGCTCACGGCGGCCGACGTGAGCGCGGTCGGGCCGGGCACCTGGACCCGCTGGAAGGCCGACCTGCTCGGAGATCTTTATTTCCGCACGCTCGGCTACCTCGACGGCGAAAGCCCGTCGGTGGCCGCCGAGCGGCACGGTCGTTCGCTCCAGGCGTTGCTCGGTTCCCTCGAGCCCGACGAGCCGATCGTGCAACTGGCGAGACAACTGCCGCTCGCGTATCTCCGCGACACCAGGCCTGACGTGATCCTCGAGGAATTGCGGCAGTTGGCCCGACTGCCGGAGCGTGGCATTTTCGTCGCCACGCGCTGGCAGCCCGAAACGTCGACCGTGACTGTCACCGTGGGCACGCGGGAGAGCGTGGCGCCGGGTGTGTTTCATCGGCTGACGGGCGCGGTCACCAGCCAGCGCCTGGAAATTCTTTCGGCCGACATCAACACGCTGCCCGGGGGGCTCGTGATCGACCACTTCGTGGTGCAGGATCCCGACTTTTCCGGGGAGCCTCCCGGCGATCGGCTGGCGGAGATCACCGACTCGATCCGGGCGGCGCTCAAGGCCGATCATCCGCCGACGTTCACGCGGCTCTGGAATCCATTTGCGCCGCTGCCGAACCCGGCGGCGTTGGCCCCCGCCCGTGTGCTCTTCGACAACGAAAGTTCGGAGCAGACGACGATTCTCGAGGTCTTCGCACACGACTCGGCCGGACTGCTGTATTCGATCGCGAGGATCTTGTTCGAGGCGGGACTCTCGGTGCGGGCCGCGAAGATCGGCACCTATCTCGACCAAGTGGTCGATGCCTTCCACGTCACCGACCTTGAGGGCCGCAAGATTCTCGATCGGGAACGGCTGGAAGCGATTCGGCAGGCGGTCGAGAAGGTCGCGGGCCCGCTCAGGGCCCCTGCCGCCATGGACGGTTCCGGATGAGCTCGATCGTCCGGCGGGTTTCGCCGGCGGGAGTCAATGAGAGGGCGAGGCTTCGTCCTGCGGCGGCCACGCTGCGGCAGGCGTGAGGATTTGCGCGGCACCAGACGATCCGCTCGACAAGGTCCGAAAGGTCGTCCGCCACGGGGATGTAGTGCCGCCAGGGCTCCAGCCGGTCGTAGTACCACTGGCGAAAACCGGCCGGTGACGCGATCTTGATCACGCAGCAGCCGTAGAGCAGCCGGATGAAGAGGTTGCTGAAGGCATTCGCATGCCCGTCGATGTCGATGGCGAATTTTCTTCCGAGCCACGAATCTTCGGGGATCGAGCCGCCGGCGATTCCACCGAGCCGATACGCGGCCGCAACGTCGGCGGTCGCGTTACGGCCGGGCACGATGCGGGCATCCACGCGCAGCTGCGGGTTGGTCCGATCGGCGGCCGACAGCAGCAGGCACATGCGGATGCGCTGCCGCAGATCGGCATCCCCGGCCTGCATCGTCGCATTCGCCAACGCCCCGGAACCGGTGGGGCTGCCCCGCCACAGAATCGTGTCGTCGCGGTCGTCGAAGGGCGGCGCGGCCAGGGCCTGACGCCGCTGTCGCGAATAGCCGCCGCTCGTCTGGAAGCCCCGGTCAGGGATGAGGAGCGATTCGCGGAGATTCGAGCAGAAGCCGAGCACAGGGCCCTCGTCGTGGACGAAATCGGAAAGGTCGGCCCGCCATTCGCCGTCCGCGACCGCCGGGTGCGAAACGAGTCCCACGAACACACCGAGCCTTCTCCATGCCGTTGAAAAGCCATTCCGGCTTCGCAGCCAGTCGAGGTCGGCGTCGATCGCGACCAGTCTGCCTGCCGCCTTGTGCAGCGAAATGGCCGTGGCTGCGCGGCTGGCATCAGTGCCGCGGCAGTCAATCGCGATCCCCGACCGCGGCCGCCCCCCCTGGACGTACCGCGCAGCCTGCCATGCCAGCAGCAGTCGCTTGAGGGGGGCGAACTGCCCGTGCAAGAGCCGGGAAAGTTGTGCCGGGAGTCGTGGTTTCAACGGATGTGGACCGATCGGATCACAGGTAGGTGTTGATCAGGTTCTCGAAGAGTTCCTGGCGGCCGCTCTTGCACGGCTCGGCCTCCCCCTTCTTCAGCATCTCCTGCTCGAGCGACTTGAGGCTCTCGCTGCCCGCCTCGATCCGCTTGCCCAAGGGGCCTGACCACGAGGCATACCGCTCCTCGACGAGCTTCTGCACCGCGCCATCGGCCCGCATCGCGGCGGCGA
Organism: Planctomycetia bacterium; assembly: GCA_026401035.1. Taxonomy (GTDB): domain Bacteria; phylum Planctomycetota; class Planctomycetia; order Pirellulales; family UBA1268; genus RGVT01. The sequence continues at coordinate 88,533 of JAPLNR010000074.1, read as the reverse complement.
TCTTGAGACCGCGGGCGAAGGCGTCCATGCCGCCGATGTGGGCATGGAAGAGATCGACCGGCTCGAAGCTCTCGCGGCGGACCTTCGCATCGAAATTCACGCCGCCCGGGGCGATGCCGCCGTACTTGAGGAGCGTGTACATGATCTGAGTCGTGAGGTAGATGTTCGTGGGGAACTGGTCGGTATCCCAGCCCACGAGCGTGTCGCCGGTGTTGGCGTCGATCGATCCCAGAAAGCCCTGCATGCCGGCGTATTCCAGTTCGTGCTGCATCTCGTGGCCGGCGAGCGTGGCGTGATTGGTCTCGATGTTCATCTTCACGTGCTTTTCCAGCCCATAGGCACGCAGAAAATTAATGCAGGTGGCCGAGTCGAAATCGTATTGATGCTTCATCGGCTCGCGGGGCTTGGGCTCGAAGTAGAACTGGCCGGTGAAGCCGATCTCCTTCGCGTAGTCGACCGCCATGTGCATGAACCGGGCGAGGTGGTCGACCTCCCGCTTCATGTCGGTGTTCCAGAGGCACTGGTAGCCCTCGCGTCCACCCCAGAACACATAGCCCGCACCACCGAGGCGGTGCGTGACCTCCATGGCCTTCTTCACCTGCGCGGCGGCGTAGGCAAACGTCTCGACATTGGGACTCGTGGCGGCGCCGTGGACGTACCGCGGATTGCTGAAGAGGTTGGCCGTGCCCCAGAGCAGTTTCTTGCCAGAGCGCTGCTGGTGCTTCTCGAGTGAGTCGGCGACGGTATCGAAATGCTTGTTACTCTCGGCGAGCGTCGCTCCGTCGGGGGCCACGTCGCGGTCATGGAAACAGTAGAAATCACAACCGAGCTTTTCGAGGAACTCGAAGGCCACGTCGACCCGCGCGAGCGCCGCCTGCAAGGGATCGCTCTCGGTCTCCCACGGGCGGACCATCGTGCCGGGGCCGAAGGGATCGCTGCCGGTGCCCCGCATCGTGTGCCAGTAGGAAACGGCGAAGCGGAGGTGGTCCCGCATCGGCTTGCCTTCGACGAGCGCGTCGGCGTCGTAATGCCGGAAGGCCAGCATGTTCTTCGTCGCCGGGCCCTCGTACTTGATCCTGCCGATGCCCGGAAACGCCTCTCTGTCTGCCATGTCTCGCTCCTCGTCGTAGTGGAAAGTCGTCTGAGAAAATGAAGTGATTTGTGAGCGGCAGAGGTATACCGTGGCGACGGGATTTTGTCGCGGCCATGCGCGATTGGCGTCACTTTCGCCCCGTGGCCCGTGCAAGCAGCCGGCGGCCGAAGTCCGGGCACCACTCGATGAGGCCTGCCAGCAGGCCGGCCTTGCGGGGCACGACGAGTTCGCTCGTGCGGCGGCGGCAGGCCGCGAGGATTTTTTCGGCGAGGGCCTCGGGATCGAGCTGTCTCAGGCTCGTCGTCCCCCCGGGGGCCAGGGCTTCCGGCGGCAGTCCGGCCGCCTTCGCCTCTGCGGCGTAGCGGGTCGCCGCCCGATCGGCGGCGGGATCGTCGTCGCCGCGGCGAATTGGCCCCGGTGAGACGAGCAGCACGTGAACGCCACGCGGCGCGAGTTCCAACCGCACCGCATCCACGTAGGCCGCGAGCGCCGACTTCGCCACGCAATATGGCCCCATGAACGGCATCACGATCTTCCCCGCCAGGCTGCCGATGAAGACCAGATGGCCGCGGGCCGCCACGGCATCGTCGGCGACGGCCTGCGTGATTTCGACCGCGGACAGCAGATTGGCGTCGAGGTATTCCTGCAGCGTCGCCCGCGACGTGCCGAGCATGTGCCCGCGGCCTGAGCGGCCGACGCAAAAGAAGAGGTCATCGACGCCGCCGAGCAGCCTGGTCGCCTCGGCGACGGCCCGCTCCCCTTCCCCGGGCCAACCAAGATCGGCCGTCAGGCCGTGCAGGCGGGCGATCGGCACGCCGGCTCGGTTGCAGGCCTCCACCGCCTCGCGCACGCCTGCAGAAGAGCGGCCGATGACGAGCACTCGGGCGCCGGCCCGGAGCAGATGCCTCGCCAGCACGAGGCCGAAGCCCGCCGTGCCGCCCGCCACGATCACCCGCCGTCCGTTCCACACCAGTGCATCTCTCCGCAACGCCCATTTCTTCTGCCGCGCAAGCCGACGCGGGTGCGAGGAGTCTATCGTGCCGCCTCGCAGCCCCGAAACCGGACGTGTACCATGTGCGCTCTGCCGGTCGCTCCCGCCTCACCCACTCCTCATCCCCGCCGCCTTAAGTAAGGAAGCATCGCCATGGCGACTCCCTCCCACCCGAACGGCTCGCACGCCAGTCCCCAGCAGCGCCGCCACGCATCGGCCCCCGATTCCTCGCGGGATGTCGTCCGCACGAAGGTCGTCGCGACGATCGGGCCAGCCTGTCGCTCGGAGGAGGCGATCCGCAGCCTTGTCGAGGCTGGCGTCGACGTCTTCCGGCTCAACATGGCCCACGGTTCCATGCAGGAGCATCAGGAATCGCTCGACCGGATTCGTCGGATTTCCGAGTCGCTCGCGCGGCCGATCGGCGTGCTCGCCGACCTCGCCGGCCCGAAGATTCGCCTCGGCGAACTGCCGGGGGGGGCCGTGGAGTGCGTGGAAGGCGCGGACGTGAAGTTTATCCGGGGCAGCGAGAGCCATGCGGTCGATGAGTTCACCACGACCTACGCCCCGCTCATCGACGAACTCTCCGTCGGCGACTCCGTCATGCTCACCGACGGCACGATCAGCCTCGTCGTCGAGGAGAAGAATGCGGCCTGGGTGCGGTGCCGCGTCGTGCAGGGGGGCACGGTCCGCAGCCGGCAAGGCGTGAACCTGCCCGGCGTGAAGCTCTCGGTGGCGGCGATGAGCGCGGCCGACTGGCAGCACGCCGAGTGGGCAGCGTCCACGGGCGTCGACTTCGTGAGCCTCTCCTTCGTGCGGTCGGCTGTGGAAGTAAAACTGCTCAAGGAACTCCTGCGCACCCGCGGATCGGTCGCGCGGGTCGTCGCAAAGATCGAAAAGCGGGAGGCGATCGACAACCTCGAATCGATCGTCGATGCGGCCGATGCCGTGATGGTGGCCCGTGGCGATCTGGGGGTCGAAACCGACGTGGCGAGCATGCCGATGGTGCAGAAGCGGATCATCCGGGCCTGCCAGCGGTATCAGAAGCCGGTGATCGTGGCGACGCAGATGCTCGACAGCATGCAGCACGCCCGGCGGCCCACCCGCGCAGAGGCGACCGACGTGGCCAATGCGATTCTCGACGGGGCCGACGCCTGCATGCTCTCGGGCGAGACCGCGATCGGTGAGCATCCGATCCTCGTGGTAAAGATGATGCGGCGGATCGCCAACGAGACCGAAAAGCAGTACCTTGCCGATCGCTGGCATTACCTGGAGGGGCACTTCCATGCGGCCCCCGGTTCGGCGGGCGTGCCGGTGCAGGAGTTTCTGCCAGCCCCCGAGTTTCTCGTCGAGGGGCTGCACCCGATCACGCAGGCCGTGGTCGACGGCGCCAGCCGGATCGCCGGCGAACTCGATGCGAAGCTTTTCGTCGTGGCGAGCAAGACGGGCGTGACGGCGATCGCGCGGTCAAAGCGCCGCGGTGCCGTGCCCACCGTCGGCCTCTCCGACGACCCCGCCGCCCTGCGGCAGATGGCGCTCTACTGGGGCGTGACGCCGCTGGCGGCGGTGGCGACGCCCGACGCGGCCGCCATCCTCGAGCACGTCACCGCCTGGGGGCTCCGCGAGGGGCGGCTCGAGCGTGGCGACCGGATTTTGCTGGTGGCGGGTTCCGGTTTCGGAACGGGCGGGCACAATATGGCTTTGGTTCACGAGGTGTAGAAGGAAAAAGATGAAGAAGAAATGCGTGCTGGCCTATTCGGGCGGACTCGACACCTCGGTGATCCTCGGCTGGCTCATCGAGCAGGGCTACGACGTGATCGCCGTCTACGTTGATCTCGGGCAGCCCTGCGAGGACCGCGAGGCGACGCTGAAGAAGGCCCGCGACTGCGGCGCCTCGCAGGCCATGATCGTGGACGTCCGCGAGGAACTCTGCCGCGACTTCGCGTTTCCGACGATGCAGTGGCAGGCCCGTTATGAGGGCACGTATCTGCTCGGCACGTCGATCGCCCGGCCGCTGATCAGCCAGGTCTGCGTGGAGATCGCCCATCGTGAAGGGGCCACGGTCTACGCCCATGGGGCCACCGGCAAGGGCAACGACCAGTGCCGCTTCCAGCTCGCCGCCGAGGCGCTCGACCCCACGATCACCGTGCTCGCCCCCTGGCGGATCCCGGAATTCCGCGCGCGGTTTCCCGGCCGCAAGGAATTGATCGAGTTCTGCGAGCAGAAAAACATCCCGGTCAAGGCCTCGAAGGGCAAGCCCTACAGCTCCGACGAGAACTGCCTGCACACCAGTTACGAGGCGGGGGATCTCGAAGACCTCTGCACCGACGGCTTCAATCTCGTCGACTTCGGCATGACCGTGTCGCCGCAGATGGCGCCCGACAAGCCGGAAACCGTGACGATTGACTTCGAGCACGGCGTGCCGGTGCGGGTCAACGGCAAGGCCCTGCCGGCGCACGAGATGGTGCTCGTGCTCAACGACATCGGCGGCCGCAACGGCATCGGCCGCACCGACATCGTCGAGAACCGGCTCGTCGGCATGAAGAGCCGCGGCGTCTACGAGGCGCCCGGCATGACGCTGCTCTACGAGGCCCATCGGCTCGTCGAGCAGATGACCCTCGACCGGGATCTCGTGCACCTCCGTGACCAGCTCAGCCCGGTGGTGGCGGAGGCCGTGTATTACGGCTTTTGGTACTGCGCAAAGATGGATGCCCTGCTCGCCTTCATCCGCGAGGCCCAGAAGCCGGTGACCGGCACGATCGAGCTCAACCTCTACAAGGGCAACATGCTCGTGAAGAGCCGGCAGAGCGACCAGAGCCTCTACGACGCGGCGATCGCGTCGATGGAAGGCGGCGGGTCGTATAACCAGACCGATGCCGAAGGCTTTCTGCGGATCCTCGGTCTGCCGCTGCGGGTGCAGGGGCACGTGCGGCCGCGGTCCTGACAGCCCACTCGAGCGGGTGCGACATGGCAGTGCTGCTTCAGGCCGGTCGGCTCGAGAGCCTCGTTGCGCAGGTTTCATTGTTCGCCCGGATCGACGCGCGGCGGCCGGCCTCGTGGCTGATGCTCGCTGCCGCCGTGGCCTGCTGGGCGGCGGGTCAAAGGCTGGAGCGGGCGGGCTGGCCGGCTGCCCTCGCCGGCATGGCAGCGTTTGCGTCCGGAGCAGTTCTCGCGGTCGGCGCCAGCGGCGATTTTCCCATGGCTGCCTGCCGGGGACCGCTCGGCGGCCAGCCTGGAATCGCTCTGGTCTGGCTCGCCTCGCGGGTCGCGTGGCCGGCGTGCGGGCTGGTGGCCGCTGCGGCGGTTTCATGGTCCGGTCCAGAATCAGGGTGCCTGCTCCTTGCGGCCGTCGCGGGGCTCGCCGCCGCCGCCGGCACGGTGTTTGCGGGGCGTTGGCGGGGCGCAAACGCCGCTGACGCCGCCAGCCTGGCGCTCACTTCGTCGGCGGCCGCCGGCGCCGCTGGCGGCGCCTGCGCGAGTATGGGTGGGATGTTGCCGGGCTTGCCGGCGTGGGGCGTTGCCCTCGCCGTGGCAGTGGGCACCTGGTTTGTGATCGGGCTAGTGGCGCTGGCGGTCGACCGGCGCGCGAGCGGCGCCGCGGGCTGGCTGCATGACGGCCCGCCAGGCCCGCGATTGCTGCGCACCTGGCTGACCGCGCTGGCGATGGGCACGGCGCTGGCGGCAATGGTGGGCTGGCTGTTTCTCGATTCCTCACGTGCCGGGCTGTTCCCTGCCCTCGCACTGGCCTGGTTCTTCGCGCTGGCGATTCCAGATTCCACCCTCGGGAACGGTGTCTGGGCGACAGTCGGCTGGCGACGCCTGCTCCGTTCGGCCACGGACGTAAGGCCGTGGTGGCATCTGTCGCGACTCAGCCGTGGGCGGTCCCCGATCACCGCGACGCTGGTGCCGGCCGCGATTCTTGGCTGGCCGCCACTGGTGGCGGTGGTGCTTGTGGCTGGCGACACGGATGCCATCCGGGCCGCTTCGATCACCGTGCTTGGGCTGGCCGTCGCGGCCGCCGCGACCGTAGCGATCGCTTGGTTGCTCGAGTGGGCCGGGATCGTGGCGGAGTCGGCCCAGGCGGTGTTCATCACCGGCCTGTTGGCCGTGGCGATCGTGCTCCTGACGGCGGGCTGTTGGCCACAGATCGCTGGCGAACTCCCCAGTCTGCCTGGCTTGCCGCCGCCCGGTTGATGGTTGCCGAGTTCAGAACTCGAGCACCATGACATGATGATCAGCCACAGTGACATTGAGGAAACGGCCGCTTCCTGCCAAACTCATTGGGTCCTGCAGCCCCAACTGCCAAGGGTCCGCGTCTTTCCTCGGCGCGACCTTGGCCGGCAGTTCAACTGCGGAAAAGGAATTCGATTCCAACAGTTGGATCGAGAATGCGGCCCGTTCGGGTCGATACCGACAGCATCGAGCTCGGAGTGAGCGGAACGATCGCGCGGAATTCTCCGTGCCCCAAAGTTCAAGAAGGAGTCGTCGTGAAGGGAAATATCTTGCTGGGGATTCTCCTCGGTCTTTTCATCGTGCCGGCAGCGGCCTCCGCCGGCTCGTTTCCACCGAGTGAGACGGTTCTCCCGGCCACGACGCGTGCCTGGCTCAGCATCTCCGATCCGCAGGGCTTCCGTGCCAGCTTCGACCGCACGCAGTATGGCCAACTCCTCAAGGATCCGGTCATGAAGCCGTTCGTGGAGAGTTTCCGCGAACAGCTGAAGAATGCCGGCAAGCAGCGGCTCGGCAAACTCGGCCTGACGCTCGAAGATCTCGAAAAAATCCCGGGCGGCGAACTGGCGCTGGCGGCGATCGAACCGACCCCCGGCGTGCTGGTCTCCGTGCTGCTCGTCGATACGACGGACAACGAGGCCGAAACCACGGCGCTCATCGAGTGGATCACCCAGCGACTCATCGAACAGAAGGCGACAAAGCTCGTCGATGCCGCGGCTAACGCTGCCGGCCAGACCACGTTTCAACTGCCACCCGAGCCCAACGCGGCCGTCGGGTCGCAGCGGCAGGTGTCCTTCGCGTTGGCCCCCTCGGCGTTGGTCGTCGGCGACAACGCAGCCATGGTGGCCCAGGTGCTCGGCACGCTCAAGCAGGGCCGGAAGGACAACCTCTCGACGCTTCCGGCATTTCAGGCGATGACGGCGCGGTGCGGCAAGCAGGTGCCTGCCAGTGCCGATCCGCTGCGGTGGTTTGTCGATCCGCTTGGCTACGCCAAGGTATATCAGGCGGCCAATCCCCCGCGTGAGAAGCGCAAGGGCCCCGATTACGTGGCGATTCTTGGCCGGCAGGGTTTCGATGCGGTGAAGGGCGCCGGTGGCGTGGTGTTCTTCGACGACGGTTCCTACGAGGCCCGCCATCACACGATGGTCTATGCCCCGCCGCTGGAGGGACGGCAGCCGTTCGCGGCCGACCGCTTCGATCTCGCGGCCCAGATGATGCAGTTTCCGAACGCCGACAGCATTGTGCCGCCCCCATGGGTGCCGCGCGAGGTGTCGAGCTGGGTGGCGATGCAGTGGGATCTCGCCAACGCGTTCAACTCCGCCGAGTCGCTCGTCGACGACGTCGTCGGCGAGAAGGGCGTGTTTGACGACGTGATCGCCTCGCTCAAGGAGGATCCGGACGGCCCGCAGATCGATGTTGAACAGGATCTGGTTGCCTGCCTCGGCAAGCGGATTTCGGTGATCAGCGACTACGCCACGCCGATCGGCACCGACAGTGAGCGGCTCGTGATCGCCATCGAGGCCACCGATCCGGAGAAGGTCGCCGCCACCGTGGCGAAGAGCATGGCGACCGATCCCGACATGCAGAAAATCGAGTCGGGCAATCACGTCATCTGGGAGATGATCGACCGCTCCTCCGCGATCCCGAAGCTCGAGATCGAGACGCCGGGCGGCGCCATCGCCCATGCGGACGGCGGCGACGAAGACGACGATGCCCACCGCCGCCGCAACCGGCTGCGGGAACGCGAGGAAAAGCTGCTGCCGCACTCGGCGGTGACCGTCGCCCACGGACACCTGCTGATCGCCTCGCACCGCGACTTCCTCGAGCGGGTGCTGGCCGCCAATGGCGGCGCCGAGTCGCTCGCCTCCGCCCCCGACTATGCGAGCGTGACCGTGGAAATGAAGCGACTCTTCCCGTCCGTGACCGCCATGCGTTCATTCGGCAGGGCCGAGGAGTCGGTCCGGCCGACCTACGAGATGCTGAGGCAGGGCTCGATGCCCAAATCGAAGAGCATGATGGGGCAGTTGCTCAACGGCCTGCTCGGTGACGGCAAGGAAGGCAGCGTGCGGACGCAGAAGATCGACGGCAGCCTGCTGCCCGATTTCGAACTCATCCGCCGCTACTTCGGCACCGTCGGCCTGGGTATGGAGACGGTGCCAGAGGGCTGGTACCTGGCGGGCCTCGCCCTGCCCCGCAGCCAGCAGGAGCCCGAGGTGGCCCGTCGCCCGGTGACGCCTGTGGGGCGGTAGGTCCCGGCTTCTCGGCGCATTGCTGGTAAACGCACGGCTATTTGAGCGGCCAGTCCACGGCCGCCCAGAACGGGTGCTGGCGATCGCCCCGAAGCCGCAGGTCTTCGAGCAGCACGTCGATGTCTGGATCGACTCCCTCACGGGTCAGTTTTCGGCCGTCGAGGGTGACCGTGATCGGACGCTCGAAGTCGACCAGTTCCGGTGACAGCCAGACCCTTACCCGCTCCGCACCGCAATGAACCGCCACGCTGTTGCCGGGGGTGGTCTTGGCCTCGATCGAGAACGGCCGAAAGCCGGCCGGCGGCGGCCACTGGGCCGGCAGCACGACGGTCTTCTCCGGGGCCCCCGCCATCTCCAGCCACCAGAAGAAGCGGTCCCACGGCCGCAGCGTCACGACATCGATCGAGCGCGGAAAGAACGTCCGTTGCTTGATCGCCATCCAGTCGAAAATTCGCAGGACTTCGTCGGAGAAGTGCTCGTGTCCGCGGCCGCGGTACTCCACGTAGGTGGTGTCGAAGCCCTTCGCGAAGTAGCGGTCGAGATCCATGCTGTTGCGGGCCATGCAGGCCGTGTCGAGTTCACCCGCGACGATGTAGATGGGGAGCGTTCGGGCGTTATGCCAATAGTGGTTGACGTACTTCCCGGCAGTGGGCGCGATGGCGACGAGCCCGGCCCAGAGGTCGGGATGGGCCAGCGCGATGTCCCAGGCCGCATCCCCACCGAGGGAGTGGCCGGAGAGGAACACCCGGTCGGAGTCGATTGAAAACCGACGCTGGGCGGCGCGGAGGGCATTCAGCACGGCGGCGTGATCGCGGGCGGAATACTCGTAGGATGTCTGCTGCGGAGCGGTCCAGGCGGGGGCGATGACGATCACCCCACGTCTCGTGGCCTGGCCGCGGCGCAGGCCGTCCTGGCCGGGCTGGCCCGCCCACCAATCGATCTGGTTGAGCGGGGTTGACCAGGCGGCATGCAGTGAGACCACAACCGGATACCTGCGGAGTGGATCATACTCCGGCGGTAGCTGCACAAGGCAGCGACTCCCCGGCTCCCCCTCCAGGCCGACCACGTCGAGTTCGTGGAGGCCCGGCGCGATTGCGGCAGTGGGCTCGGCTGGGGGCCGCATCTGGCGGGCAAGGGCCGCGACAGTCGCCGGAGAAAAGGCTTCCTCGTTCCCGAGTTTGACACGGAGCGTGTCGCGGACCGCCGCGTCAGCCGCCTGCAGATACTCCCGCAGCAGGTCGCGAACCCGCGCCGCCGAAAGGGCCAGTTTCAGGTTTTCGCTGGCGGCCGCCGCCCCCTGCAGCCAGCCGCTGATCGCGATGGCCAGCGCCCGGTCGGGGGGCAACTGCGGGTCGGTGCCCAGCCGTTCGAACGCCGCCAACCGGTCGAGCGTCGCGAATGAAAGTCCGCCCGCCATTTCAGCGACGATGCGGGTCGCCGCGGTCCGCGTCTCTTCGTCCTCGAGCGCGGCCAGTCGGCCACGAAGTTCCTCGACCAGCTGTTTGGCCCGAGTCTGGCGGTCGCGATAGGCGTCGCGGGACTCCCGCACCGCTTCGACCACCTCCCCGCCGGCATCGGCGGCCGGGAAATCCTCGAGCAGCCGCATCGCCAGCCGATCCTGTCCGGCGCGGCCACGCAGCAGGATCTCATCGAGCAGTTTGGCGGCGGCGAGTTCCGCGAGGCCTTTCCGCTCCGCGGTGAGCGCCGCAAGGTCGGGGAAGTCGGCGAGAACGGCGTCGAGTTCATGCCGGGCGTCGTCATACCGCTCGGCCTGCAGCAGCAGCCGCACGACCCGGAGCCGCTGGTCTGAATTCTTCCGGTCGATGTGCTGGTCGATCACCCGCCGCAACACGTCGCGCGGGATCGAAGAGGTGGCGATCCGCGTGTCGAGCAGCACCGGATGCTCGGTGGTGATTCCCTCGACGCTGGTCCACCGCGGCGTGATCTGCGTGATCCCCTGCACGATGTCGACGCGGCCGGACGCGGTGGCCAGCGCCAGGACGCGGCGGCCGAATTCGTCGAAGGGAGTCGCCTCGATGACTCCCCCAACGGCTGTCACCCGTCGGCCGTTTTCCGGCACGCGCTGCGGGATTTCGATGCGTTCCAGCCCGAGGCCTGCCGGGCTCGGCTCCACCTTCACGACCCGCCGCTTGGAAACCATCGTCCGCGTGAGCTGGTCGTCGCAGGCGAGGATCGGCGTGCCGGTTGGGTTGCCGCGGGCGGCCTCCGCGGCCGGATCGGTCGCCACGCCAGGCAGGAGCACGAAACTGCCCTCCAGCACCCGGCCGTCGGCGAGTTCGACGCGATCTGCCGCCGCCGGCGTGGGCCACAGGCCCGCCGTCAGGACGAAAAGGAGCACTATGGAGGCCCGTGGCCGCGGCGCAAGCATGTCCGGATTCTAGTTTGTCGAAGCGTTCCTTGACGATGCCTGTGGCACGACCGCACAATTCGACGATTGCTCGGCTCGCAGTCCTCAGGAAATGACCGGCTCATGCGCGGAGTGTTCAGGCGGATTCTGGTGGCCGGAGTGGCCTGCTCGCTGCTGCTGCCCGTCGCGATGACGGTGGTGTTTGGGCTGGGTGTGCTTCTCGGCTCCCTGGGCGACGCCGCCGGGGCCGCCGTCTGTGGCCGCAGCGCCCTGGCGCTGGGAGCGGTCTGGTTGACGGCCGTGATTGCCACCGCGGTGGCCAGTGGTATTGCCGCCTTGGACGACCGGCCCCGCGGCCGCAGACGAAGACGGCGCCACAGGATTGCCGAAGCGCCTGGCCGGGAGCCCGGCCATGGCGATTGAATTTCGCTGCACGGGGTGCCGCGTCAGGCTGCACGTGCCGACCCGGTGGTCTGGCACCACCGTCCCCTGCCCCAAATGCCAGACCCGTGTGGTCGTGCCCGGGGCGGGTGGCAGCCCGCCCAAGACGCGGTTTGAAACCCGGGAGGTCGAGGCCTCGATCGCGGCGCTCGAAGCACCGCCCGGCGGCATCTTCGCCACCCCGACGTTTTCGCTGCCCCCTTCCGAAGCGGAATCAGAGGAGGGCCCCGAGCCCGCGATTGCGGTCGCCCCGGGCGTGACTTTCCCACGCCCGGCGGTTTATGCTCTGGCAATGCTTCTGCCGGCGATCGTGGTCGTTTCGTTTCTGTTGGGCGCGTTGTTCGGCGGCCCTTGGATCGGCCTGAGTCATCAACCGTAGCGAGCCGAGATGAACCCCTTTCCGTCACGGTTTGCAGCCGGTGCCCTGCTGCTGGGGGTTTGCATCTGGCTGGCGGGCCTCACGCGTTCCTCGAGCCTCGGTGCCGAGTCCACGGATCCGCCTTCTCCGCAGCAGATTCGTGGCACGCTCGATGAAGCCGAGGCGTTGCTCGACTCCGGCAAGCCGGCGAAGGCCCGCGGCAAATTGACCGCCGCGGTGAAACAGTTGGATTCGCTGCTGGAACTCGACCGCTTGCCGTCGGGAACGCGGGGTCTGGTGGATGCGTGCAGGTCGCTCAAGGAACAACTGGCACTCGAGGAGGTGGATGTGTCGGGAATCAAGATTCCCGACATCAAATCGGCCGCCGGAAAAGCGGCCGCCGCCAAGCCTCCGGCAAAGCCGGCCGACCCGCCTGATGCCGCCGCATTCCTCGGCCCGCGTCCGGGAGCCGCCGGTGGGCCGCAGGCCGTGAGTTTCGTCAAGCAGGTGGCGCCGATCCTCATGAGTCGGTGCGGTGGTTGTCACGTCACCGGCAGAAAAGGCGGCTTTCAGATGGCCTCCTACGAGGGCCTGATGAAGACGGGCGCCGTGCAACGCGGCGTCGGCGACGCGAGTCGGCTGGTTGAGGTGATCGAATCGGGAGACATGCCCCGCGGCGGCGGCAAGGTTGGGCCGGACGAACTGGCGACGCTCAAGCGGTGGATCGACGCGGGGGCCGCGTACGATGCGCCGGATCCGACGGTGGGCATCGACATGCTGGCACGGCCGCTGGGCGAAGCGGCGCCGGTTGCGGCCGCCATGCCTGCCATGTCCGCCACGCCGGCGGGTCCCGTCACCTTGAAGCCGGGGGATGTGTCGTTTGCCTTCGATATCGCCCCCGTGCTGCTGAAAAACTGCTGCGGTTGCCACGACGATGACGACCCCGAAGAAAACCTGTCGATGGTGACATTCGCTCGGCTCATGCGCGGCGGTGAGAGCGGCCCGGCGGTCAATGCCGGTCAGGCCGCCGAGAGCCTCCTGCTCCGAAAAATCAAAGGGACGGGCATCGACGGCCAGCGGATGCCCATCGGCAAGCCGCCGCTCTCGCCCGAGGTCATCGCGCTGGTTGAGAAGTGGATCGCCCAGGGGGCACGGCTCGACCTGCTCACGCCAAAGGATCCGCTCGAGAATCTGGCTGCGGCCGGCAGGGCAAGAAGCCTGTCCCACGAGGAACTCTTGAAGGTTCGGCAGGCAGCCTCGGGAAAACTCTGGCAGCGGGTGATCGGCGACGAGGAGCCCGTGGTCGAGCCGCGCGGCGATATGTACTTGATCGGCAATTCGACGAAGTCGCAGATGGAGGCGGTTGCCATTGCGGCCGAACAGGCCCTGGAGGCTTCGCAGCGGCTGCTCGTGGGCACCGGGAAGCCGCTGCTCAAGGGGGGCGTCGCCGTGTATGTGTTCGCGAAGCCGTACGATTATTCAACGTTCTGGCAGGAAGTGCTCGACGACGAGCGGCCCAAGGGCCTCGGCGGTCACGCTGGCCTTAAGGGAGACGTGGCCTACGGTGCGCTCGTCGTTCCGGCAGCGAATGCCGGCACGGAGGAGGATGAGGTCGCCGCCGAACTCACGGCGCTCGTGGCCGAGCAGATCGCGGCCGCAGCCTTTCTGTCGCGTGGGAGCCCGGATTGGTTTGCCAGCGGGGCGGGCCGGGTGGTGGCGATGAGGGCGGCTGCAAAAGCGCCTTGCGTGAAGGAGTGGCGGCGGGAGGCGACGGAGCAACTGCAGCGGCTCGGTTCGGCGGCGGATTACTTCGACGGCCAGGCAGGCCCGGTGGCCACGGCCGCCATCGGCGGTGGCTTCGTGGCCGCCATTGCCCGTCCCGAAGCAAAACTCCGCATGTTGATCGAGGCAATCGACGCGGGGGCCAGTTTCGAAAAGGCGTTTGGTGACATCTTCAAGTCGCCACCGCAGTCACTCTTCGAAGCCTGGGCCGCGCAAGAAGCCCGGAAGCCGGCCGGAAGCGGGCGGCGATAAGTTTTCCACCGCAATGCCGTGGCGCCGGGGAATGCGGAGAGCTCGTTGAAAAAAAGAAGGGGGTGCCTTGGATTCAGGGGCATGTGATCCGAATGTTGCCGACCGAAGTCGCCAACCCCGGCTGTACACGCAACCAAAACCATTTATCGGCCCCCAACGAGCCTCGTTAAAGCTCACCGGCATGGTTCGACGCATCACGAGCATGGCAGAAAACTTATCGCCGCACACTCCTCGTTCGTATTGTAGCAGGCTGAAGAAAAAGGCTATCGACGGCTTTTTTCTGATCATCAGCCGTCGAGTCCGTCGCGGCCCAGTGGCTCCATGGACTTCGTGTTGCGCTCCACCGCCAGCACGACCGTCTGCCGTTCGATACCATCGGCTGTGCTGGCAACGATCGGCAATACCTGTCGCTTGTTGGGCAGGTCGACCCGCACCCGAAAGGTGCCATCGGGCTGCACCTTCACCGGCTCCCCCTGCAGCGTCACGTAGGACCCCGGCTGGGTGACGCCGTACACGATCATTTCAGCATCCACCTCGAGTTGGAAGTCGCTTGAACGCTGATCGTCGGGGTCGTTGTCCGCCATTCGGCGGGCGGCCGGTGGGCCCATCGGTCGCCGCAGCCGCTCCTCGAAAAGCTCCTGCAGTTCGGTGGTGTTGTTCTCCGGTGAAAAACCGCCGCTCATGGCATAGATCTTCTCGCAGTCGCCCGCGATGTCGCCCCAATGGGTGTCGAGCGTGTCGCACTGCGAGCCGGCGGGCGTGGAAACGGCATTGCTGCGGGCCAGGGCGTGAAACCTGCCGGACGGCGTGGCATAGCCGAGTTCGACGCGGCAGCGCATCGGCTCACGGATATCGATGAACCAATTTTTTACGCCTCCGTGCACGTTGATCGTGCGGATCACCCGTTCCGAGGGAGAGCCCGTCAGGCCGTTTTCCAGTTCGAGAAGCCGCAGCACTGGTTGGGCCGCGTGCCACTCCTGTCCAAGGGCCGCCTGGGCTCGCGCGATGCTCCTCGCCGTCACTTCCCAGAAGGCATGAATCCAGTGGGGACCGCGGACCATGACCACCATCCGATCACGAACATGCCGGGTTGGCCGCCCGTTTTCTGGCAGCGTGGCCAGGTTTTTCACCCGTGCCAGACGGTCGCGGGCCTCCTGAATTCGCTGGGCAACCACGGCATCCTGGGTGGCCTTCGTGGGGGCCACGACCACAGCCACCGGTCGCTCGGTCGTCTTCCGGGGGCCGGAAGGGATCGCATCCGCGACGGGTCGACGAGACCGCGCCTTGCGAATGAGTGCGGTGATGAGTTGGTCTTTCCGCATCGAATGCCAGCCAGCCACACCGTGCTGCTTTGCCATCCGGGCGAGATCGCGAACAGGTTTTTCCTTCAGGCTGGCATTGGTCAATGGAAAGTCCCCGCGAGGTGGCGACAAACGTTCAGTGCCCTTCAACACTATCGAGAACCGGCGAAAAACGCAAATTCAATGACGCTCAAAAGAGGGGGTGAGTGCTCTTTTTCGGCCTGAATTTGATTTTTTGGTCGCGTTCCAGTTCCCGGCGGATCCCAGGGTCTGACTCTGCGCCTGACCCGGGGCCTGACTCAGTCGCCGCGGAGTTTCAGGCCCCGCTCGGTCAGCTTCTCGCGAACCTCGTTGAGGCTCGTCACGCCGAAGTTCTTGCACTCCATCAGGTCTTCGCCGGTTCGCCGCACGAGTTCGCCGATGGTGGAGATGCCCAGCTTCGTCGTGCACTTGCGGGCCCGCACCGAGAGGTTGAGTTCCGTAATTGGCTGCGAGTAGATCTCCTGCTCGTCGGCTGAAGGCTCCACTGCTTCCAGTGCAGGCTCTTCGGCAACGCCGGGGGCTGCCATCTGCCCCAGCGAAAGGCCCTTCGAAGCCAGCATGTCCTTGATCTCGACCAGGCTCGTTTCGCCGAAGTTCTTGCTTTCGAGCAATTCCGTCTCGCTCGTCCGTGCCAAATCGCCCAGCGTCATGATGCCCATCTTTTGGAGGCAGTTGCGGCTCCGTACCGAAAGTTCGAAGTCGGTGACGGGCAGCGACATGATGTGGTCGAGCCGATCCCGCGACTTCAATTCCTGCTCGTCCAGTTTCACGTCACCGGTGGCCGACGAATCTTTGAGGAAAAGCCGGGCCCGCGGATGGTCAGGGAAGGCGTCGAGAATTCGCTTGTAGCAGCGCTGCGCCTTGGTGAAGTCGTCCTCGTCCTCGTACAGCAGGCCGAGATTCAGAAGGGCGCCCACCGTGGCCGGGTATCGCTTGAGCGACCGCTCGTAGCATTTTTTTGCCTCGTCATCGTTGCCGAGGCGATCGTTGATGACGCCGAGCGTGAAGAGCGCCGCAGGGTGCCCTTCATCGAGCGCAATCGCCTTTTCCAGCGCTGCCACGGTGTCGCCGAGAACGCCGCCCTGTTCCGCGAGCAGCGATCCCTTGAGCGCCCAATAGTCGGCGGATCCGGCCTGCTTCTCGATCCGCTCGAGCGCCTTGCCAGCCTCGTCGAGTAGGCCGCTGGCCCGCAGCGTTTCGGCGGTGGCCACGTCGCAGGCCGTGGCGTCATAGCCAGCCTTCCGGGCGTTGGCGAACGACTCCCGAGCCTTCTCGTAATGGGCGACATCGACGTTGCCGAGCGTGGCATGGGCCAGCCCCTGATAGAACAGCGCCAGGGCGCTGCCGTCTCCGGACTTGAGCGTTTCGAGGGCATCGTGGGCGCGGCCGAGGAGATACTGGCAGACACCGAGGCGCACCGATGCGGCCGGGCTGCGTTCTCCGGAGCCCTCGAGTTCCTGCACGGCCAGTCGCAGGTCGCGATGAGCCGCCGCATCACTCCCGAGCGACTCGAGGAGATTCCTGATGTCGGTGGGACCAAACGCTCCTGTGCCGGTGACAAGATCGCGAATATCGAGTGTGGCTGTGGAAATCATTCGTAAGGACCTTCTGTGAACAGTGAACTGTGAAGAGTCAGGATCGCGCAGCGAACTCCGAAAGCCAGCGGTGGGAATCGAACCCACAACCCCCGCATTACGAATGCGGTGCTCTGCCAATTGAAGCTACGCTGGCGACGATCCGGCTGCCGGACGCAGGGGGCGGAACAGCCGGAATCCCGCAAAAATAGCGCAGAATGAGGCCCACCGTCAAGTGTGGGGGGCTGGGCTGCGAGGCAGCAACAAAAAAAGTGGGGCCTCTGACTCGGCAGGAGCGTCCTGCCATGGACATGCGGGTCAGGGGCAAGCGACCGCACGGCCAGCAAAAAGTCGGAGGCCCCACCTTGAAGACTCTGTGTCTTGGGACAGTGGGTGTCGGGAACCGAAGTGCCCGACAAAAGGTTGAGAGGTGCACACACCGTGCCAAATCCTGTCGGCAACTCAGGTTTTTGGCGATTGGTGATTTTTTGCGGTTTCGACAGTGAACGGCCGCCATTTGCTGGCCGGTTCGGCCTAGGGTGCCTGCTCCGTGCGTCCATGGTTTTCGCCTTTCGAGTGTTCGATTTCGCCCCGCCCCGCTGCATTTTGCTGCGGTCGATGTCTGGTTTCGCAGTCCCTGTATGATTCTCTCGTGCGGATGCCGATCGCCTCGAGGCGGTGGCTTTTTCCGCCCCTCACCGCCTTCTTTTTTCCGATCTGCTGCTATTCTTCGCCCGCCAGTTTCATTCGGAGATCATCCCTGTGAACCCCCGCCTGCCTGCCAGCATCGGTCGACATCGCTGTGGCCCGGGATATCCATTGCTGGTCATCGCCGGCCCCTGCGTCATCGAGAGCGAGGATCTCTGCCTCAAGATCGCCGATTCGCTGGCCGTGCTCGCGCAGCGGCTGCCGATCCAGGTTGTCTTCAAGGGGTCCTTCGATAAGGCCAACCGCACGAGTGGCGGGGCGTTTCGCGGCCTGGGAATCGACGAAGGGCTGGCGGTTCTCGACAAGGTACGGCAGGCCACCGGTCTGCCGGTGACGACCGACATCCACCTGCCCGATCAGGCCGGCCCGGTCGGTCAGGTCTGCGAACTGCTGCAGATACCGGCTTTTCTTTGTCGGCAAACCGATCTGCTCCTGGCGGCCGCCGCGACGGGGCGGGCGGTCAATGTGAAGAAAGGACAATTTCTCGCGCCCGCCGACATGCGGCATGCCGTCGCCAAACTTCTGGCCGGGGGCTGCCGCGATATCTGTCTCTGCGAACGGGGCACGTTTTTCGGATACGGCCGGCTGGTCAACGATTTCTCCGGCCTGCTGACGATGCGGTCGCTTGGCGTGCCGGTCATTTTCGACGCCACGCACTCGGTGCAGCAGCCCGCCAGCCTCGGTGAGGCGACCGGCGGGGATCGCACGCTCGTCGAACCGCTGGCCCGCGCGGCTGCGGCCGTGGGCATCGACGGCGTCTTTTTCGAGACCCACCCCGATCCCGATTCGAGCCCGAGCGATGGCCCCAACATGGTGCCGCTCGATCACCTTTACGGAGTGCTCGAACGGGTGTTGCGCATCCACGAGGCGCGGCTGGCCGGCGCTCCGGAGCCGAGGCCGACGGCATGAACGGATATGCGGGGCAACGCGGGGCCTCCGCGGGCGTCATGCCGGCAGGGCTCCTGCTGTTGCCGTTGTTCCTGCTGCTGGTCACGGGATTGAGCTGCGGCGGCCCAGCGACGCCCGGCCGGACGGCGGGCGAGCGGCCGTCGGACATCGTCCGCGTGACGCCGGCCATGCCGCAGGCTGTTCGCGACAAACTGCTCGACGGCGCGATGGCGGTGCTCGGGAGGCTCGAGGACTACGACGAGGCTTCCGCCTTCGCCCAGGTTTTCGATCGGCTCAACCAGTGGAGCCATGCCGTCGCGATCGATGGCAATGCGGCCGTCGATGCCTGGACGCTCGACCCGCTCGTCGACACGCTGCCTGCCGACCTGCGGGCCGGAGTCACGGCCGAATCGCTCGCCAGCAGCGTGTTCGACGCGGCGAACGACATGCCGGCACTTCGCGACCAGCGGTGGCTGGCCGACATCGTCGACTCCGCCCGTGGCGACGCGATCGATGATGTCGAGATCGCGCGGAATCTCTTCGACTGGACTGTTCGTTCGCTGGCGATCGTCAGCGACCCGCCGATGGTGCCAACCGTCGCCAATCCAGGCACGCGGTGGTTTCTGCCGGGCGAGATCCTGCTCGCCGGTCGGGCGAGCGCCGCCCAGCGGGCCTGGATATTTCTCGAACTGCTGCGGCACGCGGGGCTCGACGGCGTGATGCTCGCCACCGGCTCCGCCGCCGACGGCACGCTCCGGCCGTGGATTCCAGCTCTGATTTCGGGCGGCGAGGCCCATCTCTTCGAGCCCGCATACGGAATGCCGATTCCAGGGCCGGCTGGCATGGGCGTGGCCACGGCGCGGCAGGCGGCGGCCGATCCGGCGATCTTGGCGGCGGTCTCGCTCCCCGATCGGCCGTACCCCGTCAAGGCGGCGGATATCGCGAATCTGTCGGTGCTCGTGCCCGGCACACGTGAGAATCTTGCCCGGCGCATGCACCTGCTCGACGGTCGTCTGGCCGGGAGAAGAAAGATCGATCTGGCCGTCGATGCAACCGCCTTGGGTGCGCGGGCGGTCGCCGCCCTGCCGGGTGGAGCGGCGACGGGACGGGTGCTGCTCTGGGAATTTCCGTGGGAGGTTCATCGGCGGCGTCGGCAGGATGCGCCGGCCGTGGCCGCCGCCGCCCGCCGCGACCTCGCCTCGCTGGCAATCGTTCTGGAGCCGTCGGGCCCCGACGGGCCGCGGCGGAGCATGCGGCCGCTCTATGCAGCGCGGCTGCGGGAGTTTCGCGGCGACCGCGACGGCCCGGAGGGGGCGAAGTCGGCCTACCTGCTGGCGCGGCCCTCCAACGCCGTGATCGCCGAGGCGGTGAAGCGTTCGCCGCCTGAGCAGGCCGATGCGGTCAAACGCCTCTACGAGGGGATGAAGCAGGACGCCACATACTGGCTCGGCGTGCTCACGCTGGCCGAGGGGCAGTTCGCGGCAGCGGAGGATTATCTGGGACGCATGACACTCGATGCCATGCCCGACGGCCGCTGGGCCGACGCCGCCCGCACCAATCTCGCCCAAGCGAAACTGGCGCTGGGCGATACGGCCGCAGCGATCGCATTGCTGCGGGCAGACCCATCGCCGCAGCGATTCGGCAGCCGGCTTCTGGCGGATCGTCTGGAGAAGGCAGCGAACACAGAGGCCGGGGCAGCAGCGGCGCAGGGCGGACCTTTCCAGCCCGCCTCGCCCCCTGCGAGAGGCGGGCTGCAGGCCGAGTGAGGCCGCCTCCGTTGCCGCCGTGAGCCACCGCCGCACGCTTATCCAGCCCCATCTCACGCGTGAAAAGCGACCTGCTCCGGGGCAATCCCGTTCCCGCGTTGCCCGGCGGGCTGCAAATGACTATTCTTTGGGATTCCCGTATTGAATTCACCAGACATCTGTTCACGCTAAGGATCGATCGAAGGACGCGACCATGAAAGACGGCATTCACCCCAACTACATCGACACGCTCGTTCGCTGCGGCTGCGGCAATACGTTCACGACCCGCAGCACCGTGCCCGAGATGAAGGTCGACATCTGCAATGTCTGCCATCCGTTTTTCACAGGCAAATTGAAGTTTGTCGACACGGCCGGCCGCATCGAGAAGTTCAAGACGAAGTTCGCCGGCGCCGGATATGCCAGCCTGAAGAAGGGCAAGAAGGTCGCGGCCGACACGGCTGCCTCCTGAGGCAGGCTTTCCAGGCCCATTCATGCGCGACCAGTTGGAAGCCAAGCTTGCCCGGTTCGAAGAACTCGAGCGGGCCATGGTCGACCCCACTGTGCTTTCTCAGCCCCAGCGGGTCGCCGCGGTGGCCCGTGAGCACGGCACGCTCGCAAAACTGGCCAACAAGTATCGGGCATTTCTCGCGATCGAGCGACAGATCGCCGAACTCGAAGAGATGAGTCGGGGATCCGACCAGGAACTCAAGGATCTCGCCCAGGCTGAACTGCCCGAACTCGCCCACCGCCGCGAGCGGGAATGGGACGAACTGCTCGACTCCTGTTCCGCCGACGAGGATGCCGACCGCTCCCGCTGCATCATGGAATTGCGGGCGGGCACCGGCGGCGACGAGGCGGCGCTCTTCGTGCGGGATCTCTACGAGATGTACCGCCGCTATGCGACCGAGGTTGGCTGGGAGATCGAGGTGCTCGATGCCAGCCCCACGGAACTCGGCGGCTTCAAGGATCTGGTGCTCGGCGTTTCCGGCGACAACGTCTACCGAAAACTGCAGTTCGAGAGCGGCGGCCACCGCGTCCAGCGGGTGCCCGATACCGAGACCAAGGGCCGCATCCATACCTCGGCGGCGACGGTCGCGGTGCTGCCCGAACCCGAGGACGTGGAGGTCTCGCTCGCGCCGGACGAATATCGCAAAGATCTCTTTTGCGCGAGCGGTCCGGGCGGCCAGCACGTCAACAAGACCGCCTCCGCCGTGCGGCTCACGCACATGGCCAGCGGCATCGTGGTGCAGTGCCAGGACGAGAAGAGCCAGCACAAGAACTTCGCCAAGGCGTTGCGGGTGCTCAAGACCAGGCTCTACGAGCGGCAGCGGCAGATCGAGCACGACAAGCGGTCCGCCGAGCGGAAGACCCTCGTCGGCTCCGGTGACCGCAGCCAGCGAATCCGCACCTACAACTTTCCGCAGAATCGCCTGACCGACCACCGGATCAACGAGAGTTTCACGCTCGATCAGGTGCTTGCCGGGCGGCTGAATCTCCTGATCGAGGCGACCGAGCAGCATGCCCGGCAGCAACGCAAGACCGAGATGGAACGTTCCGCCAAGGGGGCGGCCGGGCCACTCCCAACCTGAGGTTGCCAGCATGAGCGATGACGTCTGGACGGTCGGGCGGCTGCTCACCTGGACGACCGAGTGGCTCACCGGCAAGGGAAGCGAGGCCCCGCGGCTCGAAGCCGAGGTGCTCCTGGCGCACGTCCGCGGCTGCCAGCGGATCGCCCTCTACACGGCGTTCGACACGCCCGTCGCCGAGGCCGAGCGCGGCCGCTTTCGCGAACTCGTGAAGCGTCGCGGCGAAGGAGAGCCGGTCGCGTATCTCGTCGGCAGCCGCGAGTTTTTTTCGCTGCCCTTCCGGGTGACGCCGGCGGTGCTCGTGCCGCGGCCGGAAACGGAAGGCCTCGTCATCCGCGTGCTCGATCTCTGCCGGCCACAGGCCGGGCCACGGATCGTCGACGTCGGCACCGGCTCCGGTGCGATCGCGATCACGCTCGCCAAGCACCTGCCGAAGGCGAGCATCACCGCCACCGACGTCTCGTCCGCGGCTCTGGCCGTGGCGCGGGATAACGCGGCGCGGCAGGGCGTGGCCGAACGGATCGAGTTTCTCGAGTGCGATCTGCTCGACCACCCGCAGGCTGCCGGACCGTGGGACGTGATCGTGAGCAACCCGCCCTACGTCCGGGAGGATGAATTCGAGTCGTTGCCGCGTGACGTGCGGCTGCACGAGCCGAAAGCCGCGCTCGTGTCGGGACCGACCGGGGTCGAGATCATCGAGCGGCTTGCGGCTTTGGCCGCGGCGCGGCTCGTGCCTGGTGGCTGGCTTCTCTGCGAGATCGGTCCGGCCGCGGCCGCTGAGGCGGTCTTGGCCAGACAGACGGGGCTGACGGCCGAACCCACGATCCTCGATTTCGCCGGCCTGCCGCGGATCGTGCAAGCCCGCCGCCGCTAGTTGCGGCTTTTGCGGTTTTTGGTGATCCCTGCGGAAACTACCCGTGTGGGTCGGGGGTGCCCACGCCCCGTCGCCGGACGTTCACTGCGGGCATCCTGCCCTGCGCTCACTCGATGACGGCTACGCTCTCGGCATCCTGCCTTCGCTTGCCGCCAACGCCGGCTCTCGGGGCATGGGCACCCCCTCGCCAAGTTGCCTCATGAAACGAAGAAAGTGACGGCCTTTTGCCCCTCGAAGGGGTGGCTCTCGTCTAAGTGAATGGCGACACGCGTGGTCGCTCTCACTGCAAAAGGAATGCGGCCGTGCGGGAATTGGGCTATGCGCTCGTGGACTGTTGCTGCGATCTGGCGGATCGGCTGTGCCAGCGGGCTGACTGGCTGGCTGCCGTGGGTCGGGAGGGGGCGCTCGCCTCATGGCATCGGCTGCAGGGTGTGATCCGCCGCGAACCACTGCCACGGCGGCCACTCATCGCGGTGGCCGTCGCCGTAATCCTTGGCTGCGGTCTGGGGCCGTGGCTCCTGCCGGCGGACCAGGCTGGCAGCGGCGTCGGTTTGGCCGGCGGCGGCGTGGAATCGGCGGGCAGCCTGAGCGTCGCGGGCGTCATCGCCGGGTGGTGGCTGATCGCCTGTGGAGCGCTTGGGGCTTGGCGGTTTCTCGCCCGTCGGCAGCCGTCCACTGCAGCCGTGCTGCTCCTCGTCGCGATTGCCTGTACTGCTGCCGGCTGGGCCGTTGCGCGGCATCGCCTGTTCGCAGCCGACGATCTGGCGTGGAGCCTTCACGAGGCACCGACGCCGGTCGCGGTTGAGGGCATTCTTGTCGAGTCGCCGCGGCTGCTCACGCCCCCTGCTCCGGATGCCCCGCGGACGATCGCGATTGGTCCGTCGAGCGAATGCGTGATCGTGGTGCAGGCCAGCCGTGCCGGCGGCGTGTGGCGGGCGGCCTCCGGCCGCGCGGCTGTGATCGTCGATGGCCCGCCGCCGCGGATCGCGGCCGGCAGCCGGGTACGCGTGCTCGGTCGGGGCATCCGTCCGACGGCGGCTGCCAACCCCGGTGAGTTTGATTTCCGCGAGCGGGCGCGGCTGCTCCGCTGCCTGTCGATCGTCCGTTGTCATGGGGAGGAGTGCCTGCGGGTGGTCGCCGTGCCCTCCTGCCTGTCGTTCGCCGCAGCGATCGATCGGGTGCGGGCGAGTGGCGTCGAGGTGCTTCGCGCACATCTCTCGGAAGCACGGGCGCCGCTGGCGGCGGCCCTCCTGCTCGGCAGCCGCGAGTCGCTGCCGGCCGAGGAATCTCGGGAATTTCTGGTCACCGGCACGATCCACATCCTCTCGATCTCCGGGCTCCACGTGGGAATTCTGGCCCTGGCCCTGTTTTCGATCCTCCGCACGCTGGCCGTGCCCCGCGGCTGGGCGCTCGTGACGGTGGCCGTCTGCACCGGCCTCTACATGCTGCTGGTTCGCGCCGAGACGCCCGTCGTGAGGGCCACGCTCCTCGTCTGGCTCTCCTGCCTGGGCGGCGCGTTGGGACGGAGGTCGCTGGCCATCAACGCCCTGGCGGCGGCCGCGATCATCGTGCTCGTCTGGCATCCGCCGGAGCTCTTTCGCGTCGGCACGCAGCTCTCGTTTCTCTCGACAGCCGTGCTCATCGGAGCGACGTCGATCCTGCCGGCGCGGCGGCCGAGCGACGACCCGATCGAGCGGCTCATCGAACGCAGCCGCGGCAGGGGCGAACGGTGGCTGCGCCGCCATGGCCGGCAGGTGTTGGACGTGGTCCTGACGGGGGCGGCGATCTGGGCCGTGACGGCCCCGATCGTCGCGGCGCGGTTTCACGTGGTGAGTCCCGTGGGGCTCGTGCTCAATCCGCTCATCGCGCCGCTGGTGCCCCTGGCCATGGCCTGGGGATTTTTGTGTTTGGCCGTTGCACCGGTGTCGTCGATGTTGGCCGGCATGTTCGGCGGCCTATGCGATGCCACGCTCCTCTGCATCGAAGTGATCGTCGGCTGGGCGGCCGCGGTGCCGGGCGGCTATGCCTGGGTCGCCGGGCCGCCGGCCTGGTGGGTGGCCGGATGGTATCTCTTGTTGCCGGTGATGCTTCTCGCGGTCGTGCCCGAGCAGTTGCGACGGATCCGCACGTGGGGAACCGCGGCCGCGATCTGGATCGGAATCGGTGTGGTCGTCACGGTTGGGGGAGCCCTGGCCTTTCCACGGCCCATGGAGCTCAAGGCGACGGTGGCGGCGATGGGCCATGGTTGTGGGATCGTCATCCGGAGTCCGACCGGCAAGGTGCTCGTCTACGACGCCGGACGGCTGGGAGCTCCCGGGGCGGCCCGGCGTGGCATGGCGGCCGTTCTGTGGAGCGCGGGGGTGTCGAGAATCGACACGCTCGTCATCTCGCATCCCGACACCGACCATTTCAATGCCGTGCCGGAACTGCTCGAGCGGTTTCGCGTGGGCGAGGTCGTGGTTTCGGAGGTCTTTCTGCACAGTGATTCGGCCGCCGTGGCGGAGGTTCTGCGGCACATTCATACGCTGCGAATCCCCATTCACGCCGTGGAGGCGGGGGACATGATTCCCTGCGATCCACTCTGCCGGATCCGGGTGCTCCACCCTGCGCCGCGGACAACGCCGACCGTGGTCGCTGTATCCGACCCCGCTGCCAGCGACAACCGGGCGAGCGACAACGAGGCCAGCCTGGTGCTCGCGGTCGAGTCGGCCGGGCGGCGGCTCCTGCTGACGGGTGACATCGAAGGAGAGGCCCTTGCGCGGTTCGTGGCCGCCGATCCCGATTCGTGCGACGTGGTCATCGCGCCTCATCATGGCAGCGGCACGAGCCTGCCACCGGATCTCGCGCGGGTGACGAGGCCCGACTGGGTGGTCGTGAGTGGCGTCGGCGGCCGCCGCTGGGGGGAGGTGCGGCGGGCGTATGAAGAGGCCCGGGCCGACGGCCGTTTGAGTGCGGTGATCAAGACCGGTGAGGACGGCGCCATCGCGATCAGCCTCACGGCCGATCGCATTGCCGTCGAGCAATTCAGGGACGGTCGCTGGCAAAGGGTCCCGCCCGCGCGGCCCGGACTGCCGCCCAAGACGCCGCGGCCGGCGGCCCGCGTCTCGTCGCCGTCGGCGATCGAGGGCGTTTTTCAATTGAATCATGGACCGGTTCAGGACGCCGTCAGCGTTGCCCGGATCGATCGCAACTCGTCGAGCGGATCGGTAACGCGGCAGTCAGGCTTGCCGGCCCGCCGGTACCAGTAGCGGGCGTTGCCGATATCTCCCTCGATCCTGTGCAGTGCGGCATGGACCCAGGCGGCATTCGCGTTCTGTTCGTCCTCCTGAACGATCTCGTGCGCACCCTGCCAGTTTCCGGCCAGCGCGAGGTCGATCGCGGCGAGAAGTTCGTCGTCGCTCATGCCGCGGGAGCCGGAGCGGCGGTCTCCCGCTTCCACCGCCAGGCGGCCGCCGCGAGCAGGGCACAATTCAACACGAGGAACGTGAAGAATTCTGTCTGTCCCCCCTGCCCGAAGCCGTAGGAGTGCAGGCCGGCACCCAACAGAAAATTCACGCCATACCACGACATGCCGATCACCGCCGCGCCGACGACCGCGCCCGCGGCGAGGCCGAAGTTGCCGATCCATCCGGCAAACCGGCCGTGGAGCACCACGAGATAGGCCAATAGCGAGACCAGCGCCCAGACCTCTTTCGGGTCCCAGCCCCAGAACCGGCCCCACGACACGTCGGCCCAGAGGCCGCCCAGAATCGTGCCCGCCGCCAGCAAGAGCACGGCGACCTGCATTGCCTTGTAGATGAAGCCGGCAAGTTCGGCGCAGGCCGCGGGCGGCTGCTTGGGGCGGCCGGCAGCCGGCTGCCGGTACGTGCCGAGCAGATAATAGCCGAGCGAGAGTATGCCCAGCCCCCAGGCGAGGGCCCCGGCCGCATAACTCGAGACGATCGTGAGCACGTGGATCGTGAGCCAGAAATTATCCCGCAACACCGGCTGCAACGGGCTGAACTGCTTCCCGGGAATCGGGAAGAACCAGGCGATGAACGTGCCGGCAAACGCGACCGCGGTCACGACGAGCCCGAACGACTTGCGTTGGTAGACCTGCGGCAGCATCGTCTTGAGATGGCCCCCGCCCCACGACCAGGGCACGGTGAGGATCGATGCCAGCGCGGTGAGCGCCACCCGTGGCAAATACCAGACCGCCGGCGTGAGCATGGAGAGCCCGACGATCCAGACGACGAGGTTGTTGAGATTCGGAATGGATCGATCGACGTCGGTCTGTGGCAGGAGATTGATGATCGTGCGGCCACCCGCCGCATACGGGGCCATGGCCAGCACCCAGAGCACCACGGCCGAAATTGCCAGCCGCGGCAGCAGCATGAGCCAGTTGCCGAGATTCCAGCCGTTCGCCCCAAGCATGCCCATCTGCCGAGCGTCGAGAGGCGTGGCCTCCCCCGGCAGCCACGTGCCAAACGGAGCCGGCAATGCCGTCAGCCGCCAGGCATCGTTCGCACCACGGCCGCAGGCGGGCGCCAGCAGGAAAAAGAGTCCCAGCAGCGACAGGAAAAACGGCACGTAGATCACGGTTTCGTACATGTTCGTCACCGGCGCCCAGCCGGTGATCGCCACCCGGGCCGCAAAGGCCGAGGCCGTCCACGCCAGTTCGAAGATCAACAGCGCGACTCCGAGCCAGAAC
The DNA here is from genome assembly GCA_026401035.1 of Planctomycetia bacterium. Lineage (GTDB taxonomy): Bacteria > Planctomycetota > Planctomycetia > Pirellulales > UBA1268 > RGVT01. Next base: position 61,364 of record JAPLNR010000074.1, on the reverse strand, counting down.
ATCGGCCCGCGGGCCCGGCCAAAGGCCAGGGCGAAGGCGAAGAGCGCCAGCAGGCTCGACACCCAGGAGAGCTGGAACGGATCACTGTCGTTGTAGGCCACCTCGCGCCGCGTGCTGCCGACGGCGGGATAGGCCGTGTAGCGCATCAGGCCGGCATCGACCCGCTCGACTGGGAGTTGCTCTCGCAGCGGCTCCATCGTTTCGCCGAGCCCGCGGAGCGCCGCGGCGAGTTTCTCCGCGGCGGTCTGCGCCTCGGCGAGGCGGCCGCCGTCGGTTGCCGGAGTCACCGCCGCGGTGGCGAGAGCCACAGAAGCCTCACGCACGGCCCGCAGGTTCTCCGGCGGGTACCCGGCCAGAATCTCGTCGGGAGCGTCGAGGAGCGTTGAGAGCGCCAGCCATGGGGGCATGTCGTCGTCGGCATTTCGTTCCGCCTCGAGCGCCTCCGCATGCAGCGCGGGCACCACGAGCAGCCCGCCGCCGTTGTCGTAGAGCGATTCGCCGAGCACTGCGATCTGATCGTCGAACCGTCGTACGGACCGCTGAACAGCCGCGGCGCCCGAGGCCGTGGCGGCTTCAACCGCGTCGACCGCCTGCCGCAGTTTCGCCAGGCCCGGCACAGCGTCGGTCGTCGCGAACCGCGTCGACTGCCCCAGGGATTCCGCGAGCGCGAGCAGCGCCGTGTCGACGCCGCGGCCGGCCTCGGCAGCACTTTCGTCGGCTGTCAGTTGCGTGCGGAGCTGCCGCCATTTGGCGGCCGTCTGTTCGAAGAGCTGCACGAACCGCGACCGGCCAATGGAGTCGCCGGCCGCTCGAAACGTCAACTGCCTCCAGGCCACGTAGGCCTGCCAGAGCTGGTCGACCTTGGCATCGACGCCGTCCAGCCGAAACTGCCCGCCCGTGGCCCGTGCCTCCCGCCGCCGCTCGTCGATATCAATCAGCCGCTTTCGGAGCGGCTCGCTGTCGGCCACGTCGGCGGGGGTCGCATACTTGAGCCGTCGGCTGCCACCGCCCGTCGTCTCAAAGACCGGCAGTTCGAGCAGCTTTCGCAGTTCCTCGTGTTCGGCGATCAGAAAAGGGATGTCTTCCCAGGCCTGTGGCCGCACGAGCCAGTCGAGCAGCAGTTCATCGGCATGCCACTTCACGACGGCGGCCCCGGGGCCCGTGGCGAGCCTCGGGGTCTGCGTGTTGCAGATCGTTTCGGCATGCCGGCGGGCGAACGTGTCGAGCGGCATCACGCGGCCGTCCTCGAGCACCGGAATCTCGCGCCAGGCCGCCAACGCGGGCTCGAGCCCCGGCGTGGGAGTGTCGGCGGCGGTGGCGGCCGATGGACCGACTGCCATGAGCCGCACCAGCAGTGCCAGCAGGATGCAAACAGCAGGTCGTGTCAGGCAAACCATCATCCACCTCCAGGTTGAACGCGAAGTCCGCCGGGGGCGGAGTCGACCGGGCCACCGACCGCGGATTCCTGCAGGCCGCTGTCGCGGGTCCCGCGGGGGCCGAAGAAATAAGCTCGCATATAGAACATCGTGAAGATGCCGATCACGATCAGTCCGCTGCCGAGATACTTGACGCCACGCCCCGGATCGTAGTTGACCGTGAGCACGGACGCCTCGAGTTTTTCCGGTTTCTCGCGCAGATCCTTCGTGAAGCGGTCGTAGAGTTCGTCGCCCGGCACCCAGGGGCCCATGAAGCTCTCTTGAAAGAGCCGGTAGGAGCGGCCGGTTTTGGGGTCCGAAAAATCGACCGGGGCGTTCATCGTGATCGTCACGGGCTGTTTCACAAGCGCGCCACCCGCCGGCGAGAGGAATTCCACGATGCTGGAAAAGTGCGAGGCCTGACTGGTGCCGGGGTCGAGCCGTCGTTCGAAGTTGTCGAGTTTGACGTTGAAGCCCACGTCAATGGCGTCGGGTACGAGGTTGACCAAGACGCTCCGCGATCGGCCGGCGACCGTCCGTTCCTCGGTCGGCCCCGGCGGCTCATTGATCGGCTGGATCGGCAGCCCTGCCAGCCAGAATTCCTCGGCCCGGCCATCCACCGTGAGGCGAATCTTCGCAGCGCGGCGTTTGGCAGAGGGCGGCTTGTCCTTGGAGAATGGCAGCGGCAGCGTGGCCACCTCGAGCGTGTCGGCCGGCAGGAAGCGGTCGACGCGCATCTCCAATTTGCCCATCGGCATCGCGAAGGCGGGCACGGGGGCGCCGTCGGTGGGCAGTTCCCCGCCGTCGGCCGTCGGCTGCTGCCAGCGGCGATAGAGCAGTCGGTGGCCGCCGGCCCCCTGCGTCGCATTTTCCGGCGCCTGCACGATGTCGATCCGGCTCTTGGCCTTGCCCTGCATCCGCTCCGCAGCGTCGGCCGTGGAGCGTTCGATCCAGAGCGTGCCGTAGACGAGCGACCGCGGCGCGTGGATCGTCACTTCGGGCAGATCCGCAAGCACCACCAGTTCCTCGTCGTTGCCCTCCGCTCCCCGGCGAACACGAAGCCTGACCGCCGAGAGCTTTTCCTGAAAATCCGTGACCTCGACGAACAGGTTCGTACCCTCGAGCGGAAATCGTTCCTTGCCGAGCACGTCGTCGATGCGGAAACGGTGCGGTCGACCGTCGGCCACGAGCACGAGCTGCCCCTTCTCTCCGTAGCCGATGTCGGGATCGGGCAGCCCGGTGAGAAATGCCTCCGCCTCGGCTGAAGACGCCACCTTCCAGAAGACGACCGTGCCGCCACCGACGTTCGCACGATGCCGGATCTGGGCAGCCCGCAGCGGATCGGGCTGCCAGGCGACATCCACGGGCATCCACATGCCGCGGTCCGATGCAGACGCCCCGGCGAACGAATCGCTCCCAATCCGCAGTTTCACGCTTGGGGCGAGCGCCGCCGTCGAGTCGGCATAGAAGTCGAGCACCTCCAGGCGGATGCCGTCGGCAGCGTAGAGCAGGCCGGTGTCACGCGGCGCGAGTCCCCACGGAAACCAGTTCCGAGTCGTGCCGTACTCGGACCAGTTGAAGGGGCCCGAGCGGAACTCGACCGGAAGAATCCTGTCGGAACCAGCCCGGCCGCCGGCCGATCGCACGCTGAGCGTGAAGTGGTGCGAGTCCTCGTAGGCCTTGCTCCCCTGCTCCCCTTCGAGCAGCGGGATCTGGGCGTCGATGCCGCCCCGCTGCGACAGCAGGCAGCCGGCCAGAAGCACGAGCAGCCCGATATGCGTGATCACGAACCCGGTCTGGTGCCGCTTCCATGGGTAGCGGATCGCGGCAGCGCAGAAGATGCTGACTGCCAGCAGCGCGTTGAGCAGTGTGAACCACCAGGTGTTCCAGATGCCGAATTTCACCGCCTCGGTGCCAAATCCGCTCTCGACGAAGGTGCCGAGGCCGAGCACGATCGCCAACAGAGCGATCAGGATCACGGCGAAGCCGAGCGACGCCAGAAATTCATAGGCCCCGAGCACCGTCCGTATGAACACGGGTTGATCTGGGGTGACGAGCCGGCGGGCTGCCATCGGAATCCTACTGAGGCGGCTGGGGGCGGGGGCGGGATGCGGCGCGACAGGCCATGTCCCGCAACACCCCAGTATAGCGCGAAACCCACCGGGGCGGAGAGCCTTCGCCGTCCGTCGGCCGTTTGCGGTTAGCGCCAGCCGAAGGCATCCGCCATGGCATTGAGCAACGGATTGGCGAGCGTGGTGCTGCCGGGACTGCCAATCGTGCGGACCAGGTCGTAGGCGATGAACCCCCCGAACAGCAGCAGCAGCGAGCAGCAGACCAGTCCCAGCGTCTGCCAGATGCTGAACGTCATCTCGCGGCCCATTTCGTACGGCATGTCGACCATCTCGGACGCCACGCTGCCGGTGATCGCGTTCTCGTCGGAGAAACTCGATCCCTCGGCCACCATCGTCGCCCCGAAGAAACTGGAGTCGCCCGTCTCCGATTCGGCGGCGATGACGACCGAGGCGCTTTCGTCGTCGCCGCTGCTGCCACCGAGTTCGAAGTCGTCGCCGCCGAGCACCGTTCCCCCGTCGGCCGCCGCTTCGTCGCCGACAGCCCCGAGATCGACGCCCGACATCTGGATGTCGCCATCCTCGAGCGACAGGCCGCTGTCGAGCGCGCCGGAGAGGGAGAGCCCCGCACCGGCGGCGTCGGACAGGCCGGAGAGCTCAGCTCCGGAGCCGAGTGCGAGCGAACCGCCAGCCGCCGGCCCGCCGGCGATGTCCGAGAGATCGATGGCTAACGTGCCGTCGACGTCCGATAGTGCTGGGGCCACGGCGCTGGCCGGCGCAGAAAAGTCGGCCGGCTGCACGAGCGAGGGACTCGAGGCGCCAATGATCGACTCCAGCGCCAGTTCATCGCTCTCGTGGGTTTCGCCGATCAAGCTGTCGCCGAAGACGACGTCGGCCGCCGAGGCTCCGCCCAGCGAGGCCATCGAAAGCCCGGAGGCATGGCTTGCGCCAATCACGCTGCCCCCAGCCCCCGCCTCCCCGCGGACGATCGTCTGCGAGGACGTCTGCACGTCGGACGCGTCCGTGGAGAAAATCGACTCGCCGGCATCGATCGCATCGCCGAGCATGATGTCGTCGGCGTCGAGTCCGCTCAGGCTGCCGGCTGCAGCGGCGCCTGCGGGTGCCGCGACGTCGGGCATCTCGAGATCGAGCGACAGGTCTCCCGACATCGAACTTTCGTCGCCGAGCGAACGACCCACCCGTTCGACCTCCTCTGACTTAAACTTGATCGTGGCGCCGTCCCGCATCGGAAAGAGCTTCTTGCGGTCGACGAGGCGATTGACCTCCTCCACGCTCACGCCGAGTTGGCGGGCGGCTTCCTCCAGCGACAAGAATTTTCCGGCCATGGGTTGTCAGACGTACGGGGGCTGCGGGATCGAATGGTTGGGCGTGCCGACCACTTCTGCTAGTTTCGACGATTCCGCGACCGAATTCTACGCAGCCGGTCGCCAACGCGCGCGGTCGGAACGACCCGGCCGGTCGCCTACGGACGATTTTGCCCAATCGGCCCTGTTTCCGCCCCCATCTCGAGCATCTTTTTGAGCGCGGACGGCTTGGGCTCCTGGGCGTTGAAGTCGCCAACCATGAGATCCCAATTGATATCGCGGGTGCTCTTGAGGGTGAGCGTGCCACTGCCGCCATCCACGTGGTAGAGGGCGGCATTTTTGAGGGCTGGATCGATGACGATGAGCAGCTGCCGCTGGTCATCGAGCGGGGTCGCGGAGATCCAGAGCTGGCCCGCCGCGCTCAGGTTTCCGCCCGGGGAGGCCGGCCGGCCAGGACGCTGGGCCAGAAGCATCCCGCCACCGGCAATGAAAAGCATGCCGACCAGCAAGGCTGCATGCACGGGCCGAAAGAAAGCCACAGCCATTCGCATGGGAACCATCCATTGGGGTAATCTGCCCGCGAAGCACGTCAGCCAAAACCTACGACGTCGGCCGGTTTTTCTTCAATCCCGAAAAATCGAATCCCATGCCATCCGCCACCGCCATTCTCTTCAGCGGCGGACTCGATAGCAGCATCCTGCTCGATGTGTTGTCGCGGCCGAACGTGGAAACCGCCCCCATCGTGCCGATCTACGTCGACTGCGGATCGGCCTGGCAGCGTGCGGAACGGGCGGCGGCGCGAAGGTTCATCACGCTGCTGGACGGCACGCGGGTTTTGCCGCTGGTCGAGCTGACCATGCCCACGGACGATCTGTACGGGGACCATTGGAGCCTTGGGGTGGGCGCGATTCCCGATGCGGAAAGCCCGGACGAAGCCGTCTATCTGCCCGGGCGCAATGCCCTCCTGGCGGTCAAACCGCTCGTGTGGTGCGGCCTGCACGGCATCGGCCGACTGGCCCTGGCGACACTCGCGAGCAATCCTTTTGCCGACGCCCGGACCGACTTTTTTACGTCTTTTTCCCAGGCCTTGTCGATCGCGATGGCGGTCGATCTCGAGATCATGAGACCCTTCGCCGGCTGCTCGAAAACCGACGTCATGCGGCAGGGCCGGCCCGAGTTGCTGCACGAGACATTTTCCTGCATCGACCCGCAACCGGATGCCGCCGAGCCTGCACGATTCATCCACTGCGGCGCGTGCAATAAGTGCGCCGAGCGGCGGCAGGCCTTCCATGCCGCCGGGATTGCCGACCAGACGCCATATCGAACGGTGCGTGGAGAAGGCTGCTGACTCTTCCGCGCGGAGCCGCCCGCGTTCAAAACGGCTCAGGGTGGGGGCTGCCCAGCGGTGGCAACCCGTATTGGTCGCCGGGACGGCGGAAGTCTCGTCGCGTGGATTTTTCGCATGGTGGTCGTGCGGAGATGCTGTTCTCAACGCAGCGAAAACTCCAATGCTCCTCAAGCTTCCGCCGATCCCAGCTCCTCAGTGCCGGGCTTTTTTCAGCCCTGCGCCTCTTCTGAGCCCCTGAACAGGAGCCGCCGGGGGCGGGCGAAGTCGACGCGAGTTGGCGTATCCTCGCATCGAAGCGGAGGCTTTGCCCGCCCCCGGCGGCGGCCCATCGCCACGCGGTTACAGCCCGGCCTGCCTGGCTTGCCTAGGCCTTCTTTCCCAGTTCGCCTTTCGTCCCTGCGGGCTGTTTCGATTCAATCGGTCGGGCAAAGCCTACCGATGGAGAGGATGCGCGAGTGTGTAGCAGGTGCCCGCACACGGCGATCCAGTTCGTTCCGGAGGTACAAACGCGTGTCGAAGGTCAACGTTTTTTCGGCCATGCTGCTCCGTTCCCCCCTGCTCTGGGGTGGGGCGTTGTCATTCCTGTTCTTCGCGCTCATTCACGGCGGCGTCATCAGCGATGCCAACGTGATCCGCTACCTCGCCGGCCACTGGGTCGAGTATGTCGAGGTCGTCATGTTCGGCGTCGGCCTGGCGGCGCTGGCGATCAAGAGTTACGACCTCGTCCGTCAGCGGCCGCACGTTCAGGACGAGCGAATCGAGGCGGTCCCGGAGGGCGGGCAAAACCCCGCCGAGGCCGGACGGCTGGCGAACTCGCTGGCCACGGCGGACGAAACCGCGGGCTACCTGCCCCGCCGTCTGCGGGAGGGGCTCGATCTGGTCGTGCGCACCGGGTCGGCCGACGGACTGCAGGACCACCTCAAGTATCTCTCCGACCTCGACGCCGCCCGTGCCGCGCAGAGCTACGGTCTCGTGCGGTTCGTGATCTGGGCCATCCCCATCATGGGCTTCCTCGGCACGGTGATCGGCATCACGGTCGCCATCGCCAGCCTGTCGCCGACGCAGTTGGAAAACATCTCGGGCGTGGTGGCCGGCCTCGGCACGGCGTTCGATACGACGGCGACGGCACTTGCGCTCTCGATGGTGCTGATGTTCGTGCAGTTCATCGTCGATCGCTACGAACAATCGCTGCTCGCCGATGTCGACCAGGCGGCCTGGGCGGCGCTCGCCGGCCGCTTTCAGTCGCTCGACGCGGTCGATGACGGCACGTCGATCGCCCTGGCCCGGCTGGGCGAGGCGGTGGGGCGCAGTTCGACGAAGCTGATTGAGGCGCAGGAGCAGTCCTGGCGGGCCTTGGAGCAGACCGCCGCGGGCAGTTTCGAGAAACTCTTCGAGATCACGGCCGGCAAGATGCAGTCGAAGCTCTCCCAGTCGCTCGACGGCACGCTCGCCAAGTGGTCCGAATCCCTCGTGCAGGCCCAGGCTGATCTCGCGTCGACCCGCGAGGATCGGTGGACGAATGCCGCCGAATCGATGGCCTCCGCGATGCGGAGCTTCGAGCAGCACCAAAAGACATTGGCTGGACAGGCGGAACTGCTCGCCAAGGTGGTGGATGCCACGCACAACGTGGCGGCACTCGAGCGGTCGCTCGATTCGAACCTTGCCACGCTGGCCGGCAGCGGCCGCTTCGAGGAGACGCTCGCCACGCTCGCCGCAGCCGTGCAGTTGCTCGCGGCACGGGCACAGGATGCGTCTGTCGAGCCACGCCGTGTCGATCTGCAGACCGGACTCCGTTCCGGAAAGGCCGCATGAGCCGCACCCGCCCGCTGGCCGGGCCCACCATCTCGCTGTTTCCGTTTCTGGCCGTGCTCCTCTGCATGATGGGCGCGCTGCTCGTGCTGCTCGTGCTCTTCAGCCGTTCGGTGAAGATTGGCGGACAGCAGGAGGCGGCCGCGGACACCGCCGAACTGGAGCTCGCGAAGGAAAGCCTCGCCTGGCGGCTCACGCAGCTCCAGGGTGTGCGGGACCGCACGGCCGAGGATCTTGCCAAGGCCCGGATGCAATTGGCCGGTACCGAGGAGCATGCCCGCGAGCTGACCGACGAGCTCGAGCGGCTCGAACGCATGCATGCGGATCTGGCGGGGAACGCCGGGAGCAATTCCACGGCGGCCGCGGAGGTCGCAGCCCTGGAAGCGAAACTGAAGAACGCCCGGGAATTGCTCGACAAGTCGCGTGCCGAACTCGCGACGAAGCCGCCGGCCTATGCCGTCGTGCCCTACGTGGGCGTCAACGGCACGCACCGGCGGCCGCTCTACATCGAATGCTGCATTGATGGCGTCTTTCTCCAGCCGGAGGGAATTCGCCTGAATCCCTCCGACTTCGAGGGGCCGGCCGGCCCCGGCAACCCGCTGGCCAGCGCCCTGCGGGCGGCGCGGGAGCATATCGCCAAGAGCCCGCGGGCGTCCGGCGATCCCGCGGTTCAGCCCTACCCCCTGCTCCTCGTGCGGCCCTCGGGAGTGATGGCGTACTACGTCGCGCGGGAGGCGATCCAATCGTGGGGCAGCGAATTCGGTTACCAACTCGTCGATGAAGACTGGACGCTCGAGTTTCCCCCGCGGGATCCAACGCTTGCCGAGGTCGAGAAGCGGGCCATCGATGAGTCGCGGCGGCGGCTGGAATGGCTGGCGCAGGTGCGTCCGGCACGGCCCGCGAAGCCCAGCCAGCAATACCGGGCGGCGACGACCCGCGGCGGTGTCGTGGCGGAAGGCGGTCCGAGCGTGCTCGGCGACCAGTCGCGCTGGAATTGGACGAGCCAGCAGGCTGAACAAGGTGGCGCCGGTGGCGGACCGGGTGGCAGTGCTCCGAACGGCAACGCTGCGCAGGATTCCGGCATGGCCGGTGGGAATGCGGCGGGGCGTGTTGGTCCGGGCCGACCGCTGGCCGCCGGCGGCAGCGCCGACGGCTCGTTCGACGCGGAAGGCACGGGCACGGGCGATGCGATCCTCGGCGGCGCGGGGGGTGGCCCGGGGAGCCGACAAGACGCGGGTGGACGCCCCAGCGGATTGGCCGGTGCACAAGGCGGCACCGTCGGCGGTGCGGCTGGGAGCGGCGCCGGTGGCGATGTAGCCGGCAGCGGCGGTGATCCGGCCACTGCAGGCGGAGCGGCGGCCGATCGGTACCAAGCCGTGTCGCGATTCGCGAGCACGCGGGGTTCCGCAACCGGAAATGGCTCCGCGGCGCCTGGTGGGCAGGCGGGCGGGAGCGAAGCAGGTTCGGCAACCGGTTCCGCCGCGGGCGCCGCCGCTGGTTCGTCTGCTGGTTCGTCTGCTGGTTCGTCTGCTGGTTCGTCTGCTGGTTCGTCTGCTGGTGCGTCTGCTGGTGCGTCTGCTGGTGCGTCTGCCTCCTCTGCCAGCGGCGCGGGGGGCGGCTCATCGTTGGGAATGGCCGCCAGCGGTGGGCCGGCGATGCCCGGTCTCAAGCAGGGCGGCAGCGCCTCCGGTCAGGATTCCGCGTCCAGTGCGTCGGCGAGCGCGTCGATCGCCCAGGCCCGCGGAAAGAATTGGGCCAGTCTCGCCACGCAGGATCGGCCGATTCCGCTCACACGGCCGATCCGTGTCGAATGCACGGTGGACGAGTTTCGCATCCTCGACGACTCCGGACGCCGCGTGCAGAGCCGGATCCACGTCGACGGTGACACGGCCGCGGCGATCGATCCGCTCGTGAAGGCGATCCACTCGCGGGTCGAGGGCTGGGGGCTCGCCGGCGAACGCATGTATTGGAAGCCGCAGCTCGTGCTCTCCGCCACGGCCGATGGCCAGTCGCGGCGCGACGACCTGGAGCGGCTGCTGGCCGACAGCGGGCTCGACACCCGGCAGAAAGGCCGCGAAGACGAAATTCGCAGCCTGCCGCCGGTGCGGCGCACCAGTTACCTCACCTCCGAACCCTGAGCCGGGAAGGCCCTCGCGATGCCGCGTCCAAAACCTGAAGACACCAGCTCCGCCGGGCAGGACTCGTTCCTCGACGTCGTCACGAACATCGTGGGCATCCTCATCATCCTCGTGATGGTCGTGGGAGCCCGCGTGCAGCAGGTCGTCCTCACGGCCGTACCGCAGGCGGCCGCGAAGAGTGAGACGCTCCGGCAGGAGCTCGAGGACCTCGAGAAGACCGCCAGCATGGCGGAAAGCGAGATCGAGGAGCTTGCCGAGCAGACCCGCACCGTGGCCACGGCCGCATCACTGGCCGGTGAATCGCGGATGCATCTGGCCACCACCGTCGCCGCGGCAAAGGTCGAGATCGAGAAGCAGAAGGAGGCGACTGATGCCGGCAAGGTTGCTGCCGCCGAAGCGGCCGCCCGCCGCAAGCAGCTTCAGGCGGAGATCGAGCGCACCACACTCGAAGCCGATGGCATCGCCCACGCCGCGGCCACGACGACGAAGGAGGTGCTCGCCTACCCGACGCCGATCGCCCGCACCGTGACCGGCGACGAACTGCACTTTCGCCTCGAGGCCGGCCGCATCGCCTACATCCCGCTCACGGAACTCTTCGAGCTCGCCAGAACGCAGACCCGCCGGCATTCCGACTCGATTGCCTCGATGGCCAATCGGATCGAGACGGTGGGGCCCGTCCAGGATTTCTCGCTCGACTACGTGATCGAGGCAAAGATCGACCAGGCCCGCGGCCAGGTGCTGATCCGCTCCCGGGAATGGGTCGTGCGGTCGAGCAGCCAGACCATCGGTGAAACGGCCGCGGAGGCCCTGGCGCCGCACTCGCGTTTTCATCAGGTGCTTGGCAACATCACGCCCGAGACGACCGTCACGCTCTGGTGCTATCCCGACAGCTTCGAGGAATTCCGCAAGCTCCGCGAGGAGCTCCACCGGCTCGGCGTCCCGACCGCCGGCCGCCCGATGCCCGAAGGGGCTCCGATCGGCGGCTCGACCGAAGGCAGCAAGTCAGTGGTGCAGTAGGGCGGGCTTCTGCCTCAGGATCCCCGCGAGAGATGCCCTGCGCGGTCACTGATCGGTCACCTCGCGGATCGCCGCCTCGGCGGCGGCGGCGAGGTGGTCGATCTCGGCGAGCGTGATGCACAGCGGCGGCATGAGCACCACCGTGTCGCCGAGCTGACGCAGGAGCGCCCCGTGCCTGCGGGCCGCGAGGCAGGCCAGAGTGCCCCGCTTCTCCTGCCACGGGTAGGACGTGCCGCTGGCCTTGTCGGCCACGAGATCGAGACCGGCCACGAGGCCGCACTGCCGGACATTGCCGACGTGATCGAGCCGTGAGAGCCGCGCGACGTGCTCCTGCAGCCGCGCGATCTTCGGCGGCAGCGAGTCGAGCACCCGCTCGTCGCGAAAGACATCGAGCGACGCGATCCCGACGGCGGCGGCCAGCGGATTGCCGCCATAGGTGTGGCCGTGGAAGAAAGTCCGCCGGTCGGCATGGCTCCCGATGAAGGCGTTCCAAACCCGTTCGGTCGTGAGCGTGGCCGCCATCGGCAGGTAGCCCCCCGTGAGGCCCTTGGCGAGACAGAGAAAGTCGGGTGACACGCCCTCCTGCTCGCACGCGAACATCGTGCCGGTGCGTCCGAAACCGGTGGCCACCTCGTCGAGGATCAGCAGCACGTCGTGCCGCCGCGCGAGATCGGCCACGCCCCGCAGGAAGCCGGACGGATGCACGTAGATGCCGGCAGCCGCCTGCACGAGCGGCTCCATGATGATCGCGGCGATTGAGTTTCCGTGGTCGGCAAGAATCCGGTCGAGCCCGGCGAGCGACTCGTCGAGTGACGGGGCCGGCCGGCCACTGTGGGGGCACGGGCCGCCCGGCGACGGCAGCCGGAGCGCCTCGAACGTGAGCGGGGCGAACATCGCGGTGAACCGGTCGACGCCGCCGACGCCGATCGCGCCGAGCGTGTCGCCGTGATAGGCCTCGCCGATGGCGACAAACCGCGTGCGTGCGGGCTGCGGCGGTTCGGCCTGCAGCCAGAATTGAAAGGCCATCTTGAGCGCCGCCTCGATCGCGCTCGACCCGTCGCCGGAGAAGAACACCTTCTCCAATCCCGGCGGCGCGATCTCGACGAGCCGCCGCGAGAATTCCACCGTCGTGGGATTGGAAAGGCCGAGGTTCGTGGTGTGGGCCACCCGGCCGAGTTGGGCGATGACCGCGGCGTCGAGCCGTGGATGCCGGTGGCCGTGCACGTTGCACCACATGCTGGCCGAGCCGTCGAGGTAGCGGTTGCCGGCCGTATCGACGAGCCAGGCCCCTGCCCCGTGCTCGATGAGCAGCGGCTCGTACTCCTGCATTTGCGTGAAGGCATGCCACACGTGGTGGCGGTCGAATGCCTCGAGTCCGCTGCCGGGTGTGGGCTGGTCGTCTCTCATGGGCTCACCGCCACCGGAAGGATCACCGCCGTGCCGAGCCCGGCGGCGAGCAGTTCACTGGCCCGACCCTCCACGACCGCGACCTCGATGTATCCCTGCGAGCCGACGAGCGCGACGGCCGTGCCCGGCGCGGCAGCGCCGTAGGTGCGGACGATCGTCGTGATTTCGTGCGGGCCCACCCGGAGCCGGCCGGCGGCCGCAAGCCGCGGCAGGAGCGCCGCGGGGAGGCTCGTGACCAGATTGCCGAAGGCGTCGACGTGGATGATTTCGCCGCGGATCTCCGCGGTGGTTTCTTCGGGCTCGGGCCAGCGGAGCCTGGCGAGATCCGTGACGGCGGGCCCGAGCGTTTCCGCAGGCTCGTCGTCGAGAAGCCGAACTGCGGCGGGAGCCAGCACATCCCGGCCATGAAACGTCGCCGCGGCGTCGGTCGGCACGGCGATCGCGCGGGCGGCACTCTGCGGAAACCGTCTCAAGGCCAGCGTGAGCAGGCCGTTGTCGGGGCAGAGAAACTCCTGGGTGCCGATCCGCGCCCAGACGAGCCGACGGCCCGTGCCCACGCCTGGATCGACGACGACGATGTGCAGCGTGTCGGCGGGAAAGGCGAAGCAGGCCTGGCCGACGAGCCAGGCTGCCCAACGGATGTCGTGCGCGGGCACGTCGTGCGCGATGTCGACGAGTGTGAATGAAGACCGTGCATGGAGCAAGCGGCCTTTCATCTCGGCGACGTATTCGGAGCCGGTGCCGAAGTCGGTGGTGAGTGTGACGATCCGCGGCATGGGCCCAGTATGACGGGATGAAGCAGTGGCAGGCTGAAGCCTACCCTACATGGCGCGGATGAGATCAATGCACATCGCGCGGACCTTGCCCGGATTGACGTTGGGGTTTTTCTTCTTCGCCTGGCCGATGAGGCCGGCGGCGGCCTGCTCCTTGCCCCCCTTCACGTCGGCGACGATCTTGGGGTTTTCGGCGAGCAGTTCGCGGCAGAGCGCCGTGAGCTCGTCGTCGCCGACGGCCGCGATCCCCAGCGATGCGACGACGTCGGCCACCGGACGGCCGGAGGCGAGCACCTCGGCGAAGATCTCGCGGCCGCGGCTGGTGTCGAAGTCGCCCTTGGATACGCGGCCGATCAGGTCGGCGAGCGCGGCGGGACGCACGGGAAATTCGCCGATCGTGCCGCCGCGCTCGTTGAGCGTGCGGAGCACGTCCTGCTGCATCCAGTTGCTCGCCACCTTGCCGTCGCCGAGTGCGGTGGCCAGGTCCTCGAAGTAGGCCACGAGTTCGCGGCCCTGATTCACGAGCACGTCGGCGTCGTAGGGGGAGATTTTCCAGCGGTCGGCGAGCGTCTTCCGCAGGATCGTCGGCGGTTCTCCCATCCGGGATCGGACCTCGGCGAGCTGCTGCTCCGACACCGTCACCGGCACGAGATCGGGCTCCGGGAAGTAGCGATAGTCGCTCGACTCCTCCTTGTGCCGCTGGGCCCGCGTGACGCCCGCCGGATCGTCCCAGCCCCGGGTCTGCTTCGGCGTCTTACCCATCTCGGCCTTCGTTGCCTGCCATTCCTCCCACTGCCGCGCGGTCTCGTAGACGAGCGCCCGCTCGACGGAACGGAAGCTGTTCACGTTCTTGATCTCGACGATCGGTGTCTTGGCGATCCGCCCGTCGGGCTGCGGGATGTGGAGGTTGACGTTGGCGTCGACCCGCAGGCTTCCTTCCTGCATGTTGCAGTCGCTCACGCCGAGATACTCGAGCAGGAGTTTCAGTTCGTTGAGCCAGGCGCGGGCCTCCTGCGGGCTCCGCAGGTCGGGCTGGGTGACGATTTCACACAGCGGCGTGCCGGCGCGGTTCAGGTCGATCCGCGTGTCGGCCGTGCCGGCGGCCTCGTCGTGCATGCTCTTGCCCGCGTCTTCCTCGAGGTGAACGCGGACGATGTCGACGCGGCGGGAAAACGCCCCTTTCGGGTCGACCACCTCCAGGAACCCGTCGGCAGAGAACGGCAGGTCGAACTGGCTGATCTGATAGCCCTTCGGCAGGTCGGGGTAGAAGTAGTTTTTCCGGTCCCACTTGGTAAACCCGGCGATCCGGCAGTTGAGGGCGAGGGCCGCCTTGAGGGCGAGTTCGAAGGCGTGGCGGTTCATCACCGGCAGCGAGCCGGGCAGGCCGAGGCAGGTCGGACAGACCTGCGTGTTGGGCGGAGCGCCGAATTTCGTGGAGCAGCCGCAGAAGAGTTTCGTGAGGGTCTGCAACTGCACGTGCACTTCCAGGCCGACGATCGTCGTGAAGGGCGCGGCGGTGGAAGCGGCGGTCGCGTTCATCGTCAGACGATCTTCTTGGGGCGGCGGAGGTGCCAGTCGGTGAGCCGCTGGAAACGGTCGGTGGCCCGCAGCAGGAGCGGCTCGGCCAGCGGCGGTGCCTGCAATTGGAATCCCAGCGGCAGCCCTGACTTCGTGAAGCCGCACGGAAACGAGATGCCGCCGACGCCGGCGAGATTCGTGGCCACCGTGTAGAGGTCGACCAGATACATCGCCAGCGGATCGCCTGTCTTCTCGCCGAGCTTGAAGGCGGGCGTCGCCGACACCGGTCCGCCGATCAGGTCGACGTGCTTGAAAGCATCGAGGTAGTCCTGCCGGATCAGCCGGCGGACCTTCAGTGCCTTGGCGTAGTAGGCGTCGTAGTAGCCGGCGGAGAGCGCATAGGTGCCGAGCATGATCCGCCGCTTCACCTCCGGGCCGAACCCCTCGGCGCGGCTGCGGCAATACATCTCGACGAGTGGCGATTCGAACCCACCCGTGTTCTTCAGCGCTGTACGATGACCATAGTGAGCTCCGTCGTACCGCGCCAGATTGCTCGACGCCTCGCAGGGGGCGATGAGGTAGTAGGTCGGCACTCCATACTTCGCGTGCGGGAGTTCCACGTCGTGGATCGTCGCGCCGGCCGCCTTGAAGACGGCAAAGGCCTCGTCGACGCCCTTTGCCACCTCCGGATCGAGCCCCTCGGCATAGTGCTCGGCCACCCGTCCGATCCGCACGCCGGTGAGCGGTTGCTCGAGCAGTTCGGTGTAGCGTGGCACGTCTGCGGCGAGCGACGTTGAATCGCCGGGGTCGTGCCCCGCGATCGTCTCCATGATGAGCGCACAGTCGGCCGCGGATCGGGCCATCGGGCCGATCTGGTCGAGGCTCGACGCAAATGCGATCAAGCCGCGGCGGCTGACGCGGCCGTAGGTCGGCTTGAGGCCGGTGATGCCGCAGAGGCCGGCGGGCTGGCGGATCGATCCACCGGTGTCGGAGCCGATCGCAACGGGCGCCATGTCGGCGGCCACGCAGGCGGCGGAACCGCCGCTCGAGCCACCCGGGGCCCGCGTCAGATCCCAGGGGTTTTTCACCGGGCCGAAGGCGGAGTTTTCGTTCGAGCCGCCCATCGCGAACTCGTCCATGTTCGTCTTGCCCACGATGACGGCGTCGGCCTCCCGTAGTCGCCGCACGGTGTCGGCATCGTAGGGCGGCCGAAAGTGCTCGAGCATCTTCGAGGCGCAGGTCGTGGGCAGGTCGGCGGTGCAGAGCACGTCCTTCACGGCGACGGGCAGGCCGGCCAGAGCGCCGATCGGCTTGCCCGCCTTGCGCCGCTCGTCGATCCCGGCCGCGGTGCGGAGGGCGCCCTCGCGATCGACCTTCAAAAACGCATTGATCGCCCCGTCGAGCGCCTCGATCCGGCCCAGGAATGCCTCCGTGCACTGCACGGCCGACAGATCACCTTGGCGGACGGCGTTCACGAGGTCGATGGCGGAGAGTTCGGCGGGTTGCATGGGCAGCGGTGGCGAGGCGGAAGCGGCGGGTTTTCGGGCGGTCAGGCGGCGCCCGATTCACCGAGCACGGCGGGCACCAGGAAGCACTCGCCGTCGTGCCGCGGGGCCGACTGCAGGGCCTCGGCCGTGGAGAGCGACGGAGCCGGGATATCGTCGCGAAAGACGTTTTGCGTGTCGAGCGGATGCGCGAGCGGCTCGACCTGCGTGGTGTCGAGTTTCTCGAGCAGCGACACGAAGCCGACGATCTTCGACAGTTCGCTCGTCATCGTGTCGAGTTCGGTGTCGGAGAGCGCAAGCCGCGCGAGCATCCCGACCTTGGCGACTTCCTGCCGGGAGAGTGTCATGGTGTGGTGTGCTTACGGACGGGCACGCGGACCGGACGGAACCGCTTCCTCGGCCACGGCCTTGGTCTTTTCGACGTTGGGCAGGCGGAAGGGCTGCTGCCGCACGAGCTTCGTGACCGCGCCGCTCTTCATGCACTGCGTGCAGACGAGGGCCGTTGTGCTGGTGCCGCGGCCGACAGTGATTCGCAGCCGCTGCAGATTTGGCTTGAACTTCCGGCGGGTGATGCCCGTGACCTTGGTGCCGACACCGCCGAGATATTTCGCCTTGCCGCGGATGGTGACGGTGTTTCCCATCGA
This sequence comes from Planctomycetia bacterium, assembly GCA_026401035.1. Lineage (GTDB taxonomy): Bacteria > Planctomycetota > Planctomycetia > Pirellulales > UBA1268 > RGVT01. The sequence goes on along the minus strand of JAPLNR010000074.1, from coordinate 44,396 downwards.
GAAACCCTTGCCGCAGACCTGACAGGAACGTGCCACGATTGAATGCTCTTTACTTGGAGGGAAGCTTGGAGGAAACGGACTTTCGCGAAGTCCAAAGGATAACTTTTCAGGCCAAACCCGCAAGGCTAAGTGGGCTGACGGGCCGCCCGTCCCCTTTTGGCAGGGTGAAGCCTTTCCTACCGCAGCAGCCGCAGCGCCTCGGCATGGACAAGCCCGTTGGAGGCGAGCCCCTCCCCCGAATCGATTTTTGGCAGGCCCTGCCAATCGGTGAATCTGCCGCCGGCCTCTGTGATGACGGTCTCGACGGCCGCTGCATCCCAGGCATTCATGAGCGGGTCGACCATCAGTTCGGCCCGGCCGGTCGCCACCAACAGATAGCCGTAGCCGTCTCCCCAGCTCCGTGCGATGCGGCAGGCCGCTTCCAGCCGGCCGCGGGCGGCCGTTCCCGCGGCGGCATCCGCCCGCCTTCCAAACGCTGTGAAGTCGCTCGTGCAAAAGAGGCCCTCGGCGAGCGTGGCTCGCGAAGACACCCGCGCCCGTGTCGGTGGAGCGGCGCCACGGACATGCCAGGCCCCGCCTCCGGCGGCCGCGAAGACGAGTTCGTCGAGCGCCGGCATGGCGATCACGCCGACGATGCCTTGGCCGGCGTGGCGACAGCCGATGAGCGTGGCATAGAGCGGCACGCCGCGGATGAACGATTTCGTGCCATCGATCGGATCGACGATCCACTCGTAGCCGGAGGTGCCCGCCGCCGTGCCCGATTCCTCACCGAGGAAGGCGTCCTGCGGAAACGCTGCCAGCAATTGCTGCCGCAGGATTCCCTCGGCGGCATGATCGGCCTGCGTCACCGGCGAGAGGTCCGCCTTCTCTTCGACCGCCAGCGTCGGGGCGTTGAACCAGCGAAGCGTCTCGCGGCCGGCGAGGTCCACCGCCGCAAGCGCTGCCTCGAGCCGCACGAGCGTCTCGGGTCGGACGGTTGCGCCGAGGCCGCTGACCGCCGTGGCGAATCGTGGTGAAAGTGTCATGTGATCGGTCGTTCCGTGGCGGTGGGCGCGTCGGTGCGGGCGGGCTGATCCGCGACCGGCGGTCGCAGCGACAGCAAAAGCAGGAGTCCTGCGCCGATCACGAGCCACGAGTCGGCGAGGTTGAAGATCGGCCAGTCGATAATGCCCTCGAGCTGGAAGTGAATCCAGTCGCGGACGGCGAGCACCGGCGTGCCGACACGGCTCAACGGCGCATGCCATTTGAGGCCGGGCAGGCCGAGCCGATCGTAGAGGTTGCCGATGATGCCGCCCGTGATCAGTGCCAGCGAGAGGATCACCCAGTGATCGTCACGATTGGCCGGCTGCGACACGACATACAGGATGCCGGCGATCGCGACGCACGATATGGCCGCAAAAAACATCCCCATCCCCTGCCCCATGCCGAAGAGCGCCCCTTCGTTGAGGTTGGTTTCGAGGGCGAGGATTTTTGGAACCAGCACGATCCCCGGCCGCTCGCCGGGCATCCCCAGCCGCTGAAAGATCGCCCATTTCGTGACGAGATCGATGGCTGCAGCACAGCCGGCGATCGCCACGAACAGGAGTCGATCTTTCATGGACAGCATCCGGCTGAGCAAAACATTCCATGTCATTGCGCGAAATCCATCTCGCTGGTGTTGCTCGCCGACTTTCCGCCACATGACCGACGCAGCCCGTCAGCGAGGCTGCCGCGGCCGGAACGCCGCCGGCTGCTCCTGCTTCTCGGCACAGCGGATGCAGAGCGCCGCGAACGGGATCGCCTCGAGTCGTTTTTTCGAAATCACGCTGCCGCAGTCCTCGCAGGAGCCGAATGTTCTGGCTCGAATCCGGTCGAGGGCCTGCTCGACGAGTTCGAGCGTGCCTTCCTCGCTTGCCATCAGGCTGAGCGTGAATTCCTGTTCATAGGCATCGGAGCCGATGTCCGCCATGTGGATCGGCATGCTCGACAGGTCGCCGCTGGCTTCCGCCCGGGTCTTTCTCAGGGCCGCGTCAGCCATCGTGGAGACGTCCCCCCGCAGCCGTGCCCGCAAGGCCTCCAAGGCGACCTTGAAGCCCTTCATTTCCGCCGCTTTCATTGAGTCCACCCATGTGTCCTGCGTGCCAAGCGGATCCACCCGTTCAGGCGGTTGCCGCCGTTTCCAGAAGAGCCCCCCAGACTACACTCAGACCGTTGGCTGTCAAACTGGCAGATGCCCCATTCGGGAAGCGGAAGATTCCGGTTCTGACGAATGGGAAAACGCTGCTTGCTGTACGGCAAAAGATGGCCTACCTTTGCAAAATCGGTGCGGAAATCCCTCCGCAGTCGCCCGATTCGATATGTCGGCTGTTGTGGTATCACCGAGGAAGTGAAGGAGCCCGTTTTGGCCGTCGCCGCCCGTACCGATCTCGCTTTTCAGCAGTGCATTGCGCCTGCCTGTGGAGCCACGTTTTCGGTCGACGAGGTGCTGACGAGCTGTCCCTCCTGCGGCAATCTCCTCGACGTGGCCTACGACTGGGACCGGCTCCGCCCGCCGACCTCTTTCGAGGTGTTCGAACGCAAGTGGATGCGCCGCAGCGACCCGCTCGCCTACAGCGGCGTCTGGCGGTTTCACGAACTGTTTCCTTTCGCGCCGCGCGAATCGGTCGTCACGATCGGCGAGGGGCAGACGCTCCTCTCCGTGTCCGATGGAGTGGGCGGGTTTGTCGGCATGAAGCCCGGCCGGCTCCATCTGCAATACGAGGGGCTCAATCCGTCGGGTTCGTTCAAGGACAACGGCATGTCGGCCGCGTTCACGCATGCCCGGATGATCGGGGCGCGGCGGGCGGCCTGCGCCTCGACGGGCAACACGAGCGCATCGCTGGCCGTCTACTGCGCCGTCACGCGGATGATGCGCGGGATCATCTTCATCGGCTCCGGCAAGATCTCCTACGGCAAGCTCTCGCAGGCGCTCGACTACGGGGCGCTGACGATCCAGATTGCCGGCGACTTCGACGACGCCATGGCCCGCGTCAAGGAAGTGTCGGGGAAACTCGGGATCTACCTGGTCAACAGCGTGAATCCGTTTCGGCTCGAGGGGCAGAAGTCGATCATGTTCCGGGTGCTCGAGTCGCTCGGCTGGGAAGTGCCCGACTGGATCGTGGTGCCTGGCGGCAACCTCGGCAACTCGAGCGCCTTCGGCAAGGCCTTCGCCGAGCTGCGGAAGATCGGCCTCATCGACCGGGTGCCGCGGCTGGCCGTCATCAATGCCGCCGGCGCCAACACGCTCTACGAGCTCTACCACAACCGCGGATTGCGGTGGAACGGGGGCCGGGCCGACCTCTCTCCCGCGTGCCACTATTACGACGAACTCGACCGCGACAAGAAGCGGGCCGACACGATCGCCAGTGCCATCGAGATCAACCGGCCGGTGAACCTCAACAAGTGCCTCCGGGCCTTGGAAGTCTGCGACGGCGTGGTTCGCCAGGTGAGCGAGCAGGAGATCCTCGACGCCAAGGCGCAGGTGGGCGCGGGTGGCCTCGGCTGCGAGCCGGCCAGCGCCGCCAGCGTGGCGGGAGCGAAGCAGCTTGTCGCGGAGGGCGTGATCGGGCGGGACGAGCGGGTCGTCTGCATCCTCACCGGCCACCAGCTCAAGGATCCCACCGCCACCGTCGCCTACCACACGACCGATCAGAAGCTCTTCAACGAGGTGCTTGGCAGCCGCGGCGTGAGCCGGGCAAGCTTTGCCAACCGCGCCGTGAGCGTGGGCAACCGCCTCGACGAGATCGTGCAGGCCATCGATCTTTATGGTTGAACCGATTCGTCTCGTCGTGCATGGGGCCGCCGGCCGCATGGGGCAGCGGGTGATCGCCTGCGCGTCATCAGACTCGACGCCCTGGAATCTCGTGGCCGCGATCGAGCGGGCCGGCCATCCGAAGTCGGGGGCCGACGCCGGCACGCTCGCGGGCATCCCGCCGGCAGGCGTCGCCGTGAGCGCTGGCTGGACCTGCCCCGCCGATGTCGTGATCGATTTTTCCCTGCCGGAGGCCGTGGCGGGCATCGCGGCGAAGTGCGTGCAGGCCGGCGTGCCGCTCGTGGTGGCGACGACGGGCCTCGATGAGTCTGCCCGCCGCGCGATCGCGGAGGCGGCCCAAAAAATCGCCGTCCTGCAGTCGCCGAGCATGAGCCTGGCCGTCAACATTGCGATGGATCTGGTGGGCCGGGCCGGTGCCCTGCTGCGGCGGGTCGGGAGCCGTGCCGACGTGGAGATCATCGAGTGCCATCATCGGCACAAGGAGGATTCTCCGAGCGGCACCGCGCTCAAGTTTGGCGAGATCGTGCAGGCGGCGATGGGGCAGACCCGTGCGGCGCATGGCCGCGAAGGGCGTCCCGGTGCCCGTCCGGCCGACGAGATCGGCTACCACGCCGTCCGCGCCGGCGACAATCCCGGGGAACACACGATCCTCTTCGGTCTCGAGGGGGAATCACTCTCTCTGAACGTGCGGGCGACCAACCGTGATTGCTATGCCCAGGGGGCGCTCGCCGCTGCGGCGTTCCTGGTCGGCAAGCCCGCCGGCCTCTACTCGATGCGCGACGTGCTCGGTATCCAGTAGGGTAGCCTTCAGGCTGCCTTTCTGCGAGCGAACACCCACCAGCCGACGAGCAACTGCGCGAGGAGCGTGAGGAGGCCGCTCCGCGAATGACCTGTGGCGGCGTACATGCCGCCGAATATCAGGCTGGCGGCAAAGCCGGCCAGTTTCGTGCCCACTTGCATGAGGCCGAACGTGGCGCCGAAGCGTCCGCGGGGCGCCCGCACGGCGATGGTTGCGCGGATCACGCTCTGCACACCGCCAAGCACAAGTGCGAGCAGCACCGCGAGCCAGGTCAGCTGCCCGGGCGTTTGCACGAACCAGGCCAGCACGAGCACCGCCGCCCAGCCGGCCAGGCAGATCGCGAGCGCTCCCTCACGGTTCCATTTCGTGGAGAGCCAGCCGACGGCGAGGGCCCCGGGCAGGGCGACAAATTGCACGAGCAGCACGAGCCTCACCAGCGCCGCCGGCTCGAGGTGAAATTCCTCGATCGCCAGGCTCGAGAACTGCGCGATCGCGGTCTGCACCGTGCCGAGGACGAACACGGCGCCCAAGAGCGCCCGTCCCAGGCCCGCTCCTTCCGTGCCATCGGCAAGCGAGCGGGCGAACCGGAAGAGTTCGCCCGTGGACGTGGCAGCATGATCCTCGGAATGCCCGTCGCCGATGCGGACAAACGCAGCCGGCAGCGAGAAGAGCAGCCACCAGGCTCCCATGACGGCAAACGAGACCCGCAGGGCGTCGGCGGAGGTCAGGCCGAGGCGGTCGCGGGCGGCCACGACCGCCATCGCCAGCACAAGCGCGAGCGCCCCGCCCAGATAGCCGGCCGCGAAGCCGAAGGCCGAAAGCCGGTCGGCTGCTTTTCCCGTTGCGAGTCGTGGCAGCAGGCTGCCGATGAAGATCGCCGCCATGTCGAAGCCGATGTTGGCGACGACGATGCTTGCCGCGACCGCGAGCCGCCAATCGGGTGGTGCCGCGGCCAGGAGCAGGCAGGCGCCGCTGCCCACGGCCACGCTCGTCATGAGCGCCTGCTTGTGGCCATGCCTGCGGTCGGCCCATGCCGAGAGCCAGGGCGCGAGCAGGGCCGAGCCCAGCATCGCGGCGGCGATGATCCAGGCCCAGACCACGCCTCCGGGCACCCCCCAGACCAGATCCGCAAAGACGATCTTTTCCACGTAGGCCACGACAAGTGTGATCAGGATCGCGGAGAAAGCGCTCGCCGCCCAGTCGAGGAGCACCCAGGCGAGATCGGCCGGGCGGCCGGTGCCCGCTGGGCCCTCTGGGCATTCGCTCACCGGTGAGGCAACGCTGGAATTCATTCCTCTTCAATATGCAGCCTGTGCATAACCCGGTGCATGAAGGGCGCCAGCACGATCGAAGCCGCGCCGATGAAAAGCAGCCCGGAAAAGAGCGCGTAAAAGGATGCGAAGTACTTCCCGGCATCGGTCTTGATCGGATCGACGGGGCCCATGCCGCCGAGGATCATCGAGGCATTCACGAGCGCGTCGATCCACGACAATCCACCCAGAGAGTGGTAGCCGATCACGCCAATGCCCAGGGCCGTGCCCACCAACGCCATCGACAGCGCCAGATACCCGAGGATCCGCAGGAGGAACAGATGCCGGGGCAACAAGGGATCGGTGTGGTGCTCGAACATGGATGAAATCCTAGCAAAACCGTTTCTGGCGAGATCGGCCGTCGGCACTTTCTCAGGAAAACCAACTACGCTACAGTGATGAAATGAAACGTCACTTGCTCCTGGTCTTTGCCGCGTCCAGCCTGCTTGCCGCCGGTGCATTGGCAGCGGACGGATCGCCTCCGAAGCACGATTTGTCGATTCGAGAAACTCCGCATGGAGTGAGCGTGGAAGTTGGCGGCCGGCCGTTCGCGGAGTACGTGATCGACCAGGCCAACAAGCCCTATCTCTGGCCGGTCATCGGTCCGACCGGCAAGTCGATGACCCGCGGCTATCCGATGGTCGACCTGCCCAGCGAGCCCGCCACGCAGCGGGACCATCCGCACCAGCGCGGGATCTCATTCGGCCTCGAGGACTGTAACGGCAACACGTGGTGCGAGCCAGCGAGTTACGCGCATTTGCTCGCGAACGAAAAAACCGCCGCCAAGGCCCAGGAGTTGATCTCCAAAATCGGCTCGATCAAGCACCGGGAATTCACCCGGCTTGACGTGCGGAACGAAGGCGACGACCGCCATGCGGTCGTCGAATCGATCTGTGAATACCGTGACCCTGCCGGCAAGGTCGGCCTCACGGAACGGCGGCGATTCACGTTTCGCGCGACCGACACCACCCGCATGATCGACGTCGACCAGGACCTCCGCGCCGGTGACAAGCCGGTTCGACTCGGCGACAACAAGGACGCCGGTCTGTATATCCGCGTGCCGGTCGACATGGCGGTCGACTCGAAGCAAGGCGGACGGATCGTCAACAGCGAAGGGCTCGTCGATGCCGCAGCCTGGTCCAAGCCGGCCCGCTGGTGCGACTACCACGGGCAAAGTGGCGGTGAAACCCTCGGAATCGCGATCTTGAACCATCCCAGCAGCTTTCGCCATCCAACCCGCTGGCATGTCCGCCCTTATGGCCTGTTTGCAGCGAATCCGTTTGCCCAGCGCGGGTATGACAACTCTCTTCCCGATGTGTCGATCACGCTCGAGCCGGGCGCGGCGGTGCAGTTGCGGCACCGGTTCGTGTTTCACTCTGGCGATGAGCAGGCGGCCGAAATCGAGAAAGCGTGGCAAGCCTACGCAAAGGAAACGCCCGCCGTCCTCACGACGCGACCGTAATGGTTTCTGCGCGTCGTTGTCTGGGCATTGTCTGGGCGTTGCCAGCGCGTTGTCAGAGACCGAGCTTGTAACGCTGCGCCCGATTCGCCACGGCCGGATCACTGGCTCGATCCGCAATCCGGTCGAGGAGTTCTCCGAAACGCCTGCTGTTGGGCTGCCGTAACTCGCGGTAGTGGGCCAGCGACACGACCGCCCGGCAGGCGGCCTGTGTGACCGCTGGATCGTCGAGATAACCGGCGATCCACTCCACCGCATCCATCGAGCGGACAGCGGCCGCCGTCCGTTCGAGGACGAAACCCCGATCCTCTGCCGAACCATCAGCGGCAAGGGACATCGCCCCCTGCAGCAGCGTCACGGGATGCGGGAGATCTGCACGTCGGGTTCGATGAGCGGGGAGTGGAAACGGAGCATGGCGGAGCTAGTGAGGCACCGGCAGACGAGAGGGTCGGAAACAGCTAGGCCGCGCCTAAACCACCGCGCCACTCCCCGACTCTACTTGTAAGCACGGGGGGCTGAGCCTCTGTCGGCGAGCGGTGGTTACCATTGGGGGCATGGAAACGCCACGCGTCGCGCTGCTCGTCGAAACCTCGCTCGGCTACGGTCGGAGATTCCTCCGGGGCGTCGTCCGCTATTCGCGGCTGCACGGTCCGTGGGCCTTCTACATCACTCCCGCCGACCTGCGGCAATTCCTGCCGCGGATGGAGGAATGGGGAGGCACGGGAATCATCGCCCGGTTCGAGACGCCGCAGGTGGAGAAGGCCGTCCTCGCCACCGGTCTGCCCACGATCGCGCTCGACCTCACCTACCGCCAGCGGGCGGCGGGCAGCCGATTGGCCCGCGTGCACGAAGTACGGCCCGATTCGCACGCTGCCGGGCGGATCGCCGCCGAGCACCTGCTCGATCGCGGCCTCCGCTCCTTTGCATTCGTCGGTCTGTCGAACGATTTGCCCTGGTCGGTCGAGCGCGGCCGCGGCTTCGCGGAACGAATCGCGGCGGCGGGACTGCCCTGCGCGGAGTTTCCGCTTCCGCGCCGCGCGGCCGACAGGCAGTGGGGACGGGAGCAGAAGATCCTCGCCGCGTGGCTTGATGCGTTGCCACGGCCGCTAAGCGTGCTGGCCTGCGATGACGACCGGGCGCGTCAGGTCTGCGAGGCCTGCCGCGGTGCCGGCCTCGCCGTGCCCGACGACATCGCCGTCGTCGGCGTCGACAACGACGACCTGCTTTGCGAGTTGGCCGATCCGCCGCTTACGAGCGTGGCCCTCGACAGCGAGTCCGCCGGCTGGGAAGCGGCGTCGCTCCTCGACCGGTTAATGCGGGGCGAGCGGCTTTCGCCGCAGCACATCCTGGTCGCGCCGACGGGCGTGATCGTGCGGCGGTCGAGCGACGTCCGGGTGACCGACGATCCTGCCGTCCGCCAGGCCGTGCGGTTCATCACCGACAAGGCCGCGTTGCCGATCCGCGTGGCCGACGTCGTGGCGGCCGCCGGCTGCAAGCGGCGATCGCTCGAACTGCGGTTTCACGCGGTGCTGGGACGTTCGATCGTGGCGGAGATCCAGCGGGCCCGTCTCGAGCGGGCGCGGCGGCTTCTGGCCGAGTCGGATCTCTCCGTGGAGCGCATCGCCGCGGCCAGCGGGTTTTCGAGCAGCGGCTATTTGATTCGCCTCTTCAAGCGCGAGATGGGCGTGGCCCCCGGCGCCTTCCGCGACCGCCTCCGCGGCTGAGCGCGATTGCCGAGAAGCCCGTAGCGCAAGCTAAGGGAATACGTGCTCCACCACCGTGAATCCTCCCGCATTCCCTCGGCTCGCGCCATGGGCTTCAAGGACAACGGGGGCAATCGACAACCGTGACGCCGCGATTTGGGCCTCTCGGCACGGGCGGCACGCCACCCGCTTGCGCAATCGTGCAACTGCGGTGCGCTCCCGTGCGTTGACGCGTTGGCCGTCACGGGGGACACTGCACCTTGTTCGTTCAACGACCCCGGAGCCCGCACGATGCGGCCGACGTCCTTCAATCCGCAACGTCCGTCCTTCCGCACAGCGGCGGTGCTACTGGCCACGCTCGGCATGGCCGCGGCGGCGCCCGGGGCCGTGCCCGACCGGCTCGGCGTGGCCGCTTGGACGTTCCACGACGTCACGTTCCTGGAAGCGATCGAGAAGGCGGGCGGACTCGGCCTCACCCGGATCGAGGCCTTTGAATCGCAGAAACTCGCCCCCGACGATGTGGCCACGGTCGCCGGCGATCTCTCCGCCGCCCAGATCGCGCGGATCCGCGGAGCCCTCGAGAAACACGGCCTCACGCTCACGAGCATCTACATCCATTCGATTCCCGGCGACGAGGCCGCCGCCCGGAAGATCTTCGAGCGGGTGAAACGGCTCGGCGCGGGGATGATCGTGGGCGAGCCCAAGGCCCGCGACCTCGACGTGATCGAGCCGCTCTGCGAGGAATACTCGATCGATCTTGCGCTCCACAACCATCCCGACGACGGGAGCGAATACCGCGATCCGAAGCATCTGGCGACCGTTCTCGCCAGCCATGGGAAACGGATCGGCTCCTGCTGCGACATCGGCCACTGGCAGCGACGCGGGATCGACACTGTGAAGGGCCTCGAAACGCTCGCCGGCCGTGTGCTTGGCGTGCACCTCAAGGATCTCGACGCGGCCCGGCCGGATGGCCACGACGTGCCCTGGGGCACGGGCGTCGGCCGCGTGGCCGACGTGCTCGCGGAGCTCGGCCGGCAAGAGTCAGCCCCGCGGATCATCGCGGTCGAATATGAATACAACGTTGGGAAGTCGCTCCCGGAGATCGCGCGCTGCGTGGCCTTCTTTCGGTCGGCTGTCGCGGGGCTGTCGCCCGAAGGGGCGGGCGAGTTGCTGGCCGGCTGGGCCACCGGCGACCTGACTCCCAACCGGCCGACGACGATCTTCGGACAGTTCGGGCAGCGGGTGTCGCAGGGGGTGCGCGACCCGCTCACCTGCACCGCACTGGCGCTCGAAACGCGGCGAGACGGAAAGCCGGTCGATCAGGCGGTGATGGTGTCGGTGGATCTCGCCTTCATTCACGGCGGCCTGAACGACGCGGTGGCCGCGCTCTACGAGTCGATCGCCGCCCGGGCTCCCGGCATCGACGTGGCCAAGATCGTGCTCAACGCGACACACACCCACACGGCGCCGTCGACGGAGGACGGATGGTATGCCATCCCGCCGGGTGTCATGCAGCCGGCCGAATACCGGGCGTGGGCGGCGGAGCGGATTGCCGAGGCCGTCGTCGCGGCCTGGAATGCCCGCCAGCCCGCGAGCACGAGTTGGGCGCTGACGCATGCGGTCGTCGCCCACAATCGCCGCGCGGTCTATTTCGACCAGGCGACCGGTCGGGCCGCGGCCGGCCGCACGGCGCTGTATGGCGAGACCAACACCGCCGACTTCGATTCGATCGAGGGCCCGGCCGACACGGCCCTGTCGCTCGCGTTTTTTTGGCAGCCCGACGGGACGCTCTCGGGCCTGATCGTGAACCTCCCCTGTCCTTCGCAGGAGACGGAGCATCTCAGCGAACTCTCGGCGGACTTCTGGCACGAGACGCGGATCGAGCTGCGGAAGCGGCTCGGCGACGGCATCTTCATCCTGCCGCAGTGCGCCGCTGGCGGCGACTGCGTTTCGAGGCCGATGCTGCGGAAGGGGGCCGAAGAGGAGATGCGGCGCCGCCGCGGGCTCTCCGGCCGCGAGGAGATCGCCCGGAGGATCGCCGATGCCGTCTCCGACGTGATGCCGCATGCCAAGGCCGGCGTTACCGCAACGCCCATCCTGCGGCACGCCGTCCGCACGCTCGACCTGCCGATGCGGATCGTGACGATGCCTGAGCGAGACCGGGCGAAAATCCAGGCCGACAGCCTCCGCAACGACCCGGGCATGGGCCGTAAGTGGCACTCCGACGTGGTCCGCCGCTACGACGAGCAGCAGGCGGCACTTTCGCGTGGCGACCAGCCGACGACCCCGGTCGGGGTGCATGCGATCCGGCTCGGCGACGTGGCGTTCGTCACCAACTGCTTCGAGATGTTTGGCGACTATGGCACGCGGATCCAGGCCCGCAGCCCCGCGACGCTCACCTGCGTCGTGCAGCTGGCCGGCCGCGGCGTCCACAGCTACCTGCCGACCGCGCGGGGCGTCGAGGGGGGCGGCTATTCGGCAATTGTCCAAAGCAGCTGGGTCGGCCCTGAGGGGGGCCGCCTGCTCGTGGACGAGAGCGTGCGGATGCTCCAGCAACTCTGGGCCAAGCCCGTAACGGATTCAGCGACCACCACCTCCAAGGAGAACTGACGATGGGCAAGATTGCGATCGGCATCAATACCGAATATTCCCGCTCGAGCGACAAGCCCTTCGAATGGGCCGTCGAGCACGCCGGCAAGATGGGCTACAAGTACATCGAGCCGATGGTCCACTTCGGCCGCGAACTCATGAGCGAGGCGGGGTATTTTCATACCGTGTCGATGTTCGACGACCCGTGGCGGATCAAGGATGCCTGCGACAAGGCGGGCCTGACGATCTCCGGCTTGCAGGCCCACGGCCCGCTCGGCCGGCCCGAAGTGCACGGCGAATACATCAAGATGGCGATCCGCGTGGCGGCGGAGATCGGCGTGCCGGTGGTCAACACCGACGAGGGCATCAAGGCCAAGTGGACCACCAAGGCCGAAGACATGACGCTCATCAAGTACACGCTCCAGGAGGCCGCGTTCGTGGCCGAGCGGCGGGGCGTGAAGATCGGCCTCGAGCCCCACGCCCAGTATTCGAAGACACCCGACGGCCTCGACGAGATCTACGACCTCGTGAAGTCGCCGGCGATCGGCATCAACCTCGACACCGGCAACGCCTACCTCTGCGGCGAGGACGTGTATGCGTGGCTGGATCGCGTGGCCTCGCGGCTCGTCCACCTGCACGCCAAGGACATCTCGGCCGACCACTCCAAGAGCGAGCGGGGCAAGGTGACCGGCACACCGGTGGGCTGCGCCTGCGGCGAGGGCGAGCTCGACTGGAAGCGGATCATCGGCATCGTACAGGAGAAGACGCCGCGCGACATCGTCTTCTCCGTCGAATGCGGCACGCCGGATCAGGCCAAGCGCAGTCTCGATTATCTCGGGCCGCTCGTGTGAGCTGTTGTCCTCGGAGGTTTCCGCCATGACGACCGCCCGCCGCACCACCCGCCGTCGCCTGCTCAAAGCCGCCGCCGCCACGGCGGTGGCGCCGCTCGTCGTTCCCTCGTCGGCGCTCGGCCTCGACGGCCACCTGCCGCCGAGCGAGCGGATCGGCGTGGGCTTCATCGGCACGGGCACGCGGGGCTCGGAATTGCTGCGGGCCGCCGCGCCGCTCCGCGACCACCGCGTCGTGGCGCTCTGCGACTGCCGCCGCGACCGGCTCGAGCTTGCCGGGCGGCTTGTGGAGCAGACGAAGCAGGGGGAGCCCGCGCTCCTTTCCGACTTCCGCGAGCTACTCGACCGGCCCGATGTCGATGCCGTCTTCGGCACGATGCCCGACCACTGGCACGGCGTGATCTTCGCGCGGGCCCTCGAGGCGGGGAAGGATCTCTACGGCGAGAAGCCCGTCACGCGGTCGATCGCGGAGGGTGCGGAGATCTGCCGGCTCGTTCGGCGTCACGGACGGATCTTCCAGACGGGCACGCAGCAACGGAGCTGGAAGCAGTTTCGCCAGGCCTGCATGCTCGCCCGCAACGGCCACCTCGGCCGCATCTCCCGGATCGAGGTGGCGGTGCCCGGCGGCCGGGCCTATCCGGCTGTGGCCCCCTGCCCGCCGCCGGCGGGCTTCGACTACGAGATGTGGACGGGCCCCGCGCCGATGATCCCCTATGATCCGCAGCGGTGCGAGTGGCTGGCGATGTACATGATCTCGCACTACTGCGCGGGCTTTATTTCGAACTGGGGCGTGCATTACCTCGACGTCGCCGGCTGGGGCTGCCCCGAGGTGCTCACGGCGCCGTTCGAGGCAGAGGGCAAGGGAGGCATGCCACCGGGCGGCATGACCGACACGTGGATCGCCTGGCAGATGCAGCTGCGGTATCCCAGCGGCCTCGTCGTGAGCTTTTCCAACGACGACAATCCGCATCCCCACGGCACGCGGTTCGTGGGGGAGAAGGGCTGGGTGCGGGTGAACCGCGAGAGGATCGTGGCGGAGCCCGCCTCGCTCTTGTCGATCGAGTTCGACGCCGACGACGAACAGCTCCATCGGGCGCCTGACTATAACGACGCCGTGACCGCCCACGTCGCCGACTTCTTCAGGAGCGTGCGAACGCGGCAGGATCCGGGCGCACCGGTCGAGGTGGGCCATGCGTCGAGCACGCTCGGCAACGTGTGCGACATCGGGCTGCGGCTCGGCCGCAAGGTCCGCTGGGATATGGACGCCGGCGAGTTTCCCGGCGACCCACAGGCCAACGCCCTCCGCCACCGTCCGCTCCGCAGCCCCTGGGCGATGTAACAACAACCGACTCCAAAAGCCCGTCGCGGAACCGACGGGATGACGCAAGCCATCACCATGCGGGAAATACATTCAAAACGTCGTGGGTGTTCGCAACGCGTCGTCCCACCGGCTCCCCCCGGGGGCTTTCTTGGGATACTCGCGTTTGGCTGTTTTTCGCTGCTGTTCTTCGCGACGTCCCCGGCCGCCGACCCCCCTGCCGCGTGGCAGGCGGCCGCGGCCTGGCGGGCTGGCGCCGACGTCGCGCCGCTCCTGGCTATCGAGCAGGAGCAGATCGCGAGCATGGCCACGCCCGAAACCCGCGCGGCCCATGCGGCCCGGCTCGCGGCGATGATGGCGGCGGACGCATCCACGCCTGATGCGAAGGAGTGGGCCTGCCTGCAATTGCGGTTCGCCGGCACCGCTGCCGAGGTGCCGATGCTGGCCGCCACGCTCGCCCGTGGCGAGGCGCCGCTCGCCGATGCGGCGCGGCAGGCGCTCGAGGCGATCGCCGATCCCGCGGCGGCCGCCGCGCTCCGTGAGGCGCTCCCGAAGGCGAAGCCGCCGCTCCAGGCGGGCATTGCCGCGGCGCTTGGCCGCCGTCGCGATGCGGCGGCCGTGCCGCAGCTCGTGCCGCTCGCGAAATCACCCGACCCATCCGTGGCCACTGCGGCCCCGCAGGCCCTCGGACATATTGGCGATGCCGCGGCGCTCGCCGCCCTGCGATCGCTTGCCGACGCGGCCGGCCGTCCCACGCCGCGGGTGCTCGTCGAGTCGCTTCTGCGGGCCGCGGAGTCGGCCGCGAAGCGTGGCGATGCCGCGAGTGCCGCCAGCGTGCGAAAGCGACTGGCCGATGTCGGCGAACCGTCGGCCACTCGTCAGCCGGCGCTGCTCGCCGAAGTCGCCGCAGCGAATCCCGCCGCGCGATCCACGATGATTCTCGACTGGCTCGCCTCCGACGATCACGATCGCCGGATCGTGGCCTCCGGCCGGCTTGCCGATCTCGACGACGCGGCGCTCGCACGTGCCTCGTCCGCCGCGGCTTCGCTCCCGCCGCGCGCGCGGCTCGCGATCGTGGCTGCCGCCGGTAGCCGTCGGTCGCCAGACATCAAGCGGCTGCTCATCGGGGCCGCCGCCGATCCATCTGCCGACGTGCGGGTCGCGGCGGTCGAATCGCTCGGCATGGTCGCCAACGTCGACACGGTGCCCACGATCGTTGCGGCGGCGGCCGACAAAGATCCCGCGGTGCGGGCCGCCGCCCGACAGGTGCTCGCCACAGTTCCCCGCGGCCTCGTCGGCGAGCAGGCGATCGCGGCGATCGCCGAGGGGTCGGCGTCGGCCGGCGAACTGGCCGGCGGGCTCGCCGATGTGGGCGGCCCTTTGGCCTGGAAGAGGCTCGCAGAGATGGCGGTGGCCGCCGACGAGGCGGCCGCGATTCCTGCGATCGCGGGAATCGAGCGGCTTGCTGAGCCGAAGCAGGAGTCGCTTGAACAACTCGTGGCGATCTACGCGGAAGCCCGCGATGCCGGCCGCCGCGAGGCGGTCGGC
The DNA here is from genome assembly GCA_026401035.1 of Planctomycetia bacterium. Taxonomy (GTDB): domain Bacteria; phylum Planctomycetota; class Planctomycetia; order Pirellulales; family UBA1268; genus RGVT01. Next base: position 29,032 of record JAPLNR010000074.1, on the reverse strand, counting down.
CGCGTGATCGCGCGGGTGGCGAAGCGGGCTGACGCCGGACAGGATTCGGCGAAGATCGTGCTCGCCGCGATCGACCGGGCGAAGCTCGAAAATGCGCTGTCGCTGCCGCTCGTCGGTCGGCTCGGTGGCGCGGAGCCGCTCGCCCGCATCGACGCGGGGTTTCGCTCGACCGACCCCGCCATCCGCGAGGCGGCGATCGAGGGCCTCTGCAACTGGCCCACTGCCGAGGTCGCCGACAGGCTGCGGGGGATCGCCGAGGAGTCGCTTGCCGATTCCGGGGCGCGGCCGCGCGGCCGGCGGGCGCTGCGGGCGTATGTGAGGCTGATCAGTCTGCCGAGCGATCGGCCCGCTTATGCCACGCTAGCGTCGCTCAAGCAGGCGATGACGCTCGCGGCGGCGGGCGAACCGGACGACCGGGCCTTCGTGCTCGAACGGACGGCCGCCGTGGTGCGTTCGATGCCGGCCGTCGAATGGATCGCGGGCTATCTCGACGCGGGCGATCGCATAGCCGCCGAGCCGCAGGCCGCCTGCCGGGCGCTCGTGGCGCTCGCGCATCATCGCGGGCTCCGGCAGCCGAATGCCGACCGCTTCGACGCAATCCTCGACCGCGTGGCCGAGATCACCACCGACCCGGCCCTCGCCGACAGGGCCCGTCGCTACAAGGCCGGGCTCTGAAACGGCTGGTTCCCTCTGCTTACAAGCCCGTAGCGCAAGCTAAGGGAAACGGAACGTGTCAATGACTTTGAGACACCTGCGAAACGAATTTACTGTCGCGCGGTAGTTCCAGTGTGCGGACTTGCGGCCGATTCTGGGGCGGGTTGATCCAGACCTCGGCAGCCGGCTTGAGCGGCCGCGGGAGGCCTCTGACGAACCGCTCGGGGTGGCGGGCATGGGCGGCGACCAGCACCGAAGCGCGGGACTCGACGGCGGCTTCGGCGTGGCCGGTGTGGACGACTGCCGGCGTCAGCAGGCCTATTCCAGAGTGTCGGTGCTCGTCGTTGTGCCAGTCGAAGAACCCGCGGCAGAAGTCGAGGCCGTGGTCATAGCCGGCGAACCGGTCCGGGAAGTCAGGCCGGTACTTGAGTGTCTTGAACTGGCTTTCGGAGAAGGGGTTGTCGTCGCTGACGTGGGGTCTGCTGTGCGACTTCGTCACGCTGAGAGTGGCCAGCAGCTGGGCCACGGCCTGGGATCGCATGGCTGGGCCGCGGTCGCTGTGGATCGTGAGCTGATCTCGGTGGATGCCTTCCTTGACGACCGTCTCGCGGATCAGTCGTTCGGCAAGGTGCTGGGGTTCCCGGTGGGCGAGCATCCAACCCACGACGTGCCGGCTGCAGATGTCGAGGATCACGTAGAGGTAGTTGGAGGTCCACTTGGCCGGCCCCAGGAGCTTCGTGATGTCCCAGGTCCAGACTTGCTTTTCGGGCACCGCGGGATCGGGACGCTGCTGCCCGTTGCTGCCGGCTTGCGTCCCACCTCCTCCTGGCCCTCTACTCTAATAGGGGAAAGGCAGGTGTCTCACCTATCAATGGCACAGAGGGCGACCCCGGCCACAGAAGCGGCGATGCAAACGCTTCGCACCTGACAACGAAACCGTCAAATAGAAATCACGAATTTCGGTCCATTTACTTTGCCGTGATCTTGTATGTCACGGATGCCGCCTGGCCGGAAACGGGCAGGAGATCAATCATGATGTTTCGAATCGCCACGTTGCCGTGCGCGCCCGGTTCGAAACCGTCGCTCGCTTTCATGCGGCGGGGTTTTTCCAGGGTGACGAAGACGGGGGCGCCGTAGCGCGTGATGCGGACGAGGTCGGCCTCCACCACGGCATTCGTCGCCGGCTGCCACGCGCCGTTGACGCGAAACGCGATCTCCGCGGCCGCGGCCTGCGGACCGCAGTGCGCCGGGATGATCTCCCACACTTCCTGGAGCGCGTCGCCGGCGTTGAGCGTCAGACCGGAGGCCACGGACACGCCCGACTTGTCGATATGGATCTCGCGCGTGTAGAGGTTCGTGCCCTTCAGCTCATCCTGCGGGTCGGCCGTCGCGCTGGTCCCAAGATTGCCGCTGATCGTCACCACCGCGCTCCGGTCCCCATCGATCTTGTATTGCGATGCGGCATCGAGGATGCGCGCTGACGAGAAATAGTTTCCCTTGGTGCCCCGCCCCGTGATCGCGTGCACGGCCCACGTGTACGGCCCGCGCTTGTTCGCATCGGTCCATTCATCGGGTGCGGCGCTCTGCGTCGCGCGGCAGCGTCCGAGGATCGCCGAACCGCATACGGGCGTCCACAAGGCCGAGATCGCGCCGCCGGATTTCCCCGACACGCCGCTCGCCCAATGCAACGCCAGCGCGCCGGTGTGGATCACCACGGCGAAATCGTCGAACTTCGCCGCAAGGAATTCGCCGCCGCCGTTGAGATCGCGGATGAAATTTCCGGGCCGGCTGTAGAGCGGCTTCGTCAGGGGCGAGCCGGCCTTCGCAAGCCCGGCGAGTTTCACATTGAAACCCGGCTGGTAGAGGTCGTAGGCGTAGTTCAGCGTGCTGGTCCAGTGGACCTCCTTCCAGGGCCCCGGGGCGGCGGCGTTCGTCTCGGCCCCGCCGATGCGCGCGATGCCGGCCTTGACGGCGTCGCGCATTTTCGCCTCGTCCGGTAGCCCGACGCGCGACCAGATCGTGTAGAGCGCCAGGTCGTCGATCATCGACATCGCGAAGTCGCGCGAGACCCAGGCCCATTGATCGCCCGGGGCGTCCGCGGCGGTGCCGGTGTTGAAATGCGTCGGCCCGTAGAGGCCGCCTCCCGGCTCGGGAAACGACAGGTGCGATTTCAGCACGAGCATCTTGTGCAGCGCCGCGTTGACGCCGTCGTCCCGGTACAGCATCGCGCCCCAGGTCAGGAACCGAAGCGCAATGCCCTGATATGAGACGTCAAACGCGTGCCCGTGCTTCTCGTACCCCGTCTTACTGGTGATCGTGTCGATCACGACGTGTGCGCGCGTCACCGCGCGCTTCATGAAATCGTCGCCAAGCGCGTCGGCGGCGTACCACATGCCCGACAGTTGAAAGAATTCCATGTCGGATCCGCCGGAACCGCGCGGCGGCATCTTCTCAAGCTTCTCGAACATGCGAGTCAGCCCCTCGGCGTACGCCTTGCTCACACTCTCTGGTACCGCATCGCGGGTCGCGCGATACGTGTAGGCGAAGCGGATCATACTGCCGCCGAGGTAGTCGGATCGCAGGTTCGCGCCGTTCTCGTGCTCCTCGTCCTGCATGATCATGTCCGCGGCGGCCATGACGAACGCGCGCAGCTTGAGCGGCTTCGAGCCGAAATACGGATTGCCCGGGTAGTCCCACTGCGTCCACCACGCAACTTCCTTCGGGTCCATGAACCCGCCTCGCTCGGGGCTGACGTTCGCGCCGGCGCCCGCCTCGATGGCGGCGAGCGTGAAATGCTTCGGCAACACCCCGATGCCCTTGTGGTCCGGCACGTCCAGGTCGCCGCCCAGGAAGAGCATCCAGTAGCGCCCCACCGTGTCGATGTCGGCGAAGTGCGATTCGACGTACGTCACGGGCTTGAGCTCAAGCGTGAAGTCCGCTTCCGTCAGCGTGGCCAGATAATCGCGCAACGTCTTCTGGTACGGAAATCTCTGTGGAAGTTGAGCGGCGGACACGCTGGACACGGCCCAGAGAAGCAATGCCAGGATCGTCAGCGTGTACACCCCGGTTCTATCTTTCATATGAGGTCGTCTTCCTTTCAAGGTGTTGCGGAATTTCAATGCGTGCCGCTGCAGCTTTGTAACTGACCGAGGCCTCGTTCATGCTGCCGATTCCTCCATTCGCCTGAGTATGGCCGGCGTGGAAGCCGGCCCTCCCTGACCCGATTTATGCCGGTCTTCTCGGGAAACGACAGGGTCGGGTTCCACCCCGACCGTTCCAGGCACATTTCCCGGCACGTTCCAAGGCCTCACAGGCATGTGTTATTTCCAAGTGATAACCACCGGCCGCGTCGCCAGCACCGCGAGGTCCGATAAGGCGGCGGCGAATCCCCCGACAAAATCATGGCCGATCATCACGCCGCCGGGACCGCGGCCCAATTGCGGTTGACGCTCGCCGGTGAGCAGGTCGAGGCCCGGATAGGTCTTCACGTCTTTCGATTCGTCGTAGTAGCTCGTGGTCGCGGCGGCGAGCAGATTGCTGGACTCCAGGATCTCGTGCAGCACCGGCCCATTCAACGCGAGGCCGGGGCCCGCGTCCCGCTGGGGCCCGTTGATCGCCCCGCGCAGCACTTCGAGATACAACTTCGGCAAGGATAGTCCGGTCAATGGCACTCCCGCAACCGTTTTCCTCTCGATGAGTTAGGTGCGGGCCCGGGCTGATGGCTGACTGGTGCCTACCGTGCCGGTCGTCGCGGGGATTCCCAAGCCCCGGCACCCTTCGGAACCGTCGGTTTTTTACGCTCGGCGCAGACGTTCTCCTCATCCGGGCATCAGCCGGCTCGTCGCGTCGGCCATCACAGCGAGTGGATGTCGATCGCGGGCAGCTCGTCTATGCGACGCCTGGAAGACGTCGCGATCGAAAGTGCACCTGCACGATCTCGCCCCAGTCCGGAACACACCGGCGATTTACAGAAACAATGTTGCACTAACGAAAGCTCTTCTATCGACTGCTGCTGCAGGCCGTACAGATTGCCCCTGTTCCCCATAAGGAAATGATCCAAGTTACCGTCACGAAAAACGCCGTCCACAACATTTTGTGGTCGGTGGAGTCAATCGCATAGCCCAGACGGACGATCACCTACACTGCCCCCGCCCCGGTCTGCCCATGATCGCTTCCGCCGCCGCGTTTCCCGCGCGGCCCCGCCTCCGGCCTCATGCCGGCCCCGCGCCGGCACGCCGCTACGAGCGTCGCCGCCCCGAGAAGACACCGCTCCACAAGAAGTGTCTCCGAGAACCTCGAAAGCTGGCTCGAGTGGCGCGACCGCGCCGAGCGGCCCGTGCCGGGCCACGTCGAGGAGGAACTCTGCGGCTATCTCGAGTGCGGCATCCTCTGCTTCTCACTTCGGCCGTGCTCTCTGCACGGGCTGCGGCTAGGGGTTTGTCGTGGCGTTCTCCTGCAAGGGGCGGGGCGTGTGTCGGTCCTGCAATGGACGCCACATGGCACAGACCGCCGCCCACCTCGTCGATTATGTAAAAAGAGTCCTGACACCTTTTCGCGAGACCATGATGCCCTCTACCGCTCCACTGCTCGTGTTCGTCACGATGTTCGCGGCCAACGAGGCCGGCGGCATCCAGGCGTTTCATCTCGACACGGCGACCGGCACGCTCACGCCGGCGGCGTTCACCGCCGACTGCCCCAACGGCTTCTTCCTCACGCTCGCGCCCGACCGTCGCACCCTCTACTCGCTCACCGCCAAAAAGTTTGGTGCTGCCGACACTGAAGAAGTGCTCGCCTGGCGAATCGCCGATCGCGACGGCAGGCTTGAACCACTCGGCCGCCGGTCGGCCAAAGGCCCGGCCACCTGCTACGTGGCCGCCGATCCCAAGGGCCGGTCGCTGCTGCTTGCCCACTACAGCGGCGCGACGGTCGCCTGGCTTCCCCTGGGCTCCGACGGTAGCCTCGCGGGCGATCCGGTGGCCGTGCGACACGAGGGCACGGGTCCCCATCCCGGGAGACAGGAGGCGCCTCATCCGCATGCGATCGTCCCCGCGCCGGCGGTGCCGAACGCGCTGCAATTCGCCTATGCAGCCGACCTCGGCGCCGACGCAATCTTCGCCTACCGGCTCGATGTGGCCACGGGCGGCCTCGTCGCCAATGAGCCGGCGCTCGTGAAGACGAGGCCGGGCGCGGGCCCGCGGCACCTGGCATTTCATCCCGACGGCCGGCGGCTCTATGCGATCAACGAGCTCGATAACACCGTCGCCGTCTACGACTTCGACGCGGCCACGGGCCGGCTCGTCGAGCGGCAGGTCGTTTCGACGCTGCCGCCAGACTTCAAGGGCACGACCTCTACCGCTGACCTGAAGATCACGCCCGACGGGCGGTTTCTCTACGGCACCAACCGCGGCCACGACAGCATCGCCGCCTACCGGATCGGGGCCGATGGCCTGCTCACGCTCGTCGAGATCATCCCCAGCCGCGGCCGCGGTCCGCAGAACCTGGCGATCACGCCCGATGGATCGCTGCTCCTCTGCGCGAACATGCCGGGCGACAACCTCGCCGTCTTCCGGATCGACCGCGAGACCGGAAAACTCACGGCAGTCGGCGAGCCGGTGACGGCCAAATCGCCGTCGTGCATCGCGGTCGTGCCCTGAGGCGGCCCTGACCCACCGATCAGGCCGGCTCGCACACGCTCCGCTGGCTGCCGAGGCCATCGATCGCGAGCGTGACGACATCGCCCGCCCGCAGGAAGACCGGCGGCTTCATCCCCATGCCCACGCCCGGGGGAGTGCCGGTGATGATCACGTCGCCCGCCTCCAGCGTGGTGAACTGCGAGAGGTAGTGGATGATGTGCCAGACGTCGAAGATCATCGTCGCCGACGTGCCGGTCTGTCGCCGCACGCCGTTGACGTCGAGCGTGAGGCCGAGCTTCTGCGGATCGCCCACTTCGTCGGCCGTGACGAGCCAGGGGCCGAGCGGCAGGAAATTGTCGCAGCTCTTGCCCTTGCTCCACTGGCCGCCCCGCTCGAGCTGGAAGGCCCGCTCGGAGACGTCGTTGGCCACGCAGAAGCCGGCGACGTGGTCGCGGGCCGCCTCCTTCGACGGGAGATACCGGGCATCGCGGCCGATCACGAGGCCGAGCTCCACCTCCCAGTCGGTCTTCTCGCTGCCGCGCGGAATCAGGATGGGGTCGTGCGGCCCGCAGACGGCGCCGGTCGACTTCATGAAGAGGATCGGCTCGGCGGGAACCGCGGCGCCCGTCTCCTTGGCGTGGTCGGAATAGTTGAGGCCGATCGCGAACACATTCCGCGGGCGGGCCACCGGCGCGCCGATCCGCACGCCGGCCGGCGCGTCGGGCAGCGCATCGGGCTTGGCGGCGATCCCGCGGAGCGATTCGAGACCGCCGCCGGCGAAGAAGGCGTAGTCGTAATCGGGCACATGGGCCGACACATCCTTGATGCGGCCGTCGGCCGTGACGATGCCCGGCTTTTCCTGGCCGCGGTTTCCAAAGCGAACGAGCTTCATCGCAATTCCTTTCGGGCTGACTTTCGGGAGGGGGTGATTTTCAGGCGGGCGGAGATCGTGCGGGCGGTTTTCCGCACGAGTTCGACGAGACGCCGGCGGCTCGCGGCATCGAGCCGGGCGAGCGGCAGGCTCACGCTGATCGCGCCGACCACTTCGTCGCTGGCACAGATGGCCGCGCCGATGCAGGCCACGCCGACATCGGTCTCGTTTTCTTCGATCGCGTAGCCCTGCTTCGCGGCCCGCTCGATCTCGGCGGCGAGCCGACGGCGGTCGGCGATCGTGGCGGCGGTGCGGCGCTCGAGCCGCGCCCGGGCGAGCAGCCGGCTGCGGCGGTCGGCGGGGAGCCGGGCGGCGATCGCGCGGCCGAGGGCGGTCGTGTGGAAGGGATCACTCGTGCGCGTGGCCACCCGCCGCAAGGGCAGCGTGCATTCGAGCACGTCGAGGTAGATCACGCGGTCGTGCCGCAGGATGCCGAGGTTCACCGTCTCATGCGTCTTCGCGTGGAGTTCGCGGAGCGGCCGGGCCGCGGCGTCGATGAGCCGGCGGACGGCGGCATCGGAGACGAGCCGTTGCACCTGCGGGCTCTGCCGATAGACGCCCGAGGCGGGGCGTTCGAGGTAGCCGAGCCCGGTGAGCGTCTTGAGGATGCGGTGGGCCGTGGGCTTCGGCATCCCGACCTCGGCGGCGAGGTCAGCAAGCGAGCGGCCGTCGGGATGGCCGGCGGTGGCTTCGAGGAGGCCGAGGGCCTTGGTGAGTGACGTTGATTCCATGATGCGGAAAGTATCGTCTCGCTGGACAGAACTGCAACCGCTACTGCTCGAATGGGTGGAGTGGCTGGCGGCGGTGGCGGTAGTCGAGCCGGGAGAGGTCGGCCGTCGTCACGCCCGGCGTGTTCACGCGAATAAAATCGCGGCAGACCTCGCCATACGCCGCCACCGGCGCGTGCACGCCCTTCGCCACGAGCAGCCGAAACGATGCCGGATCGAGGCCGGCGTGACGAATCTGCTCGAGGCTGAACGGCGCCATCCGACGGGTCGTCACCATGACCGTGAGCCCGCGGTCGTGATCGAGCACCGCGGTGGGGCCCTGATCGAACGACGTTGCGCCGCCGTGCCGCGGCCGGCTCTCCGTAAACCTGCCGTCGCCCACGCTCCGCACCCGCCATTCCGCCTCGATGCATTGCGACTCGGGATCGCCGGCCCACTCCGGGGCGTGGCCGCCCACCGCGAACCGGAGCCGCGCTCCCGCGCCGGCGGCCACCGCCCGCGCGGCAGCCTCCGGATCGCAGATGCAAACGAAGCTTGCCGGAATGCCACGCCGCAGGATCGCCCGCGCGATCGCCATGCCATCGGCCGGCGACCCGCCACCGACGTTGTCGCCCATGTCGAGGAGGCAGATCGGACCGGCGAGCGTTGCCGCGCGGTCGAGGGCCGCTTCGATGCTCGCAAGTGCGGGTCGAAACGTGTCGCGAGCCTGCCAGAGGCCGTCGCCGAGCGCGTCGGTATGCCTCTTGGCCGCCGCTGAATCGTCGTTCGTCACCACGATCGCGCTCGAGCCCATTTCCTGCACATCGGCATAAGGAAACCCCAGCACGATGCTCGTCGAGAGCACAGTGCCGTTGGGCAGGGGGCCGGTCGCGGGGCACTGCTCATACGCCGCGCGAAGCCGCGCGGCGGCCTCGTAATGCGGCAGGCAGGGAAATGCCGCCGGATCCTGGCACTCGATATTGATCGCCAGCGGCGGAAATGCCGCTGCCTGCGTCGGCCGAATCTCACCGGCGAGCGTACGGGCCATGAGCCGCGCGGCCTCGATGCCGCGGTCGCGCTGATCGACGTGCGGGTTCGTGCGGTAGGCAATGAGCGCGTCGGTCGCCGCCACCATCGCGGGCGACAGATTCGCATGGGGATCGATCGTGCCGATGATCGGGAGCGCCCCGAGTCGCTGCCGCAAGAGCCCAAGCCAGTGGCCGTCGACATCGGCAATTGCTTCGCTCACGGTGGCCCCGTGCGGCGCCACGAGCAGCCCATCGAGCGGGCCCGCGGCGTCGAGCGCCGTCGTCATCATCCGCAAAAGCGAGTCGAGGCAGTCGGCCGTCATCGTGCCGTAGGGGAGTGCCCGGGCGGCGAAGATCGGCACCGCCTCGATCTCCGCGGCCGCGAGGCCTGAGAAGAAGCCCCCTACCTCGTGGTGCGCTGCCGCGAGCGCCTCCCGCACCGTCGGCCCGGCCGCAAGGAGATCGGCATGGAAGTGGTCGAGTGTCGTCTTGCCGGCCAGGAACGTATTCGATTCCTGGAGCAGCGCCACGATGCCGACGCGTTGGCGATGACCGGTTGTCATGGTGTCGATTCTGCGAGATCGCCCATCGCGGCGTCGATGGCGGCGAGCGCATGGGCGAGCTCCGGCTCGCCGTGGACCGCGCCCACATACCAGCGGCCGTCGGGAAGCACGTAGACGCCACGGTGCAGAAGCGCGAGACGGAAGGCGGCGTAGCGGTTGGCGTCGGCCCGCAGCGTGTCGCGGTAGTCGCGAGGCTTGGCCGTGAGGCCGAAGTGCACGCTGAAGACCGGGCCTGAGCCGCTCGTGACGAGCGGGATACTCCGCGCCGCCGCAGCCGATTCGATCCGCGCCCGCAACGCGCGGCCGTGGGCGTGCATCCGCTCGAACGTGCCGGGTGCGCTGAGCGTGCGGATCGTCGCCGCGCCGGCCGCAAGATTCACCGGGTTGCCGTTGTAGGTGCCCGCGTGGATCGTGCGGCCATCGTCGAGCACGTCGAAGATCTCCTTGCGTCCGCCGACGGCCGCGAGCGCGAATCCCGCCGCCATCGCCTTGGCGTAGACCGACAGATCGGGCGCGAGGCCGAAGTGCTCGCGGGCGCCGCCGAGCGCGAGCCGGAAGCCCGTGATCACTTCATCGAACACCGACACCGCCCCGTGGCGGCGGCAGCAGTCGATGACGCCCGCGAGGAATCCCGGCTCCGCCTCGCAGGAACCGCTATTGGCCAACAGGGGCTCCGTGAGCACGGCCGCGATCTGCCCCGGATGGTCGGCAAACGCCCGCTCGAGCGCGGCACGATCGTTCCATGACACGACGACCGTGTCGGCGAATTCGTGGTGCGGCTGGCCGCCGCAGGTGGGCAGCGCCGTGACGGGATCGGTCGCCTTTGACCGGTAGCTCACGAGCACGTTGTTGAACCAGCCGTGGTAGTGCCCCTCGAACTTCACGAAGAGCGGCCGGCCGGTGAACGCCCGCGCGAGCCGGAGTGCCGCCTGCACCGCCTCGGAGCCGGTGTTCGAAAAGATCACCCGGTCGAGCCCCGGCACGACGCTCGTCATCAACTCGGCGAGTTCGATCTCGCCCCGGTGTTGCGCCCCGAAGGCGAAGCCACGGGAGAGCTGGTCGGTGACGGCGGCGATCACGGCCGGATGCGCGTTGCCGAGGATGAGCGGCCCCCAGGCGAGCGTGTAGTCGAGCAGGCGGTGGCCGTCGGCATCGAAATACCAGGCCCCCTCGCCCCGCTCGAAGAAGAGCGGCGCCGGCGCCCCGGCCTTCCGCATTCCGCTGGATACGCCCATCGCGAGCGAACGCTTCGAGCGTTCGAGCAGCGCGGTCGAAGCCTCGATCGAAAATGGCGGGGCGGCGGTCATGTGGGATGGGCTCCGGGGGCGGCGGCAACGCGGCGGACCCTTATGAGACCGCCTCTCGACGTTTCAACATACAAAACTCTAGAATCCGCTCCAAGAAACGCGCCGCGAGAGGCGGCCAGTCGTCCACAGGAGACCCACGATGCCCCGCATCACCGCGATCGAGACCGCTATCCCGCACGGGATCATGACGAATCTGCTGCTCGTGCGGGTGCATACCGACGATGGCCTCGTGGGCTGCGGCGAGACCTACTACACCCCCCATGCGGTCGCCGCGCTCATCCATGACTGGATGGCCGCGCGGCTCATCGGCGGCGATTCACTCGCCATCGAATCACACTGGCGATGGCTCTATGAACGGTGCACGCCCTTCGGCCATCCGGGCGCCGAGATGCGGGCGCTCGCTGCGATCGACATCGCGCTCTGGGACATCCTCGGCCAGGCGACGGGCCAGCCCGTCTACCGGCTGCTCGGCGGCCCGGTCCGCGAGAAGATCCCCATCTACAATACCTGCGGCGGGCCGTCGTATGGCGCGATGCCGGACACGGGCCCCGCGCATCCCGGCTGGCCCGGCTACGGCTCGGAAGGGAAGCCCGGGCCGCTCGAAGATGCCTGGGCCTCGATCCATGCGGCCGGCGACCTCGCGGAAGAGCTCGTCGCCGAGGGCTACAAGGCGGTGAAGTTCTGGCCGTTCGATCGGGCGGCCCACCGCAACGGCGGCCTGCACATCTCGTGGCAGGACGTCGAGGAAGGGATGAAGCCGCTGCGGGCGATGCGCGACCGGGTGGGAATGAAGCTCGACATCGCGATCGAAGGGCATGCGTTTTTCCAGCTCCCGGCGGCCCTGCGGATCGCCGATGCCCTCCGAGAGATCAAGCCGCTCTGGCTCGAAGACGTGCTCCGGGTGGATTGCGTGGCCACGCTTGCCGACTTCCGCGAAAAGAGCGGGCTACCGATCGCCGCCAGCGAGATGCTGCTTGGCCGCAAGGAATACCTGCAGGTGCTCCAGGCCGGCGCAGCCGACTACTGCATGCTCGATCCCAGCTGGACCGGCGGCATCAGTGAATCACGCCGCGTGATCGACATGGCCCAGACCTTCAACGTGCCCGCCACGATCCACGACTGCACCGGCCCGCTCAACCTCTTCGCCGGGCTACATCTCGCGGCGGCGTCGGCCAACGTCGCCTTCCAGGAGACGGTGCGGGCCCACATCCGCACGCTCTATTCGCACCTGGTCGACCGCGGCCCCGTGATCGAGCAGGGCTATGCCTTGCTGCCTGAGGGCCCCGGCCTCGGCACCCGGCTCCACGATGCGCTGTTCACGCCCGGCAAGCACTCGTATCGCAGGAGCGGCTGAACCACCAGCCAGGCCCCATGAAACTCTCCGGCACGGCCTACGTGTTTCTCGTCGCCCTCGTGGCGGCGGCCGGCGGATTTCTCTTTGGCTTCGATCTCTCGATCGCCAGCGGGGCGCTGCCCTTTCTCAAGGAGCAGTTCGGGCTCGACGCAGCGGGAGAGGGGCTGGCGATGAGTAGCGCCATCTTCGGCTCGATCGCCGGTCCGCTCGCCGGGATGTGGCTGGCAGACCGGGTAGGGCGGCGAAACACGCTCTGGGTCGCCGCCCTCTGCTTCATGGCCTCCGCGATCGGCACCGCCCTGCCGCGGACGATCACGGAGTTCAACATCTGGCGGGCCGTCGGCGGCATCGGCGTGGGCCTCGCCGCGATGACCTCGCCGATGTACATCGCCGAACTCTCGCCGCCGCGGCTTCGCGGCCGGCTCGTGACGGTGAATCAGCTGGCGATCGTGATCGGGATCAATCTCGCCGTGATCTCGTCGTGGCTCCTCTCCTTCGGCGGGCATTGGCGGTGGATGTTTGCCTCGGAGATTCCCGCGATCCTCGCCCTCATGGCGGGGCTCTTTGTCGTGCCGGAGAGCCCGCGGTGGCTCGCGGCCAAGGGCCGCAACGACGAGGCGCTCGACATCCTCGGCCGGATCAACGGCCCCGCCGAGGCGGCCCGCGAACTCGGCGAAATCCGCGCGGAGCTCTCCGAGGAGACGGGAACATTCGCCGAACTGCTCCAGCCCGGCATCCGCACGGCCGTCGTCGTGGGTGCGGTGCTGATGATCTTCTCGCAGGTCAACGGCGTGAACATGATGCTCCTCTACGGGCCGTCGATCCTGCAGAACGCCGGCATCGGCTCGGCCTCCGACGCGATCTTCTTCACGATCTTTCTCAATCTCTTCATCCTCGCCTCGACGCTCGTGGCCTTCTGGATCGTGCGGCGGTTCGGGCGGCGCCCGATCCTGATCCTGGGCGTGATCGGCATGGCGACGGGCCACCTGCTGATGGCGTCGAATTTCTTTTTCGGCGGGTCACCCTTCTTGAACCTCGCCGCGATGATCATCGCGGCGGGGTCGTTCACGTTGAGCCTCGCGCCGCTCTCGTGGGTGGTCGTGTCGGAGATCTATCCCAACCGGATCCGGGCGACGGCGATGGCGGTCGTCTGCTTCCTGCTCTATCTCTCGAGCTTCATCTGTGCCCAGGTCTTCCCGATGATCACGGCCGCCTGCGAGGAGAAGATGGGGCATCCGGGCGCCGCCTATCTGCTCTTTGCCGGCATCTGCCTTTCGTGTGCGGCGTTCGTCTGGCGGTGGCTGCCCGAGACAAAGGACCTGCCGCTGGAAAGCATCGGCAGGTTCTGGAGCGAGCGGGTAAACCGAGTACGATGACGTCATGACGTCAGCACAGAAACCAGCAGCGGGCCGCGTGGCCCTCGTCACCGGCGCCTCCGCCGGCATCGGCACGGCGGTCGCCGAGGAATTCGCCCAGCGCGGCTACGCCGTGGGGATCGTGGGCCGCGACGCCAAGCGGCTCGACGAGGTCCGCCGCCGCATCGATGCGGCCGGCGGCCGCGTGCTCGCCCTCTCCGGCGACCTGGGCGACCTCGGCTTCGCGGAATCGGTGGTGCGGCAGGTCGCGGCCGCCTTCGGCCGGCTCGACGTGCTCGTCAACAACGCGGCGGCCCGCGAACTCAAGACGATGCGGGAGATGACGCCCGCGGAATGGGACCGCACGATCCGCGTCTGCCTCACGTCGCCCGCCTTCATGGCCCGCTGGGCGGCCGAGGAGATGGAGCGGCATGGGGGCGGCGTGATCGTGAACGTGGGCAGCATGATGTCGCGGCAGGCGCACGGCGTCTCGGCGGCGTATGTCTCGTGCAAGGGGGCGATGGAGTCGCTCACGTACGACCTCGCGGCGCTCTACGGCCCGGCGGGGATCCGCGTGGTGACGATCGCCCCGGGCGCGATCGACACGGCGATGAGCAGCACGCTGACGAACACCCCGGCCGCCGACGGCCGATCCGAGGATCCGATCCGCGAGTTTTCCGAATCGATGGCGATGCTCGGCCGCTGGGGCCGGCCGGAGGAGGTGGCGAAGGCGGTGGTCTGGCTCGCCTCCGACGAGGCAAGCTATCTCACGGGCACGACGCTCGTGCTCGACGGCGGCTGGTCGCGGATGCACATGCCCCCGGCCGTCACGCAGGCGATCCTGCAAAACGCCGCACGCGGGTGAACCGATTCCCTCGCTTGCGCTACGGACTTCTCGGCAGTAGGGCAGATTGCCAATCTGCCGCTACAGGCCTGTAAGCAGGCACCGCTTCGGCTCGGCGCTCAACCACCATGGGCACCTGCGGGCCTTGAGCGACCGACGGCGTCTTCATACAGCCTGCTGACGGAGCAGAGTCCGATGCCCCGCCGGCGTTTCTGCCCGCCCGACCGATCACGCAGGCTGATCTGGCCGCGGTCACCGAGCGGGTGCGCCGCCGCGTGATCCGCTGGTTCAGGCTCAACCGCCTGCTCGACACCGCTGCCGCCGCTCGCGCCGGCTCGGGGCCCGCCGACCGACTGGGGCGAGATCGTCCAGGCCCATAACGACCGCAACGGCCGAGGCGAGAAAATCGCCATCGCAGGGGGTGACTGGCGTTTCGGGAAACCACCTCCGGACGCCCAGGTCGCTCCCTCCGAGGCTCACGAGGCGCTCGGCAGCCGGAAGACCGTTGCCGAAGTGCCGTTGACCGGGCTATCCTTAAGACTCGGTCCGATAATAACGGCCGATTCCAACCCCGGGGCCATTTTCAGTTTTAATGCACGGAATGGCGGCGGACTCCGCCGCCATTGGCACCGACTTCTGAAAAAATTGTCTCCGCCGGCACGCCGGCGTCATGGAGAATCCAAGGATCGTCAAGTACCCGTATCCGCTTGCCGCGGCCGTGTTCCTGCTGGCGGCCTGCTTCGCGCAGCCCGCGGCCCGCGGCGACGAGCCCGACTCACCGCAGCCTGCACCGCTGCGGATCGGCATCATCGGCCTCGACACATCGCACGTGACGGCCTTCACCAAGGCCTTGAACCTGCCCGACGATCCCAACCACGTGGCCGGCGGCCGCGTGGTCGCCGCGTACCCTCAGGGCAGCCGCGACATAGAGAGTAGCGTCAGCCGCGTGCCGGAATACACGGCCGCCGTTCGCGACCTCGGCGTGGAGATCGTCGACACCATCCCCGCCCTCCTGGAACGGGTCGACGCCGTGCTGCTGGAAACCAACGACGGCCGCCCGCATCTCGAGCAGGTGCTCCCGGTGCTGCGGGCCGGCAAGCCCGTGTTCATCGACAAGCCGGTCGCGGGCTCGCTGGCCGACGCGATCGCGATCTACCGGCTGGCTGAACGGTTCGACGTGCCGGTCTTCAGTTCGTCGGCGCTGCGCTTCTCCGCGACCACCCGCGCCGTGCGGGAGGGCTCGATCGGCGAGGTGCTCGGCTGCGACACCTTCTCGCCGTGCGTCCTCGAGCCGACGCATCCCGACCTCTTCTGGTACGGCATCCACGGCTGCGAGGCGCTCTTCACGGCGCTGGGGCCAGGCTGCGAATCGGTGGCCCGCGTGCAGACGCCCGACTGGGACCACGTGACTGGCGTGTGGAAGGGCGGCCGGATCGGCACGTTTCGCGGCATCCGCAAGGGCAAGGCGCCGTTCGGCGGAACGGCCTTCGGCAGCAAGGGCGTCGCGGCCGTTGGCGGCATGGACGGCTACCGTCCGCTGCTGGTCGCGATCGTGGCCTTCCTGCAGACCGGCCGGCCACCGGTGGCCGCCGCCGAGACGCTCGAGCTCTACGCCTTCATGGAGGCCGCCGACGAAAGCAGGCGCCGGGGCGGCATTCGCGTGCCGCTGCGGGAGGTGATGGCGCGGGCCGAGGGTGAGGCCGACACGAGGATCCGTGCGCTCGACCTCGGCGGCCTCGCGCCGCCGGCGGGCCGCCCGCTGCCGGACTCGCTCGCCCGCCATGCCGCCCCGCCGCCGGAGTTTGCCAAAGCCCGCGACGACCGGCGGTCGCCGCTGCTCTTTGCCGACGGCACCCGCGCCCGTACCGCGGACGACTGGCAACGCCGGCGGCGGGAGATCCTGGCCGACTGGACCGGTCTCCTCGGCGAGTGGCCGCCGCTCTTCACGGCGCCGGAGGTAGAGGTCGTGGCGACGGTGACCCACGACTCGTTCACGCAGTACACCGTCCGCTTCGCGTGGACGCCGACCGCGAAGACGACCGGCTTCTTGCTCGTGCCCAACGCCCCCGGCGGCGGCCGCCGGCCGGCGGTCCTCACCGTCTTCTACGAGCCCGACGCGGCGGTGGCCCCGGGCGACACGCCGCTCAACTTCGCGCGGCAGCTCGTCGACCGCGGGTTCGTCACGCTCTCGATCGGCACGAGCGAGGCCACGAAGGCCGGCACCTTCTCCCTCTACTGGCCCGACATCGACGGAGCGCGGGTGCAGCCGCTGTCGATGCTGGCCCATGCCGCCGCCAACGCCTGGCACGTGCTGGCCGCGCGGCCGGAGGTCGACGCCGACCGGATCGGCATCGTCGGGCATTCCTTCGGCGGCAAGTGGGCGCTCTTCGCCGCCTGCCTCTTCGACCGCTTCGCCTGCGCCGCCTGGTCGGATCCCGGCATCGTGTTCGATGACTCGAGCAGCGGCGCCGCCGCGGGCCTGATCAACTACTGGGAGCCCTGGTACCTCGGCTACGATCCGACCCTCTGGCGGAAGCGCGGGCCGATCACGCCCGACAACCCCGCCCGCGGCCTCTACCCGCGGCTGCGCGCGTCGGGCCGCGACCTGCACGAACTGCACGCCCTGATGGCGCCGCGGCCGTTTCTCGTCTCGGGAGGCGCGGCCGACCCACCCTCCCGCTGGGGCGTCCTCAATCACGCCCGCGACGTCAACCGCCTGCTTGGCCACGATGACCGAGTGCTGATGTCCAACCGCCCCGCGCACGGTCCGTCGCCTGAGTCGAACGCGGTGCTCCGCCAATTTTTCGAGCACTTCCTGCGGCCCTGACAGCCGGTTGAGAACCGGCGGCAGCGGCCGGACCGCGTCGCGAAAGTCACCGGATCAGATCTTCGGCTCCCAGCCGGGCTCGTACCGCCGCTTCCACATCCCCATGGCTTCCTTGTCGTCGAGGATGTGGCCGTTGGCAGGGTCGCAACGGACCGGGCGTCCGAGGCGGTAGGCGATGTTGCCGAGGTGGCAGTAGAGCGTCGAGACGTGGCCCACCTCGATCTCGCTGTTGAGCGGCGTTCCATGCCGGATCGCGGCGAGCAGGTTGGCGATGTGTTTGTCCTCCCCGCCGTCGCCCCGCTCCGAACGCACCTCCTTGCCGGCCAGATCGAAGATGGTGTAACCGGCGCCGAGAATCGACAGCGAACCCTTGTCGCCGTAGAAGATCTCGTCGGCCCGTCGGGCGGCGCCCTCGGGCGTGATGGCGCAGGAGAGCCCCTGCCAGGTGATCATCCGCTTGTCCGCGAACGTGAAGGTCGCCACATGCGTGTCGGGGCTCTCCTGGTCGTCCTCGAAGCGATAGCGGCCGCCGGACGATTCCACCTGGACCGGATAGCCGAGCCCCATGCCCCAGCGGCAGACGTCGAGGCCGTGCACGCCGTTGTTGCCCAGCTCGCCGTTGCCCCAGTTCCAGAACCAGTGCCAGTTGTAGTGGAGGTAGTTGTCGTGGAAGGGGGTGCGCGGAGCCGGCCCCTGCCACAGGTCCCAGTCGAGGTTCTTCGGAACGGGAGCCTCCTTGCCGCGGCCGATCGTGGGACGGTTGGCGCTGTAGAAGGCCTGCGCCAGGTACGGACGCCCGATCACGCCATCCCGCAGTTCCGCCATCGCCCTGCTGATGCCGCTCCAGGTCCGCCGCTGATTGCCCATCTGCACCCGGCGTTCGTGCTTGCGGGCGGCGGCGACCAGCGTCTCCCCTTCCCACGGACTGTGACTGCAGGGCTTCTCGACGTAGACGTGCTTGCCGGCGGTGCAGGCGAGGATGGCCGCGGGGGCGTGCCAGTGGTTGGTCGTGGCGACGACGACGACGTCCACCGACTTGTCATCGAGGCAGCGGCGGAAGTCCGTGATCGCCTCCGGGGCCCGGCCCACTCCCTCGACCGCGCCGACCGCGGCCGCGGCCTTGCCCGCCCGCTCGATGTCGACGTCGGCAACGTAGGCGACCTCGGTGTTGGGCTGGCTGGCAAACCGCGTCGCCAGTAAGCTACCGCGGCTCCCGGTGCCCACGACGGCGACCCTGATTCGCGATTCGGTCCCCTTCCCCGTGGGCCCGGCCTCGGCGTCCGGTTCGGCCGCAGGGAGCACGCCCGTCGCGGCCGTCAGGCCGGCAAGGGCCGAGCCCGTGGCGCCGAGCATGCGGCGGCGTGAGCAGAGATCGGAAGAGTCGGCGGGGGGCATGAAGGATCCTCGCAGAAACGTGGGATGATCGCGCCGCAGCGTTCATCGATTGTAGCATTCGGGCACATTCGCGATAGATTCCTCTTTCTTCAGATGCACTCGCCCGAGCAGCCGGCCAACGCGGCGGAACCGCCGAAGCCGCGGAGGTCCAGCCCGCACTCCGTCGGAGGTGCTACGCCGGGGGCTGACGCGACAACCGCGTCCGCGGTCGCACGATGCCAGATGATGGCCTTGCCCGCTCGCCGTTCATGCATCGCCCATCAGCTTTTCATTGCAGCCGATCGTCAGCTCTCCGCTTTCCCGGAAGGTTATTCCGTTGGCGGACAACTGCGCATGGATCGTTACGTGCTGCCCAGGCGCTGGGTCACAATTCTGGGCGGCCAACTGGGTCGGCCTGGGCGGCGGGCAAAAGTCCACGCGACCGGGAGCCAACGGCGTCGTCGAGCTGTCGCCGTTTGAGTTCCTCGACCGGCTCGCCGATCTCGAACCGCCGCCGCTCGCGCCGGCTCGGGGCCCGCCGACCGACTGGGGCGAGATCGTCCAGGCCCATAACGACCGCAACGTCTTTCAATCGTTCCCCGCCTATTCTGCCGGTGATCGACATCCACAGCGCCGAGGCGAGAAAATCGCCATCGCAGGGGGTGACTGGCGTTTCGGGAAACCACCTCCGGACGCCCAGGTCGCTCCCTCCGAGGCTCACGAGGCGCTCGGCAGCCGGAAGACCGTTGCCGAAGTGCCGTTGACCGGGCTATGCCAAAAGGTTGACAGCCCTCTTCGTCAAGTGTATACATCAGATGGCTGCTTGTATACATCGAATGTTTGCTTCGCATGATTGATAGGGGATTTCGACCCCCTCACCTCCAGAGGGGTTGCATAAGCCTTCTAGAATTTTGTGGCCCTTTCAAAATTTTTTGTCCGCGACGGCAACGGTCGAATTCGGGGGAAATCGGCATGAACACACTCGCACCGCTCATCAATGGAACCCATCGATTTGCCTGTCAGGGCGGGTGGCTTTCCAGAATCACGATGAGTCGAGTCCGCACCGTTCGTCCTCGTGCGTCGGCATCTCTCCGCAGCGCTGCTACAGTCGCCGTAATCGCATTCGCGATTCTCTCGCACGCATCGATCGCCCGCGCCGCCACGCTCACGACGAACGTGATCGTGGTGCCCGAGCCGGGGGCGATCGCCCTGGCCGCCGTCGGCGTCGCCGTGGCCGCATGGGGTCTCAGGCGCCGCCGAAGAGTTGAGGCATGCTGAACCGCTCTCGTGGATTTACCCTGATCGAACTGTTGGCCGTGATCGCGATCATCGGCCTGTTGGCCGGGCTACTGCTGCCGGCGATTCAGTCTGCCCGGGAATCGGCCCGGCGGATGCATTGTGCGAACAATCTCAGGCAACTCGGCATCGGTCTGCATGCCTATCATTCCTCCAACGGCACGTTCCCCTCGGGCTCGATAGTGAGCGAACCTGGGAACCGAATTAACTCTGCGGTGACGCAATGGACAACGTACCTGTGGCCGTATGTCGATCTCAAGACCCTCTGGGATCGCTACGATCTGAAAGTTGGCTTTCGCGGACCCAACTCCGACGCCGTGAACGGCCAGATTTTTCGCACGCAGCTTCCAACCTATCAGTGCCCGTCCGACAGCGTGTCAAACTTCGGTAACGAGATAGGGAAGCCCACTGACGGATACACGAGGTCGAACTACGCCGCCTGCCATAGTCCGGACGGGTTCATGATGGAGAAGAACCAGCCGTGGAACAGGGGCCCGGACGGCATCGGCTTCAATGAGCCATGCAACTCCGCTAACAATCCGGCGACGTCCAAGCGTGCGTTGTTCAACTGGACGATCGTGCGGTCGGTGGGCCATGTCCGCGACGGCACATCGAACACGGTCGCTCTCTCAGAACTGATCACGGGTCCAGCCATCACTAAAGACCTGCGCGGAATCTGGGCCAGCGATCTCGGCAATGGCTACTCCCATCTCCGCGGGCCGAATTCCCCCATCCCGGACATGTTGCTCGGCTCGGGCTACTGCGATCCGGCGAAGGCGCCCTGCCTGGGCAACGCCACCTGTTGGAGCGGGTTGGTTTATGCCGCCCGCAGCTTCCACGCCGGCGGCGTCAACGCGACGCTGGCCGATGGCGCGGTGCGGTTCTTCACCGACCAGATCGATGCCAACGTGTGGATCGCCCTGGCGAGTATCAATGGCAGTGAACCCGTGTCGGTCGAGTGACGACCAAATTTATTCGTGCGCATGCCGACATACCACCTACGGGTTCCCTTGCTTCTCTTCAGCCTCGCCGTGATGGCGGCAGGATGCGGCCGCGGCGTTCATTCGATGCGGGTCTGGGGCACGGTGCGACATGAAGGCAGATCCGTCGAGAACGGGCTGGTCGTTTTCTCCCCGATCGACGGCACGGCAGGGCCGGCAACGGGGGCGGCGATCACGAAGGGCGATTACGACATCCCCGCCCGGTCGGGGCCGCGGGCCAATGGCGTCTACCGCGTCGAAATCACGTCGTATGGGCCTCCGCAAACCGACCCGACGGCACCGGGTGCACCGGCGGGGATCGTACGAGATCAGGTGCTGCCGCCGCAGTTCAATCGTGAAACAATGCTGCGGGCCAGGATTTCGGCCAACGCTGACGCGAATCGCTTCGACTTCGACCTCGAGAACGCCCCAACCGACATCAAACGATCGACCACACGATGATTCCCATCGATCTGTGCGGCAAGACGGCCCTGGTCACCGAAGATGGTGCTGCTCATGGCCAGCTCCCGGCCGCCGCGACGAGGGCCACGAGAAACGCGTAGGCGTTGCCGATGATCTTCACGGCGTCGCGGCCTTGGGGGCCGGCTTCCAGTCCTTGGGCAGCGGCGATCGCAACGCAGGGTTGGCGTTCTCCGCGTGGTAGATCCGAATCAACTCGGCGAAGGCTTCGTTGCAGCGGTCGTCGGGCTTGCCGCCGTTGGCCTTGAGGCCGGCGTCGAGCAGTGACCGCAGGTAGAGCTGCCGCCACCGCCACGACTTCCGCGCCTGCGGCGTGAGCCGGGCGTCCACCCGCTCCATCGTGGCGAAGGCCTCCTCGGCGCCGGGGTCGGGCCGCGGCGCGGCGCCCTTCGATGGAAACCAGTTCAAGTCCAGCGGCACACCCTCGAGCTCGCCCGGCCACCACCGCCAATGGTGGTTCTGTTCGAGCGTCTTGACCACGCCGGCGACGTCGTCCGCGACGTCGGGCGAGAACTCGAAGGCGGCGTATTCCTTCACGGTCTCCGCCGCCGGCCGGTCGCTCCAGTAAAGCTGGGCGCAGACGGCCTTCGTGAGGTCTTCGTAGATGCCCTCGGAGTAGGGGAAGCCGCCTGCCGAAAAACCCTTGACGCCGTCCCACTGCGCCTCGGCGCGGGCCGTGAGCGGCGTGGCGCCGAACCCGCCCCACGGAAAGGTCTCGTGCATGCTGATCTCGGGAAAACCCAAGATCGGCAGCCGGAGAGTCTGCGGGTCGATCGCGGGGCAGTGCCCCGGCTCGTGGACGAGTGCATCGACCAGGTCCGGCTCGCCGGCGAGCCGCTCCCTGACGCCGCTCCACTCATTGTTGTCCATCAACCACGTGGCGAGGGCGATCTTGGTACCGGGCAACTTGTGCCGCGCGAGCCGCCCCACCTCGACCACACACTTCATGAATCCCTTCGAGCCCCAGGGCTTGCACTCGGCACACTCGCAGCCGCCCTGATCATAGGGCCAGATCCAGATCGACCGCGGCTTCAGGTCGGCCGCCCAGTCGAACTCCTCGCCAAGGACTTTCAGGATGTAGTGCATGCCCTCCGGCTTGCTCGGGCAGACGGCACAGGGATACCAGCCGCCCCGACCGCGGCCCGCGGCCCGCAGTTCGGCCGGCGAGTCGCCGTAGGCGTCGTTAGCGACCACGACCAGAGAGATATCCATCCCGATCCGCTTGGCGGCGAGGAGGATGGATCGCAGCCGGTCGCGGAAGGCGACGGCGGTGGGGTCGTCGAAGCCGTTGAAGTGGTGCATGTCGTACCAGACCTTCAGCTCGTTCGTGCCCCAGAGGGCGAGGTCTTCCACGTAGCGTTCGATCTCGGGAACCGGCGCGGAGTGGTAGTAGTTGAAGAAGTGGGTGGCGAAGTAGGTGCCGCGCACCGGCTTCGTGGGCACCGACTCGCCCCGCCACGTGCCGGGCGTGAAGCCGCCGCGGTCGTAGCGGCTCGTCCGCAGGAATTTTCCGACGCCCGCCACGAGTCCGCGATCATCGCGGCCTACGATCCGCACACCGCCTCCCGGCCGGTCCTCGATCCGGAAGCCCTCAGGGCCGATGTCGTCGGCCGTGGCGAATGCCACGACGAGCGGCGCCTCGCCCTCGGTCGCGACCTTCGCATCGCAGCGGTCGGTCACCTGCCGGGCGAAGACCGTCGCGAGATGGGCCGCCACCGGGCTCGCCTGCGGCGGCAGCTGCACCCGCATGCGTGTGACTGCCGGCGGTGTCGGCTCATCCGCGCGGACGCCGCCGACGAGCCATGCCAGGCACAGGACTCCAAGACCGAGACAAGTCCTTGCATTCATGGGAAAACCTCTCGAGATGGGAAACGGGACGCCGCGGCTCAGCCGCTCTTGCGGTAGTCGTATTTTTCGGGCGTAAACAGTGAATCGTGGAACCGGGTGCCGAGGCCGGGGCCCTCGGGCAGCAGCGCCATGCCCCGCTCGACCACGGGGCCGCGATCGACGAGGTGCTGGTAGACCGTGCGGATATGGGCCCGCACCGTCTCCTGGAAGACGACGTTCGTCGCGGAAGCCGCGAGGTGGAGGCCGGCGAAGAGCGTGAGCGGGCCGGTGCAGTCGTGGATCGTGGCCGGGATGTTGAACGTCTGGGCCATGTCGATCCCCCCCGCGATTCACTGACGCCGCCCCCAACTTAGTACCAGCCGAGTTGTTAGCCATACAGGGCCGGGGCTAGTTGCCGAAGGGCACGAGCCGGTAGGTCGCGGTGATCTTGTCCGGGGCCGTGGGGGGCGAGCCGGCCGGCAGCAGTTCGAGCAGCACGGTGTGGCTTTTGCCGAGCCGGAACCTGGTCTGCCCCGCGGTCTCGATGTCGACGCCGAATCCGCCCCGGTCGATCCGCACCCGCTTCGTCGTCGCGCCTGCGGCCGTGAGGGCGGCCCCCTCGGCGGTGGTCACCGCGGTGGGCGTCTTGCCGTCGGGCTGCGTGGGCATGAAGGGGATCATCTCGACAGCCGACCGCAGTTCGGCCCACTTCCGCTCGTGCGCCCAGATCGACATCACGCGGGCGTAGTCGCTCTTCGCCAACTGCACCGTGCAGTCGATCGCCTCCGGGCCGAACGTGAACGAGCGGGCGGCCCGCACGTGGGCCCCGCGGATCTCCCCCGAGCTCGAAACGGTCGCGCCCTCGAGCTTCGCGTCGGCGTGCTCGCTGATGCCCGCGATCACCGGCACGCCGTCCCAGCGCTCGGCGACGAGCGTGTGGAGGTGGAAGCCGGGCCACTCGCTCGGGTGCATGCCCTTGCCGTAGGACTCGTGGAGCGTCGAGGCGAGCACCGGCCCGCGGCCGGGAACCGTGAGCTGGCAGATCGCGCCGCCGCCGAAGCCGAGCTGGCCCTCGAAGCACTGGCTCATCCATTCGGGCGCGAGCCGACCGTGGAACGTGAGCGCGTAGTAGCCCTTGCGGCGGGCGGCGAACCATTCGTCGCCCCCGTTGACGCTCACCGTGAAGTCGGGGCCGGACAGGGCCTTCGGGGTGTGCGGACCGACCTTCCAGCCGGCGTCACCTTTGGAGGCCGACATGTGCGTCCGCGCCGACCAGGGGTTGGCCGCCACCGGCCGGCCGTCGGCTTCGGCGCAGGCCAGATAGGTGTAGAGGTCGCGGTAGCGGTCCACCACTTTCTGGAACCGCGGGTCGTCGGAGGCGTCGCCGAGGATGCCCCCCTCCTTGACCCACGTGTTGTCGCTCGCCCCCCAGTTGTCGAAGAGATACGAGCCGTAATGCATGTCGTGGGCGAAGTGCTCCTGGGCGTCGCCCGACCGCGACAGCCCGCTGCCCGCGCCCCAGCCCTCGGTCGTCCAGCGCTGCCAGAAGGTCTCGAAGAGCTGCTTCTGCAGCGGGTCGCCCGTGGCCCGGTGGCAGTACCAGAGCGCCACGGGGATCTGCGCGAAGGCATTGCCATTGACCTTCTCGATGTGCGTGGCGAAGGCGAGCCGGTCGCCGGCCATGATCAGCCCCTCGCGCACGAGTTCCCGGAGGTCGTCGGGCACGTCGGAGCGGCTGAGGAGCTTCCAGCCCGGCTTGAAGACCTTGCAGCCGTAGTAGCCCATCGCGTAGGCCCAGTTGGTCCACGACGGCGAGCCGCGGCCGTCGCTCGTCTCCAGCATCCGCAGTCCGGCCGCGAGCGGCTCGATCTCGGCCCGCAGGGCCTTCTCGGCGTCGGTGGCGTCGAGAGGATGGCTTTTGAGCCATTCGTGCAGCCGCACCTGGAAGGGATGGAAGAACACCTGCCCGTCGGCCTCGAGCGTGCCCCCCTTGATCGCCTCGGCCGTGGCCGGGTCGGGGGCGAACACCGCCAGCGCTCCCGTCCCCACGTAGTCCGCGAAGGGCTCCTTCCGCTGGAGCGTGACCTTGAGGAGGTAGTCGTTGGGGCCGGGCGAGACCTCGAGCGCGAGCAGTTTGCCGTCGTAGGCGCCCGGCTCGAGCTTCGCACCGGCCGTCTTCCAAGGGCCGTCGGTGGCGTCGTAGCCCCCCTTCGCGAGGCCGTCGAAGAGCACCTTCCCGTCGGGGCCGGTGAGCGTGAACTTCCGCGACCGCGGCTCGTCGGGCTCGGCCACCGCCATGAAGATCCCCGTCGTGCCGGGCGGCACGTAGACCCAGGCCTTTCGCAAGAGGTCGCCGTGGCCGTGGATGAAGGTCGGGTGGCCGGCGATGCCCGTCTTGAGCGCCGGGTCAAGACGCAGCGTGACGTAATGGTCCGGCCCGCCGGCGAGCACGATCCGGTAGATGCCCGGCCCGCCCCCCGCGATCCGCCGGTCGAACCGCCGGGGCACGATGGTGGCCAGCCGCGCCGGGTCGCTCCAGGCGCTCCAGCGGATCGACGGCGTCGTCCCCTTCACGAAGTGGTTCACGAAGCACTGCAGCTCGTGGTCCCAGCCGCCGATCCGGTCGGGCAGGTTCGCCGTCGTGCAGCCGTCGTCGGGGATCACCTCGCGGACGACGGGTTTGCCTGCGGGATCGTAGACCTTGAAGAGGATCTCCCGCGGGCCGTTGGCCTGGAGGTTGAGATCGCGGACATCGAGCCCCACCGTGAACTCGCGGGCGTCGGGCACCTGCACGTAGACCGTGAGCCCCTCGTGGAGCCGGTGGAACCGCTCGCCGGTCGCCGCGGCGACAGCCACGTTCTCGAGCCGCGGCTTCTCGACCATCGGCGGCGAGGCGGCGTCGTGGAGGATCGCGGGGCCATCGTGGGGCTTCGTGAAGGCGAAGGTGTCGCCACGGAACACGAGCCCCTCGTGAACGCCCTCGATGACGACGGCGGCCCGCCCGGCCGAATCGGGACGGCTGTTGCTCTTGGCGGGCCGCGGGCCGAGGTTGTCGCGGAAGATATTGCCTTCAAAGACGTTGCGGTGGGCGCCTTCGGCCGGCTGATCGGAATCGCGGCGGAAGAGCACGCCCGTCTCCGCGTTGCCCGCCACCTCATTGCCGCGGAACAGGTTCTCGGCGTCGGCCATGCCGATCGAGATCCCGCAGCCCGCGTTGTCGAGGATCCGGTTGTTCTCGAATCGTGTGCCGCGGACGCCCACGCAGACGAACAGGCCCACGTAGCCGTTGCGGCGGACGACGTTGTCGCGGACGACACAGTCACGGGAGTCGCTGCCGGGATGCAACCCCACGTTGCCGTTCTCCTCGACCGCGCAGCCGGTCACCTCGATGCCACGGCAGCGCTGGAACGAGATGCCGTCGCCGTCGTAGCGCCGCACCGTGCAGCGCCGGATCGCCACGTCGTCGCACTCGAAGAGGTAGATCCCGCCGCCGCGGCAGCCACCGAGCTGCTGCGATCCGGCCGCGCCGAGCGTGCCCTCCACCGTCACGCCCTCGACCGCGGCGTGCTTCACGCCCCACCCGCCCACGCCCGCGTGGGCCCGGCGGATGGTGGCGCCGCGCTCGGGGAGGTAGTCAGACTCGGCGGGCCGCGAGAGCCGCAATGAGTTGGAGCCGGTGCGCTCGATGATCGTGGCCGTCGTCACCTGGAACCCGTGGCCGGCCGCGTCTTCGAGGGCCACGTCGTCGCCGGGCTCGAGTCCCGCGGAGTCCTCGACGCGGATCTCCGTGTCGCCCCTGGCGACGGGCGCGACGAGCAGGCGCCGCACGCCCGGCTCGATCGCGAGCACGGTCTCCCCGGGCTTGCCCGCGAGCTTGACGCCGTCGGCCAGGCGGATCGCGGCCCGCAGCGGCACGCGGCCGGGCCCGATCTCCACGGTGCCGCCGCCGGCCTTCGCAGCTCTGTCGATCGCCACTTGGACTTTCGCAGCTGCGGCGGGGCCAGCCGCGATCCGAACGGTCGGAGCTGGCGGTGGCGAGGCTGGCGTGTCGGCTGCCACCACCGGTGCGGCGGCAGCCGTCCACGTTGCTGCGAGCATGGTGGCGAAGCAGACGGCGTGCCACGGCGCGGCAGGGAGGAGAAGAAACCCAGGCATGATGGAGCTCCTGTTGATGTCGCGGGGCGGCGTCACGGCGGCTTTTGAACGACTCCCGCAGAGTGTATACACTAATCTTTGGCCGAGTGCTCTGACGACGGCCGCACCGCTCGGCCGCGGACCGCGGCGCTTATGAATCCCGGGTGGGATTCGCGGGTGAGGTGAGGATGATCGGAGCGAAGGAGTGCCCTCCATGAGATGCGTGATGGGTGAGAGGATCGTGGCATCATGGTGCCTGGCAGGGCTCGCGGGACTCGTCGCGATAGCGGCGGGCTGCGGAGGCACCGACGGCCGGGTCGCCGTGCAGGGCCGCGTGCTCGTCGACGGCCAGCCCACCGAGGGCGTGCGGCTCGATTTCCTCCCGAGCCCCGACGGAAAGGGCAACGGTGGGTTTTCCGTATCTCAAGCCGATGGCCAGTTCGCCGCCACCACGCACCAGTTCCGGCGCGGCATCTTTCCGGGCGAATACACGATCACGGCCTCGTGGAGGCAACTGCCGACTACGCCGGAGCCCGGCCCGGACACGCCGATGGACGAACGGGTCGCGTGGACCAACGCCCAGATGAACGCCCCCGAGCGGCTGCAGTCCCGCTACCAGAATCCCGGAGCGACGCCGCTCCGGGCCACCGTCGACGGCAAGCAAGATCCGCTCACGATCGAGGTCCAGTCGGCGGCCGGGCCCAAGAAGCCCTGACGCATCGCTGCCGGCCGCCCGTGACGACTACGGCAATTGATCGACGGGACTCAGATTGTCAGCGATAAAAAGCAGCTGTCTCAACACCTCAAAATTTGTGTTTTCGCTCACGAACCGGACCGAGCCGTCGCCAAACACGAAGTGACAGCCGCCCGGGTGCTCGCTTGCCGGAATCGACCGCGCACTCGTAAAGCCCGGTCGATTCGCGGCCCCCCATATATTGATCCCGAGTTTCACGTTAATACCAAATTGTGTCTGGTCGAAGTAGGCCCACGGGTTGCCGCTACTTTGGCCGCCTTGCACCGAACCGTTCGAGTTCGTCTCGGCGATCATGAGAACGTTCGACAAACCGTCCCGCACCGCGGCCGCCCTACAAAAGCTCTCCTCGCCGAACATGGCCCGCTGTGCCTTCTGGCCATTTCGCCACATGTCGCATACCACGTTCCAGTCGGTGTTGTTGAAAACCATTTGGTAGTTCGTGAGCCGGCCCATGCAGCTGCCGTAGTTGTAAAAGCGGACGGGGTCCGGATATGCGGCCGGCAGGCCGTACGTGCTGCTGCTGGCAGTCGCGGTCGGGCACTCGAAGATGTCGAGCCGCGTCATCGAGACCTTGTAATTGTTGCCCGAGAGCGTCGATTCCGGGACGGGCACGCCCCAACTCGACTGCAGGGTTGGCTCATTCCAGCCACACATCGGCTTGGTCAGGTCCACCGTGGAGTAGAGGTTCATCTGCTCAATGAACGGCAAGAGAAAGACGAAGCCGCTCGTGTTGAGCGTCCCCGGTTTACCGAGAAACGACGACGAGGGCGGGCGGGTCGACGCGGTGCAGAAGCCGTGGCCCACGACGAGCGCCGGGAAGCAACCGTTTTGCGATTCATAGCCTTGGACGGCCAGGCCGAGCTGGCGAATCTTGTTGGCGCACGCCATTCGTCGGCCGCTTTCCCGGGCCTGCTGCACGGCCGGAACGAGGAGAGCGGCGAGCAGCCCGATGATGCCGATCACCACCAACAACTCGACGAGGGT